>JBBSFE010000043.1:0-42460 GCA_038239005.1 Polyangiales bacterium
ACCTGAGGCCCCATTTTGGGTGACCTCGTGGAGGCCAGCCACTTCATCCAATCTCCAAGGCGCCAACGGACGAGAAGAGAATAGAGAATTGGGTTCAAACCGCAGCCAACGCGCGGTTCGAACCCATCTCCTCTTCTGGCGCCTTGGCGCCTTGGCGGCTTTCTCGGGATGGAATTAGTACGAGTTGGTGTCGCGAGCGCGGGCGGCTTGGGCGGCGAGGGCGCGGACGCCGTAGATGAAGGCGCCGAAGCGTTCGTCTTTCGTGACGCCGCGTTTCCAGCGCGCGTAAATTTGCTGGGCGACGACGGCGGTCTTGAAGAGCGCGAAAACCACGTAAAAAAGGGCGTTCGAGACGTCGCGGCCGGAGCGTTCGGCGTACCGCGCCACGACCTCGCGGCGCGTGAGTGTGCCTTCGGCCATGGTGGGTCCGAAGGCGACGCTTTTGAGGAGCTCGTCGTCGCCGGCCTCGACCCAGTACGAGAGCGTGGTGCCGAGATCGATCAGTGGATCACCGACGGTCGACATTTCCCAATCGAGAACGCCGACGATGGATGTGAGATCGTCTGTGAGAACGAGGTTGTCGAGCTTCCAGTCGTTGTGAACGATGGTGGGCGCGAGCGATGTCGGTATTTTTTCGACGAGCCACTTCGCGAGATCGGTCATCTCGACGATGTCGTCCGTTTTTGCGGCGATGTAACGCTCACTCCATCCGCGCACTTGTCGCTCGACGAAGCCGTCTGGTTTTCCGAGATCGACGAGTCCGGTTTTGACGACATCGATCGCGTGGAGCTCGACTAGACCGTCGACGACCATCTCGGAGAGCGAGCGCGCGAGCGCGGGCGTGAGCGTGACGTCGTCGGGGAGCTTTCGTCGCAAGATCGTTCCGCGGATGCGCTCCATCACGTAGAAGTCGGCGGCGCTCGCGACGACGCGCGGCGCCTTCGCGTAGTGCGGAGCGAGACGCGTGAGCATGCGCACCTCGCGGCCCATGTCGTGCGCGCTCTTCACGGTGTTGCCGACGGGCGGGCGACGAAGCACGAGCTCGCGCCCTGGAATTTTCACGAGGTACGTGAGGTTCGAGTGCCCTCCTGGGAATTGCTCGACGGCGATGTCGCCCTCGGAAACAGCTAGAAAACGCGCGAGCGCGGCGGTGTCGACCTCTTCACCTTTGCGGACGGGGCGCGTAACGTCGCGTTCGGCCATGCGCGCGAGCATAACCGCATTCTTGCTTGCGGCGGCGTGCACGCGGTCGCCGCCAACCCTGACGACCGTCATCGCGACGGCAAGTGTTTCGGCGAGCGCCAGCGCTTCGAGCGCGCGCACGGCTGAGAGCGGGCCGCGTGTGCGTTCGTATTTCATCACGCCATCGGACTTGGGGCTAGAGCCGGTGATCGACGAAATCGCGGGCGCGAAGAAATCGATTCGCATGATGATGTTCCACCTGACGGTGCCGGACATCGTCGACGCGCTCATCGCGGCGAAGACGCGCGGCATCGACGTGCGCATCATTCTCGACTCGAAAAATCTCGACAACCGCGCTTCCGGCGCAATCGCGCAGCGACTCGTCGATCGCGGCATCGACGTCACGCGGAGCTCGCCTGCGTTCAGCATCACGCACGTGAAGGCGTTCGTCGTCGACGACACACGCGCGGTCGTGATGTCGCTGAACCTGACGCGGCCCTTCGACCACACGCGCGACTACGCGGTCGTCACGGACGACGCGGCGGTGGTGGCCGATTTTTTGAAAGTGTTCGACGCCGACATCGACAACGCCGCGCATCGGACGGGCAAAACACCGGACGGGCTAACGAGCACCGCGCTCGTCTGGAGCCCCGAGTCCGAGGCGCGCATCTCGCAACTCATCGACTCGGCACACGCGACGATCATTGCGAGCACCGAAAACCTCGGCGACAAAGCCATCCACGCGGCGTTCACGCGCGCAGAGAATCGCGGCGTGAAAGTGCGCGTGCTCGTGCCGATGTGCGATCTCGGAAGCGACCCGACCCGCAATTTGAAGTTCGTTGGCGAGCTCGATCACGCTCACGTCGACGCGCGCGTGATGCCAGCGCCCGCGACTCGCGAACAGCCGTACACGCACGCGAAGATGATCATCGTCGACGGCACCCAACTATTTTTGGGGTCGACCAACTTTTCGGAAAACTCGACGCGCCACGCGCGTGAGCTCGCGATCATCGTCGGCGATCACGCGGTCATTTCCGCGGTGACGACTGCGTTCGAAGCCGACTGGCGTTTCGCCGCGCCGCCTCCGCCACCGAAAGCGGAGAACGTATGCCCGCGCGATCCGCGCGATCAGACCGCTTTGCCCATCGCGTGGTAGCCCTTGTCGACGTAGACGACCGTGCCGGTGATTCCGCTGCCGAGCGCGCTCGAGAGAAATGCCGCGGTGTTGCCGACATCACCGGACGTGATCGCTTCGGGCAACGGCGAGTTGGTTTTTGCGTATTCGACCATCGCATCGATGATCCCGATCGCGCTCGCGGCGCGTGATGCCCACGGCCCGGCGGAGATCGTGTTGATGCGAATTCCCCATTTTCGGCCTGCTTCGAACGCGAGCACGCGTGTGTCGCTTTCGAGCGCGGCTTTGGCGCTCGACATCCCGCCGCCGTAACCCGGGATCACGCGCTCGCTCGCCATGTACGTGAGTGAGACGAACGAGCCGCCTGGGCGCACGATCGGCCCGAGCTTCGACACGAGCGACACCATCGAATACGCGCTCACGCCCACTGCGCCGAGGTAGCCGGCGCGCGACGTTTCAATGAGCGGCTTCTTCACTTCGGATCCGTTCGCGAGTGAGTGCACGACGATGTCGATGGGCTTGTCGCCAAAATCGCGCACGAGCTGGCTCGCGAGCCCCTCGACGGTGAAGTCGCCGCGGTCGGCGTATCGCTTGCTCGTCTTCACGTCCTCGGGGACGTCGGCGAGCGTGTCGTAGGCGGCGTCGAACGGATAAATTTTCTCGAACTCGAGGAGCTTGCCGCTCGAAAGCTTGCGCGACGCATCGAGCTTCCCGCGCGAAAGCAGCGTCGTAAAAATGTTGTACGCGGGCGGCCAAGTCGCCGCGACGACCGTGGCCCCGGCCTCCGCGAGTGCCTTCGCGATCGCAAACCCAAACCCTGCGTCGTCTGCGACACCGGCGATGACCGCGCGCTTCCCTGTCAGATCAATGGAGAGCATGCGCGTTTGTCGCCATTCTTGACGACGACGTCAAGCTGCGTCAGCCCGGTTTGAGGCCGTAGGCTCGCAGGATGCGTTTGGCCACGTTGGCTTTGTGGACTTCGTCGGCGCCGTCGTAGATGCGGGCCGCGCGTTCGAAGCGGTAGAACGCGGCGAGCGGGAGGTCGTCGGTGAGGCCCAAGGCGCCGTGGGTTTGGATTGCGCGGTCGACCGTTTTCTGAAGGACGTCGGCCACGAAGAATTTCACGAGGGCGATTTCTTCGCGCGCGGCCATCGAACCCTCGCGGTCCATTTTCCAAGCGGCGTGGAGGATCATCAGGCGTGAGGCGTGGATCGAGGCGCGGGCGTCGGCGATCCACTCCTGCACCATTTGGCGAGTGCCGAGCGCTTTGCCGGGTTCCACCTCGCGAGTGGCCGCGCGTGAGCACATGAGATCGAACGAGCGTTCGCAGATGCCGACCCAGCGCATCGCGTGATGGATACGGCCCGGCCCAAGGCGTTCTTGGGCGAGCAAGAAGCCTGCGCCTTCGTCACCGAGGCGGTTCGATTGCGGTACGCGTACGCCTTCGAAGCGCATCTCGGCGTGACTCATCCAGTCGTCGCCGGGATGGCCCATCACCGAAATATTTCGCACGAGCTTCACGCCGGGCGCATTCATGGGCACGATGATCTGACTCGCGCGCGCGTGCGGTGGGCCGTCCGCGCTCGTGACGGCCATCACGATGCAGAACGTGGAGCCGTCGGCGCCGGTCGTGAACCACTTGTGGCCGTCGATGATGTAGTCATCGCCGTCTTTGCGTGCGGTCGTGCCGAGCCACGTTGGGTTCGAGCCTGGGCGATCGGGCTCCGTCATTCCGAAGCAGCTGCGGATGTCGCCGGCGGCGAGCGGCTTCAAGAATTTTTCTTTTTGCGCGTCGCTTCCAAAATGAACCAAGAGCTCCATGTTGCCGGCGTCGGGCGCTTGGCAACCGAACACGTAGTGGCCGAGCAGGCTTCGCCC
Source organism: Polyangiales bacterium (assembly GCA_038239005.1). GTDB lineage: Bacteria > Myxococcota_A > Polyangia > Polyangiales > Polyangiaceae > DASXHD01. Next base: position 4,196 of record JBBSFE010000043.1, read on the forward strand.
GAGCTCCTCGCTCACGCGCGCGTGCTCCATCAACGTGAGGCCCATCCCGCCCCACGCCTTCGGCAGTTGCGGCGCCCACAAACCCGCATTTTTTACGGCCGATCGCGCGGCTTCGAGCTCGGGGCGAAGCGCGCGAAAGGAGCCGCGGCTCGCGTAGAGCGGCTCGAGCGGCAGCACCTGATCGCGCACCATCGCGCGAACACGCTCGAGAACGGGCGCGAGCGTCTCGGGAAGCGAGAAGTCCATCGCGCGAGCCTACTCCTCGAAGTCGTGCGCGGCGATCACGACGAGCGACTCACCCTTTTCGAGCACGTGCGTGCTCGCGTTGATGTGCGCCTTCCCTTTCGGGTCCATCACGGCGACGAGCGTCACGTTCTTCGTTTGTTTCATGTCGACGAATGCGTCGACGAACGTTTTCCCGATGTACCTCTCGGGCACGTCGATGCGGCAAAATTTGTGGCCGTATTCGTAGCTCAGTAGCTCGCTGAAAACGTTGAGCGTGCCGCGGTTGAGCGCGGCCTGCGCGAGGAGGAATGCGCTGTGCTCGCCGCCCACGACGAAGTCGTCGACTGCGCCGAGCGTAAGGTGCTGCGCGTACTCGCGGCGATTGAGCTCGGCGCACGTGTAGACGTTCGGATTCAGCTTCTCGACGGTGAGTGCCGCGAGGATCGTGCGCGCATCCGCGTCGCGCTCGTTGCGGCCGCGCGTGGTGTCGCTCAAGACGACGCACGTCGCCGCCTTTTTTATGCCCGCTTTTTCGAGCGCGGATATTTTCGTGAAGTCGTCGTCCAAAAACAGCACGCGTTTCCGCAGCACGTTCTCGGTGAATTGCGGCTTGCCTTCCACACGCGCGATCACGACGACCGGCATTGGATCTTCGCGGTGTGCGGCGTCGTACTCGCGAACGATGATCTCCGCCTTGCGGTTCCAACCGCAGATGATGAGGTGACCGTCGAGATCTTCCCAATCCATCGCTGCTCCTTCGTTGCCCAATCGATGCAAAACCGCCGCCGAGACGCTGCCCGTGAAGAGCGCGAACGTGCTGAGGCCGACGAAAATCAAAACGAGCGACACGATGCGCCCGCCGAGCGTCATGGGCGGCTCGGGCGTCGGCTGCGTCGCAAAGATCGAATACAAGCTGAACCAGAACGCCTGCCCGAACGTCGAAATCGCCGGGTTGTGCCCCGACTCGAACGCGATGAGCGCCGCCGTACACGTGAGCGCCGAAAGAAGCACGACGGCCACGAGCGCGAGCGCGCGGCGCACAGTGCGACGGCGCGCGAACACGGTCGGCAAACGCGTTGCGATCGTGAAGAGCAAAATGATGCGGAGCAGCCGAAACAAACGCGCGGCCGGCCAAAGCGCGGCGAGGCCCGGCGCGACCGAAAGCACCGCAATCACGTCAGCCCAGTGCTCGCGAATGAAGCGCCTACGGCTCGTCGACGCGACCCACCGCAAACCGAGCTCGATCGCGAACAGCGCGCCAACACCGAGCGAGACCCACTCGAGCCACACTGCGCTTGCGACGGCGATCTCCGTCACCGTTAGCCCGATCCACGCGAGAATCAGCAGCGCGACCGCGCCCTCTACCCAAGGGCGCGCGAGCCAGCCACGCAAGCGATGACGAAGCTGCACGACGGGAACGGTCTTGCCCCGTCGGGTTTCAAGGGGCATCGCCACGCCCGGGTTTTCGCACGAAACGCTGTGCGACCGAGGAAGAAAACCGCGCTGGAGGTTGTAAGATAGGGTGTGGCACGCCGCCCGATCGTCGCCGCCGTCGCAGCAACTTCCGTTGCATGCGGCGTTGCGTTTGCTGCATTCGTCATCGGATCCATCGCGCGCCTCGCAGGGGGCACGCAAGTTCCCATCGGCGGCGTTGCGGCGCTCGTTGCCTCGCTCGTCCTCATCTTCGTCGCGTGGCGCGCGTCGCCCGCGCGCACGAACGCAACCGCGGTTGCAGTCGCGTTCGCCGTCGTGCCTGTCCTTGCCGTCGGATCGCATTGGGCGCTCGCGCAACCACTCGCCTACACGCACGTTCGTTGCGGCACAGGAGATGTCGCCATTCCACTTGCGGCCATCCTCGTCCTGTTCGTGTCGTCGACCATCGCGCTCCCATTCGCGTGGCTCGTCGCTGCGCATCTTCGCGCTCGTGTTGCGTTCGTTGCGGGCGGCGCGCTGACCTTTGTTCTCGGCGTGTCGGCATTCGCGGCGGTGCGCTCGCTCCGACATCCCGAGCCCGAGGCGTACCTCGCAACGTTCGAGCGCGTGTCACTCGAGCCCGGCGGGGCGCTCACCACTGGCGACGTGACAATCACGCTCGACCCCACGTTGAGTGCGTCGCCACGGAGCGCCGGCATCAACACATGCACACTGCACGTTTCGCACGAGGGTTTCGAGGGCGATCCCGTGCACATTGACGCCATCGACGGGTGTCCGCATCTCGCGGTGTATGCCCACCATCCGTCCGGCGCCGTCGTGATCACGGACGCGACGGATCCAAACCGCGTCGAAGCGGTCGTGCGTCATGGTTCGAGCGGCCAGCCCGATCTCGACATCGATGCGCTGCGCGGAACGCTCGGCGTGCCACGCGGATGGGCCGTCACGGGCGCACTTGGGTTCTTGCTCGCCTTCAGCGCGCTCACATTTGCGTTTCGCAATTTGCGACGCGCTCGCGCCCTGCCACCGATTATTTCCGCCTCACACGAAGGCGGCGGGTGGGTTCGCATCGACGATGTCCCGCGCTTCGTCCCCGCGCTCATGGCCACTTCGCCCGGCACGGTCGCGATCATCGCGCCCACATCGCGCACGGCGACGTATCGCAACGATGGCGCCGCAGCGGAGTACGAAGTCGCCCGCGAAACATCCGACGCACTTCGCGCGCGCGCAATTTCGTGGGCGTGGACGGCCGCCGCCATCGCAATGTGCTCAGCCGTGCCCCTCTGGGTTGCGCGGAGTTTTGGGCTTTTGTGACGCCGATGTGTCATAGACGGTGAACATGCGTCGCGCCGCACTTCTCTTCGCAGTCGTCTTCTTCTCTCCGGGTGATGCGCGCGCCGATGCGATGCAATTCAGCACGCACGACGTCGAGACGGTGTTCTTCATCAGCAAGAGCGACGACCGCAACCGCGTCGACTACGGCATCCGCCTCAACGACCACTGCGTTCCCGTGAACGACGACGCGGTCTTCCCGTATTGGCGCGAGTTCGAAAATTCGCCGCCCGTGCGCACGCACTCGCTCGGCATCTTCGAGTACGTGCCCTACGGCTTCTCCGAGCAGCGCCTCGTGCACCGCACGCAAACCGGCGGCGACCAATATTTGCGCCTCAAGCAAATGGAGCGCCCCATCTTGGTCACCGCCAAAAAAGAGGCCGACGGACACTGCACGGCCATCGCGCGCGCGCGCGTCGGCGGCGTCGAGGGCGCCATCCTCACATCCGTCTACGCCAAGCTCTCGGGTGCAACGTCGGTCGACTACATCGAGATTCACGGGAAAAACCCGCAGACCGGTGCCGATCTCAGCGAACGCGTCCGCAAGTAACCCCGCATTCCCGATCGACCGCGAAAGCCAATTTAGGGCCTTTTAGTGGGGTGCCGCGCGATGCGCTCGTAGCGTGAGCGCCATGAAGCTCGTCTCGCTCGCGGCGGTGATTCTCGTTTGCGGTTGTGGCTCGAACCCCTGGCATCAAGGCGACGGCGATTCCGATGACGCCGGCACAGCCTCTGACGCAAGAGCAGACACGGGCTCGCCGAAAAAAGATTCGGGCCTCGGCACACCCGACACGGGCACGCCGACGACGACCGCATCGCTCGAGATGGTCTCCGGGAACGGCGGCACCGTTCCATCGGGCTGGCCAACGACGGATCCGATCCGCGTTCGCGCGCGAGATGCACAAGGCCACGTCGTCGTGGGCGACAAGGTCGCGTTCGATCTCAACACCGGCTCGAGCCTCCACTTGCAAATCCTCGACGGCACGAACACCGTCGCGACGGATTCGGATGGCATTGCGAGCGTCACCTACAACGCGTTCCCGATCGATCAAAACAAGGGCCACGAGGTCGAGACCGTCACCGCGAAGTGGAACGGGCTCTCGGTCGACTTCAACATCATCATCACGCAAGTTCCGTCCGGCGTGTGGGCCGCGCCGCCGCTCTTCGAGATCTCCGTGCCCGATACGTCGCCGGACCTCGGCAGCGTGAAAGGTGGAACCACGATCGTTGGCGCGATCCAAGCCATCGCCGTTTACCAACAAGGTCAGGACTACGGCGCCGGCGTCGGTGGCTGGGGCTTTCGCCTCACGAAGTCGGAAGATTTGCTGAATGCGGGCGACGTCAGCTGCGTCGGCAACGGCGGCACCGCGATCGCGGACTCGGCCGGCAAGATGTCATGCGATCTCATCGCGCCGTCGAAACCCGGCGACTACTACTTCACGATGCTCGCGGGTGGGCAAATCAAGTGGGACGGACACGTCAAGGTGACGCCGTAACCGTCTTCTCGTGTCCGACGCGCATCCACATCGCGCTTTGTTCGCCCGTGTAGACGAGCGTTTGGTTTTGGAAAAATTCGAACGAGTACTTCGCGAAGACGCTGGCTTCGCTGCGACGCACTTGGGTGACTTTGCCCTCGAGGATGAGGGGCGCGTCCATCGTGGCGAGGGCGCGGAATTTCGCGTCGTAGATGCGGCCGCCGTAACCGATCCAGCCGTCTTTGTGTTTGAGGCCGAGCACGTAATACGCATGAACGAAGCCGACCATCCCCGTCATGTGGACCATCAGGCCGCCCGAGATGTGACGCGGGTGTTTGATCGGATGTACGCGCTGTTCACGCGTCAGCGGAAGGTCGTCGAACGTGGGCATGCGCACGCGAACGAAGTGGTTCTCGGGCTCGATCGCGAGGATCTCGTCGATGAGAAGGCCGCCAGGCCCGTAGGGGCAATCGGCGACGAATTCGGGGTCGAGCGGCATTGCGAGCGCGTCATTACAAGCTCGGATGACGCCTGTCCATCCTTGCCGCATACGGCGCGCTCGGGAAGAAAACGAACGGGAGCGCGTAAGGAGTCGAGAGATGAATCAATTTCAGCCGCCGCCGCGCCCGCCGCAAGCGCTCGTCAAAGTCGATCCGCTCATGGCGTTGAGCGCGACGAAGCCCTCATCGAGCGTTTCCGAGGAGCTGACGGATCTCTCCGATGAAGACATGGAAGAGTGGGCCTCTGGAGGAACGCGCATCCTGACGAAGCCGACGCCGACGACGACGATGCCGACGGTGCACCAAGCGCCGAATCATCCTTCGTATTACCCGGTGTCGCTCCCGAGCGTCCCGCCGCGCCCGGCGCAAAAGAGCCATATCGGTTTGTGGCTCGCGCTCGCGAGCGTGCTCGTTTTGATTTTCGGCGTCGTCGCCGCGGCGATTGGGCTCATTGTCTATCGCGCACACGAAGACGAAGTCGCCGCCGCCGCGGTCACGGTCGCCCCACCCCCCCCCGTCGAAACGGCAGCAGCCGTCACAGCACCACCCATGGTCACCGCAACACCAACCGCAAACGCCAACGCCAACGCCAACGCAAACGCAAACGCGCACGCAGCACCCACCGCAACGACGCGCAGCGCCTTACGTGCGCCCGCAGCCGTCGCGACTGGAATCCTCCGGACGTTCGCGGCCGGCACCGGCAAACCGATCAGCGTCGATGGTCGCCAAATCGGCTACGGCGGAAGCGGCCCGACGACGACATGCGGCAAACACTCCATCGCGGTCGGCACTGGCAGAGCACGCACATACGACGTCCCGTGCAACGGCTCGATCACAGTGGGCTCGCCCGACGGAAACTAGTCGGGCGGCGCAGCGCCTTCGCGGTCGGCGGATTCGATGACGCCTGCGAGCAAGTGAACGAGATCGTATCGCTCGCGCACGGTGGGCGTTCCCTCGAGATCAACGTGCACGATCGCGCGACTCACGACGGCCTCGGCCACGCTTCCCGGAGGCGCATCGTGCGCGAGCCATAGCGTTTCCGATGACGGAATCACCGTGTCGCCTGCACCGTGAAGCAAGAAGACGCGCGCACGTAGGCCGCTGAGCGCGTCGTGCGGCGAGACGCGTTTCATCTCGGCGCGATGCGCGTCGATGACGCGTTCGATCTCCGGACGCAAAAGATCTTCGCGATGCTCGAAGACGAGCGCGAGCTTCGCTTGCCCGGCTGGCGAGAGTTTTTTCGCGGCGGCGCGTGCGTTGTCGAACTCTTCGCAGAGCCACAATCGGAGCGCTTCGCGTGCGGCGCCCACATCGGGCGTGTCGAAGAACGAGCCGACGTACATCGAGACGAGCACCACCGCGCCGTAGTCGTGCGCGTGGAGATGAACTTTGTTGCCGCGATCGTCTTCGATTTCGTCGGTCACGAAAAAACGGGCGACGCGCTCGAGATCGTCATGCGCGCCCACGGCGACGACGAAGTCGATGGCCGGCGCAAACGATGGATCCGCCGCCGCGAGAAGCGAAAGCCCGCCCGCAAAGCTGAGTCCGAGCACGCCGACACCACTCCGCGACACGCGCGTGCGAAGTGCCAGCGCGGCACGACCAATCGTCGTCACGCTTCGCGGGTCGATTCGGTATTGCGTGAGATCCGTGAGCTCGGGCGTGAGCACGACGACGCCCGCCGACGCGATGGCGCGCGCGAACTTCTTCATGCGCGGCTCGTCGATGCCGAGATGATGCACGCCATGACACACGACCATGCCCGGCGGACTCGAAACGCCGCGCGGCACGTAATAGCGCGCGCGCGTTTTGCCTTGGGGCGTATCGAGGGTCGTCTCTTCGTCGCTCACATCATGCATGCCGAACCGCGCGAAGCCGCGAGGCTCGCCAGCGACCGAAAATCTGAGCAGCAGCGCCGCGGCGCGCGCGTGCACGTACGCCGGGCGCGCAAAAAAAAGCAGGGCGAGCGCGAGGAGGAGCGCCGCCCTGCCGAGAGCGTCTCGTCGTTTCACATGACGATTTTATCAGAGACCTACCGGCCCCACCGACCGTGAACGAGCTGGTAGCGATTGCCCGAGCGGACCCAGTGATCCGGTTCCCAGCGCATGCCAGCTTTCGCGGCCGACCAGCGACCGCCGACCCACGTGTGACGCGAGCCGTTCCAGTGCCAGTAACCCGGAATCCACACGCCGTTTGCTGGACCCGCCGGGCGGACTTCGATGATTGGCGCGGGCGGCGCCATCTCGACGAGAACTTCTTGCGGAACAGGCGGCGGCTCGTACACGACGACGATCGCCGCGGGAGCCACCTGCCATCGCCCGTCTTCGAAGCGCCACTTGCCTTCGTGTTGAACCCATTTGGGCGCGTCGTACATCATGCCGACTTGCGGCGGCTCGGCCCAGTGACCGCGCGCCCACACGTGCCTCGCGCCGTTCCATTGCCAAAAACCGGGCACCCAAACGTGTCGCGGCGAGGGCGCGACGCCCTGCACTTCGACTTGCGGCGGCGGCGGCGCGACCATCACTTCGATGGCGCCGGGGTTCATTGTCATGATGGGCGCGCGATCGCGGAAGTGACGAATCTGATCTTCGAGGATGTGATCGGCGCGCGCGAGTAGCGCATCAGCGCGCGTCATGCTGGCGTTGTCTTTCGCGGCTGCAGCGAGGCGACGTATGCGCCAGAGCTTCGCAGCACGGCGCCAGTGAGCCTCGATGAACTGACGCTCTTCGTCCGTCGAGTTGTGGTTCCCTTCATGAATCCACGCGCGCATCTGCGAATCGATGCGCCCCTCGTACGCGTGCTGCTCGGGAGTCTCTTCATCCACCTGCGCGTGCGCGAGTGGAGCAGCGATGAATACGGCGGCGACGGCGAGGACATTGAAGTGCTTGAGCATATTTTCTCCGTGTGGGGATTCTTGAGAATGACGCGCGGGCGGGAAGTATACCCTAACGTCGATGATGTTTCGGTCCCCAGGAGGGCGCGCGCTTCCGGCGGGACACGTCGTCCACGGGCCATTTCCCGCGCGATGGCCGCTCATCGGCGTTTCGGCGGCGGCGCTCTTCGTCGGGTTGATATTGATCTTCGTCGCGCTCATGTCCGAGCGACTCGTGTGCAACGAGACCACGTGCCACGTCGAAAAACGATACGTGTTTGCGCGCTCCGAGCTGCGCGGCGCGCACGTCGTCATCCAGACCGGCTCCAAAAACTCGAAGACCGGCATCGTCACGCTCGATCTCGAAAGAGGCAGAGCCATCACACTGATGGGCGTCGAGCCGGACCAAGCGCGCGGCGCCGCCGATTCCATTCAAGCCTCCGTGCGCGACGGCACACCCATCGACGTTCGCGTCCACGGGCCGACCGGCGTTTCGCTCATCGGTGCTGCTGGGATCATCTTGTCATTCGTTTTCCTCGGGCTCGCGCTCGCGAAGCTTGGTCGATACGATCTCATCGTCACGCCGGACGGCGCGCGGCTCGATGTGAAACGCAGCATTTTTGGGATCCCCTTTGGCACGCGCGAGATCATGCTCGATCGCATCGAGCGCGTCGTCGTGCGGCGCGGAGTCATCAAACCCGTCATGCAAGGCCGCAATGACCCACTCATCGACGCCGCGCGGCTCGAGCTCGTCTCACGTAGCGGCGAAGAGCGACCGATCACAAACGCGTACTTCCCAGGCCACGCGCTTCACTTGCGTGCGGCGGCTGCGCTTCGCGCGGCTCTTCTGGTCGACGCCGACCCAAACGACGACGCCGAGCTCGCTGCGATCCCGATGCGTTCGACGGCGATGGGTCAGCGCATCGGGTTCGCGTGGGCCGGCATGACGACAGGCTCGGTCGTCGGCCTCGCCATCTTCGGACTCTCGATGAACGCGTTCGGCGTCATCAGCCTCCGCCAAAATATCGAAGGCTGGATGGTCGCCGCCGGGTGCATTCCCGGAGCGATTGGCGGCGTCGCCGTCATCTTCCACGCGACGCGCCGCCGCTATCCGCGTTAACGCAGATGTCGCTTGATCGATCGAGTCTTGCCGAGGCGTGGCCATCGCCCGGCGGCAGCGAGACAAGCGCGGCCGGGCCGCGAAATGTTCGATTCGAAATGCGCTGGCGGCAGAAACCTGGCGGCTTCGCTGCTAAGACGATCCACACGCCGATCCCGAAGACGGTCAACCCGACTGAGCTTTGAATCGAGCCATCAGTCGGCGCTGGCGTCGTCCGGTGGAGGCGCGCACACGACGTCGAGGCAGTTGATGAGCCCCACGCAATCAGGATCGCCCGCGCATGCTTTGTCTGCGTTGTTGTTGCAGTCGCCGGCGTCGGGGTTGGCGAGGCAGTTGTCGCACGAGGTCGTCGAGGCTTTGCCCGCGCACAGGTTGTTGAGGCACTTGCTCGCGGAGTGACACGTCGCGCCCTTCGTGCAGGCACACGTGATGAGCGTGTCGATGTACGTCGCTGCGCCGTCGGGGTGATTGTTGAAGCAGCAATCGAGGCAGCCCGCGTCGTCCGTCAGGCAACCGATGTCCGGGATGGGCGCGTCGATGCCCGCGTCCGTCGCGCTCGAATCGCCGCTGCTCGTGTCACTCGCGCCCGTGTCTTTGAGGATGAGGACATCGGCGCCGGAGTCGCTGGCGGTCGCGTCGTGGCCGGCGTCGGTGACGCTGCTGTCGTCGCCGCTGCTGCACGCGCCGGCCGCAACCAAGGATGCACAAACAAAACCGAGCCTGAGCTTCATGAGGGGCCACCTCTATACACCAAGGGGTAGCGGGCGGTCAGCGCGAGCCGATGATTGCCGTGCCGACGATGCCCGCGGGAACGAAGATGCACGCGAGAATGCACGCGACGGCGATGCCGACGGATGATTTCGTGTCCTTGTCGCGCACGCTGACTTTGTCGCGGCGCGTGTCGAAGGTGCGCTCGGGGTTGTCGCGACAATCGCTGACTTGGCTCGCGATGATGAAGCCTTTGTCGTCACACGTGACGACTTCCTCGATCACGACTTCGTCTTTTCCGGCAGCCTGAACGCGTACGCGTTGCCCTTCGACGTCTCGCGCGCTGCGCAGAGGCGACCAGTCCGAGCAGCCCACGAGCAAGCTCGCGATCACGAACGTCCACGCATGACGCTGCACGATTGCCATGCTCACCTCTCGCACGTGCCGGCGTCGTGGGCCAAATCCGTGAACTTCTGTACGATCGCGCTCCAACATGATGCGCAAGCTCTACAAAACCACGAAAGAGCGCACCGAGTATTGGGAGGCCTGGGATGTGGGGCGCAAGCTCGTCGTGCACTTCGGGACGCTCGGAACGACCGGGAAGAAGAAGACCGTGCGCATCCCATCGGGCGTGACCGCGGCGAGCATGATCGCGAAAGAGGCAGCCGCGCCAAAACGTGATGGGTTCAAGCCCGTCGCCGACGACGATCACGCGACGCTCGTCGTCCAATACAAGACCAAGGGGTGGGGCTCCACGAAGGATCTCGATAAGCGCACCAAGGTCGAAAATCTTCTCAACGAGTGTCTGGGCTGGACGGGCAACGGACACTGCGATGGCGGCGACATCGGCAGCGGCACGATCAACACGTTCTCGTTCGTGATCGACCCCGCGCTCGCAGCGAAGACGGTGGTCACGGCGCTCAAAAAGAAGAAGCTCCTCACAGGCGCCGTGATCGCGTTTCACCGCGGGAAAGCCGTCAAAGTGCTGTGGCCGGCGAGCTTCAAAGGCCGGTTCACGTTCTAAACCGTGTAAGACTGCGCGCGAAGTCATGGCAGTACCGCGCCGAATCATCGTCGGATTCATCGCGACGCTCGGCGCGTGTGGCGCACGAACGGAGCTCGCCGCGCCGCGCGACGATCACGACGATGCATCGGCGAACGCGCGCGACGCCAGCAGCGACTCCATCACGACGCTGCCCTCGCCGTGTTTGGCAAAGGCGCCCACGCTACTTGCGGGCGGCGGCAAAGCGATTCAGTTCATCGCGCTCGATCACGACTCGGTCTACTTCACGGACTACACCCTCGGAACGGTGAACGCCGTTCCCAAAGCGGGCGGCTCCGCGGTCGTGCTCGCCGCAGGCCAAGGCAAACCTTCGGGGTTGGTTGCGATCTCGGGCGCCGTGTACTGGACGGCATTTAGCGGCGACGCCGTCTTGAGCGCACCGACGAGCGGCGGATCTTCGACGACGGTCGCAACGAATCAAGACGGTGCATACGAAATCACGGCTGCCGGAGCTGTTCCTTATTGGACGACGCTCCGTGCGTGCTCCGTTGCGCGCGCCGAAACGAGCGGCAAGGCGCACGTCGTCGCCGAGGCTCACCAGCCCTTCACCACGATCGCGAGCACGAACGATTGGGTCTTCTGGGTCTCGTATCAACACAAATCCGTCGAGCGTTTCGAGATCGCTTCCAACACGACGACGACGTTGATCGGCGGCGAAGGACTCGAATTGCCCACCACGCTCGCGACCGATGGCACACGCGTTTACTTCGGCGGCATCTCACCATCACACGCGGCCATTCGCTCGATTTCAATCGACGGCGGCGACGCGAGCACGCTGTTCGAGGCCGAGTGCACGATCGACGGCGGCGCTCCCGCAAACCCATGCGTCGGCAACGTCGCAACCGACAGCGCATTCGTCTACTTCACCGCAGACGGCAAGGTTTCCAAAGTCCCCGTCGCCGGCGGCGACGCCACGACGATCGCGAGCGCGCAACCTCGCCCGTACGCCATCGCAGCCGACGACGCCTGCGTCTACTGGTCGAACCTCGGCGACGGCACGGTGTGGGCCGCTCCGATCAAGTAGCGGGTCGTCGGTCAGCAAGGTCGTGCATCACCTCGAACCATCCGCGCTCCGAGCGCGCGCCGGTGCGGCGGAAAATCGCCTCGAACCGGCGACGCTGCGCTCCCGACAGCTTCCGTTCGAGCTTGGCGCCACGAGGCGTGAGTCGCAAGCGCCGGATTCTGTGGCTCACGGCGTCGACGTGCCGATCGACGAGACCGCGTGCAACGAGCGCCGCGAGAGGCTCGTGGAGCGTCTGCTTCGTGATGTCCATGATCGCGAGGAGCTCACCGACGCTCGAGTCGGCGTTCCGCCCGATGAAGTAGAGAATGCGGTGGTGCATTCGCGCGAGTCGGTGCCGCCGGAGCTCACGATCTGGCCCCTCCACGAGCTTGCGAAACCCAAAGTGCATGATCTCGAGGGCTTCATTTAGACGAACGTCGCGTCTCATGTCAGGTATACTGACCTATCAAGGAGCAAGCCATGAAGCGAGAACAAATCGAGCCGTGGGCAAACGACTGGGTCACGCACTGGAACGCGCGCGACATCGAAGGTGTTGTTGGTCACTTCGCGGCAGACGCCGTCTTCCACAGCCCGAAGGCGGCGGTCATCGTCGGAAAGCCGCGGCTCGAGGGCAAGACCGAGCTTCGTGATTACTGGACGCGCGCGCTCGCACGCATCGAGACGCTCCACTTCGCGCTCGATCACGTCGCGTGGGACGAGGCGCGCTCGGAGATGTTCATCGTCTACATCGCGACGATCGACGCCGCGCGAACGCGCGCATGTGAGCGACTCCGATTCAACGCAGTCGGCGAGGTCATCGACGCAGAAGGTCTGTACGGCGCGACCGCAGCGCCCTAGTCATCTGGGTGCCACAGCGGCTTCAGCTCGAGCACCGCCGTGTCGCCGAGCTTCCGCCGAGTGTGTTCGTACTCGTGCACGGTGTCGTGGAGCCGCATGATCTCGCGGTCCGGAAAGAGCATGTTCATCACCTGCTCGAGAAGCCACTTCGTACACGCCCGAGCGTAGTCGAGCATCTCCATGCCGAGCTTCGTCAGCTGCACTCGAAACGTGCGGGCATCCGATGCGTCGCTCCGCCACACGAGCCCACGATCGAGCATCGCCAGAACGGCCTCACTCATCGTCGCCCGCGAAACGCCAAAGGCCGCTCGCAAGTCCTTCTGCGTGATCTCCTCCTCCTCGTGATCCCGCAAATACATCAGCAAGTCGTATCGAACCGGCGTCAGCGACGACTTCGCCTCCCGGAAAATGCCAAGACAAACCTTCACCGTCGACCAATGAGCCCGCCTCAACCCGAAGAAAACAGAATTCATAGCCTTCCCTCCGTCGTTCCGCCGTCGGTCGTCTGCGTTGTTCGCTCGAGCCTTCGGCTCGACCTCGAATTCACGACCGACCTCCTGCCCGCTGCCATCGCATTCGCCGTGCCACCCCCTTAAACACAGTAAGTCGCAAGGATCCTTGCGATCTGGTGGGTTTGAGGGGTGGCCGGGCCAGGGCGGGCCGGGCGGGCCGGCCAAGGGGGCCAACTTGGTGCCGATCGCTGCGGCGAAGCGGGGGAGCTCGTGTGCGAGCTACGGGTTACGAAATCCGTTCTAGTCAGCCGACAGCCGGTGGCGGCGGCGTGAGCCACTCGTTCACCCAGCGGTCCATCTCGGCGCGTGATTCGCGGAGGCCGTGGCCGCCGCTCATGTCGCCAGTCGTGGTGCCGATGATGACGTCGAGCTCGCGTGTGCGATGATCGCGGCGGTCGTCTTCTTTCTCGATGACGCGCGCGGCGACGGCTCCGCTCACGAGACCGATGACGACCCCTATCCCGACGCCGAACGGACCCGCCATCGCACCGACGGCGAGCCCAGAAACGCCGCCACAAATCGCACCGACCAAAACCGCGGGGCGAAGAAGAGGATGTGCCATGCGAGCAGCGTATCAACGCGCACGCCGCGCCCGAAGTTTTCGGCTTTTCGTCAGGGCGCGTACGTTTGGATGAGCGGGCCGAATGCGCTGTCGACTGCCGTTGCCGCAACAGAGTCGCCACGATTCGTTGCGACGGTGAAGATCACGTTCTTCGCGGGCGCAATCCACGTGGTCGCGTACCACATCGTGTTACTTCCCGAGTGCGTGAGCACTGTGCCATCACCGCCGCCCCAGGGACGCGTCGTCACGACCCAGCCGGCGGCGTAGTCCCCGCCCGAAGGCGGTGTTTGCAAACGCTTGATCGTCGCGGTGGACACGATCGTTGGCTCGCCGCGCGCGCCCGCGAGATGCACTGCGAGAAATTTTCCCCAATCGGTGAGCGAGCAATGCACCGTTCCCGCGGGGCCGAGCGATGGAGGGTTGTCAGCAAGCGGGCCGGGCGAAACGGGAACGGGTGTGTTGCCGCTCACGTTGTGACCCCATGGCTCGACGACCATGTTGGGTGTGCCCGGCGCGCCGAACCCGCACGAGCTCATTTGCAGCGGCCCGAAGAGCTCTTGCACGATGATGGTTTCCCACGGTGTACCAACGACGCGCTCGAGCGCAGCGCCTGCGATCATGTAACCGGCGTTCGCGTAGACGTACGTGCCCGGTGGTTGCGCAACGGGCCGCGACAGCAGCGAACGCACCGCTTTGATGCGTGCATCCGGCGCTGCACCGTCGGCCCACATTTGCGACCAGATGTCCGAAGGCATCGTGCCCGGCGCGCCGCCACGATGCTCGAGGAGCTGCTCGAGCGTGACACCCGCGTAGGTCGGGTCGATCGTTTCGCCGGCGAAGAGCGTCGCGATGGTGTGGTCGAAGTGAATCGTATTTTGATCGATATGCATCCCGATGAGCGTCGCCGTCATCGCCTTCGTGTCGGACCCTAGGTGCCATTGATCCGCAATCGTGGCTGGAGTCGGATCGCCGTATTTGCGAACGCCCGACGCCCCAATCGCAATGAGCTCCTTGCCACGAAACACCGCACCGACGAGCGCAGGAAGAGTGTTCGATTGACGAATCGGATCGAGCACGCCCGAAATGTCATCCGGCTGCGCGCCACTATCGCCGCCCGCATCCGGACTGGCGACATCGACCGCGACGTCGGCGGATGCGTCGTCGACCGGAACGAGAGGCGGCGCGTCACAACCCGCGCAAGCGATGACGAGCGCAAAGCCGAAAACCGTTTCGAGGCGCATCGCTGCAACGTGATGCAGACCGACAGTCTCGTCAACCACGCTTGCGTTGATTGCGATACCATCGCGTCGTGCATTGGCGGGTTGCACTCACGGCTTTGCTGGTCACTCACGCGGCGGACGCGGAGAGTATCCGTGACCGCGGTTCCGACTTTTCCATCGATGTCGACACGACATCTGCTTGCGTGCTCGTTCCACTCGAGCGTCGCGTCGACGCTGCGTGCGCAGGTATCGATGTCGACACCATTCCAACACGGTTGGCGCAAATGGGCGGGAAGGAAGCGCGGTACGTCTTTCTTGCGTCGATGCCGCTTCCCTTGTCCGGGCGCTATCTGTTTGGCGTCATTCGGTTGACGCCCCCCACCGGCGTCGATCGAGACGGACTCACGCTCGACACGCGCGCAGACATGAAACGCGCGCTGAGGAACGTCGCGAGATCGAATGATTCGTTCGACGTCTCGTTACCAGATGAGTCATCGGTACGGACGGCAAATGGCATCGACTCCGAGAGCATCAACTTTGACGCGTGGTCGCACGTTGATCCTTCGAAGAAGCTCGTGGCGTATTTCGCTCTGTACTTCGGCGCAGAGGACTTCGTCATTCAGACATTCACTGAGGCTGAGAACGCCGCCATCGTCAACGAGCGAGCTCAACGCGCGCTTGCGACCGTTCGCGTGAAAGGACGGCAATCGTGGGCGCCGAACCCGGAAGCGATCGGCTCCGCCGTTCGATGGTTTTCGACGATTTCAATCGTCGGCGCAGTGCTGGCGGTGGCCATCCTAGTCCTCCGCGATGCATCTCGATGGCGACGCGTGAAGCCAAAGCGCGATCCATCGCTCGTGGATGTTCGTGGCTATGTGCGAGCGCGAAACATTGGACTGCTCGCAATCGTCGCAACGTTCGCGTCGACCGCTTTACGGATCGTGGCGTTGGTGAGCGACGGCCCGACGGCGAAGCTCGCGGATCTCGCGGCATCGCTCACGGTGTGGCTGGCGTTCGTGCCACTTCTCGTTTGGGTGCACCGCACGGTGATCAACGCGCGGTCTCTCGGATGCACGGTCTCGATCTCTCCCACGATGGCTGTCACCTGGTTTTTCGTGCCGGTCGCATCTGTCTACATGCCCTATCGAGCACTTGCCGAAGTGGCTGCGACTGCACGACGACGGCGGAGTCGAATGCGCACGATCGGCCTCGTCGCGGCGTGGTGGCTCGCGTGGATTGGCAGCCTCGCTTGCCGACTCTTCGCGTTCGCAGCGCTCGCCGCGTTGCTGGCAGCTGTGGCCGGCGCACTCGGAGCGATGATGGTCGTTGCGCTGGATCGCGACCACGAATACTTGCGTCACGGTGCCAAGCGCTAAGGTACTCACGAACGCCACACGCTGTGCAGTTTCGCCTCCGACTCGATGCGGCGTTCGCAGAGTTTCGCGCCGCAGAGCGGCGGCTTCGAACTTGCACAGCGGAGCGCATGGGCGAAATCATCAGCAAGGTCAAAGGCGCAGTTAAACAGGCCGCGGGTAAAGCGAGCGGCAACAAGAAGCTCGAGGACGAAGGAAAGATCGATTCGGCAGTGGGCAAAGTGAAGGGCGCCGTCGAAGAGGTCAAACACGCCGTGAAGCAAGGCATGAAGAAGAAGACGAAGTAGCCAAAAGCCAACCCCGGCGGTTGGGTATGCTTGGCGCGGTGAAGCGAACGTTGACCGTACGCGCGTTTTCGTTCGCTTCGACGCTGTCGCCGAAAGAGCTCACGCCGCTTCTCGAAAAAGCTGGCGGCACCATTCGCGCAACCAAGACGCAAGTCGTGGCTGAATGCGAAGGGCCCTCGTGGGTGATTGCGTATGACTTCGGCGCAGTCGCATTCGTCGATGTCGCTGACGAGCAGCGGCAAGCCGTGCTCGACGCGATCTCGAAACGCATCGGACCGGAGCCGCATCCGCCGCTCGAAGAGCAAGCAACGATCGAGGTCGACCCTGATAGTCATCCGAGCGTGCATTTCGATCGCGTTGTCGTGCGTGCGATCAATCCGCGGCTTGCGGAGCTCGTCGCGCTCGTGGTCGCGCAGTCGGCAGCAATGGAATACTACGAGGAGGACGTCGACCAGATCCTCCAGCGCCTGAAAGAGGTGTCCGAGCGGCTCGCGCAAACGGGCAAGCTCTCCGAGAGTCGGCGTGAGCTCCTTCGCTTCGTCGGCAGCGGGATGTCGACGCACAACCAAGTCATCTACACGCTGTCGCTGCTCGATACGCCGCAGCTCGCATGGGAAGACGAAACGCTCGACCGCCTTTACGTGGGTCTGCGCACGCAGTTCGAGGTCGCTGATCGGTTTCGCGCGCTCGACCTGAAGCTCCGGATGATCCAAGACAACTTCGAGCTCTTCGTGGACCTCACCCAAGAACGCCGAAACTACGCTCTCGAGCTCACGGTCGCCGTGCTCGTCGCCGTCGAGGTCGTGCTCTTCGTGTTCGAGATTTTTCGTCGATGAGATGGCACGTCGTCATCGGCGCGGCGCTCGCCGTTCTCGCTGCATGCGGGGCGCGGACTGCGCTCAATGCGCCGCCGCTTCACAGCAATTTGTTTTGCGCACGCGCCACCTACGACAGCGGGTTCTCGGATGTGAGCCTGTACTTCTTGCTCGATCGCTCTGGCTCGATGGACGACGACCAAAAATGGACGAGCGCCACTGCCGCTCTCAGCGCGTTCGTGAACGACTCGGCCGAATCGGGAGTCGGCGTTGGCATCGATTTTTTCCCGCCCACGAGCGGCGACCAATGCAACCCCGACACCTACGCGCAGCCGCCCGTGCCGATCGCGCTGCTGCCGGGCGTCGCAACGAAAGTCACGAACGCGCTCGCGAGCACCTCGCCTGGGTTCGGGCCGACGCCCCTTCCTGTCGCACTTCGTGGCGGCGTCGAATACGCGCGTGGTGTGCGGCTCGCCGACCCAACGCGCGATGTTGCCGTTGCCGTGATCACCGATGGTCTCCCCGAAGGATGCGGCGTGTCCGACATCGAGGCGACGCATCAAGTGGAAGCCGCCGCGGCCGATGCGTTCGCGGCGCAACCCAGCATCTTGACGTTCATCATCGGCCTCGCGAGCGGCTACGTTGACAAGATGAACGCCATGGCCGCAGCCGGCGGCACAGGCAAAGCCATTTTGATCGATGCCGATCCGAACACGGCGCAAAACATCGTCGCGGCGCTCGATGATCTGCGCGACACGATCCGAAAGTGTCGCTACTCGATTCCCTCGGTCGGCGACGCCACGGTGACGCCGGAAGATCTCTCGATGTCCTATCGGCTCTCGCCAACGGATCCAGAGACGCAGCTGCAGCTCTATGCGAACGCGGCTGCATGCGGGACCGCGAACGGATTCGTCGTCGACGATCCAAAAGCGCCGAAGCGGGTGCAGCTCTGTCCGTCGACGTGTGCGGCCGTGCACGCCAAGACGACATCGACCGTCACGGTCGTCGCGGGATGCGGCGCGGGCGCGCCCGATGGAGGCGTGCATGATAGCGGCGGCGATGGCGGCACGTGTCCAAACGAAACGGATGTTTCGTGCGTCGCGTCATGCACGACCAAAACGGGCGTTGCACCGGAGTGCTCGTTTGGCGAGTGGAGCTGCCCATCTGGATCGATCGACGCCACGAAGTGCGATTGCCCACCCGTGCCTCACGGTTGCTGCATCGGCGATGGAACGTACGTCGATGCATCGTGCGTCAACGCGCTGTGGACGTGCCCGCCCGGCGCGACGTTCTTTGGGGAGTCGGGATGCATCCCACCCCTCTCGTGCGCGCCGCTCTTGCCATGCGGCCCCGGCGCCGTGTGCGTGCATCCGGATTTTTCGTGCGGCGGCAGCAACGTCCTCGGCCAGTGCATTACGCCTCCCGCTTCATGCCCGCCCGATGCGCGCGTTTGCGGTTGCGACGCGAGCGCCTACGCGAGCGCATGCGCCGCCGAGTCGAGCGGCGTCGATCTCTCCGACTCGAGCAACTGCTCCACGCCCGCCGGCACGTTCGGGTGCGGCCCGTATTTTTGCGCGTCGAACCAGATCTGCAAGAAGACGCTCGACCTCGTGAAAACCGTGGCCGCAACGAGCTGGGCTTGCATCGACCCACCCGGCGGTTGCTCGAGCGGTTGCGGCTGCAAGCTGTGTGAGCCCTGCCCTGCCGGTCACTCTGCGTGCAAAGAGTCGTGCGCGGGTCAAACGCTCACGTGCACCGAGCTTCCCTGATCACTGCTTCCAGGAGGTCGAGCTCACCCAGTAGAAGGCCACGTTCGGGTTCGTCGTTCGAACTTCGGTGAGCGCCGTCGTCGTGCGTGCGTCGTCGTCGACCGCGACGGTCTCGGTCGGCATCGGGGCAATCCCGAGCGCGATCTCGGCCGTGCCCGTGTGGTGACGCGCCTCGGCGATCGGATCGTTTCGCCGAGTCACGACGATGATGACGAGCACGATCGCCGCAGCGACGAACGCGAGCGGCGCCACGCGCGCGACGCTGACCCACCATCGATCGTCGCCCGCGTCGATGCGCGACCGAAGCCGCGCGAGCCCATTGTGCGGCGGTTCCAGTCGTTCGAAAATCTCGTCGTGTTTCATGACTCCTCGCTGGACCCGAGTGTTTCTGCGAGCGCAGCAAGCGCGGCATTGCGACGCGAGCCCACTGTGCCGACGGGGATGGAGAGCGTTTCGGCGATCTCGCCGTACGACATCTCCGCAAGCTCGGCGAGCATGATGACCTCGCGCAATCGCTCAGGCAGCGCTTCGATTGCAGCGCGAAGGCGCGTCGCGTTGACTGCTTCTTCACCGGTGCGGGCCGCGCTCGTTTCTTCTTCGGCAGCTTCGAGCCCGAGCCATCGCCAGACGCGCGCCGAGCGCCTGCGATTCGACGCGAGGTTCAACGCGGTCCGATAGAGCAGCGGCTCGAGTGTCGTCACGTCGACCCGCTCGCGCGCGTTCCACACTTTGAGGAACGCCTCTTGGCAAACCTCTTGTGCGTCGCTCGCGTTCCAAAGCCAGCGGTACACGATGTTGAACATCGGTTTTTCGAGCTTGATGTACGCACGCTCGAGCGTGGCTTGGTCGAGTGGGCATTCATCGCGGCGCAACTCGGACCACATAGTAGAGCGTTGCGCCCTCTGCACCTTCGATGGCGCGCCCTGCCGTGCCGAGCACGACCAGTTTGTCGGCGGCGAGATGCACGCGCGTCTCGACTTTGTCCTCGTTCGAGCGAATGGACACCTTCGCGTAAACGCCGTCGCCCGTCTGCACAGCAAACTGGCGGATTTCGAGCTTCTCGCCGAAGTTGTCGAGTCGCGCTTCTTCGTCGTGAAGAGACGAGAGCGCGGCGCGGCTCACGATCGAAAACGATTGCGGCCCCTGCGAGTGGGCGATCTCATCGAGCGCGGCTTTGATCTCAGTAGAGCCGACCGGATACGGCGTCGCCGCGCCGGGCTTCGCGAGCACGAGAAAATAATGAAGCTCCACGGTTTGGTCGGAAGTCGGCGGGTGTTTCGTCACCTCGTCGACGAGCGCCTGCACGCCCGTTTGCACGCTGGGCGTGGCAAGCACCGCGAGCCGTCCATCGGGCGTCACGACGGCGCGCCCCGTGAGCTTGTTATCGCCCATCCACATGAGGTCCTTGAAGGTCGTCATGAGCGAGCTCGCCGACCCTTTCGGCACGTCATAGGTGCGAAGCTCGAGCACCTCCTCATGAGAGGCGTGGCACGCAGAAAGCGCGAGAAACGCGAGACCGGCAAACGCAAAAAGAGGTCGCATGCCCCTATTACCCGCCACCGACGAAATCCTTCGGCGTAATATCGCCGGATGCGGCGGTACCTCCTTGCACTGGCTGGATTGATGGCGATCGCGGTCCCAGCGCGGGCCACCAACGACCTCAAATATTATGGCGGGCACGTCATCTCGAACGTGAAGATCGTCGAGATCTCTTGGACCTCGAGCGTCGACTCCACATACATGACGCAGCTCCAAGGGTTCTACGCGGCGGTCGTCGCGAGCCCGTTCATCGATTGGATGTCCGAATACGACACCATCGGGCTTTCCGGGTACGCCGATCTGCAGCCGGGGTCGAACCAACACATCGGGCGCGGCAGCTTCGTCAGCAACGTCGTCATCACGCCGACCAACAAAGCCACGAGCCTCAGCGACAACGACATTCAAACCGAGCTCATCGCGCAACTGAACAGCGCCGCGCTCCCCGCGCCCGCGCTCGATGCGGGCGGCAACGTCGACTCGCTCTACATGGTCGACTTTCCAGCGGGCACGTCGATCACGCTCGTGGGGCTTCACTCGTGCTCGAGCTTCGGCGCGTACCACGGAACGTTTGCCTATAAAGGATTGAGCGTTCCGTACGGCGTGCACCCGAATTGCTCGTTCTCGTTCACGGCTTCGACGATCATCCACTCGCACGAGCTCGCCGAAGCCATGACGGACACCGAGGTCGGCCTCGTCGAATACAACACCACCAACCCGAGCGCGCGTCCGCTTGCGTGGGTCACCCTCGCCGACAACGCTTGGGACTCCTACGAGGTCGCCGACTTGTGCCAAGGCACGAGCCAAACGGTCGCGGGCTACAGCGTTCAGAAAGTCTGGTCGAACTACGCGCAGACGTGCGTCGCAACGATTCCCATTTGCGACGGCGTGCTCGTTCCGCCCGCGTGCAGGCCGTGCAACACGTTCGACAGCGGCAACGCGTGCGTCGACCCCGCCGATGCGTGCGCGACCACGGGAAAGAAAGCCGGCCAGTGTGTGCCGTGCACCTCCGCACACGCGACGAGCTGCACCGGCGCAACACCCGTCTGCGACGACGACACATACACGTGCGTCGGCTGCGTGAAAAACACCGACTGCAAAACCGCGCTGCCCGTCTGCGACACCACGAGCCACATGTGCCGCGCGTGCTCGACGGACGGCGAATGCGGCGGCGGCGCAGACGGTGGCTTGGGCGGCTCGATGGTGTGCGACGTCTCCGAAGACACCACCAAAGGGCAATGCGTCGCATGCAACACCGACGCGCAATGCAAGACCGACGAAACATGTACTCTGCACGCATGCACGCCGAAGGTGATCGACGCTGGCGTCGAGGCGGGCGACGCCGGTGACGACGAAAACGCGGGCGCGAGCAACGGCTGCAGCTGCCGAGCTACACCCGCGAGCTCGAGCGGCGGACTCACGATCGCGGCGCTCCTCGCACTCGTGCTGTTCCGCCGGCGCAGAGCAACGTAGGCTCGCTTCACATGCATCGGCACATCAAAGTCGTCGCGATCCTGCTCATCGTGCAAGGCGGGCTCGAGGCCATCATGGGCATTCTCTTGTGCATCATGGGGCCCGTGATGATGACGGTGATGCAAAGCGCGCCGCCGCCATCCGGCGGTGGGTCGGCGCCGCCACCCGAGCTCTTTGGCGCGATCTACATCGGCATGGGTGTCATCTCGCTCATCGCATCGATCATCAAAATTATCGCGGGCGTTCGCAACGTCAGCTTCAAGAGTCGCACGCTCGGATTCATCGGGCTCGGCTCGTGTTTGCTCTCGATCGCGAGCTGTTACTGCATGCCCACGGCGCTCGGCGTCGGCATCTACGGCCTCATCGTTTACGTCAACGAGCGCGCGGCCGAAGCCTTCCGCCTCGCCGAGACCGGCATGCCCACGGACCAAGTCCTCGCAACGATCGACGGCACGATGATGGGCCCGCCCGGCCCATACCCGCCGCAACCGTATCCCCCGCAGTACCCGCCGTACCCGCCCCAGTGATCGCGCGTGCACCGCCACTTGACTATGTCGTCAGCGTCGACCGATCGTCTCCGCTGCGTGCGACGTACGCGGTGGCGGACGAGGCGGGCTGGGCGGTTGCAACTACGCGTTCGCCGCTACCGTCCTCATGTGTCGTCAAGAGAGCGCGCACGCACCCATCGAAGAAAACGCGCCGGTCGTGTCAAGCGTGCCGACGCAGGTCGTCTCGCCGTTCCATTCGTCCACGACGACACGCGCCGCATGGGTTGTATGCCTAACAAAGTGAAGAAAGAATCGGCCGGTGGTTCCTGGATGTTCTGTATCGTGCCCTCGGAGGTGATCACGGCGACTTCGCTCGGGTGTTTCCCCGTTGAGATGAAGCGCCCGTCGTACGTCGCAAACACCGGCGTCTCGATGACGTCGTAGGTCGAGATCTCGGCCATCGCTGCGGTCTTCGACCGCCAGACTTCGATCGGACCGCCGCCGGCGTATTGCGAGAAAACGATCTTGTAGTCGCTCGTGAACGGCGCGGCGTCGACGTTCGCGTCAGGTGTAGCGTCCGGCTGCGAATCGGACCGACTGTCGAGCGTCGTGCGACCGCCGCACGCGGCGAGAATGATGGCGACGAGACACGCGCGCATCGTCGAAGCGTAGCAGCCCCTCTCTCAGCGTGTCGGCGCGACGCATATGCCGTTGTCGGCCTCCGCCGCGCACGCGCTCACTTGCACGCGGTGTAGATCGACGCAACGGAGCCCTGCCGCGACGTCCAGTAGACGCGCGTTTGATCGAACGCGATCCCTCCGACTCCAGCGGCCGGGCCGATGCTTTCGGGCGTGCCGCCCGCGACCGGGACGCGCATGATCTCGTTCGCTGCGCTGAAATAGACGTACGCCCCGTCGATCGCGCTGCGAACCCAAGTCGCGAAGCGCGCTGCAAAGCCGCTCGCGATCGTCGTCGCGGCTCCGCCGGATGACGGCCAGCGTGAAATCGAACCAACGCCGATCCAGTCGGCACCGGACGTGCCTGAATCCTGCTTGCCGGGATCGATTTGAACGATCATCGCAAAGCCGAACGAATCGCTCTGCGAGATGCCGAAAGCCGTCGTCTCGAATGGGGCGTTGCTTGCGACGATCATGCTCACGGGCGCGAGCGTGCCCCCGCTATTCGACACGCGCTCGACGCCAGCGCCACCGAGGACGTACGAATATCCACCGACGACATCGCTCGCGCCTGGAACGAACGAGAGTGTGTCTTGGTCATCGACGGTCTCCAGTGCGGTGCCGTCGACGTTCATGCGAACGTAGTGTCGAAAGTTGTTGAAGTAGAGCTTGCCCTCGTCGAGGGCCACGCCGGCGGGAAGGACGAGACCCCCGAGAACGACGGCTCTCTCGCTTCCATCGTGGCGTGCGCGCTCGACGGTTCCCTGAGACTCGCCCGGGCCAGCACCGATGACGGCATCACCGACCCAATACATGTAGTTTGCATCGAACGCGAGTTGCACTGCGCCACCGCGATCTGCGCGGACGCCAAACGCTGCGACTGGCGTGAGCGCGCCGCCCGCGATCGGGACGCGTTCGACCGTGGCGATGTGATCCGGCGACGCCGCGTTTGGCTCCGTCGCCCCGTCCGACAATTGGACGATGTAGACGTAGTCGTTGACGACGTAGGGGCCGATGACTGCTTCGGCGTCGACCGAAATGTCAGCGGGAACGAGCGAGAGCGTCGTCGTCGCGAGCACGTTCGGCGCACACGATACGCCCGCGTCGGCGGACGAAGATGGCACGTCGAGACTCGAGCGCGCGCCGCACGCCATGACGCCTAACGCGAGTAAAGTGGACAGCAGCCGTCCGCTCATCATCACTTTCGCCGGTCGCGTGAGGCGCTTCTACTGGAATTCATACGCCTCATTCAACGATACCTCACCCTATGCGGCGCTGGTCCACTCGAAGCCGGGGGAGATTTTGGCGGGGATCCACCGGGCGTCGGTGAAGAGCACCGTGAACTCCCATGACGTTTCGGTCAGCTCGCGCTCGACGACTTCCGCGTAAATCTCTGCGTAGCGGTCGCGCAGGATGGCGTCGACGTACATGTCGTCGCCGAAGTGTTGGGAGATTGGATTCTCTGCGTCTGCGCCGACGCCGGCCATCGCATAAATGGCGTGATGCCATGGCCACGCGATCCCCGCATCGGGGTGAATCGCAGAGGACGTGAATCGCACGCGAAGGCCATCAACCGCGTCTACGCGATGTTCGAATGCATCCGACACAGCGATGACCTAGCATGCGAGCAAAACGTTTTGTCGACGTGGCAACTGACTTGCCCCAACTTTGCAAAATTCCGGCGGCGGTTCGTCGCCCGAAAAAAGCCGCGCAATACGTGCCCACGGGATTTCCAAGAGCTCGCGTCGGGAAACGCATGGCCGGCTCAAGCAAGAGTCGCCAACGACGCACATGCCTCCGAGGCGTGCACCGGCGCGAACGCCATCGTGACGATGTCCGCGCCATGACCGCTACTTCACCGTGATGTGCACGAGCACGCTTGGCGCGCCTTGCGTTCCCGCGCGACACAGCGTGGCACCGCGGCGCAGGCCCGTGACGAACAACCGATTCGAGGTCGGCGAGGCCGCGCGGATCTCCGCTCGAACAACGGCCGCGTCGTCGCACAGGAGACCGCGCGCAAAGCCAACATCGAGCGACGCGGTAGCGCCCACCGCAACTTCGAGCGACGTCTCACCGACCACCGGATCAGCGGCTGCGTTTTTCGGCGCTTGCGACAACACGGCTGCCGCAAAGAAGGCCCAACGCGCAAGCCAACGGGTGTTCATCGAGTGGCCATCATGGTGGTTTAGTTCGGCGGCGTCGGCGGCGCGCATGACGAGATCGCGACGGCTGTGATGCCCAAGCCCGTTTCTTTCGTCGCTGCTGCGATGTCGCTCACGATGATCCTGAACGATTGATCGCTCGTGCGATAACGTCCGACCATCCACGCGGGCGCGGAGCCCGTTGGGCGAAGGAAGAACCAGAAGTCGCCGCCCCAGGAACCGCTGAGCACCGCGGAGTAGAGCGAGTCCGTCGTCGTCGTAGGGCTATCGGCGACGAAAGTCATTCCGCCGGCGTCCACCGTGCTGACGCCCTTGAGATACCAATGGAGCGGCGGGCCGAACCCCCATCCTTGAATCAACGCCGTGCCCTGGCGATCGACCGACATCGAGAACGAGCTGAGGTCCACCGGAAGGCACGACACGTTTCCGATCTTCCTGAACGCGAGCGTCTTCGGATCGAAGCTGTAAAGGTTCGACGCCCACGCGTGCTCACAAGTTCGCGATGAGGCGATCGCCGACCGAGGGTGGGTCGATCTTCCCGAGCCAGACGCTCCACGTCGCCTTCATGAAGTCGACGCCGGCGACCGTTGCGGAGCCGCCGTTTTGCTCCCAAAATGTGGTCGTTTTGGCGGCCGAGTCGTAGTTGATTTTGACGTAGGCGTTCTCTTTGAAGTCGGCGCTGAAGGCGGCGAGCGCCGCGTTGATCTTGGCTTGGTCGCCGTAGTTGTTGTCTTTGAAGGCTTCGCGCATGGCCTCGATGATTTTTCCTTTGTCGACGTCGCGCATCATCTTCCAGATGAGACGCTTGTCGCAGTCAACGTCGATGACCGCCTGCTTGCTCTTCGGCACGATGCATTTCATGTCGTGGCTGATCGAATAGACGTTCACGTTGAAGACCGTCTTCTGACGAACGGCATCGCCCGTGTGGTACCAGCCGCCGGCGTCGGCTTGGAGGGCGAGTGCGGTCGGCGCCAGTGTCACCACCGCTGCGAGCACGAGACCAAGCAATGTGGAGCGCATGACCCGGACTGTACCATCGCCGTCGTTCGTCGCGCGAGCATCGATCCGACGCCCGCGAGCTGCTAGGCTCGCGGCATGCGCTCGATCGTCATCGCGCTTCTTTGCGCGTGCGGTGACGTTCGCGAGGTGACGGACGGGCGCCCGAGTGTGCTCGGTCCGCCTCCTCCGTTCGTCGCTCCGCCACTCGTCGACAGCCTCGGGCCGATCGTCGACATCAAGGTCACGCCAAAATCATTGACGCCGGCGTTCGCCGTTGGCACGCACGACTACTACGTCAGCTGCGAAGTCGGGCACAACGCGCTGACGTTCGACGTGACCTACGCACGTGGCACGACCACGACCGCGGTCACGCTCGTCGAGGATCAAGCGTACGTTGTGGGCGACTACTGGGTTCGATGTTTGCCGAGCGACTTTCCACGCATCACCGTGACGACGCATGCCGACGTGGGAGCTCCAACGCCCGGCTACTATCTCGTCGACGACGCACGTTACGCGATCGCCCTCGACACGAACGGCACGCCCGTTTGGTACGCGCGCGGCACCAACATCGCCGACGTCGACTCGCTCGCGCAAAACCAGATCTCGCTGATGCCGGCCGCGAGTGGCCCGATCAACGACGACCCACTCCAGGCCTTCGAGCTCCACACACTCAACACCGGCACGCAATCGAAGGTGCTTGCGGTCGGTTCACCCACCGACGAGCACGATTTACAACGGATGCCGAACGGTGACTGGCTCGTCTTCACCTATCGCATCATCACCAACGTCAATCTCACGAGCCTCGGCTTCGGGAGCAGCGCCAACCTCGCCGACTGCATCATTCAGGAGCTCGACAGTGCAAACACGGTGGTGTGGTCGTGGCGCGCGTCAGACCACGTCGACGCGATTCAAGAATCCGTCGAGCCCATCGTCGAAGCTTTCGGCGGGATGAACGTCATCGACGCGTTCCACTGCAACTCCGTGGACGTCACGGCCGACGGCGCGACGCTTCTCCTGTCGCTGCGCGAAGCCAACGCGCTCTACGCGATCGATCATGCGACGGGCACGGTTCGATGGAAGCTCGGCGGCACGACATTCAACAAGGACGGCGCCACGCACATCGCGGTCGTGTCCGATCCGCACGGCCCCTTCAACGAGCAACACGACGCGCGCTTTCGTCCGAGCGGCAGCATCACGCTCTTCGACGACCACGGCGCGACAGCCGGTGTTGCGCGCGCCGTCGAGTACGCGATCGATCTTGACGTGGGCACCGCGACGCCCGTGTGGGAGGCCCTTGGCGTTTCGCAGAGTCTCGCGATGGGCAGCGTGCGACGAAGCGCGGACGGTCACACCGTCATCGGTTGGGGCATTCATCCGCCGAGCACGCTCGTGCTCTCCGAAGTCGACGCGGCGGGCGCGTCGGTGCTCGACGTATCGTTCGCGGGTGGAGCATCGTATCGAGCCGTGAAGGTCCCGCTCTCCCAGCTCGACATCGGTTTGATGCGTACCCACATCGATGAGTGAGTGCGCGCAGCGTTCAGAGCTCTTGAAGCCAGCTGAAAATGGCCTTCGCGCCGCCTTTGACGTTCGAATGGATCGTCGGGCGGTCGCGCCGAAATTTCGCGTCGAGCGTCTTCTCGATCATCTCCAGCCAGCGCCCAATCGTCGCGAGATTTTTTGGCGGCCTGAGCTTCAACGTCTTGTGCCCGCTTTCGTACGCGCGATCTTTTTTGAAGCCCGGACGAATCACGTAGCTGAAATTCCTTCCGCGTTTCCACACGTCGACGGACCACACGCTGCGCGAGACGAACAATTCGGAGCGCGTCGTGTAGCCCGAGTTTTGTCGTGCGGGCAGGTTCCCGTGGGTCTCGAGCGCGAAGCCAACGATCCAATCCGGTTTGCCGCGAACATCGAGACCCACCTCGTTCGCCCAATCACGCGTCTCGCTCACGTGTAGAGAGTACTCTTGCCGCGATGACCCGCAAGCGTTGGCTTCCACAGAATCGAGTGGCGCGCATGGTCGTAGTCGTGGTGCTCGCGGTCGTCGCACTCGAAGCGGTCTATCTGGTCGCGGCGAACGTCGCGCTCGCAGTGAGCACGAAGCGGTTCGCGAGTGGCGCCTCCGCCGGCTTCGCGTTCGATCGCGGAATCACCTGGATTCCAGGGCGAATTCACTTTCGCGGACTTCGCGTGACCGCGCGCGGTGGATGGACCATCACGATCGCCGAGTGCGACGTCGCGTTTGATGTTTGGCGAGTCGTCACGAGCCCTCGGCACATCGACACGATCACTGCGGACGTGAGCGCTGTGGAGTTTGCAACCAAGGGCGCGACGCGGCGCGCGAAGGGAGCGATGCACGTCGTCGTGAAGGACATCGTCGTCGACGATGCGAGCGTCTCGTTCGGGGGCAACGCGAAGGTCGACGAAACGACCTTCGAGAGTGACGGCGTCGCGTTCGCGAGCGGCGTCCACGGCACGATCGATCTTCGCGTTGCGCCGGTCGACGTCGCGACTCGTTCGCTTCTCGACACCGCGACTGGCACAATCGCGCTCGATGGAGACTTTCTCTCTCTCGTGGCGGTCGCATCGCTCGCGTCACTTACGACGACGCAGGATCGCGGCACGCTGCACATCGCTGAATCGCTCGACGGAGGTCACTTCGGGCCGTCATCCGAAATTCGCGCGCACACCGCGCACGCCACGTTGAACGACGGGCGTGGCGCGAGCGCTGCTTTTCCGCGCGGACTCGAGATTGCACTTAGACCGATGGCGAACGCCTTTCAACTCGAAGCGCGAACGCCAAGCCTCGTCTTCGGATCCGCGGACGCGACGCGACCGCCGGATACCTTCGACGACTTCGAGCTTATCGTTCCCACGGTGAGCGCCGCCAAATCGCTTTCGTGGAGCGCACGTCATGTGTCGTTTCACGAAGGCGCGACGACGCTCGATGCGTCCGTGGACGGCAGCCTCCAGTTCGACAAGCGAGACGACAAGAGCTTCGTCGCCAATGCCGGCGACATTCGCGCGACGAAGATCACCGCCGAAAATCCCGAGGTGACGAACCGCACACCATTCGACGCGCACCTCGTGCTCGATCGACTCACGGTGTCGCGCGAGCAAGGCATCGGGATCGGTGGCCAGCTGCACGCTTCCGGTGACGACGCGACACCGGTCTTCGAGCTTTTCGTATCGTCGCCCTCGATTCGTCGCGAGCTCACCACTCTCCCGAAGCACGCGTTCACGCTCGATGCCACGCTCGAGCGAAGCGAGAGTCGCTTCGCACTCGACAATCTCACGTTGGCGCGCGGCGAGATGACCGTGCGCGGTGGCTACGTGCGGCACGACGCGCAATCGAGTGGCGCGTTCCTCGTGCGTGGTGGTGTGCTCCCGATCGGGATCACGATGAACGGCAAAGACGAGTCCATCGTCCTCGCGCCCGCGTCGGGTTGGCTCGAGCGCCAGCGCACTGCGCCTTAGTCGTCGCGCGCTCACGAGACGACAGATTCGAGAACGGCCATGCGCACGCTGACGCCGTAGGCGACTTGATCGAGCACGACCGATTGCGGGCCGTCGGCGACGTCGCTCGTGAGCTCGACGCCGCGGTTGATCGGGCCGGGGTGCATCACGATGGCGTCGTGTTTGGCGGCGTGGAGATTTTTCGCGTTCACGCCGAAGAAGCGGCTGTAGTCGCGGAGACTCGGGACGTACCCGCCTGTCATGCGTTCGTGTTGGAGGCGAAGCACCATCACGACGTCTGCGCCTTCGAGCGCGGGCTCGATGCGATCGTAGACGAGCGCGCCGAGTGATTCGACGCCGCGCGGCAAGAGACTGCGCGGACCGGCAACGCGCACGTTCGCGCCGAGCTTTCCGAGCGCGTGCAAATTGGAGCGCGCGACGCGGCTATGGAGGATGTCGCCGATGATCGTGACGGTAAGCCCTTCGATGCGCTTCTTGTGACGGCGAATCGTGCCGCAATCGAGGAGAGCCTGCGTGGGGTGCTCGTGGGTTCCGTCGCCGGCGTTGACGACGCTCGCGCGCACGCGTTTGGCGATCATCGCGGGGGTGCCCGAGGATCCGTGCCGAAGCACGATCACCGTGGGGCCCATGGCGTCGATGTTGCGAACGGTGTCGAGGAGCGTCTCGCCCTTCTTCGACGACGAGAACGACTCGGACACGTTGACGACGTCCGCGCGAAGGCGCTTCGCGGCGATCTCGAACGACGTGCGTGTGCGCGTCGAGGCTTCCATGAAGAGGTTCACGACAGTGTGACCCGCGAGAGCCGTGCCGGGTTTGCCGCCCGCGTGAATGGCGTCGGCGCGATCGAGGAGCTGCACGATGGCGCCTTTGTCGAGCGACTCCATGCCAAGCAGGTGTTTCGCGCTCACGTGACCTCGATGCGATCACAAAGCGCGACGCCAGCCGCGAGCGTGAAAACGGCGCGCCCGCGCATCGTTTTGCCGAGGAAGGGGCTGTTCTTGCTCTTCGACGAGGTGTCTTCCGCGGTGACGACCCACTCGAGCGCGGGATCGATCACGACGAGATCGGCGACCGCGCCTTCGGGCATCGTGCCCGCGTTGAGCTTGAACGTGCGCGCCGGACCCCACGTGAGGCGCTCGATGACCTCGCCAAGCGGGAGGACCCCGCGTGAGACGAGGCCGAGCGCAATCGGAAGCGCCGTCTCGAGGCCGATGATTCCGAACGCCGCGCAATCGAACTCGAGCTGCTTCGAATTCGCCGAGTGCGGCGCGTGATCCGTCGCGATGGCGTCGATCGTTCCATCGGCAAGGCCCGCCACGAGCGCATCGACGTCGGCCTGGGTACGAAGCGGCGGATACATCTTTGTTGAGGTGTCGTACCCGGCGCATGCTTCATCGGTGAGCGCGAGGTGATGCGGCGTGACCTCACACGTAACGGGCAAGCCGCGCGCCTTCGCGTCGCGTACCATCGCGACGGTGCGCGCCGTCGAGGCGTGAGCGACGTGGTAGCGAGCGCCCGTCATCTCGACGAGGATGAGATCGCGCGCGACGATGATCTCTTCGGCCTCCGCGGGTTGCCCGGGAATGCCCGCGCGTGTCGATGCCGCGCCTTCGTTCATCGCACCGCCGCGCGAGAGCTCGTGATCTTCGGCGTGCTGCACGATCGGAAGATCGAACGTGCGACCGTACTCGAGTGCGCGGCGCATCAAGCGTGCATTCATCACGCACTTTCCGTCGTCGGAGAGTGCAACGACGCCCGCCTCTTTGAGCTCGCCGAAATCCGCGAGCTGCTCGCCCGCGAGGCCGCGTGTGATGGCGCCAATCGGAAAGACGTGAACGCCGCCGACTTCGCGAGCGCGCGTCTTGATGAGCATCGTGATCGCGCGGCAATCGTTCGGCGGCTGCGTGTTAGGCATCGCGCACACGGTGGTGAACCCACCCGACGCAGCGGAAGCGGAGCCGGTCTCGATCGTCTCTTTGCCTTCTTCGCCGGGCTCGCGAAGGTGCGCATGCAAATCAACGAAGCCGGGGCTCACGATTTTTCCGCGCGCGTCGCACACGAGCGCGCCGGTGGGCGTCGCGAGCCCTTTGCCGATGCGGGCGATGCGCCCGTCTTGCACGATCACGTCGAGCTCGTCGTCCACCCCTTGGCGTGGATCGATCACTCTACCGCCACGGATGTGGAAGCCGTGCACGGAGCCGACGATACCACGTCAATCGCCGGCGAACCGAGCGTGAGCGTACGTGCTGAGATGGTACCTCCCGAAGCGATTGAGTGACGTTCAACAAAACGATCTGGCGGGTTTTCCCACCTACCGATCGCTTGACGATGATCGTCGGCACGCGCGCAAGCGAATCAGGTGCCTTCGGCCTCGCGGAGATCGGGCGGCAAGTGCGAGACGTCACCGAGGAGTGTCAGCATCGCCTTCCCCTCCGGTTTGATCTCGAAGCGCGCGAGCGCACACACGGGCTGACCGATGCGCTCGCGAAAGAGGCGCACGTCCATCCCGAGGAGCGCGCACGCGAGAATGCGCACGGTGGCCTTGTGCGAGACGACGAGCACGCGGCCCGCGGGATGCTCGCGACGAATCCGCTCGATGACGGGCGCGGCGCGCGACGCAACCATGAATGCGGTCTCGCCGTTGGGCGTGCCGCGGCTTGCGGTGTCCTCTGCCCAGTACTTGTATTCTGCAGGGAACCTCGCTTTGACTTCGTCGTGCTTCATCCCCTCCCAATCGCCGTAGGAGATTTCGCGCAGACCTGCGTCGATGATGGGCACCACCCCCGCGCGCTTTGCGAGAGGCGCCACGGTTTGCTGTGCGCGAATGCTCGGCGAGCAGTAGATGGCGTCCCACTTGCTGCCGCCGTGCGCTTCGCCGAGCGCGGTGGCCATGCGTTGGCCCACGTCGCTGAGCGGCGGATCGATCGATCCGCAAAAGCGATTTTCGCGTGAGAAATCCGTTTGACCGTGCCTCACCGTCCAGAGCTCGAGCATGGTGACCAACATAACTTGCCGCAGGCAAGTTGTGCACGCGTGCGTGCTACGTTCATCCTATGGCCGTGCGTCCTTCGGTCGCCGTCGTCGCGGTGGTGGGCCTTCTCACGAGTTGTGCACTCGTCAGCGGGCTCGGGACGCTGAGCGTCAGCGACGGCGGCAATGACGCCAGCCCGAACGTCGACGCGCTCGATCTGGACACCACGCCGAGCGATGCGCATGGCACAGGCACCGCGCTGCAATTCAGGGGCAGCTGCGCGGTCGCGGCGTCCGCGGCGACTCTTTCCGGAAGCGACTTGGACTTCAGCGTCGCGTTCTGGCTGCGCCTCGACTCGATTTCAATCGCGGCGCTGGAGAGTCCGGTCGTCGTTTGGCACGGCGGTCGAAACGCGAGCGAGCCTGGTTGGTCCGTCGTCATGAGCGCCTCGATGCTCTCCTTCTGCGTGTCGGACGCCACCACCGCGAAGTGCGCCGCGCCGGGCTACTCCGTCAAACAAGGACACTTCGTGCACGTGGTCGCGACGACGAATCACGATATGCAGGCGGCCGCGTCTCGCGTGCTCATGCTTTACGTGCGCGACGTGACAGCAGGCGACACCACGCACACCATGGTGGGGTCCGTGACCGGCGCGGCGAACACCTGGGTCTCGACATCACCGCTGTCGGTCGCCGGCGCGAGCTCTGGCGGCAACTGCTCGAGCGCGACGAGCATCACGATCGACGACTTGCGCATCGTGAGCGGCGTTGTCCCCACGAGCCTGATGGGCAGCCTCGAGACCGCGAACCTCGCCTGCAACACGGCCTCGTTCCTCGCCGATTTTCGCTTCGACGAAGGGATGGGCACCACGGCCGCGGATTGCACGTCACCCGACGTCTCGCTCGCCTTCGGCGATAAGGCGTCGTGGATCCCGTCGCCGTTCCCCTAGTCTTTCGAGACTTCGAGGAGCTGCGCGTTCCACGAGCTCGAATACGGCTGCTGCGACACGAGCTTCACTTTGAGCGCCTGACACGCCATCGGTGAGCTCGAGAGATCGCGCACGGCCTCTTTTTGCTCGCTCGCGAAGTTCACGTAGAGAAAGTTGAGACCGCCCGCTTTGCCGCACGGATACGCAGTGAACTTCTTCTCTTGGGTGTCGCCGCGGTACGCCTTGAGGAGCGCGATTTTACCGGCGGCTTTCTTGCCGTCGATGTTGACGTCGTCCATCGACACGTAGTCGACGCCGGCCGGGAGCGCTTCGGCTTCATAAGGGACCACGTCGAGGATTTGCTGAACCTCGCCTTTGAAGTCGTTCGTGTATTGCTCTTTACCCGTGAGCTTGATGACCGCGCGCGGGCAATGTCCTTCGAACGGAATCGACGTCGTGATCGATCGCACGAGCGGGCGTTTCTCGACGGAGTACGTCGCGGTGAGATAACCGCCAACGCCTTTGCCGCACGCGTAAAGCGTGACCGTGGACGCTTCGGTCGCGCCGCGCCACACGTGAAGGAGAATCGTTTTTCCGATCGCCTTCGAGCCGTCGAGCTTGGCGTCGTCGAGCGCTTTGTAATCGGTGACCGGATCGGGCAGGTCCGCTGGATCGGCTTTGGTGCTCGCGTCCGTCGTCGTCGATGGTCCGACGGTGGTCGTGATCGTGCTGCCTGCGTCGCTCACGTACGAGCCGCGGCGGCGCATGCTTCCCACTCCCAAGAGCACCATCGCCACGAGCCCGAGCGCGGTCAGTGCGCTGCGTTTTCCAGTGTCCATCGCTTCTTCCCTCCGATCATCACGCCCGCAACGATGACGGCGCTCGTCTGTACGACGAGATCGACTGCGTCGAAGGCTCTCCATTGCATCAACTCGAAACACGCCGCGACGACAGCCGCGGCCAGCGTCCATACGATGCGATGCTTCGGGCTCTCCCCAACCCACATCGCTGCGACGAATCCTCCTAGAGCCCAACCCCAGGCCGCGTCTGCGAAGTGATCGCGCACGAGCGCGGGCGCGTGCGGCCAGAGCGCAGCGTGCACACCGATGAGCGGAGCCCACGTGCGCAGCACGATGTAGCTCGCCGACCCGAGAACGAGCGGCAAGACGACATGCAAGAGCGCGATTCGGAACCGAGGCACGGCGCGCATCCTAGGCGGACGCCGGTGGAGTGTCACGTCGTCACGTCGTCGCCGTAGGTGGCGAGCGATGGCGCGAACGCGAGCCACCCGACGAGCCCGCAACGAGGCTCCCGACGAGCGTCATGACGAGCACGGCGATGATCACCATGAGCCGCACCCACACGAGCGCGCGATTCGCGCCTTGCGCCATTTGCTGCGGCCGCATGATGCCTGGCGCGTCGGCGCGCATTTGCAGCGAGCTCTGCGCGATGGTCACCGCTTGCACGGGAAGCGTTGCCGTTGCGGGCGGCATCGATGCGCGACGCACGGCCGTTCCGATCGCGACGATCTCGATGAGCCCGCGCGAGAGCTCGCGAATGACGAGTCGATTTCCGATCACGCGCTCGGCTCCAATCGCGTTGCCTTCGTGACGCAAGCGTTCGAGACATCGCTCGCGTGCTTCGTAGACGAGCTGCGTGAGCTCCGAGAGCTCGCCGCGCGAGATGCTCGCGAAGAGCGTACCGATGCCCGCGGCAAGCCCGAGTGAGCAAACGCTCGTGGCCATCACGAGCTTCACGGGCACGTACCCCATCGTTGCGAGCGACCAGAGCTCGTCGCCGCGAAGCTCGCTCGTGACGATGCCGGGCCCGGTGAACCCTGCGTGATACGAAGCCGTGCCCGTCATGACGAGCTCGACGACGCCAGGCATGAACGGCATGAGCTCGGTCCGCACGTCGACGACGGCATTGGCACCGAGATGCGCCGCCTCTTGTTCGAGCCGGTTCAGCGCAAGATGCCGAATGTCGTTGTAGAGGTCCGAGTATTCTTTCACTTCGCCGCGCGCGAGCGTGCGAAGCCCGCCCGTGAGGCCGCGCCCGATGCCGAGCGCGTAAGCGACGTTGCCCATGACGAAGTGAATCGGCGTGTATCCCGCATCGAGGTGGCAGAAGAGCTCCGTGCCGCTCACCGCTGCCGAGAAAAACTTCGTGTTGTCAGCGAAGCGCACCGTGGTGCCCTGCGCGAGAAACTCGGTGTAGCCAGAGAGCGTTTTGATCTCGCTCACGACTGCGATGACGCCGCTCGCCCCCGTGCGTCGCGCTTCTTCGCTCATGCGCGTCATGGCCGCGTGACGACCCTCGGAGATGAGGCGAGTGATGTCCGCGATCTCGCCGCCCGCGAGTGATCCGAAGGAGGAGCGAAGCGACCCTCCCACGCCGAGTGACCGCACGCTGTTGCCCACCGCAAGATCGCCGGGCTCGATGCCCTTCAGCCTGAGACAGAAGAGATCGTTGCCCGAGAGTGCGCTGACTTCCATCGGACACGGGTAACCCAGCCGAGGGATTTGGGCCACCCCATGGGCGCCTGAACGCGCTGGTGCAACATCCAGTCCACGCGGCGGCTACGTCGCGGACCAATCATTGCAGTCGTCGCGTACCCGTGAAAGCTCTCACTGAAGCCAGCACCGACACCGCCAAACGCGCGAGATGCCGCTACATCGATGACTCGGGCAAGGGAATCCGCCGCGAGCGTCAGGGGCGCGGCTTTCGCTATCTCGACATCAACGGCCGCAAGATCACCGCGCCGCGCACGCTCGAGCGCATCGCTTCGCTGGCGATTCCACCCGCATGGACGCACGTGTGGATCTGCCCTTCGCCGCAAGGCCACATTCAAGCCACCGGGCGAGATGCGCGCGGGCGCAAACAATATCGATATCACACGAGCTTCCGCCGGGCGCGCGCCGAGACAAAGTTCCATCGCGTGCTCGCGTTCGCAGAAGTTTTGCCGTTGATTCGCCGCAAGGTCGACGCCGACATGCAGCGGCGCACGCTCGATCGAGAAAAAGTCCTGGCGACGATCGTGCGATTGCTCGAGACGAGCCTCATCCGCATCGGGCACGACGAATACACGCGTGAGAACGGCTCGTTCGGTTTAACGACGCTCGAGCACCGCCATGTCGACATTCGCGGCTCGACGATTCACTTCCATTTTCGTGGAAAAAGCGGCCAAAACCGCGTCGTCGATGTCCACGATCAGCGACTCGCCCGCATCCTTCAACGCTGCAACGATTTACCCGGCGAAAAGCTCTTTCGCTACATCGATGACAACGGCGCGCAAAAGGGAATCGAGGCGTCCGACGTAAACGGCTATTTGCGTGATCTCTCGGGCGCAGATTTCACGGCGAAGGATTTCCGCACTTGGGCCGGCACGGTCGGCGCCGCCCACGCGCTCGAAGAAATCGCCTCCGCGCAACCTTCCAAACACGACATCGCCAAGGCCGTCGCAACGACTGCCAAACGCCTCGGAAACACCGCCGCCGTGTGCCGCAACTGTTACGTGCATCCTGCAATCTTCGACATGTACCTCGACGGAACCCTGCTCGTGGGCCTTCGACGAAAGACATCACCCGCGAGCGATCTCTTCCCGCACGAGGCCGCTGTTCTCGCGCTGCTGCGCAACCTCGAGGCGCGCGCCGAACGCGCGTGAGTGCATGAGTGTCACGTTGCAATTTGTCACGACGACCATGCGGAATTACGCGATCAACAGCCGCACCCAGGCCGACGCGAGCCACACCTCGAACTTTTCTTTTGACCATCGACGCTCGGTGACGAGCAACAGATAAAACTCCGTCGCGTTCATTGCCCAGATGACGTCTGCCGCTTCGTCGATGCTCACATCCGGTCGAAGTTGCCCGGTCGCGGCGAGCTCAATCGCGAAGCGACGCATGTTCCGCGCACGTCGCGTCGCGATGCTCTTCCAAAGGCGTGCGAGCTCTTCATCGGCCGTGGCGGCCTCTTGCAGCACGCGAACGAGCGGCGCAAGGCGCCCGTGAATCGTGGCCAGCGCCCGCGCATAGAGAGCCAGCTTGCGGCGCGCATCGGGCTCCGCCTGCATTGCCCTCACGTAGTCACGCGATTCAGCGGGAACCGCGTGATCCGTTCCGGAGATCGCTGTTTCGAGCAGCGTTCGAAAGAGGACGCTCTTCGTGCCCACCGAGGCGTACACCGTGTCGAGCGCTATCTCGGCTGCGCTCGCGATGTCAGCCATGGTCGTGCCTGCATACCCGCGCGCGACGAACATGCGCCGCGCTTGGTCGAGAATGTGCGCTCGCGTGCGTGCGGCCGCTTCTTTGCGCTGGGTGCCATCGTAACGGCGCTTGACACGGCGGCGTTTCACGGTACTCATATTCATCCGTAATGCATTCGGATGAAAATGAAATCGGCAGCTAAGTGATTGTCGCTCGATTCGTCG
>JBBSFE010000044.1:0-42430 GCA_038239005.1 Polyangiales bacterium
CCCCCCCCCCCCCCCCCCCCCCCCCCCCCCCCCCCCCCCGCCGCGCCCCGCCCCCCCCCCCCCCCCCCCCCCCCCCCCCCCGACCACCGGCTCAACCTCCGCCGGCCGCGGGTCGGCCTGGGTGGCGATGTCGAACGTCTCGCCGGTGAACGTCGCGTTCGGATCCGAACGGGAGGTCCCGTGACCACGGGAAACAAGCCACATGGTGCCGGCCAGGGCGACGTGAATCGCGATGGATCCCGTCAGAAACAGGCCGGCCGAACGTCGCATATGTTAAAGGATAGACCACTCCGCGGCCTCGCGGGTTCCCGCGTCCAACCATGCGAATTCTCTCGGGTGTCCAATCGTCCGGAAAGGTGCATCTCGGCAACTATTTCGGCGCCATTGCTCAGTTTCTCGAGCTTCAACAAGCCGGGAGCGAGTGCCTCATCTTCATCGCGGATCTCCACGCGCTCACCACCGTCCGCGACGCGAACCGATTGCGTGCCCTCACACGAGACGTCGCGCTCGACTACCTGGCGCTCGGGCTCGATCCGTCGCGCGGCAACGTCGCGCTCTTTCGGCAGTCGGACATTCCGGAGGTCACCGAGCTCTTTTGGCTGCTGCTCGCGGTCACGCCGATGGGCCTCCTCGAGCGCGCCACTTCGTACAAAGACAAGATCGCGAAAGGCATCGCGCCCGAGGCTGGCCTCTTCACGTACCCCGTGCTCATGGCGGCCGATATTCTCGCGTACGACTCCGACGAAGTGCCCGTCGGGCGCGATCAACAGCAGCACCTCGAGATGGCGCGCGACATCGCAACGAAGCTCAACCTCGCGTTCGGCGAAGATCTCCTGAAGCTCCCGAAAGCGCGCATCCAAGACGCGCGCGCCGTCGTGCCTGGCCTCGACGGGCAAAAGATGAGCAAGAGCTACCAAAACACAATCGACCTCTTCGGCGACGACGCATCGACGAAGAAACGCATCATGACGATCAAGACCGACTCGACACCCGTCGAGGCCGCGAAAGATCCGAGCGCCACGCCCGTCCACGCGCTCCTCTCGCTCTTTGCGTCACCCGAACAAAAAGCCGAGATCGACCGAACGTTCCGGGAGGGCGGCAAGGGCTATGGTCACTACAAGCAGCAGCTCGCCGAGCTCTTCTTCGAGAAGTTCGCGGCTGCTCGCGAGAGGCGTCGCGCGCTCGAAAGCGATCCCGCGATGGTGGACGAGGTGCTCGCGAAGGGCGCCGTCCGCGCTCGTGAATGTGCCAAACCCGTCATGGAACGGGTGCGTCGCGCCGTAGGTATTCGGTAGGCTCAAGCGCGATCATCCGTATGCGGATAGCGCATCACGCGTTACGCGGTGTGACGTACGAAGCACAACGTACGTTGACTGGCGTTCACATCGTCCCCCAATTCGCCGCGAAAACGCCTTGGTGTGTGCTAAATATAGGGCAGCCGAGCCGTGGAACGCCCATTGCTTAGAGGCCCAGGACATCCGGGAGGATATTGCCCATGTACGTTTCCGTGTCTCGATCCATCGCCGCTCTTGCAGCCACCTCGCTTTTCTTGATTCCCTCGATTGCGAGCGCCCAATATAACGGGCAGGTGCAGGTGCAGGTGCAAACCGGCCAGTACCAGCCGCAGCAGCCGGTGTACGTGCAGCAGACCGCGCCGCCGCCGCCACCTTACGCCGTCGCCGGTGACGGGCAGTATGTCGCTCCGATGCAACAGCAAACGCAGCAGACCTACGTCCCGCAAAGCGTGGCGATGTCGGGCCCGCGCGTCATCCGCGATTGGCACGAAGGCGAGCCCATTCCGCCGGGCTACCACCCGTCGACACGCATCCGCACCGGCCTCGTCGCCGGCGGCGCAGCGATGTTCGGCGCGCCGTACCTCATCTCGGTTCTCGTTGCCGCCGCCGGCGCGGATTTGCAAAGCAACAGCGGCGGCACAAACGCTGCCGCTCCGCTCTACATCCCCGTCGTTGGTCCCTTCATCACGATGGGCAACGTGTCGGACTCCGCCACCGCCGACGTCTTCCTCGTCATCGACGGCCTTCTTCAGGCCACGGGCGTCGCGCTCTTCATCTACGGCCTCGCCGTTCCGAAGACGGTTCTCGTCCGCAACGATCTCGGCGCGCTCAAGAACGTGATGGCGACGCCGGTCATCGGCAAGAACTTCACGGGCGTCGGCCTGTCAGCGCAGTTCTGATTCGTTTTCGAGAATTCCTCTTACTTACCGTCGCGGCGGCGTGCGGTTCATCCGGGACGACAGTCTCGATGGACTTCACGCGCGCCGCTTCGTTTTATGACGCGCCTTTTCCGAGCGAGGATCTTCGTAAGGCCGATGGTCACATCGATCTGACGAAGTTCCCCGCACGGGACCAAGCGCTCGTCATTCAGCAAGCAGCACAGCTCCTCGAGAGCGACGCCCGCGGGTTTTCATCGACCGCGGGCGTTTTCATGTCGACCACCGCCCCGCTCGACGCAACGACGTTGCCCGATGTTTTTGCGAGCACCAAGGACGACGCATCCGTCTTTTTGCTCGATGTCGACGCGAAGAAAAAAATCCCCGTCGATGTGAGCTTCGTCTTCGATGGCGGGCCGTATGGAGCCGTCAACGAGCTCACGATTCTTCCGTATCAAGGCATCCCGCTTCGGCCTAGCGCGCTTCACGCCGCGGTCGTGACGTCGAAGGTGCATGACGCGTCCGGCGATGCGCTCGTTCCTTCGTCGCAGATGAAGTCGCTTTTGAAGGGCGAGGCGCCCACCGGTGTATCTGCGGCGGCGATGGGCGAGATGATGACGGCGCTCGATGCGGTGAGAGGTGTCATCGACGCGAAGGACATCGTCGGCGTCGCGGTGTATCGCACCGATGATCCGATTGCGGGCATGCGCGCGGTCGTCTCCAGCATGCTCGCGCGGCCGATTCCTGCGCCGAACGCACCGCTCGCACCGAACGAGGTCTTCGCGAATTTTTGCGTGTATTCTGCAACTATCGACATGCCCTCATATCAGACCGGGATCCCGCCGTATCCCGCGGTCGGCGGCGAGTGGACGTTCGACTCGCACGGCCCGATTTTCCAGCGCATGGAGACGGCCACCATCGTCGTGACGCTCCCGCAAACGCCGATGCCGCCGAGCGGTTTTCCCACGGTCGTCTTTTCGCGAACGGGTGCGGGTGGTGATCGCCCGCTCGTCGATCGCGGCGTGCAACCCGCGACGGGGCAGCCCGCAACGACGCCCGGCACGGGTCCCGCGCTCGAGCTCGCGCGCGCGGGCTTCGCGGGCATCAGCATCGACGGACCCCTCGGCGGTTTGCGAAACCCGACCAACGATCCGAGTCAGGAAGATTTCTTGATCTTCAACATCTCGAACCCCGGCGCGATTCGCGACAACATCCGCCAGAGCGCCGCCGAGCTCGCGCTCACCGCGCACATCCTCGACGCGCTCACGATCGACGCGAACGCGTGTCCGACTCTCGCGACGGCAAGCGTGAAGTTCGACGTCGGCAAGCTCGCGCTCATGGGTCACTCGATGGGCGCGACGATTTCGCCGCTCACCGCCGCGCTCGAGCCACGCTTTGGTGCGGTCGTGCTGAGCGGATGTGGTGGGAGCTTCATCGAGAACATTCTCTACAAACAATTGCCCGTCGTGATCCGGCCGTTCGCGGAGCTGCTCATTGGGTACCCGCCCGCGGGGTATCACTTGAGCGAAGGCGATCCCGCGCTCTCTCTCGTGCAATGGGCCGCGGAGGCCGCGGACCCGCCTCCTTATGGGCCGCTCATCACGCAGAACGTGCTCATGTTTCAGGGCATCGTCGATCACTACATCATGCCGCCGATGGCCAACGCGTCGACGCTCTCGTTCGGCCTCGATGTCGCGGGCCCAGAGCTCGACGATCAGACGCCCGAGCTCACGCCGTATGCGTCCGTCAAATCGGTTTTGCCGCTGAGTGGGCGACGCAGCATTGGGCTGCCCGCAGCGAACAACAAAGGGACGGTCACCCAGGTCGTGACGCAGCACACGTCGGACGGAATCGAAGACGGGCACGAGATCATGTTTCAGACGCCTGGCCCGAAGTATCAGTACCGATGTTTTCTCGCGAGCTACGCCAAAGGCGGCGCGGTGACGGTGCCCGTTTCGACCGACGACGACACGCTCTGCCCTTTGCCGTGAGGTTCTTCTTCGAGCAAAAAATCGGCGACGGCCCCGGCGACGCGTTTGTCGAAGAGGATCGTGAGATGCCCCACGTGATCAACGACGAAGTCGCGCCCGCCCCATCGTTCGAGTGACGACGACGCAGCGCCGGGCGACACGATGTTGTCGTGCGTCGAATACACGCTGAGCATCGGCACGCCGAGCGGCGCGCCCGAGAGCTCCATGATGAAGCGTGTCCCTGCGCGAAGCTGCCGCGCGCCGCGACCGAGCACCGGCGTGCGCATGCGAATGCCCGAGTGCGGGCTCGCGATGGTAACGCAACGCCGCACGCGCTCCGGCTCGAGCCGAATGCAATAGCGCGCGACGAGCCCGCCCATCGAGTGCCCGACGAGATCGACTGCGTCGACGCCTGTCTCCTTGCAGACACGCGCGACGAATTTCGCGAGCCGCGTGCCGCTCTTGCGAATGTCGCCGAACGAAAAATAGTTGAACCCGTAAATGGGCCCAAGCCCGCGACGCCTCAAATAGCGTGATAAATACACGAAGTCGGACCGATTCTGCGTGTACCCGTGGACGAGCACGACCGGTCGCGTTCCGCTCCCGCGCTTGTGCCCAACTCCGACGTAAATCGGAAAGAGCGCGGTGATGAAGAGCGACAACATCGACTCGCGAAACATCGCCCCAAACGTGAGGTGAAGCCCTCGCTTGGGCACGTGCGCATACGTGAGCGCGAACGTGACCAAGACGTAGATGGCGATCCCCCCAAGAACAGCCGCTGCGATGCCAAGCGAGGCGCGCGCAGCGTACGAGTACATCTGCCCGATCTACCACGCTCAAGAAAGCTTGCGAGCAATGCGTTCGGCGGCGCGCGTCGCCATGGCCATGATGGTGACTTGCGGGTTTACGGCGACCGAGCTCGGGACGACGCTGCCATCGGCGATGAAGAGGCCCGGGTGGCCGAAGACTTCGTGATCGGTGTCGACCACGCCGCGCGCCGCGCTCGTGGCCATGCGGCACGTGCCGAGCGGATGGAATCCCATGAGCGTGAGATCGCGCGCAGGAAGCGGCTTCGCCTCGAGACGCGCGAGATCGCGCGCGCCGCCGATGACGCGATGCCCGTACACGGACGGATAGACTTCGCGCGCGCCGCCGGCCAAAAAGATTCGCGTGAGCGTAGCGATGCCGCGCGTCAGTCGGGCGCGCTCTTTTTTTCCGACCCAGTAGAAGATGAGCGGGCGACCGCCCGGGCCGGTGCGCACAGAGCCGCGCGATTCGTCCGAGACCATCACGCCCATGCTCGCGATGCGATCGTAGTTTTCCATCACGTTCATCAAGCGGTCGCCGACGAACGTGAACTGCGATGCGCCGACGTCGATGGGTGCGGAAGCGCCGAGCATGAGCACGCCGTGATCGCGCTGGAGCTCGTCGACGCAGTAGCCCTGAGGGATCGACGAGAAGCCGCGGATGGCTTCGTCGAAGAGCGCACTCACGATTGTCGCGGGGTGTACCGAAAGATTTTTGCCGACTTGCGGGAGTGCGCGGTCGATGCGCTCGCGTTGCAGGAGAGTCGGCGTGATGAGTGTGCCGCACGCGAGGATGGTTGCGCGCGCGCGCACGGTGACCTTGTGGCCGCTCGGCGTTTTGCCGACGACGCCCGCGATGCGCCCGCCTTCGCGCACGAGCGAATCGGCGCGCACGCTCGTGAAGAGCTCGGCACCCGCGCGGAGCGCTGTGGGCACATACGAAACGTTCGTGCTCTTGCGCGCGTCCGTTGGGCAGCCCGCATCGCAGATGCCGGAGCCGTCGCAGTCGGGGGCGTTGCGATCGACCGCGCGATGCGAGTACCCGAGCGCATCGCAGCCGCGCGCGACGACGCGGGCCGGGCCGCCGAGATACTTCGAATCGGCGCGCGCGATGCCGAGCTCGTTCCAGACGCGATCGAAGTGCGGCGCCATCTCGTCGGGCGCGAGCTCGCGGAGGCCGTCTTTTTCGACCCATTTGTTCAAAATCCAATCGGGCGTGCGCCAGCAGGTTCCGGTATTCACCGCGGTCGACCCGCCGACCATACGACCCATCGGCAAGATGATGACCGTGTTGCCGATCGAGCCAACGG
This sequence comes from Polyangiales bacterium, assembly GCA_038239005.1. Classification (GTDB taxonomy): domain Bacteria; phylum Myxococcota_A; class Polyangia; order Polyangiales; family Polyangiaceae; genus DASXHD01. The sequence goes on from JBBSFE010000044.1 coordinate 6,257, forward strand.
TTCCTTGATCGCGATAGAAGCGCGTGAGGCTCTCGGTGAGGCCGCCCGTGAATTCGTGGCGCTGATGGAACTGACCCTCCTCGAGCATGAGAACGGCAAAGCCCTTTTGTGCGAGCTCCTTCGCGACGACTGCGCCGCCCGCGCCCGTGCCGATGACGACCGCATCGCATTCGAGCTCGACGTCTTCGCGAATGTCTTCGCCGCGCGTGACGCGCTCCATGTGGCGTGGCCGCGCTTCGGGCTGCGACTCGTAGCGATGGGGCGAGCCGAGCGCGCGATAGATGGCTTCGTCGTCGAAGTAGGCGACTTTCAGCGGCGCAGTGAGTGCGAGGCACAGCGTGCGGCGTGCGACGTCGCCTTCGGACCATTCGCCGATGAGGCGCGCGCGCTCGTATTCGTGGAGCTCGGTGAACGCACGACCGCGCGACACGACACGCGCGCCATGCTCGAGCGTGCGAAGTAGCGCGCCGTAGTGGCGCACGGCGTCGGGGCCGAAGTGATCGAACATCTCTTCGAGCTTGTGAATCGTGCGTTCGTCAGCGCGCGGGAGAAATTTGGTTCCACCGGGCAACACCGCCTCGGCGAGAGCGACCGCGATGCGCACCTCATCAGGCTCGAGGCGCGTCGCGTTAGGTCGCGATGACGAAATGCCGCGCGTGACTGGCAACTTTCGTTTGCCGTGAACGCCATTCGAGCCCGCATGAGCGTCAAGCATGTGCGCTCCGATGCGCGCGCCGAAGAAACGGGACGGGAACGCGAACGCTCATGGCGAGCTCGCGCATGTCGCGCATGACGTGAAACCGAAGAAGTGCGTGGCCCCAAAGCTCGCCGCCTTGGGTGATCTCTCCGGGTAGCGTCGTCCAGCTCTTGAAGAGGCGGCGCGGCGAAGAGAGAGGCGGGGCGATCGTCTTTTGCCCGTCGAAGCGGTAGCGCTTGCCGTCGTCGCCGTCGAAGTCGAGTACGTAGCGGATACGGCGCTCGATCAGCGGCGACAGCTCGAGCCGCCCGGTCGCGCGTGCGTTCTTCGAGAGCCCGTCGAGGCGGAGCACGCCCTCCGCATCACACATGGCGACGCGCGCGATGAGCTTGGGTGTAGAAACCTCGACCTCGAACCGGAAAGGCCTATCGAACCGCTCCCCGAGGCGCTCGGCCGTCCCCTCCATGACCTCGTGAAACGCGAAACCGAGCAAGAATCACCTCGTATGAGCATTCTGTAGCTGCAGAATGCTCAGAAGGCAACCCTAACTCGTGACTTTTGCGGGCTGCGGCTTCACGTGGCGGACGTCTTCGCCGCGCACCATGAAGATGACCTCTTCGGCGATGTTGGTCGCGTGGTCGGCGATGCGTTCGATGTATTTTGCAACCTTGATGACGCGGATGGCGGCGGGGATGTCTTCCGTGTGCTTCGCCATGTAGTCCATCATCGTGCGGAGGATGTCGCCGTAGGCGTCGTCGATCTCGTCGTCGCGGGCGAGCACTTGCTGCGCGCGCGTGACTTCGCCTTGCACGAATGCGTCGAGGGCGTCGCGGACCATTTGCTGCGCGCCTTCGCCCATCGTCTTCAGTGTGGCGGCGACGCTCTTGATGCCATGACCTTCTCTGGCGCGCTCGGCGATGTTGAGTGCTTCGTCGCCAATGCGCTCGAGATCGGTTACGAGCTTCAGCGCCGTCGTGAGGAAGCGCAAATCGTAAGCAACCGGTTGGCGCAGCGCGAGAATGCGGAGCACGAGCGCGTCGATCTGCATTTCGTCGGAATCGATTTGCTTGTCGAGGGCTTCCACTTCGTGCACGGTTTCTTCCGAGCCGTTCCAGAACGCTTCGAGCGCGAGCTGCAGACTGCGCTCGCAACGCGCGCCCATCGCGAGTGAATGCGCGCGAAGCTCGCGGAGCTCCGATTCGAAATCGCGGCTTGTGTGCGAACGTGTGGTCATCGAGGCCTTCAGAGTGATGAACGAACGCGGCGGCGCGTCCGTGCGCGGATGAGAACCGCGACGAGGTTGAGCATGAACGTGAGCGTGAGCAGCACGAAGACCGTGCCATATAAAATGGGCTTCGTCCGGTCGACGTCGGGCGATTGCGTCGCGAGGACGTACACGTGGTAGCCGAGGTTCATGAACTGATCGTTCAGCTTCGTCGGCAAATACGGCAGGAAATATGCTGCGCCGGTGAAGAGGATCGGCGCGACCTCGCCCGCGCCGCGGCTGACCGCAAGGATGCTTCCGGTGAGAACGCCGCCGAGCGCTTCGGGGAGAACGACGCGAATGACGGTTTGGAATTTTGTCGCACCGAGCGCGAGGCTCGCGTCACGGAGCTCTTGCGGCACCGCGCGTAGCGCCTCTTCGGTCGAAACGACCACGACCGGAAGCGTGAGGATCGCGAGCGTGAGCGACGCCCAAAGCAAACATGGTTTGCCGTACACGCTGCGCCCGCCAAACGCAGCGACGTCGATGCCGTGACCAACAGTGGCGATGAAAAATCCCAAACCGAAGAGACCGAACACGATCGACGGAACGCCCGCGAGGTTCGCAATGCACACACGGATGGCGCGCGCGAGCTTCGAAGCCTGCGGCGCATATTCCGTGAGGTACACGGCGGTCGCGACCCCCGCGGGAACGGCGGCGATCGTCATGAGCAACGTGAGCGCGACAGTGCCGAAGATCGCGGGGAAAATGCCGCCCTTCGTCATGCCGTCGCGGGGCACGGCCGAGATGAACTCCCAGCTGAGCGTGCGCGAGCCGCCAATGACGACGTCGCCGACGATGATGACGAGCATCGCCAAAATGGTCAGGCACGCGAATGCCGTGAGCCCAAAGAGGACGCGGTCGGTCGTGTGTTTGCGATGCGCCGTGCCGTTCATTTCACTTGGACCCTCCGAGCTTGCGCCGCATGCCCATCACGACGCGCTCGCCGACGAGATTCACGACGAACGTGACCAAGAAGAGCATCGCGCCGAGCGCGAACAGCACGCCGTAGTGTGGGCTCCCGACAACGACCTCGCCGAGCTCTTGCGCGATGGTTGCGGTGATCGTGCGCGTCGAGTGGCCGAGACTCGCATCGAGGATCGCGGCGTTACCGGATGCCAGAATGACGATCATCGTCTCGCCGACGGCGCGCCCGAAACCGAGCACGATGGCTGCTGCAATGCCCGGCGCCGCGGCGGGCAAGATCACGCGGCCGAGCGCTTGCGAGGGCGTCGACCCGAGAGCGATTGCAGACGTTCGATACGAGCCTGGCACCGCGCGAAGTGCATCTTCCGACACGGTGAACACGACCGGGCAAATCGCGAACGAAAGCCCGAGCCCCGCGACGAGCGTGTTGAGGCGATGCTCCGTGCCGAACGCATGCTGCACCCAGCTCGCAAGCACGACGAGCGCAAAGAACCCAACGACGACCGACGGCACACCCGCCAAGAGCTCGATGGCGGGCTTGATGATTTCGCGAACGCTCTTGGGTGCGTACTCCGCGACGAACACGGCCGCGCCGACGCTGAGTGGAACGGCGATGAAGAGCGCAACGAGCGTTACCTTCAACGAGCCCACGAAAAGCGGCAAAATATCGTACTTCGGCACTTCGCTGACGGGCTGCCACACGTGCCCCGCGGCGCTGCCCGCGAAGAGTCCGCCGAACGTGACCTCGCCGCCCGAGCTCGTGAAAATCGGAATCGCTTCGCGCACGACGAAAATTAAAATGAGAAGCACCGACGCAATCGACGTGAGCGCGACGATCTTGACGAGCAGCTCGGCGAGCCGTTCGCCAAAGCGAGCCGTGCGATGAAGCTTTCTCTTCGAAGGCTTCTTCGCTTCCTCGGCCGGCACGGGGAGCGCCTCGGACGTCATGCTTATTTCGGAAGCGGGTAGTACCCGACGTCCCCGATGATTTTCTGGCCGGCGTCGGCGGTCACCCAGTCGATGAACTTCTTGATCGTCCCCGTGGACTCGCCCGCCGTGTAGAAGTAGAGGAAGCGACTGATCGGATACGTTCCGTTTTGCGCCGTCTCGAGCGAGGGTGCGATGGCGGTCGAGCTTTCGTCCTTCTTCACTTTGAGCGCGCGAATGCCTTCGAGGTACGCGATGCCGCCGTAGCCGATGCCGAGCTCGTCGCCTTTAATGGCGTTCACGACTGCGCTCGTTCCGGCGAGTGTCTGCACCGACGCGGTGAAGTCTTTGTTCTCGAGCACGTGCTCCTTGAAGTAGCCGTACGTGCCGGAGTTGTTCTCGCGGCCGTAGAGGACGATGCCTTTGTCGATGCCGCCGACCTCTTTCCAATTCTTGAGCTCGCCCTTGTAAATTTTTGCGAGCTGGGGAATCGAAATTTCCTGGATGCCGTTCTTCGCGTTCACGTAGACGGCGAGCGCATCGAGCGCGACCTTCTTCTCCACCACCACCGCGCCGCTGCGCTTGGCTTTGACGTCGTCTTTTTCTTTGTCCTTCATCGGGCGGCTCGACTCGCAGATGTCCGTCGTGCCGTTGATGAGGGCAGCGATGCCGGTGCCCGAGCCACCGCCGGTGACTTGGATCGTCACGCCGGCGTTCTCCTTCATGTACGTCTCGGCCCAGCGCTGGCCCAAGATGACCATGGTGTCGGAGCCCTTGATGTTGAAATTCGTCTTGTCGGCGCCGGTAGTCGTCGTGTTGCCTGGTGCATCACGTGTGCACGCCGCCAAGGTGACGAGTGCGATTGCAAAGCGTGCGTTGATCATGATTTTTCTCCGAAACGGTCAGCCGAACTTCCCGGTGATGTAGTCTTCGGTCTCGCGCTCTGTGGGGCGCGTGAAAATGTTGTGCGTGACGTCGACCTCGACGAGCCGGCCCATGTAGAAAAACGCCGTGCGCTGCGAGACGCGCGCGGCTTGTTGCATGTTGTGCGTGACGATGACGATCGTGACGACCTCACGCAGATCGCTCACGAGATCTTCGAGCTTGGCCGTTGCAATCGGATCGAGCGCGCTCGCGGGCTCGTCCATCAGCAAAACTTCCGGGTCGACGGCGAGAGCGCGCGCGATGCAAAGGCGTTGCTGCTGCCCACCCGAAAGCGAGAGTGCGGAGTCAGCGAGGCGATCTTTCACTTCGTCCCACAGAGCGCCTTGTTTGAGCGCCTCCTCGACCTTGCCGGCGATGGTGGTCTTGTTGCGCTCGCCGCCAATGCGAAGGCCATAAGCGACGTTGTCGAAAATACTTTTCGGAAATGGATTCGATCTCTGAAACACCATGCCGACACGCCGGCGCACGAGAACAGGGTCGACGTGCGATGCGTAAATCGGCTCGCCATCGAGCTCGACCGAACCGGTGACGCTCACGCCGTCGATGACGTCGTTCATTCGGTTGAGCGTTCGCAAGAACGTGCTCTTGCCGCAGCCGCTCGGGCCGATCAGCGCGAGCACTTCATGTTCGCGAACGTCGATGGAGACGTCCTTCACGGCCTCTTTGTCGCCGTACTTCACGGAGACGCCGCTCGCTCGCATCTTTGCCGGGGCGTCCATCGCCCTTCAATAGCGCTGCTTCGTGACATCTACGTGACTAAGCGTCAAAACAGGAAAAAAGCCGAAACTTGGCCTCGATGGTTTGTGGCATGTGTGGCGTCTACGTACCGATCATTGAACCAGGCATACTCCAAACCGAGTCGGAAGCTCGGCAGTGGCTCGATGAAAACGTTCACGTCGAACCAATCTTCGAATTTGCGCACGCCGGTTTGTTGGACGTAATTCGAAGTGGTCGGGCTCGGCGCGGTGTTCGTCGTGAACTGATCGATGTTCGGCGATTCGGTGTGCGCGTAGTTGCCGGCGATCCAGATTCGGCCGTTCACTCCCGGTAAATAATATTGAAGACCGACGATGCCCGTCGTCCAGACGATCGCGTGGAGCGCGTGCGCGCCGCTATCGACGATCACCATGCCGTTGTCGACGTTTTGCGCATACGTCGGCGCGGGGTTCACTCCTGTCGTGTTGACCAGCGATGGGAACGCGATGCCGCCCGTGAGTCCTGTGAACATGTCGGCGATGCCGCCGCCGTAAGTGAATTCACCCGTGATGGAGAGCGCGTTGCCGTGGCGTGATTCGGTCGCCGGAATGATCGGCAAGAACGCATCGACCGCGATCGCACCCGTGTTGAGCGTGAGCGTCGACGCCGGAAGCGCTGCAAACTCCGGAGCTTGAAATCGGCGAAAGTCGCCCGTCACGGCGATCGACGCGGACGCGAGCTGCGTCGATGTCGCGCCAGCGGTTTGCATGCCGCGCCACTTGTCGATCGAGAAGCGCAGGCCGCCCGCGAAATCCGGAATGGCGCCGTCGCGTGTCGGTGGGCGCAGCGCGGCGGCCGCAATCTCGAGCGACGTCGGCCCCGCCGTGAACTTGTGCGACAAACGAACTTGCGGCGTGCGCTCGTAGAGCTCGCCGGGCACGCCTTGAATCTCCGTGGTGTTCGGGAAGAACGCCGGCTGCCAGCCGAACATGTGCCAATACTGACCAAGCAAGATGTCGACGATGGGCGTCTCGAGCTTTACGTACGCGTGGCGAATGCGAAGCGTCGGGTTGTTGAAGAACGCCGCGTCGGTGTTCGCGGTGGGCGCCGGATCGAATCCGAGAAAATCCATTTCGAGCGTGCTGCTCGCGCGCACTTTCGAGACCTCGGGCGCGCGAAGTCGCAAGCCAAAGCGCGTGTTGCGAACACCGAACTGCATGCGCGGGTTTCCGCCGGCATATTGCGAAACGTTTCCCGTGAGCGGCTGCGGCGAATTAGGTGGTCGCTGGACGAGCGCGTTGCCCGCGACGTCGTTGAAGCTCTGTGTCGAGTCGAGGATGAAGTCGCCTTCGACGAACCCGTAAAGCGATGCCGACCACTTGCCGACGACGAGGCTCGCGCCTTCGTCAGCGCGGTTGTCGCCAACGCTCGCGCCGATTTCTTCGCGCGCCGATTTGTATTCCTCCTCGCTGATGATGCCCTTCTCGCGCATCAGACGAAGGCTCACGAAATCCGCGAAGCGCGGAGGGAGCTGTGCGTGTGCAGCGGATGTGACGAGCGCGGCCGCAAGGACGAGCGATCTTTTCATCTCAGTGCGTCAGCGTGACCGTGTCGATGACGTCGTCAGTGCCGGATGCCTTCAACCCGTATGCGTCGAGCGTGAGCGTCTTCGCGTCGAGCGTGAGGATCGTGTACGTGCCGATGTACGACGTCGATGTACCGAACGGCACGTTCTTCTCGCGAAACGCGCTCGCCGCTGTTCCGACTGCATACGGGTCGGCGCCTGCACCGGCGCAGATGACGTACGTCGTTCCCGTGCCGACGACGGGATCGCCGCTCGGTGGTGTTCCGGCTTTGAGCGGTTTGCTTCGTTCGTACTCGTGGTCGTGCCCGTTGATGACGAGGTCCACGCCGTATTTGTCGTAGATGGGCGCGAGTGCGCCGCGCGCGATGAGCACGTCGCCATCGGTGGAGTGATTCGACGTCGAGTAGAGGCCGCGATGGCTGATCGCGACGATGAACGGAACGTTCGCGCGATTCGCGTTGGCGCGATTGAGATCGGCATCGAGCCATGTGAGCTCGGCGCTGGCGATGTCGGTGAAATTCAGCGCGACCGGTTGATCGTCGAGCATGACGAAGTGCGTGTTGCCGATGTCGAATGACGCATATTGCTCGGCGTATGCGCCATCACCGGGGATGGCCCAGTTGCCGTAGAACTGCGCCGCTTCGTTTTCGTGGTTGCCCGCGATCGGCACGATCAGCTGCTGGCCGAGGGTGAGAAACTTCGACGAATCGGAAGGGTCCTTCCAAATGGCGTCGAGCCATTGCGTCCAAAGATCTTCGAGCGTGCCGATGTCGACGATGTCACCGCCGATGAGCTGCGCCGAGACGCCTGCGTCGCGCATGCGTTCGCCGACGAGCTGCCACGTCGATACGGTGTCGCGCGCATCGCCGAGCACGCCGACCATGAGCTTGCCGGTCGCGGGAACGGTCGTGAACGATTGCGTCGCGCTCCACGTTTCGGTGCCGGTCGCGCCGCCGCCGACTTGATAATAATAAGTGGTGCCCGCCGTGAGCCCGCACACGTGCACCTCGTGCATGTACTTCGGGTTGGCGCTGTGGAGACCAATCGTCGGAAGCGGCGTGGTCCAGGAGTAACCCGTGTGAACGTCGGTGAGTGCCGTCGAGCTCGTTCCGATTTTCACTTTCGCCGCATGACTCGACGTTGGCGTTTCCCACGTGAAAGCCGCGGTCGTGCGCGGATTCGCGTAAGCGGCAACGTTGCTGCTGTCGTTGCCGCCGCCAAGACCGACGCGAACGCGCGCAGGTGTGATGCCGCCCGATGGGGTCGAGCCATCATCGAGCGCGAGATCCGTGTAGCCGCGTGTCGCGGGCGGCGTCATCGTGTAGCCGCATCCTGCGGGTGAATACGTGAGCGTGACGGCGGCGTCCGAGCCACCATCGTCGCCGGGCGGCGTACCGCCATCACAGGAGGCGGCGAGCGCGATCGAAGCGAGAATGAAGAAGTGTCGCGTCGGCATGCGCCGAGGCTCGCATTCGATTCCAACACCCATGCGACGGTTATGTGTCACGTCTGTCACACCAGCAGAGCCAGCAGATCGTGCGTGAGCGTTCGCGACCAACCGAGTCGCCGCGACAGGACGTCCTCGGGCAACCGCCCGACCTCGCGCAATTGTTTGAGGCGCCACACGATGTCGCTCGCTTCGAGCGTGGAGACGACCACGTCATCACCGACGCGGCACGTGCGCGCTCGGCCGAGCACCACATCGATGAATGCAGCGAACGTCATCCGCTGCTCGGTCGCCACGCGAAAGCACGCATCGCGCGCGCCGAGGTCCATGAGGCGCACGACGCCGCCGCGCAAAACCGCATCGAGTCGCGTACCGATGGCAATGATCCCGAGGTCGGCGCGCACACGGCGAAGCGCATCGAGCTCGACGCGCAGCGCACGCCGACGCGACCACCCGAGTGTTTCGGCAACGACTTCGATCGTTTCGGGCGCCATCCGTTCGATGCCGAGTCGCCGTCGCACGAGATCGGAAGCATCGGGCTCGAGCTGGGCAGTTGCCAACGCGAGCGCACTCTCCCAATGCGACGCGAGCGGCTTCGCCGTGGTCTTGTCGACGCGCGCGCGGGCTTCGTTCCAATCCACGCCGAGCAGCGCGCGCACGACAGCGTCGACTTCGGCCGCGGTACGCTCGCCGCAGTTGCGCGTTGCGAGAACGTCTTTCGTCGTGAGGCGCACGAGATCGCGCACGGTCTTCAGCCCGCGCGCTGCAATGAGCCACTTCAAGCGGCGCATGTGCGGGGCGCTCGAGAGCGGCGTGTCGAGGCTGACCGCAGGCACGGGCGCGCGCGTTTGCGTGTGCGCATCGCGCCAGCTCATTCCGAGAAAATCGTGGAGCACGCGATCGGTGGTGAGCACGGTTTTTCGCCCACAACGACGAATGTCGGCGACCTCGTCGGGCGAGAGCTGCACGAGATCGCGCACCGTTTCGATGCCACGCGACTCGATCACCCATTGCAGGCGCTGCGGAAGAGAGAGTCGCGCGATGGGCATGTCGAATCGGCGCGCGAGCTCGTCGTCGGGGACACGCATCATGGGCGCTTCGACGCGTGGTGATGAGCTTCGATCGCATGGATGAGACCAACGACGATCGCGACGACGAAGGCGATGGCGATGACCTCGAGCGAGTGCATCCGACAAGCGAAGCACACGCGTTTGTGGACGCGGTGACACTGCGGTGCCACTCATGTTTCACGCGATCCTCGCGAGACCGAGCGGTAGATGGCACGCGCAGGGAGGAACGTCGTGGTCCGTGAGCAAAGCTCGACGGGTGATTCTCGGCGCCAAGGCCGCGCGTGCGGTTCGCGTAGGTGCGTGTGGCATTGCCGCCTGCCTGCTTGGCCGCGTGTTTGTTGGGCTCGACGTTCGGGCCACGGCGCACATCTCGTTTCGGCGGGGCCGGCAGTCTTCTTCGCGCTCGTTCCGTTTGGGATTGCGCTCGTGCTCGATACAACGGGCGTGCTTCTGCTCGCACGCGCGATGGAGCTTGTTGTCTCGGCGGGTGCGATGCTCGGCGTGCGCGTCGTCAGCGAGGCGTTTCACTTCGGTGCGCCTGGTGGAGCGATTGCGGGCGAAGCTGCGTCGATCGCGCTGCTCGGAAAACGCTGCGGCCTCGAGACACGTGAGTCGGCAGCGCTCGTCGCTGGCCGCAAGTGGCTCGTGATGCGCGCGCACGCGCCGTATCTCGCGCTCGGAGCATGGCTCGGTTTCGACGTGCTCTCTCGGCTCGGGCGCGCCGTGCACGTTCCATCGCTTCCGTGGTGGGTGCTTGGGTCGGGCGCCGTGCCACTCGCGCTCTCGATCGCGGCACGCGCTGCGATGCCCCTTCTTCGGGCGGAATGCGTGACGCGACTTACGAAAGCGCGACACATCACGGCGATGAGCTCGGCTGTGTTCTTCATGGCGTGGCTCGTCGAAGCCGCCGAGACCGCGATCATCCTGCGAATCGTCGGCATCCCGCTGTCGATGGCATCGGTGCTCGCGATCGAAACGGGCCTATCGCTCGCGCGCTCCGCCGTTGCGTTCGCTCCGGGTGGTCTCGGCGTGCAAGATCTCGGTTACGCCACCGCGCTCGGCATGCTCGGCGTTCCGCACGAGAGCGCCGCCGCGTTCGTGCTTTTGAAGCGCGCAAAAGAGATCGCGTGGATTGCGTTCGGGTTCCTGCTCTTCGTCATTGGGCGACGATCTCGAAGCGACGCCACCCCACGCCACCCCGATCATCTCGAAGCACCACCCAGCCGTGCACCGGGCCAGCCTGCGGCAGCGTGAGAACGTCGTCCGTCGTCGTCGCGAGATCGGTGCCCAATCGGCCGGTTCCATCGGACGCCATCGAGCCGCCGGTGACGAACCACGCGACGCTCATCGTCTCGCGAAGCGCGGTGAGCTGCTGGCCGACCGTATCGTAATGGAGGTATCGCTCGGCGCCGCTGCATCCGACAGGCGTCGTGCAATCCTGCGCGCACGCCGTAACGGATTCGTCCGGTCCGCAGATTCCATCGCCGCACACATCGCTTGCCGGGCACGTGGCCCACGACGTCGTGAGCGTGACGTTCGACCCAGCGGGAAGGGCTGTCGGCGCGCTCGCGTCTTGGGTGAGCGATGCGCCATTCGCGGTGACATCGAGCACGAGTGGGTTCGTGTTCATGTGGTACTGCGCGCGAAATTTTGCGGCGGCTTCGAGCGGCGCGTTCGCGACGCCGCACGCGATGCGCGATTGGCCGATGTCGATCTCGTTGCCGAAGAGGAGGCGCAGTGGTTGGTAATATCCGCCTGTCGAATCGGGATCGACCGGACGACCTTGCGGCTGACCCGGCTGCGCGAAGGGCACATCGGGACCGAAGTTGCGACACGCGTCGCTCGGCACCGTGCCCGTCGCGGAGCTGCCCGCGCCGATCTCGACGATGCCCGTGCCCGAAGCCGCGAGACAATCGAACGACACGGTATCGGGGTTGTCGAGCGATTTACGAAGTGTGCAGTATGCATAGTCCATCGGCGTCGTGACCTCACCGGACGGGTCGACCTCGAGCGCGTCGTAAACGATCGCGTCGCCTTGTGCGCCTTCGGCCGGCGTCGCGCGCATCGCGAGAAGGCGCGGGCCGGCGATCTGCGATTCGCGTGCGCCGAGATCCGGCTTGCACCGCATGAGGAGCAAGAGCGCGAGCGCGAGTGTGCTCCGGTTCAGAAAGACCATTTGGCTCCGAGGACGGGCAAAATCGGCAGGCCCGTGATGTATCCCTTGGTCTTGAAGTCGGGGCTGTAGACGATCTCTTCGGGGTTGATCGTGTTCGTGACGTTTTGCACGTCGAGATAAATCTCGGCTTCGGTCTTCGCAATTTTGAAACGCTTGGCGACGCGTGCATCGAGCTGAGCGAACGGCGGAATGCGCGTGGAGTTCTTCGCCCCGAACACGGGCTGGCCGCCGTAGGTCGTGTCGCCGTAACCCGTGATGACCGGCGTTCGCGGAAAGCCGGTCGAGAAGCGGAAACGCGCGCCGACCTCCCAACCCTTGCCGAGGTCGAGCGCACCGACGACGGTGAGCGTGTGCGTTTGGTCGTAATCGAATGGGCGATACGCGAGCCCGGGCGCGTCTTGGCGTTCGCTGCGCGAGATGCTGTAGCTGATCCATCCGAAAAATGGGCCGATCTGCTCTTGGCGCAACATCATCTGCACGCCGTATGCGCGGCCGCTTCCATCCTGCAAGAGAGCGCGTGCGAGCGCGGGTGTCGCCGACGTATTCCGCGCGACGAGATCTTCCATCACGTTGTAGAAGCCCGTGACCTCGATGTTGGTCGTCTTCGTGAGCTTGTACGCGACGCCCGCAAGCGAGTGACGCGCGAACGATGTAGTAAGGGATGGATTGCCAAACACAGCCGAGAGGTCGTCGGCCGCGGGCGCTTGGTGGTACACGCCGAACGCACCCTTCACGGTGACGCGCTTTGCGATTTCCCATCGCGCCGAAATGCGTGGGTCGAGCGCGGTGTCCTCGACGAACGATCCGATGTTCGGGTTCGTTCCTTGTTGCGGCAGCGTCTTCGAGACCGAGATCAGATACGGCTCGACGCGAATGCCCGGCACGATGTGGAGAGCGCCCGAAAAGAGCGCCGCGTCGGCTTCGACATAAGGCGCAAAGCTTCCGATGATGGCGCTCCAGACATCCGAGTTCGTCTGCGCCGACGGCGCTTGCCCGAACACGTAGATGTCGCCCTCACGCGGCGGCGACGTGACCGACCCCGATCGATGCACGATGCTTTGCGTGATCTCCGAATCGAGTCCGACCGAGACCGTCAGCCACTTGGCGGGCTGCGTGCGGTAGCTCGCGCGGAATCCGAAGACATCGGCATTCGTCGCGAGCTCGGTGGGTGTTCCGCCGAAGTGCTGGTCGAGCGACGAATCGTTGTGGCCGTAATACGGCAGCACCGAGATGGCGTCGTTGTGGTCGGTGATCTTCGTGTAGCGCGCCCACACGCGTCCGAAGACGAGCTGTTTCGACTCGGTTTTGTTCTTCGATGGGTCTGGGTTGAAGAGATTTTGGTCGGTGTGGTCGAACGACACGAGCCCGCCAAGCTCGAGCTTCTCCTTTTTCGAAAACGCGTACTCGATGCGCGCTTGCGAATCCCAAAAGTTCGGCAGCGGCACGAGCGACGCGACCTCGGGCGACGCAACGGCATCGGCCACTTCGCGCAAATAACCTTTTCGAACGGCGACCGCGAAGTGCACTTTGTCGCTCAGTGGCCCGCGAAGACCCGCGGCGGCGTCGATGATGTCGGCCGCGAGCGAGCCGTGGACTTTCTCGTCGTCGAGCGGCCGAAGCGAGACGTGAATCAAGCCTCCCAGCCCGCGACCGTATTGCGCGCCGAAGCCGCCGGGAACGAGCTCGACGGATTTCACGAGGTCGGGGTGGATGATCGAGCGATACCCGCCGTCGTGATAGAGCCGCGGCACGCGAACGCCATCGACGTAGACTCCGGTGTCCTCCGGCGCCGCACCCCACACGACGATTGCGCCCGAGCCGACCGCGGGTCGCGCGACGCCAGGCATGCTCTCGACGACTTTGAGCACGTCGCCTTGCGTCCCGGGAACGCGGCTCGCTTCCTGCGCGGTGATTTCCGTCGACACCACTTGCTTGCCGATGCGCGGCGCTGTCACGACGATTTCGAAATCGCTGTCGTCGTCGCTTGGTGTCGATGACTTGAGCTCGACGTCGTATGTTGCCTCGAGCTTTTTCGCGGCCTCGAACGTTTCCTGCGTTCCGATCGGCGTGAGCTTGTCGCCCGAGAGCGTGATCGTGTGCGTGCCGGGGACGACGTCGGGAATCGAAAACTTTCCCTCCGCGTCCGTCGTCGCTGTTTGCCCGGTGTCGAGCGACACGGAAACACCCGCGAGCGGCTTCTTCGTGACGCGATCGACGACTTGGCCTGCGAATTCAGCCGTCGTCTTCTTCTTCACCTCTTGGCGGATGACGAAGTCGTATCGGTACGTGATCTTCACCGCCGCCGGCTTGCCATTGATCGTCGCGGGGTCGAAAACGAATTGCTTGGCTGCGATCATCGCGGCGTCGTCGAAGTCTTGCCCGGCCGACTCGACGACTTGCACTAGCGCGACGTTGCCCGACTCGGTGATCGCAATTTGGAGCGTCACCGTCGCTTGTTTGTTCGAAGCCTTCGCGCTTTCGGGGTAGGGAGCCTCGACGAACTTCACGAGCTTCGGCGGCACGATGACGCGCGTCTGCGTTTGGTCGGTGCCGATATGTTGCGAGCCGGGAAGCTCGTCGTCCGCGCGTGCGATCGCAGGCGTCAGCGCGAGCACGACGATCAGAGTCGCTGCGCGTCTCATGACAGCGAGAAGCGGACCTTCCCCTTGATGGTCGTCGGCACGGCCTTGCCGCACTTCGTCGCGGGAGCAAACGTCCATTGGCGCGCGGCCGAGATTGCAGCTTCATCGAGTCCGAAGCCGAGGCCGTGAAGCACTTTGACGGAGACGACGTGCCCGCTTGCGTCGACTGTGATCTCGAGCTGCACCGAGCCCTCGGCGTTCGCTTGTCGTCCCTCTTGTGTGTAGGCGGGCTGAATCTGGTGCTCGAGCTTCGGCTTCACGAGCTCATCGCCGCACTCGTTTGCGGGAGGACCCAGCGAAACGTGACGCTGCGTCGCCGTGGGGACAGGCGTCGTTAGCCCGCCTCCACCTCCGCCCCCGCCTCCGCCTCCGACTGCGACTCCGCCTCCGCCACTGTTCGAAAGCGGCCCGATCCCGAGATCGGCAAACCCGTTCATGTTCGACGCGTGCGCATCGGGCGGTGGCAACGCCTCGGCGATTGGCTCCGCCACTTTTGGCGTCGGCGCGACGACCTTCGCCTTCTCCGGCTTCACGTCGATAGGCGGCGGCTTCGGTTTCTCTTTCTTTTCTTCTTTCTTCTTTTTCGCGTCGGCCATTTCGATCGCGATGATGTCGTGCTTGCGCTCGCCTTTGATGCCGCCCACGAACGACCACGCTGCGAGGTGAAGCAAGAAGCTTCCCCCGACGATGCCGAGCATGATCTTGGTGCGCGGTTTCACGCGTTCACTCGCGCTCGACGTTGATCGCGAACTTGACGATGCCCTCTTGTTTGGCGAGATCGATGACGTGCACGATGCTTCCGTGGAACGCGTGCGCGTCGCCGCTAATGACGAGGTTCACTTCGGCGTTCTGTGCGTGAGCGTCGCGAATCTTCTCGATGAGCTCGGCTTCCGTGACGGGCTTTTGGTTGAAGAAGAGTTTGCCGTCTTTGTCGACGGCGACTGCCGCGACCATGCTGACTTGCTCGTCGGTGCTGGCGCTCTTCGGCAGCTCCACCTTCAAGCTCTGCGAGACGATGTACGTCGCCGAGACCATCATGATCACGAGCAGCACGAGCACGACGTCGACCATCGGCGTCACGTTGATGCCGACGATGCCTTGCCTTTTGCCACCACCTACCGCAAGCCCGGCGCCCATTATTCGGCCTCCCCTACGATCGCGGCGCCATTGTGGGAGGCCATGTGCCGCTCGAAGACTTTCGGCGGTGGCGGCGTGTGATCGCGCGACTTCAAGATCGCCGAGACCTGTTTGGTCATCGTCGCGATGTTTCCCTCGATTTCGCCGATGCGCTTCTGAACCAAGTTGAACGCAATGACGGCTGGGATGGCGACGAAGAGACCGACGCCGGTTGCGACGAGCGCCTCGCCGATCATGCCCATGACGTTGTCCATCGACGACTTCGAGCCGGCGCCTGCGCCGAGCTGATGGAACGCATCGATGACGCCGATGACCGTGCCGAAGAGACCGATGAACGGTGCGTTGGACCCGAGCGTGCCGAGGAGGCTCATGCCGCGCTCGAGATCTTTCTTGCGCTTGCCAAGCTGACTCTCGACCGCATCGGAGAATGCCTCGGCGCCGCTGCGTGCCCAATGGAGCGCGCCGAGAACGACTTGCGCTTCGATCGTCGGGCTGTCGGCGAGGAGCTTCTCGGCGCCGTCGACGTCGTCACTTTCGATGAGCGACGCAAGACGATCCGAGAGCGCATCGACGTCGCCGCGGCGGCGCGCGAAGTAGACGAAGCGCTCGACCATCGCGGCGAACGAGAAAATGCTCAGACCAAGCAGCAGCCACATCACCCACTCGCTTCCGAGAAGAGCGACCTTGAGCAGACGATGAACGAGCACGGGGACCTCCGATTGTGTTTCTAGAACGTGTACGAAAAGAGATAGGTGCCGAAGCCGGCGCCGCCGTTGGCGTCGTACGAAGTGAAGATGCCCTTCGCGCTTTGGCCGGCGACGGGCGCGCCATTCGGGAACGTGTAGACCGTCGCCACGTATGCGGCGCCGCGCTGGCCGCACGCATCGAACAAGTTCGCGTAGACGTCGAACACGGTGCCCGTGGGCGGCGCCTGTTTGAAGACGAGGTCTTCCTGACGCAAGCTGTCTTCGACGCAGGTCCCGAGTGAATCGCGATCGATCACGCCGCTCGTAGGGTCGAGCACGCCCGCATCCGGCGCGATGGTCGTCGGGCTCTTTGCGTTCGTGAGCTTGCCGTCGGGGCCAATCACGCCAAGGTCGACATCGACAGGTGAATCCCACGAGAGCGAGATGACGAGCGCCGGCGGCGTCTTCGCCGGATTGCACGTCGCTCCGAAATCCGGAATCCACGGCTCGAGACACAGTGTGAATTCGACTTCGTCGCCGGCCTTGCCGTTCGCATCGATCGCAACGACGCGCACGGGATGATTGCCCGGTGCATGCGCGGAGAGCGGATTGAAATCGCTCACGGCCTGCCACGTGAACTCACCGGGAAACTGCGCGTCCTCCGTTCCGACCGGGAGGACCCACCAGCCCGAGCCGAGATCGGTGAAGCGCAATCCCACCGACACCGCATCTTTGTTGGCGCGCCCGTTGATCGATTTGTTCGCTTGGCCCGGAAGCACGATCGGATCTGCGATCACGAACGCGGTGACGCTCGCGCCGCCGCTTCCTGCATCGGGCGGCGCGCCCGGAAGATCGCCCGGGATGAATTGCGCCAAGTGAACGCGAATGGGCTCGTCGAGACCGAGCGTGCGCGGAAGCCCGCGATCACACGCCATCGCGAGCACGACGAGCGCGAGCGCACGCTTCATCACAGCTCCACCTGAAGGCGCACGGTCCAGGCGTCGTTGCCGAGATCGGCGGGAATGCCGAGCGTGCTCCGCGCGAGATGATCGCGGATGAAGTCGTACTGAAAGAGGAGGCGCGCTTTTCCGTACGCGCGATCACCGTGCCCGAGCACGCCGGGGAACACGAAACCCACGAGCGGCGAGAACGTCATGATCGACTGCTGCGATGGGATGAGCGTGCCCGCGCGCTTGTCGAACGCGTCGAGGTTTGGGTCGTAGTAGTCGAAACGAAAACCAAGCACGGCCCACTTGGTGATCTCTTGCGTGAGCGCCGCATACGCACCGAGCTCGCGCGTGTCGAGCCCGAGAAAGACCGGATCGGCGATGTAGACGCCGCGGTCCATGTTTTGGCCAATCGTCATCTCTGCGGACAACGTCGACATGCCGAGCTTTGTTTTGAGGCGCGCCTGAATGTCGGCGCCGATCGACCACCGATCGAAGAGCTGCGACGGCGCGGATGCGGTCGCCGATTGACCGACGAGCTCGGCGGGTTGAATTGCGCCGTCCTCGTTGATGTCGTTCCACGTGATGACGTTCTTGCCGGATGTTGCGCCTGGATGAAACCCGCGACCACGAAGCGAAGAGATGCCGCCGCTGATCTCGAGATCGTCACGCGCGTGTGCGTCGAACCCGAAGTGCATGACGACTTGCTTTGCGCTCACGGGCGCGATGCCTTGATACGTGGTGTCGAGCGGCTCGCCGTTCATCGCCGCGAACGACCAACGAAACGGCCCGAGCGCGCCATACACCCAAAGTCCGAGATCGGGCACGCCTGGGAAAAACGCCTTCGACGCCGTCGTGCGATCCATGAACCATCGCAGTCGCGGTGATTCGGGTCCTTCGTAACCAAACGGCGTATCGAAGAGCCCGAGGCTCGCCGCTGCGAGCGCAGGCCCGTTTGGATCCTTCGGGTTCGGAACGTGAAAGCCGCCGAACACGTGATACGGGCGAATCGTCGGACCCTTCGTCGTGTTCGCTTCGACCTCGAGCTGGCCATGAACGTACGTCCACGATGCGTCGACGCGAACGCGCGCGGTCTTCAGCGCGAAGCGATCTTCGTTGAGCAGCGCGCCGCCTTGTTGGATCTCGTCCTCCGACGCCGCGCTCCCATGCATGTCGGTCTGCATGAACGCGACGACGGACAGGGGCGAGAGAACACTCTCGAGCCAGTCCGTCTTCGTGGGCGTTGCCGTCGCCTTTGTCGTTGCAGCAGGTTTCGATTCGACGACGAGATCATCGTCCACATCACTCGCACGCGCGGCGTTCGGCCACGAAACGGCTGCCAAAACGAGACCGATCAGCCGCGCGCGCGTCACATTCACGAGAGCAGCTCTATGGCGTCGGAACGTTGGTCGGCCAGCCGGGGACGCCCGTGTTGTCGTAGACGAGCCCGGTCGCGCACGCGTTCGGCGCATCCACGCCGGCGTCGTTCGTGGTGCTCGTGTCTTGCGTTCCCGTGTCTTGCGTCACCGGAGAGTCGGTGCCGGTGTCGGGATGATTTTGCGGACCGCTATCGGTCTGGCCGTTGTCGTCGCTCGTGCAGGCGCCGAGCATGGTGAACGGAAGCGCCGCCGCGATGGCGAGGGCGAGGATGGTTGTCTTTTTCATCACTTCGCCTCGCAGTATCCGTAACGGCACTTGCCGCTACCGCAGGGTCCATCGTTTGTGCACACGGTGCACGACGTCGCGCCGCTCACTTTGTAATCGTAGTAACAACCACACGGTTCCGGCGGATCGTACGAAGCCGGTTTCGTTTGCGGCGCAACTTCCGACGACCGCGTGACCTTCATCGCGCAGTTCGGAATCGTGTAGGCCGTGACGATGTTGTCGATCATCGTCTTCTTGTCGGCTTCGAGGAGCGTGATTCCCGCGTCGGCCGTCGCGACGGTCGTCAACTCGAAGTAGGACAGCAGCGCGGCAACTTGCGCGTTTGTCGGCTTGGCGGCGCCATCGACGCTCGTGATGAAGTGCAGCGGACCCCAAAACGGATAGAGACCGGTTCGGACGTTCACCTTGTCGTACGTCGATTTCGACGAATCAGGATAGAAGCCGCACGCGGCGCCCTTGTCCTGATACGCGAGAATCTTGATCTGCTTGGTCGTGCTCGTTCGGTAGAGGTCTGCGTAGTCCTCCGATACGACACCGATGGTCTTGTCGTACTGCGTGGACGCCGAGACCGCGTCGACGATGGCTTGCGTGTCGCCGGCGCCGGGGATGGTCCCCTTGATTTTGCTCGACGCATCGAACGCGAGGAGCTTGGCAAGCATCGAGTACGAGCCCGACTTCGTCGGATCGCGTTTGAAGATATAGAGCGGGTCTGTCCACGGCGTTACCGCGTAGGTCGCGCCGCCAAACCCGAAGACGACTTGCGCCGCTTCTTCGCTGATGACGTTCTTCGACGAGCTCGGCGGGACGATGAAGCTGAAGATCTGAACGGGCGAGGTGTCGTGGAAGTCTTTCTGCGTTCCGAGCAGCGTGATGTTGTTGCAGGACGACGGGTAAACGTCCGATGCAGCAACGTCGAGCGGTGTGCCGCCGCTAGGCGCGTCACATGCGAGCTCGTTCAAGCTGTTGCTCTCGTCCCAGTACGTTCCGGCTCCGGTGCCGGTGACGTTGGTCGCCGTCGTGATGTCGGTGAGCCCGGCGCACGAGCCGAGCTTCCAATAGACGACGCGAATTCCCTTGGTTGCGAGCGTGCCGCTAATCTGTTTGATGAGCGGTTTGGCGGCGCTCGAGCCGCCGATGTTGACCTCGATCCCGGGAAAGCCCGAACCGAGATTGTCGCAAGTGACGGCATGCGCCGCAGCACTCGTGAGGATGGTGCAGCTAGCCGCGACGATCGCGGCCACGTATTTCGAGGTGGCTGTCATTCGAAGTCCCTCCAGTGCGGCGCAACCTATTTGAGGCGCGTGCCAGCGCGGTGGGGCTTTCGAAACTTTTCGGTAGCAGGTCAGTGCGCCGCGAACGGCTACATTTGTCGTCGCGTTGCGCGCGCGTTTCTTCCTCGTGCGCGGCTTGGCACACGCGCGCTCAGAAGATGAAGAACGCCGAGCCCTGAACGCGGTCGTTGATGGATTGCGTGCTTGTCTTGCCGCTGTCGCCGTAGGTGTCGTACGTGCGCGAGAAGCTCAGGCCGAGGCGGAAGCCCGGGGCGGGCTCGGCGAAGAAATTTCCGTCGATCCAATCGAGCTGCGTGCGAACCTTCGCTGCGGCGCCAAATTGCGCGGTGTTCGGCGATTCCATGTGCGAGTAGTTGAACGCGACCCAGATTTTTCCGCCAACGCCCGGAAAATAATACTGAAGGCCAACGATGCCCGCGTACCACTGCACGTAGTGGATGGTGCCTGCGGCGTCGAATGTCGCGATGCCGTTGTCGATGTCCTGCGGATAGGTCGGCGCGGGGTTCAGCGCGCCCGGGTTCGGAAGCGCGGGGAAACCAACGCCGCCCGTGAGGCCCGAGAACTGATCGGCCATGCCGTAGCCAGTCGAGAACTCGCCGGTGAACGACAAGTTGTTGCCGGATTTTCCGTCGTCGTGCGTCGGAATGATCGGGATGAACGTGTCGAACGCGATCGACGTGCCGACGAGATCCGTCGTGTTCGTTGGCGTGGCCGAGAAGTTCGGGAGCTTCACGTATTTGAGATCGCCCGACACGCCGATCGACGCGGGCGAAGTCTCGGTGCCCGTGCTGCCGCCGGTGCGGCGACCTTTCCAGTGATTGATCGCGAGCCTCAGACCGGCCTGCATCTCGGGCGCTTCCGAGTTGCGCTGCACCGGGTTCAGCGCGGCGATCGCGGCTTCGAAGTGCGCGGCGTCGGTCTTGACGATTTTCGAAATGCGGATTTGCGGCCGGCGGGCGTAAACCTCGCCCGGAATGCCCTGAATTTCGACCGTGTTGGGGTGGTACATCGGCTGCCAACCGAAGAGCGTCCAGTATTGGCCGACGAGAATGTCGAGGATGGGTGTCTCGAGCTTCAAGTTGATGTGCCGCGCGCGAAACTCGGGGTTCACGTAGAACGAGTTTTCCGAGATCGCGCCAGATGCGCCTCCGGACGGGTAGGCCTGCACGGGTTGGTTCCCCAAAAAGTCCATTTCGAGCTGCGCGCTCACGCGCATCGAGTGAAACTCGGGAGCCTTCACGCGAATGCCGAGGCGCGAGTTTCGAATCGTGCCTTGGAGGCGACCATGTTGACCCGCGAACGCTTCGTTGCGCGCGACGAGCCCGTTGCCCTGTGCTTCGGCGAACGACTGCGTCGAGTCGTGGATGGCGTCGGCCTCGACGAACCCGTAGATGCTCGTCGCGAATTTTCCGAGCACGAGCGTGTTCGTGTCGGTCATGCCTTTGTGGCCGGCGGTCGCCGCGATGTCGCGGAAGGCGCTGTCGTACTCGTCCTGCGTGATGATTTTCTTGTCGAGTAGGAGCTTCAGCGACGTCACGGAAATCGAGACCGCCGGGACCTCTTGCGGGGGCGGGGGCGGAGGCGGAGGTGGGGGCGGAGGCGGAGGCGGAGGCGGCGGCGGAGGCGGCGGCGGGGGCGGAGGCGGATGAGTCGTGATCGCTGCGCCGGCATCCGTCGTCGTCTGTGCGTGCACGACGCGGGGGATGAAAACAAAAGCGATGGCAGCGAGGAGGAGAAGGAGGGACTGCTGAGCTTTTTTCACGCCGCCCTCATACCGCGATTGATGGGCTGCTCGCTGAAACTTCTGGGGAGCGACTGTGTGACAACCGCGAGGCGTTCGCGTTTCGCGCTAAATAAGCTCGATGCAGCGCTTCGATTGCGTGCCCCCTTCAAACCCCTCGACTGGGAAGGTCGCGGCCCCGAAGGTGCGGTCGCGGGCGACTGCGCCGAGCGCCACGAGCATCACGCGGTAGTGGCCGCCGTCGTCGGGATGCGCGAGCTCGGCCGATGGAGCTTGCGCGCGCCAATCGACGAGCGCGGCCACGTCTCGCGCGGCGATGGTCTTTGCGAGCCACGCATCGAACGCTTCGGCCCACGGTGCGGGCGGGCTGCCGATGCTCGCGAGGTTGTGCGTCGCGCTTCCGCTCGCGAGGATGAACGTGCCTTCATGGCGAAGAAGCGAGAGACGCTTGCCGAGCGCGAGGAGCTCTTCGTCCTTCATGAAGGGCAGCGCAATCTCCACGACCGGAACGTCCGCGCGCGGAAACATGTGCATGAGCGGCATCCACGTCGTGTGATCGAACCCGGCGCGCGCTTCGTCGAATGTGGGCTCGAGCGGCGCGAGCAAATCGGCGACGGTCTTCGCGAGCGCAGCGTTGTCGGGCGACGCGTACTCGGACTCGGGCACCCGCGCGCCGAGCCCCGCGGGAAACGATCGCAACGCATGACCTTTGCCGACATGACCGATGCGCACACCACGTGATCGATAGTGCGGCGTCAGCGTGACGATGCCCGTGGGCTTCGGAAGCGCCGCGCCCCATTTTCGCAGCTCCGCGCCGCGCACTGGATCGACCGCTAAAAAGGGCGATCCGTGACCGACGAACCCGCACGGCATCGGCCCGCTCCCAGCAAACGCGCGCCGCGTCATGGCAAGCGCAGCCGCGCTCGCGGCGCCAGCGAGGAGCGCGCGTCGCGAAATCATTTGACGTGACACGTGTTGCATCCGAAATGCTCCGCGCTCGCGCCGAGCAGGTTGATCATGTCCGGAACCATTCGCGTCTTCATGAACTCGGTCATCGGGCCAGGCGGCGGATGCGCCGGATCGATGTGCGGAAGGCTCGGGTTCGGCATCTTGTAGTCGTTCGCTTCGGCGTCCTTGCCGTGGCATGTGCGGCACGTCATCTCGGGGCTCGGTGTCTTTTGGAAATCACGCCACGTGCGCGCCATGTTCGGAAGCACCGTGAACGTCATGACCGAGTGCCGATCTTCGAAGCCGAGCTTCGACCAACGATCGGTGCGCGGGGGCGGAGCCGGCGTCGTCTTCGATGTGTTCGCAGTCGGCCCGCAAGCGAGCGCGATCGCGATGAGCATGAATCGCGGATTCACTGAATCGAATAGAGGTGCGCGGCGTATGCGGAAAACGAATCCTGAAATGCGCTTTGTGCGACCGGCACCGTGCGCGTCTCGCCAAGCACCGTAGCGGTCGTCATGTTGTCGTGGGTGAGCGTGAATGTGGCGGTCGTCGTGCCGTTCGTCATCGACACCGCGAGCACGTAGAGCTTGCCGCCCTGACGAAGCACGAGCGTGTCGACCTTGCCGGGCGATGCAACCGTGACCGCATTCGTGATCGGCGGCGTATTCAGCGCGGGCGCGAGATCGTGAACTTGCTGATCGATCGCCATGACAGCGGCCTTCATGGGCGCGTCGTCGAGTAGCTCGTGATCGTCCTCGGTCGGCGTGAACTTGTGAACGAAGTAACCAATGCCAGTCGAACCGTGAATGATCGACATCCACACTTCGGCCTTCACCTGATCGGTCGTGGGCTTCGTGTTGGCCGCGTCGATCTGGGTGCACTCGATCCAGTTCCACACGTGCTTCATGTGATTCACGTCTTGCCCGAGTCGGTCGACGCCGGTCGCGACGAGCGTGATGTCGAGGCCGCTGTTGATCGGGTAGACGTCGAACGAAATGATGTCGCAGCCCTTCGCGTACTCCGCGTAGTCCGAAGCTTGCCCCGAGCAGCTTCCGCGCCCGACCCACGCGTCATTGGCGACGCCTTGGCCGACGTTCAAGAAGACAGGCCGCGATGGGTCTTTGGTCTTCATCGTTTGGTAGAGGTTTTGAATCGTCGTCGGCGAAATGCACGGCCCGTATCCGCCTTTGCCGTCGGGCTGCGCGTTGTCGGGCTCGTCTTCTTGTGTCCAGCCGGCGATCGCTTTGCTCCCGAGGTTCGCGAGTCCGACGGAATTTTGATCGCAATACGCCGGCATGTTCGCGGTCGTGAGCGTCGTGAGGTCGCCTGACGTTGGGCCGTTATAGAGGCCGATGTATTGGTTCACGCCGATCGCTTGGTATTGCGCGGCGAGGCTGGGATCCTGGAGCCAAACGCTGATCGGAAAAAATGTGGGGTCGGCATAAGCCCCAGCCCAAGGCCCATAGTGATCGAGGCTCTGTGCGGGCGAGTCGTCGGATGTGATCGCGTCATTGCCGACGCCGCCATCGGTGCCTGCGTCGCCGCTGTCGGGCGCCGATCCGCAAGCCGCGACGAGCGGAAGACCCGCGAGAACGAGCGCGAATCGCTTCATGGCTCGAGGTTACCAGACGGCGGCATCGCGGAGGGCCTCGGCGACTTGGATTCGAGCGGGGCCCAAAACGAAGGCACGACGTCGATCGTATGCGGCCCCGCGATGGCGTCGATCTCGCCGTAGAACGTCCGCGTTGTGCCGAGGCAGGCGGTTGATTGAAAGCTCGTTCGCGTAGAAAAATGCGGCGTCGCCTTCGAGCTCGGCGAGCTTCAGTTTGCGACCTGCGCCGTCGATGACGGATGCACTTTCATGAAGCGCGTGTATCCGCCGATGTCGGCGATCACGAGTACGGCGCGCGCCATCCGGCTTAGCTCGCGCCGGCGTGAACCGGAGCGGGCGTTGCGTCTTTGCGACGCACGAGGCGCTGCTTGGCGCGATCGGTCAGCACGTAGAACGCCGGCACGACGAACAAGCTCAACGCCGTCGACAAAATCAAACCGCCAATAATCGCATCGGCCATCGGCCCACGCGTCTCCGCTCCTGGCCCGAGCCCCATCGCAGAAGGCACGGCGGCCATCAGCGTTGCGACGGCCGTCATCAAGATCGGTCGCAAGCGCACGGGCCCGGCGCGCTTCATCGCTTCGGTGGCGTCGAGGTGCTCGTGCTCGCGCACCTCATTGGCGTAGTCGACCAAGATGATCGAATTTTTCTTCACGATGCCCATCAAGAGCAAGAGCCCAATCATGCTGAAGACGTTGAGCGTCTTGCCGGCGGCAAAGAGCGCGAACATCGCACCTGCGAGCGAGAGCGGGAGAATCGTGAGCACCGTGATGGGGTGGAGCAGCGAATTGAACTGCGACGCGAGCACCATGTACGCGACCAAAATGCCAACGATCAGGGCAAAAATGAGGCTCGTCATCGATTCGCCGAATTGCGAGCTCTGGCCGCTCATCACGACAGCACAACCCGGTGGTGCGTCCTTGCCGAGCTGCGCGACGAACGCGAGCGCGTCGCTTTGCGAGTGACCCGGCGCGACGTTGCCGTAGATGCGGATCGCGCGCTGTCGATCGGCGTGGTTGATCGATTGAAGCTCCGGCTGCTCCTTCGTGATGACGACGGACGAAAGCGGGATGAGGTTCGTCGTCGTCATCGTTGTCGTGGTGTTCACGTTCGACGTCGAGGTGCGCACACGGAGCATGCTCAAGTCTTCGGGGCGAGTGCGCTGAGCCGCGAGGAGGCGCATGCGAATGTCCATGCGGCGACCCGCGGTCGAGTATTGCCCGACGATGACGCCGCCGATGAGCGCGCTCACCGTGGTCGCGATGTCTTGGACGTTGATGCTGACGTCGCTCGCGCGCGCGCGGTCGGGCGCGATGGTGAGCTGCGGTGCGCCGAGCTGGTAGTCACTGTCGATGTCGACAACGAGGCCGGACTCGACCGCTTTGCGTTTCAGATCCGTTGCGAGCTTGATGAGCGTGGGCCAGTCGCTCCCGCGCACGGAAAACTCGACGGGATAGCCGCGCTGCCCCGCGAACCCTTGCTGCGACAAATCTTGGACGGACGCACGCAGGCCGGGGAGCGATCCGAGCTCGCGTCGAATGGTCGCGGAGAATTCCGATTGCGTGACATTGCGTTTGCCAGGCTCGACGAGTGTCAGCGAAAGCTGCGCGCTCCCGACGTTGACGTTCGTCAGGATTCGGTCGATTTCTGGGTGTTTTCGCAGGATTTCTTCGGCGCGCGTCGTCAGGCGATCCGTTTCGGCGAGGTCGGCGCCGATGGCCGTCGTGAGCTTCACGGCGAGGCGACTCTGATCTTGTGAGGGCACGAACTCTTGCTTGATGCGCGAAGCCACGACGCCCGACACCGCGAGGACGCCGACGCCAATCGCTAGCACGAGCCACGGGTAGCGAAGCGCCCGGTCGAGCGTTCGCCCGTAGGCTCGTGAGAGCGCGGCGAAAGCGCGATCGGGGAGGCGCTCTTTGACGGTGTGTGTGTTCGACAGCATTGCCGCGCAGCGTGCAGGCGCGAGCGTGATGGCTTCGATGTACGAAATCGCAACTGCAACGGAGAGCGTGACGCCGAATTGCAAAAAGAATTTCCCGATGACGCCGGACATGAATGCGACGGGCAAGAAGATGGCGATGACGGCGATCGTCGCGGCAAGCGCAGCGAACGTGATCTCTTTCGTGCCTTCGCTCGCGGCCGCGACACGATCCTTTCCCATCTCGGCGTGTCTGAAAATATTTTCCATGACCATGACGGCGCCGTCGACGACGAGGCCGACGGCAAGCGACAGTCCGAGAAGCGTGAACGTGTTGAGCGTGTACCCGGCGAAGTAGAGGACGGCGATCGTTCCGAGGAGCGACATCGGAATCGCAAAGAGGACGTTCATCGTCGCCGAGAGCGAGCCGAGAAAGAGCCAGCAAACGCCCGCGGTGAGCACGACGGCCAACACGAACTCGAGCGCGATCTCTTTGACGGACTCTTCGATGAACCCCGTCGTGTCGAAGAGGACCTCGATCTTCATGCCTTCGGGAACGCTCTTTTGAACGTCGGCGAGTGCGGCGCGCACCGCTTTGGCGACGCCGACGGCGTTCGAGCCGGGCTGCTTCAAGATGCCCATCGCTTGGACGGGCACGCCGTTCGACCGCGCAACGGTCGTGACGTCTTGGAAGCCGTCTTCGATGAGCGCGACGTCGCCGAGGTGCACCTCCGAAGCGCCGATCTTGCGAATGACGATGTCGCGGAGCGTTTGCAAATCGGCGGCCTCGCCCAAGACACGCACGTCGAGCGAGCGCTGGCCGTTCTCCATCTGACCGCCCGACGACGTAACGTGCTGCTTCGTGAGCGCCGTCGTGATGTCGGTGACGACGGTGCCGGTGGCGATGAGCTTGTCGGCGTCGATCCAAATGCGAACGTTGCGATCGAGATAGCCCATCATCGTGACCTGGCCGACGCCCGGCACGGTTTGAAGGCGATCTTGAATTTGGTAGCGCGCGATGTCGGCAAGGAGCTTTCGCGCGAACGGACCGGAGACGCCGACCGTGATGATCGGTTGATCGTCTGGGTTGCTCTTCGAGACGACGGGCGGCTGCGCGGTGGATGGCATTTGCCGCTGCGCCTGGGCGATTTTCGCTTGGATGTCTTGGAGCGCGAGGTCGATGTTGCGCGAGATGTCGAACGTCGCGGTGACGCGCGCGGAGCCTTGCTTCGACGACGACGTGATTTCTTGCACGCCCGTGACCTGCGAGATGGCGTCTTCGATCGGATTGATGATGCCGGTCTCGACGTCTTCCGGAGACGCGCCGGGCCACGACACGCTCACCGAGACCGTGGGGTTGTCGACGTCGGGGAATTGACTGACGCCGATCTTCATGACCGACAAAATGCCGAAGAGGATCGTCCCCGCCATGATCATCCACGCGAAGACGGGTCGGCGGAGGCAGATGTCGGTGATATTAATGAGTGCCTCGCTTGTGGCTTCCAGCGGGCGCGGCGGATGTATCGCCGGCCGCACCGCCACCTCCGCCACTGCCGCCTCCGCCACTGCCGCCGACGGGCGTTGCGCCGCCGTCGATGAGCGCGTCCAGCGTGGTGTGATCCGTCACCTTCACGGGCGCGCCGTCGCTGAGTGGCTCGATGCCGCGCACGACGACTTGCTCGCCTTCTTCGACGCCGCGCGTGACCTCGACGTTGCCGTCGGGTGTGTGCATGCCGAGCTCGACGACCTTCGCGTGCGCGATGTTCTTGCTGTCGACGACGTAGATGACGTTGCCCTTCTCGGTCGGTTGAACGCTCATCGTCGGCACGACAATGGCGTCGCGGGCGTCGCCGACGGGAACGCGCACTTCGCAAAATGCTCCTGGCCGCAGCCAGTATTGGTGCTCCGTCGGATCGATTTGCGCCGTGACCGCGACGAGACGGGTTTGCATGTCGGCGGCTCCAGCAACGAGCGTGATGGTGGCATCGAACTCGCGCGGGCTCTCGCGAAGCTGGAGCTTTGCTGGCATGCCGGCCTTGAGACGTGGTGCGTCCTGCTCGGAGACCGAGAACCGGAGGAGCAACGGATCGCGCTGCAAAATCGTTGCGAGCACGGCGCCCGGCTGCAAGTACTGCCCGGTTTGCACCGTGCGCGTCTGCACGACGCCTTCGATCGGCGCTTTCACGTACGAGTCGCGCAAGTTGAGGAGCGCGACGCGAACGTTTTGGTTTGCCGCAGCGACGTCGGCCTTGGCGGTGGCGACGCTCGTCTCGTGTTGCTCGATTTCCTCGCGCGTGATGAGGCCCGGGTTCGTGCTCGAAGCGTTTTGCCTTCGCGTGAGCTCGGCCTCTTGTGATTTTTGCGTCGCGCTCGCTTTGGCAAGCGCCGCATGGGATTGGTCGACGGCGACTTGGTAGCGATCGCTCTCGATCGTGGCGAGCACGTCGCCCGCCTTCACGTTCTGCCCCTCGACGAACGAAACGCGATCGACCGCGCCTGCGACACGTGCGGTGATCTGCACTTGTTGGAATGCGTCGATGCTGCCCGGTGCCGTCACGGCGTATTGCACGTGTCGCTTTTGCAGCGGCGCGACTTGCACGGCGTACTCGAGCTTGTGCGCCTTGCCGGCTTGCGGATCGACCTTCGAGCAAGCGCCGACGAGCAACAACATCAAAAGGAGGCGCTTCATTCGAGCGTGGTCCCAATCGGATCGAGCCCGAGGGCTTGCCGGAGGCCGAGATACGCAAGCGCGACCGAGTTCTCGGAGCTCGCGTAGCTCACATCCGCGAGAAACCGTGAGTCGTTGGCGTCGACGAGCTCGATCGCCTTCGCGAGGCCCTGCTTGTAGAGGATGGCCGTTTCGTCTGCGCTCTGCTTGGCCGCATCGCGCGCTTGCTGCGCCGCACCGAGCGCGTTCTGCGCGGCGACGAGACCGAACGCGGCGCTGCGAACTTGCGCATCGACGGAGCGGATGAGCGCATCGACGGTGAGATCGGCGATGGTGGCTTGCGCATCACGCGCGCGCTTGTCGGCGTAACGAATGCCGGCGTCGAAGAGCGGCCACGAGAGCGTCGCTGTCAAAAATTCGTTGTTGTAAAAACCGTGACCGACGAGCGTTTCGTCGCTCGAAACTCTGAACGTCGCGCCGAGACTCAACGTCGGCACGAGACGAAGGAGAGGTTCGTCGGCGAAGTCGTGCGCGGCGACCGCGAGGTGACGCTTCGATGTGAGGTCCGGGCGATGCGCAATCGCGACACGCAAGAGACCTTCGATGGTCGGAATGGTTGCGCGGCCCGCAGCGAGAAGCGTCGTGGGCAGAGCGAGCTTTGCCGAAACTGGCGCGTTGATGGTGAACGCGAGGGTGACGTACGCGACTTGTGAGACGCCCTTGTCGTTCTCGACCTCGCGAACTGCGTTTGCGAGATCGATTTGTGCGCGCGATACGTCGTTCGTGCTGACGAGCCCCGCTTGCGAGCGTGCTTGCGTGTCGGCGAAGTTCGACTTTGCGGTGTCGAGGCGTTTGTTGGCTGCGGCAAGGACGTCGTCTGCGACGAGAGCGGCGAAAAATGCTTTGGCGGCGTCGAACGCGAGCTGGCGTTTGTCGTCCACGGTTTGTGCGACTTGCCCGTCGAGCAGACGCTTCGATTGCGCGTAGAGCGGAAACGCCGACGCATTGAGAATGGGTTGGCTGATGGTGACGGTCGCGACGGTGGAGTACGCATTCTTGCCGGCCGCGACGACGTCGTCGGGGCTTTGCGTGTAGGTGCCGCCGGCGATCACGGTCGGAAAAAACGCGGTGCGCGCGCGGGCGACGCCTGCCTCCGCGGAGGTGACGTTGAGGTTCGAAATTTTCGCGCGCTCGTTGCGGCTCAAAGCGAGCGACACGGCGTCTTCGACCGTGAGCTGCTCTTGCGCCCAAGTCGGGGTCGTGGCGAGCGCGACGACGAGACCGAGCCCAACTCGCGGAATGCGCATCGTTCGGCCATCGTGCATCCGCTTCGCACAAGGGCGCAACGGCATTTACATAGAGCTTCGCTGTGGCATTTCCGATCGCGATGCGGTCATCCGCGCCTTGGCCGCCATAATATGTCTTTGAAAACATATGTATCACGATGCATCATGGGGACATGTTGAAGCTCCTCGTATCGGCCGAATTCGCCGCGTGGTTTGCGTCCCTCGACGACGCCACCGCGGAGGACGCCGCAACCTGTCTGGACGTCATCGAACAGCTCGGGCCCGATCGCTCTGCTCCAGGCAGTCGCGAATCGCTCCTCTGGTACGAGCACCCGATCGCTGCGCTGTTCTCACAGTCGAACGCCATTGCGTGGGAGCTCGAGGCTTGGGGAGAGTTTCGCGACTACGTCCACAACGTGCTCGAGCGTCTCCAAGCGCCGCGCTTCGCAAAGCGCGTCACGCGCCTCGAACCGGCGAAGGCCACCGCCGTGCTCGATGCCGTCAAACGAATCAAGCGCGCTGCCGACCCGCGCGCGCGTTGGGCGCTCGCACTTCGCACGAAGACGCACACCAGCGTCGGCGCGGCATGTCACGAGGTGCGCGAGCTCTACTTCGAGGCGCTCACCGCCGCGGGCTTCGCCGTTACCGACGTTCCTGCGCACTCGCTTGCGGTTCGCGAGCTCGCACATCGTTTGCCCGCTCCTGGGTTTCGCATTCTCTACGGCGTCGACGTCGCCAAAGAGACGGCGCTCATCGCCGTCGGCGAGCGACTCAATCGCACGTTCTACGGAGATGCGGTGCGTCTCGCGGAGCGCATGTGGAAAGAGTTCACGCTCGGCACGCTTCCAGTCGAAGAGCGGAGCGAACGATGACCACCCGCACGTGGAAATCCGTCAGAGCGGCACGCCTCACGCCGCAGGCTGCGGCGAAAGTGTCGACGCGCGCGGCCGAGGAAGTTCGCAAGCTCACGCTGCGCGAGCTCCGGCAAGATCTCGACGTGACGCAGGCCGAGCTCGCCGTCGTCGCCGACATGACGCAATCGGAGCTCTCGCGCCTCGAGAGCCGCGCGGACCATCGCATCTCGACGCTTCGGCGCTACGTCGAGGCGCTTGGTGGGCAAATCGAGATTACGGCGGTCATCGGTAACAAGCGCGTCAAGCTCACCGACGTCTGACGCGTTTCGAGTATTCTCGCGGGCGATGGTACCGCTCATCGTCCTCGCGCTCGTTGCCTGCGGCATCGCCGTCATCGTTGTCGTGATCGTGCTTCTTGTGCGTCGGAATCAGGCGCCGCAAGCCGTCACCAAAATCACAAGCGATGGCTTCTTCATCGTCGGCACGTTCCACGAGGGTGCCGTCATCAAGTACGAAGTGCGCACGCAAACGAGCGGATGGATGCCGGGAAGCGCCACGGCCGTCGGCGTGCGAACATTCGTCTACACGGGGTCGACGCCCACGGGCGTGCGCATCACGAGCATCAGCGAAGCGGGAGCCGTGCTCGTGGGCGAGTCGCCGCCGAGCTCTGGACCCGCGTCGTCGAACAGTGAGGTGTTCGGCGGCTTCCCAAGTGCGTATTGAGATCGTCGGCGACGATCCGCTGCTCGTAGCGCGCACGACGCGCTCGCTCGCGCGCTTGGGGCTCGCGCCTGGTGACGCGCTTCGCGATACCGAGCGGGGTGTTTGGTTCATCGAAGCAGGCGCTTGGTGCTTCGACGCGCCGGCGATCGTTTCTAGCGCGACGGGAAAGCCACTTCTCGCGTTCGGAGCAACACGCGGTGATCGCACGTGGGAGGCCTTGCTCGTCGAGACTGCCGGCGATTTGGATTCGCTGGGCGTGGATGTCGAAACGCCGCGCGTCGTAAGCCTTTTCTGCGAGGAGCCATCGGCATTGCCATCGCTCGATGACGCATGGAAGCTCGCACGTGTTGGGGCCCACCGCGCGGTGCGTCTTCACGCGCTCGACGTCGGATTCGATACGCGGCTTCGCGCGCTCGTCGCAATCACCGCGCTTCATCGTGGCGGCGCCGAGAGGATCGCCATCGATCTCGTCACGGGGCTTCGCGATCGCGGCGTCGAAGCGAGGCTCGTCGTCATGGACGCGCGCGTCGTCGGTCATGAGCCACCGCCCGATACGATTTTTCTGACCGCGCCCTCTTCGCGTGCGCGCATCGAAGAGCTCGCCCAATGCGCGCGAATGTTCGGCGCGGACGTGATTCACACGCATCTGTTCGGTCGTGAAGAGCTCGCCACGCTGGCGGCGCATGAGATCCCCATCGTGGTCACAGTGCACAACGATCGCGCGCGCTGGCCCGAAGGTTTCGATGCCGTCACGCACGAGGACGTCGCGCTCACACTTGCTTGCTCGTGGCGCGTTCGCGAAGGGCTCCTAGACGCCGCGCGCGTCGCACCGAATTTCGTGAGCCTCGCGCCGACGACGCCGCGCGATCGAAACGCGACGCGACGCGAGCTCGAAGTGCCGGATGATGCGCTCATGATTTTGTGCGTCGCCAACCCGCGGTCGCAAAAACGCCTGGATTTGGCTGTAGAAACGCTCTCCGTGGTGCGCGAGACACGAGACGCACGCCTCGTCATCGCGGGCGCGCCGATGCCCGGTGACGACGGAGAGACAGCGAGCCGCGCCATCGACGCCGCCATTGCGCGTCACGCCCTCTCGCCCTTCGTGCGCCGTATTGGCTCGCAGCGCGACACATCATCACTCTACGCCGCCGCCGACGCGCTTCTCACGACGAGCACGTACGAAGGGATGAGCGTGGTGCAGCTCGAGGCTCTCGCCGCCGGCGTTCCCGTCGTCACGACGGATGTTGGCGGTTCGCGCGAGCTCGCGCAGACCCACGATGGGTACGTCGTCGCAGCCGGAACGCCCGCGGCGCTCGCCGGCGCAATCGTGCGCGCGCTCTCGTCGAAACGCCCGATACTCGCGCGATCGTTCGAGCGTGACGCAGGCGCACGACGCCACGCGCGCGCATATCGCGGTGCTGCGCTCGCGCGTGCGACATCGGCGCCTGGCCTCGTGCTCGTCATCAACAATTTCGCGACGGGTGGTGCGCAAGCGAGCGCACGCCGTCTCTTGCTCGAGCTCCATGCTCGTGGGCACGAGGTCGCGGCGGCGGTCGTGCAAGAGCAACGAGGTTTCCCGTCGCCTTGGCGAACGGAGCTCGAAGCTCACATTCCCGTTGGTGTCGCGCCTCGCGCAGGCACGTGCGACGCCGAAGTCACGGCGTCCGCGGTGGCGAGCTTCGTTCGCTCGCGCGGCGCCGCACGCGTCGTGTTTTGGAACGTGATCCCGCTCTTGAAGATGCTCATCGCCGACGAGCTCGCCTCGTGCGCGCTGCACGACGTGAGCCCCGGCGAAATGTACTTCGCCGAGATGTCGCGCTACTTCGCGGCGCCCCGCGCGGATCTGCCCTATTTCCAGCCTCGGGACTACGGAACACTCCTCGATGGCGTCGTCGTGAAATTCGCGGGCGAGGCGGAGCGCGCTCGAGACACGCTCGGCGTTCCGGTCACGTTGATTCCGAATGGTGTGCCCGTATCGGCGGTGTGCCCAGTGCGGCGTCCGCGTGGAGAGCGCTTCATGATCGGAACGCTCGCGCGCATTTCGCCCGACAAGAAGCTCGAGCAGCTCATCGCAGCGATGCGTCGACTTCCGAGGAAGTGCACGTTGCGCATCGCGGGCCGCATCGCGCGCGCTGACGAAGCGTACGCAGCGGAGCTTCGTGCGAGCGCGAGCGATCTCCCGATCGAATTCGTGGGTGAGGTCGATGCGCCCGCGTTTCTCGCTGACCTCGATGCATTCGCAATGGTATCGGAGCCCGAGGGCTGCCCGAACGCGCTCCTCGAAGCGATGGCCGCCGGCCTGCCGATCGCGGCAACCGACGCGGGTGGCGCCTCCGATGCGCTCGATGGAGATCGGTGTGGTCTTCTCGTCGGGCGCGGTGATCATGACGCGCTTGCGGAAGCGCTCGCGCGGCTCGCGCGTGATGGCGATCTCGCCGAGCGTCTCGGTCGCGCTGCACACGCGCGCGTCGCCGAGCGTTTCACGATTGCGCGGATGGTCGACGCTTACGAAAGCGTGCTGCTGCGAGGCCTACGAGCACGAGACTGAACGGCGCACCCGAGTCGCTCGAACGCGCGACGTGGCAGCTGCATCCGGAGGCGTCGCCTTGCTCGTCGATGGGCGTCACGCCCCCATCGAGCACGCCGCTCTCCACGACATCGTCGACGAGGTAAATCTCGGGTCCGCGTGCTTGAATCGCGAGCGGTCGCGACGGAAGCGGAAGGCCTGTCGGCATGCGCTCGATTTCGATCGCCGGTCGCACGACCGCGGCGCCGAGATCGAAGCGCCAAGCCGCAGCGACCGAGGGATCGACGATGTGCCGCTTCACACGCCCGTCGGCGACCCACACTTCCGGCGAGCCGTCGTCGGCGCGCAGTAGCACGGGCGCATCGGGGAGCTGCTCGAGCTCGCGGAGCCCGTGAAGCGTCACTTCGGGGACCGGCATCACATCGAGCGGTCCGAGATGCCACGTGGCGAGCACGGCGGGCGAGCTGATCCAACGCTTGGCGCCATGCACCGCGGGCGGATTGCACGTCATCGTGCGCGGGCTTTGTGCGAGCTCAGCGTTCGTTCCGCCGTGCGAGTCGATGCCATAGGCGTGAACCTCGTGCGGTTTGCCGTCGAGCATCGCCGGTGGCGGAAGCGGCGTGAACGCATGCGTGCACGAGCCGAGCGCCGTGCACAAATCCGGGCGCGAGACATCGGCGTGAACGACGAAGGGGCCGCGCGCTTGCGGCGCGCCCGCGGGACCATCGAAATAGAAATGCACGTCGAGGCTCTTCTTCGGCTCGTCTGGATCTTGCGCCCAACCAGCAAAGCCACTGCACGCGACGCCGTCGAGCCACCCGACGGGCGGACGATTCGGACAGTTCGGCGCGGGCCCGGCGCCAGACGCGTAAATCCCGAGGTGATCGATCACCTGCCGACCGCTGTCGATCACCTGACCAAAACCTTGAACATAGAGCTGCGACGAGCCGCCACCATCTTGATTGGTCGCGAACGCGATCGCAGGCGCGCCCGCTTCGGCGGCGAGCGCGATCATTTCGTTCGCCATTCCGTTGCCGTCGATGGCGGCGTTCGACGCATAGAGGTAGATGGTCGCCGAATCCCAACTGAGACCGATGCCGCTTCGTCGGTGAAGCTCCTGCATGAATGGATCACCGCTTTGATCGACCGGCGCGCCAAATCCGATGATCGGATCGTATGCACCAACTACCTCGGTCACTCCCGGCGGCGGCGAAACGAGCGAGCTCGGTTGGATGCCTGAAATATTCTGGCCGAATTGCCAATACCCGGAAGGCTGCTCGAGAAGCTCCGCTTGCGGCGGCCACTCTTCGCCGGCGCCGCGCGCACGCACGAGCACGTAGCTCCATCCGGGGAAGTCGAAAAAGTCGGCGTTGATTGCGGCCTGCACGCCTACGCCTTGTCCCCATTGCTGCGGCGTCGCTTGTCATTCGGCGTATCGCGTGGCGCGCATCGACACGCCAGGCGTGCAGAGGTTCGCGATGACCATCGCCGACGATGGGTGCGTGACGAGCGTCATGCCCGGGTATGGTTGGATGACGTCCGCAGACGCGGGCGCGGACGCGAAGAGGATCAAGAGCGCAGCAAGCCTCGACTTCATGCTTCGGCCCGAGCAACGCGTGTGCCGGGACAAGAGCTGCCAAACCCCGGACGCTTGCTGCCAACCGCGAGAAGAATCGCGAATGCTCGCGATCCAGGCTGGATCGTCGTGTCTCCGCGCTAAGGCCGCGCGCGCGGCTCGCGTGTTACGACGAGGCGTGGCTGTCGTTCTCCGCTCGCAGATGATTCCGG
>JBBSFE010000045.1:0-42409 GCA_038239005.1 Polyangiales bacterium
CGCGTCGGTCACCATTGGGACTCCATTGAGCCCCAGCACCCGTCCGGAGCTTCGGACAGGCAGTCTCCCACGCGCCGTCAGGTCGGCGCCGACCGGCAAAAGTAATTGTCGCCACCCGGCAGAAGTAATTGTCGCTGATCACTCCCTCTTCGAGCGCGAGCCGAAGGGCGGCTACGACTTTTCGGTCGTTGCGATCGAAAGCGATGAGCGCACCCGTGTCGAGTGTGATGCCAGTCATGCGGCCTGTCGCGAGCGTCGCTTGCCAATCATCTTCGCTGCCGCACGCCGCTCGGCCGCCGTCAACGGTCCACCGCTCTCTCTGAGCATCTCGTCGAGTAGCGCTGCAAGATCGTCGAGCTTGGCCTTCTCCTCGAGCGCCGAGCTGACATACGCACTCACACTCGTGGCTCGCCCTGTCCTGACGGCGCGCCGGGCGTGAGCGACAAGCTGCCGTGGGAGGGTGACGGCGATCTTCGATTTCGTCATACCAAGCATCATACCTTCGGCTCGTCCGAATGCCACCGCCCGCGGTGCGCACTCCGGCGAACGCGTGGTAAACATGGAGTGATGCAGCGCGCTGTCGTCGTCGGCTCGGGAATCGGCGGTTCGGCGGCGGCGCTTCTTCTCGCGCGCGCGGGCATTCCCACGACGCTCGTCGAAAAGAATCGGCGCATCGGCGGCTCGTGCTCCGGGTACGACAAGCAGGGGTTTCACATCGATATCGGCACGCACATGTTTTGCCGTGGAGACAAAGGTCCACTCGGTGAAGTGCTTCGCCGCACCGGGCACGCGGGCGCGATCGACTTTCGCCGCACGCACGACATCGCCGAGCTGAGGTTCTCGAGAGCGAATCAAGTGATGGCGGTGTCGGTCCCCGCGGAGCTCCGGCGCATGCCGCGGTTTGCTTGGAATCTCGCGCGTGCCATGCAGCTTCCTCCGGTCGAGGCGCTTCGTGCGGCGCGCCTCTTCACGCGTATTCTCACGATGCGCGACTCCGAGGTCGAAGCGTGGGATGGCCGCACGCTCGACGAGTTCGTCGGCCAATACACGCAGCACGGGCCGACGCTCGGTGTGTTCGGATTTCTGCTCGGCCTCTACTTCATCTTGCCGTTCTGGGAAGTCTCCGCGGGCGAGGCGCTGCATTGCTTTCGTGCGATGGCATTCGACAACTCGCTCAGCTACCCGCGAGGTGGCAGCATCGCGATCCCCGGCACGTACGTGCGCCTCGCCCAAGAGCACGGCGCCGAGCTGCGCGAGGGAGTGGGCGTCCGTCGCATCGATGTCCGAGACGGCCGCGTGCGCGGCGTCGAGCTCGAAGACGGAACGCTCCTTCCCGCGACGATCGTGATCTCGACGTCGAGCCTACGCACGACCGTGCTGCGCCTCGTCGGCCCGGCGCATTTTCCGGATGCGTATGTCGAGCGCATCAAAAAAATTCGCGGCTCGTACATCGCCGTTCAAGCCAAAATAGGGCTCAACAAGAAGCTCGTGTCGGCCGGTGCGATTTGCGGCGGCGTCGGTGACGACATCGATCTCATGGGCGTTTCGCAGCACGATCTCGAGCGCATGTTCACGTCGATCACCGAAGGGCGCGTTCCGCCGATCGTCCCATTCTATTGCCCCGTGCCGACGAACTTCGACGAGTCGCTCGCGCCACCGGGCCACCAGCTCCTCACAGCGTGCGCGGTCGCACCGACGAGCGACGTCGCACTCGTCGATCCGGCGCCCATGTGGGAAGAAGCGATGATGCGCGCGCTCCGCCGCGTCGTGCCCGGGCTC
This sequence comes from Polyangiales bacterium, assembly GCA_038239005.1. GTDB lineage: Bacteria > Myxococcota_A > Polyangia > Polyangiales > Polyangiaceae > DASXHD01. The sequence continues at coordinate 1,780 of JBBSFE010000045.1, forward strand.
GATGAGCACACGGTGTTCGTCGATCGGTTCTCGGTCGACTTCATCGAAAAGTGGATCGGCAAAGAGTTCGGTCCCGCCGTGTCGACGGGTCAAACGCCCGATCAGGTCGGCAAGAATCGCCCGCCTGTCCATTCGCCCATTGCCGGCCTCTACTACGCAGGTTGCAACGCGGGCGCACGCGGCGTGGGCACCGAGCTCGCCGCGGCGAGCGCGATGGAGTGCGTCGATCGAATCCTGTTCGATGTCGGCCGCGACGTCACTGGACGGCGATCGTTTGCGTAAATGTTGCAATCGCGAGGCCTTCGCGACGCAAATTGTATGCAGGATGCACGCAATCTCAATCGCAATCGCAATCGAAACGGAGGGCTCTCATGCGACTCGCCCACCTCACCGACCTGCATCTGCTCGAACGCTCCGAGCGTCATGGTTTCGACGTTCGATTCGTAAGCCTCGGGCGGCGCCTCGACGCTGAAGAACGCCTCTCCAAAGCACGCCGTGCCATCGAGGCCGCGCGCGCAAACGGCGCCGAGCATTTCCTCTTCACCGGTGACCTCACCGAGACCGGCGCGGCCGCGCAGTTCGAGGTCCTCGCCGAATTGCTCGGAGGCTGCAATCTTTCGCCGGACGCCGTCACGCTACTTCCTGGAAATCACGACGCGTATACGACGTCGAACGGATGGCGCGCCGCGCTCGAAGGGCCGCTGCGGCCGTACGCCAAACACGCCGCGCTCACGCCGGGTCACGTCGTCGATCTTGGCGTCGCGACGATTCTTCCAGTCGACAGCACGTTCCACCAGCCCGTCACGCGATCGGCTGCGCGCCTCACGGAAGAGATCGAGACTGGGCTCGCTGCACGTTTGGACGACCCTTCGATCGCGAAGAACCCGGTCGTGATTGCGATTCATCACCCGCCGCATCCGCGCCCTGGCCCGTGGCAATGGGTCGATGGGCTGCTCGGTGGCAAGCGACTGCTCGCGATGATCGAGCATCGTCCGAACGTCGTCGTCGTTCACGGGCACTTGCACAAGCTCATCGATCGCCCGCATGGGCTCGCGCGCGTCCTCGGTGGCGCGGCAACGGTCGACGGCGCACCACCAGCCTTCTACGAGCTCGGTTCGGCGCGAGCCATCGGTCGCGTCGCGTAATATGCTGCGCGGATGCTGCGCCGCGCGTTTGCCCTGCTCGCGATAGTTGCAGGATGCAAGGACCCGCCAAGGCCCAAGATCGCCGCGCCGGATGCGTCCGTCGTGACGAGCGCAACGACGCCACCCAAACCCACGACGTCGGCCCCGACGGCAACCACGACCGTTGCGACGCCGATCGGCGACGCCGGACCGCTCGCGTGCAAAGTGATTTCGCCGCCGAGCAAGCTTGCACAATCGGGCGCGTACGCGTTGGTCGCACGGCGCGGGCTCGTCGAGGTTTTCTGCCAAGACAGCGGCAGCGTCGGTCTCGTCGGCTCGGTTGCCCTCGACGCTACGTCCGATCCGCACACGAAAATCGCAGCAGCCGCTCAATGTGGATCCCTTTCGCCCGCGGTTGCCGGTGCGTACCTCTTCGCGGCAAACCGAGCTGGGTTGATTCAGCAGTGGAGCGTCGTCGACGGAAACGCCGAAGCGGTCGCCGCGTCACGCCCGGGAGGCGCGCTCGCCGCGGCGATGATTGGCGGTCATCCAACGGTCGCATTCATCGTCGATGGCACCTCGAGCGAAGGCGTCGTGACGCAAGCGTTCGTCGCGAGCGTCGCCGACAAAATTCCGAAACGCATATCGGAAGACGGCGTGGGCGCAACATCCGTCGCTCTCGCGTCTCGCGGTGAAAGCGCGATTGCGGTTTACGTCGACGCACGTCGCGGTATGTCGCCGGCTCACGCGCGCAACGTGACGTACAGCGGCAAGCTCGTTCCCGGCAAAGACGAGGTGCTCTTCGTCGGCGGCAGCGCAGAGACGTACACGCACGTGGGCCTCGCGGTTCGCGACAAAACCGCGTTCGCGCTCTTGCCCGTCGCGCACGATCTTGCATTTGGTCTCGCGATCACGAAAATCGACGACGAGCCCAAAGCAGACGCGCCCACCACGTGGAGCGATTACCCGAACGGCATCGACCCAGCGCCGATTGCAGCAACCACCGACGACAGCGCGCACGTGACGATCGCGCTCGTGCGGCCGTCTGCGCCAAAATACGGGGCCTCGCGCGTTCTCGAGCTCGGCGAGATTGATGCCGCGGGAGCGTTTCGCGCATACGGCATCGTCCCGACGAACGGCAACCCGAGGAGCGTCGCCATCACGAGCGATGCCGCAGGGGGTGTCGTGCTCGCATACACCGATGCAGGCGGCGGCTGGGTTGAACGGCTAAAGTGCGCGCCGTGAGCCTCGACGACACGCGCCACTACTACGATGACTTCTCCGCCGGGTACGAGGCGCAGCGTCGCCCGAATGATCCGCACGGATACCACGCGCTCATCGACGACCTCGAAATCGACATCGTGCGCCGCTACGGCACGGGGATGGACGTCCTCGAATGCGGATGCGGCACGGGCCTCTTGCTCGAGCGCATCGGTACCTTCGCTCGGCGCGCCAGCGGCATCGATCTCTCGCCCGGTATGCTCGACAAAGCGCGCACGCGCGGTCTCGACGTTCGTGAAGCGAGCGTCACCGACATTCCATTTCCCGACGACACCTTCGACGTCACGTGCTCGTTCAAGGTCCTCGCGCACGTCGAGGACATCAGGGGCGCCCTCGCAGAGATGTCGCGCGTCACGCGACCGGGCGGTGTCGTCCTCGCGGAGCTGTACAACCCCATTTCATTTCGCGGCCTCGCGAAGAAGCTCGGGCCCGCGGGCCGCATCTCTCGAACCGCGCGCGAGAGCGCGGTCTACACGCGCTTCGACGCACCATGGACCGTCAGGAGCCTTCTCCCGCCGAACCTCCATCTCGAGTCGCGTTGGGGAGTTCGCATCGTGACGCCTGTGGCCGCCGCAATGCGCATCCCCGGTGTGCGGGCCATCTTGCCGCGCCTCGAGCGACGCCTCGCCCCGACGCGCGCATCGTTTTTCGCCGGTTTTTACGTCGTGATCGCGAGAAAACGCGCTCGTTGAGGTTGGCAGGCTTCTCGCACTCGACGATGTCCGTGCATGCTCGCCACCTCTTCATCTTCGGAATCACAGCGGCGTGCATCGCCTGCGCGCGCGACGCCCACGCGGGCGGTTACGGCTTCGGTGGCACGCTGTGGGTCGAATCGACGGCGACGTACATGCCGAACTCGACGGGCGGCGCACCCACACTCTCGGTAAACGACATCGCCACCGGAGCGCGCCCCGCGATCAACGGATCGACACCGCCGCTCAGCTTCGCCACGGGCTACTTCGGTGTGCGCGCCGGCATCGATTTCGTCGGGAGCGATTTGTGGATCCTTCCGTTCATCGATCTCGGTCTCTACGGAATCGTCGGCGCCTACGCCGATCAACTGACCTCGGCGGACGGCTCGCTCTTTCGCCTCCATCCCGCCGGAACGATCATGCTCGACGCCGAGATCCTCGGCTTCGGCGTTCGCCTCAAACGGCGTCGATGGATGTTCGAAGCCACGTTGAAGCCTGGCCTCGCGGTTCTTGCCGTGCCCGCGGCCGTCGCTGATGGCGCGACCTTCACCGACATCGATCCCCTCAACTCCGTAACGCCGACGCTACGCGGGTCGATCTCGCTGTGTCGCCGACTCGATCCACAAGAGCGCGTCTGCGCGACGGTGACCTCGAACATTTATCAGTGGGGTTGGGGAAACGGCGGCTCGCTCGGCCTAAGGTGGGAGTTTGGATCATGACGATGAAACGATTTCTCTTCGTTCCTCTCGCGTGCGCGTGCGGCTTCACGAATCCCGGCTCGCTGTCGCAAACGGATACGCAGTCGGTTCCGGCGCGGCGCGGCACCGTGATCGTCGATGGGTGCCTGCTCGATTCGCTGCAGCTCGACACGCTAGGGAGCGCAGCGGCGAAGCTCGTCATCCGCGATGTGGTGCTCGATTGTTTGCTCCCACACGCCGACGGAACCGTGACGCCCGCCGACGCCAGCGCGCAAGCCGAGCTCGATGCGCTCATCACGCAGGTTCATTCGTTGGGCTACTCGGTGACGCTCGGCGCAAACTTCGTGACCGACAACGGCTACGTGGTCGACGGCAACCAAACCGCAAAAGAGCTCGCCGATCCCACGTGGGTAGCATCGGTCGTCGCGGGCATCGCTTCGGTGGCGTCGCAAGCCGATGGCGTCGAGCTCGATCTCGAGCAGCTCCCGCCTAGCGCGCGCGCCAACGTGACCGCGCTCGTTGGGGCAGTCGCCGCGAAAGTGCATCCGGGCAAACAGCTCGGCATCTACCTGCCGCCGTCGACAACGTCGCCGAGCGATGTCTCGGGCGGCGATGCGTTCGACGTCGCCGCACTTGCAAACTACACGGATCGTTTTCGCGTGATGACGCTCGATTTTTCTGGCGACAAAGCAGGCCCCACGATCGATTCCGGTTGGGCAGTCGATGCCGTTCGCTTCGCGCAACAAACGTCGGGCACGTCGGGCATCGACGTCGCCGTGCCGCTCTACGGAAATGATTTTTCGACGTCGGGCACGTCGGCCGGGGCCATTCGCTACACCACGTTCCTCGAAGCGGTCGGTCTCGCTAGCACATACGGCGCAACGCCGACGCGCTCGGCAACGCAGGAGCTCGTTCTCGACTACGTCGACGAAGAGCGCATCAGCCACGAGCTCTGGTTCGACGACAAAAACTCGACCCTCGTCACGCTCGGCGCGTGGGATGCCAAAACGCTCCCGACGACAGTGGGCGTCGTCTACTACGGCTTCGGCGCGGAAGACCCCGCGCTGTGGACCGCGATCGCGCAGGCGTCCAAGTGACCATGCAAACGCCGCACGTGATGTCGATCGGAGGCGGCGATCCGCTTCGCGCTCCGTCGCTCCTGCGCGAGCTCGAGCAGCGCTATCTCGTGTGGGATGCATTCGTCGGCGGGCAGCGTCGCGTCGATTTGCATCCCATCGTCCTTTCGCGCGCGCTCCACGAACGCGCCAAGTATGTTGCCGAATCCGTGACGCGCGGCGTATCTGCCGCTGCCGCACGCGCGCACGCCGATCCTGCGGAGCGCGCTCTCTACGGGCTTCCGACCTCGGCGCAGCGTCTCGCGGAGGCCTCGCACTTCGCCGGTGACGACGCATCGCTCGTGCGCGTCGATTTGCTTCTCGGCGAAGACGGCGATTTCCACGTGTGCGAAATCAATGCCGACTGCCCTGGCGGTCACAACGAAGCGCTCGGTCTCCCGCGCCTCGCGCGCGCTGCTGGTTACACGCGCGGCCACGATCCGACACGCGTCGTGCCGCTGCTCGCGCAACGCCTCGCCCAGCTCGCGCGAGCGGCGACGGCATCGCGATGGGGAGCTTCGCCCCCCAACCCCTCGGAAGCATCACTCGAGGTGCTTCGCGGAGCTCCGCCCCTCTCGGTCGCAATGATCTACGCGACGGCATACGCCGAAGACCTCCAAGTCTGCGCGCTCGTGCGCCGTGAGCTTCGCCGCCTGGGCGTGGAATCGATCCTCGCGCCACCCACGGCTCCGATGCTTGGCCCCGATGGCTCACTCATGGTTCGCGGCGTGTCGATCGGTGCAATTTACAGGTATTTCCCTGCAGAATACATGGAGGGTCAACGCAACGTCGGCGACATCGCGCAGGCCATCGCAGCCGGCAAAGTGCGAACGCTCTCGAGCTTCGCGCACATCTACGCGCAATCGAAGCTCTCGCTCGCGCGCGCCAAAGTCGACGGCGTTCCCGAGACGTTCGACTTGCTCGACGTGCCCGAAGCGCAGCTTCGTCGCGAGCGCGGCGACTGGGTCATCAAACGCGCCTACGGCCGCGTCGGCGAGGACGTCATCGTTGGGCTGCTCTGCGACGCAGAAGATTGGGAGCTCGCCGTCACGGCCGTGCTCGACGAGCGCCGCCGCGGCGAATCTTGGATCGCGCAACGATTCGTTCGCCAAGCATCGATGCCGACGCCGTGGGGCCCACGCCTCCTCACACTCGGCGTGTACTTGCTCGACGGCGTCTTCGCCGGCTACTTCGCGCGCATCACTTCCGCGAGCCACGTATCGCACGACGCCCTCGTGCTTCCGGTCTTCGTGGACAACACGGAAGGCCCCTCATGACGCGAGCGCTCGTTCGCGCTGTCGGCCCCGTCGCGGCGATGCTCTCGTCGGCGTGCGTCGACCAACCGTGGACGCCTTCGGTTCCTGTTGCGTACTGGTCGCAGCCCGTTCCCGAAGGTCACACGTCGTCGGGCAACGTCCATACAGCGGATCTCATGCAGCGTTGGGCGCTGCCCGATGGTGATCCATGGCAGCCCTATCAAAAGATGACGCTGCTGACGTCGATCGACGACATGGAGACATCGACGAAGCTCCCCGACACGAACGCGCTCGATGTCGTTCAAAAAGCGCGCACGGCCGCGCAGCGCATTGCGGCGGCTGGCATCCCTCGCGACACCATGTTCATCGTCGACTTGCGCGGCCCGGCATCCGTCGCGTTTGGCGCGGAGCTCACGCGCAATACACTCGCGCCGCTCTCGCTCGTGCTCACGTTCAACAATTGGCCCGCTGAAGACGAAGTGATCCCCGCGGAAGAAACGCTCTCCGCGATCGTTCATGATGCACCGCGCACGCAAGGCAACGGCGCGCCGATTTTCCTGCTCGACGCATGGCGCCTCGCGTTTCGTTTCGACGAAGCCGACCCAGGTTGGGTCGACAATCGCTACATGGTTCTCGATCTGCCGAGCGCCGAGGTGCTCGCGGCGCGCGGCATCAAGCACGTCGTCTATCTCGTCGAGAGTCTCGACGACACCGAAGTCGAAGAAGACGATCTCAACGAATCATTTCTCGCGTGGCAAACGTCCGGCGTGCGCATCGCGATGATGGATCTCGCATCGATGGCGGAACGCGCCGTGCCCTCGCAGTGGGACGGCATCCTCAACCAAACGCTTCTCAGCGTCGCGCCACGCCGCCTCGTGATTCACGACCCGAATTTCTACGTCGGCTCGCACGGCGGATTCGGCGGCATCCGCGCCACGCCTGGCGTGTCGGGTGGTCATGCGCACTGGGGCGGCGGCGGCTTCCACGGTGGCGGGCACGGCGGGGGATAGGTAAATCACTTCGGCAGCTTGTCCTTCTGACGAATGCGCGCGATCATCGACATGTGACCCGCCGCATCATCATTCTCGCATTTCTCGCGGCTCCGTTCGCTGCCTGCAGCGGTGACGACTCGAACACCAACACCGACGCTGCAGCCGACGTCACCAACCCCACCGACTCGCCAATCACGGGCGACGTCGGAACGTCGAACGACGGCGCGATTAAAGACGCATCGGTCGATGCTCCAGCAAAACCGCCGTGCACGTCGAACGCGGACAAAGTCGGCACGACGAATCGCACGGCGTCAGGCAACCCGTACGTCGCGTACGTGCCGGCTTCGTATGATCCGAAAAAGCTGACGCCGCTCGTCGTTGCGCTTCACGGCGCAGGCGACACCGCATCGAATTATTTGAACATCGTGTGGAAATCGAACGCGGACGCGAATGGCTTCATCGTGATCGCGCCCGAAGGCACGGCGCCGCTGAGCCCCGGCTTCACGTGGAACAGCTCCGACGAAACGCTCATCCTCGCCGCCGCGAAAGACGTCTACGGTTGCTACGCGATCGATCCAAAAAAGGAGATCCTCCACGGATTTTCCGCGGGCGCGATCATGGCGTACTTCGTCGGCCTCGATCACGCCGATCTCTTTTCGGGAATCTCCATCTCGAGCGCAGACCTCGGGTCCGCCGAAGCCGTCAACGGCGGGTCGCTGCTTCCTTCGGCGTGGAAAATACCGGTGTCCCACTTCCACGGCACCCAGGACCAAAATTTTCCGATTTCGTACGCGATCGCGGGAATGAACAAGCTCACCGACGCCGGACACCCATTTTTCTGGCATCCCTTCGATGGCGGGCACACCACGAACGCGGGCTTCGCGAACACGATGTACATGGATCTGAAGAGCTCGACCGCTCCTTGAGGGTGTAAAAAAGACCCAAGGGCGCGGCCGCACGTCCATGTCTATACTCAAGCCCGCATGCGTCCCCGTGTCGTCGAGAAGGTCGTCAAATTCGGTGCAGTCGTCCTCGCTTTTGCCGTCGCCAGCGCACTCGCGCTGAAGCTCGGCGGAGGCGGCTTGTGGAGAGGGCTCACGCCCATCGCCGCAGCGAGCAACGCCAGTGACTCGGCGGGCCCGTACGATTTGACCCAGCTCAAAGTCGTCAACGAAGTGCTCCGCATCATTCGCGAGAAGTACGTCGACCCGAAGCGCGTGAAGCCGAAGGAGATGCTGCTAAGCGCGCTCAACTTCGTCCAGCGCGATGTCGCACAAATCATCGTCCTCCACGAAGAGGGCGCGCCCACGGTGAAGGTGCGCGTCGACACGCAGGAAAAAGAATTCCGCGTCGACAACGTGCAAGGTCCCTGGGACGTATCCGCGCGCATTCGCGAAGTGTTCGCGTTCGTCCAAGAGAACTTGCGTGGCACCGAGGTCGATCTTCGCGAGATCGAATATGCAGCATGCAATGGCATGCTCCATACGCTCGATCCACACTCGACGCTCTATTCGCCCGAAGCCTACAAAGACATGAACCTGTCGATGAGCGGCCAATTCGGCGGCCTCGGCATCGTCATCTCGCTTCGCGATCAACAGCTCACGGTCATCAACCCGATGCCCGGCACGCCAGCATCACGCGCGGGCCTCAAGCGCTACGATCGCATCACGAAGATCGACAACGAGGCCACGCTCAACATGGGCCTCAACGAAGCCGTCAATCATTTGCGCGGCACGCCCGGCGCGAAGGTCACCATTTGGGTTCACCGCGACGGCGCCGACGGCTGGCAAGGCTCGCGCCCGTTCGATTTGATCCGCGAGACGATTCACGTCGCCAGCGTTGACCACAAGCTCCTCGACGGAAACATCGGTTACATCCGCATCAAGCAATTCATCGCGTCGACATCCGCCGAAATGGACAAGGCCCTCGACGACATGAAGGCGCAAGGCCCGCTCAAGGGCATGGTGCTCGATCTCCGCGGAAATCCCGGCGGTTTGCTCGAGCAAGCGGTGAAAGTCGCTGACAAATTCCTCGTGAGCGGCCCCATCGTCGCCACGGTCGGCAACAGCGAAGGGCGCGACGAGAAGAGCGCACACGCACAAGACACCGAGCCCAACTATCCAATCGCGCTCCTCATCAGTGGCAGCTCCGCGAGCGCGAGCGAGATCGTCGCGGGCGCGATGAAGAACCACGACCGCGCCGTTCTCATCGGCGACACCACGTTCGGCAAGGGAAGCGTTCAGCTCGTCTTCAACGAGCTCCCGGACAAAGCAGCGCTCAAGCTCACCATCGCCCAATACCTCACCGAGCCTGGCGACATCTCCATTCAAGGCACCGGCGTCACGCCTGACATCGAGCTCGACCCCATGACGGTCGATTCGCTCGAAATGGATCTCGCCGTCGACGGCGGGATGATCAAAGAGCGCGATCTCTCACGCAGCCTCTCGAACTCGCGCGCGCACGAAGGCGTCCGGCCGACGGAAGTGCTTCGGTACGATCTTTCGCAAAAAGAGCGGCAAGACCTCCGCGAGCGTGGCGGCGATCCGGATGACGTCTTCGCGATGGATTTCCCGATCAAGTTTGGTCGTGATCTCGTCGCGCACGTGGCGCAGGGCACGCGGCCCGATCAAGTGCGCACCGCAAAACCGATCATCGATTTGGCACGCGCTTCCGAGCTCGTGAAGGTCGCGGGCGAATTGCAGAAGATCGGCATCGACTGGGCCGACGTCCCCGCAGGCGACACCACCACGACCGCGCCTCCGCTCGACGTGAAGATCGAAACCGATCGCGCGAACAACGAGGTCAACGCGGGCGAAGCGGTGACGCTCAAAGTCACCGTCACCAACAAAGGCACCGTGCCCGTCTATCGCCTCTTCGCAACGACGAAGAGCGACAACGGCATGTTCGAAAACAAAGAGCTCATCATCGGCAAGCTCGAGCCCGGGAAATCACGCACCGCAACGACGCCCCTCGGCTGGTGCGACGTCGAAGGTCACAAAATCGGCTCGACGGCAGTTCTGCCGAAGGACGCGCCACGCGTCTGCAAGATCCCGAAAGATGCGCTCACGCGTGCTGACGGCATCAAGCTCCACTTCGAAGAAGCACGCACCGCGCTCACGTTCCCCGATCCCGATGTGCGCATTGCAACGAAAGCGCTCGAGCGCCCCACGTTCTCGTACTCGTACCAAATCGCCGACAACCGTCACGGCAACGGTGACGGCCGCCTCCAGCGCGGCGAAGAAATCACGATGTACGTCACGGTTCGCAACACGGGCAAAGGTCGCTCGTTCGACGCGCAAGCAAACCTCCACAACCTCTCGGGTCCGGGCCTCTTGCTCCGCGATGGTCGCTTCATCGACGTCTCCAATATGAACCCCAACGACGAACGCCGCTTCGCGTTCACGTTCGACGTGCAACAAGATTTGACGGACCCCGAAGCGAAGCTCGAGCTTTCCATCATCGATCAAGATCTGCGCGAGTCGGTCTCCGAAAAGGTTCGCATCCCCATCGAGACGCCGGCGGTCATCGCGGTGAAATCCGCGGGGATGAAGGCGGCGGCGCAGGGAGCGATGCTTTACGGCTCGCCCAACGCATCGGCGCGTTCGTTCGGACGTCTCCAACCGAACACGGCCATCAACGTCGTCGGCGAGGTGAACGGCTACTCCAAGGTGACGCTCACACCAACGCGTTTTGCGTTCGTGAAATCCGCCGAGCTCGCTCCGGGCGGTGGCGCCGGGTCGACGGTCGCATTCGACGACGTCATGCTCCACGCGCCGCCATCGATCGAAGCCGCGCCGCCCGTCCTCGCGACGCGCGAGTCGCACATCAAAATCACTGGCAACGCTACCGACGGCGACCGCCTCCTCGATGCGTACGTGTTCGTCGGCGCAAAGAAGGTGTTTTACCGCTCGAACCGCAACGGCGCCGACCCGAAGAAGATGTCCTTCGAGGCCGACTTGCCGCTCCGGCCTGGCACCAACGTCGTCAGCGTCGTCGCACGCGAAAATCCCGACACGACTTCGCGCCGCGTCTTCATCATCCGCAAAGATGGCGCAAGCGGTGAGCTTCTGTCGTCCCCCAAGACGGAAGACGATCTCGGCGAAGCCGGTGGCGCCGGCGCCGACGACTGATGAGACTCCACATCAACGTCGATCACGTTGCGACGGTTCGTAACGCGCGCGGCACGCCCTATCCCGATCCGGTGCTTGCGGCGCGCACGTGTCTCGAAGCGGGTGCGAGTGGCATCACCGCGCACATCCGCGAAGACCGGCGTCACATGATCGACGCCGACATGCCACGCCTTCGCGAGCTCATCGCGTTTCCCGCGATCTTCAACATGGAGTGCGCCGCAACCGACGAGATGATCGCACTCGCACGTGCACTCCGCCCCGATTGCATCACGCTCGTCCCCGAGCGCCGCGAAGAGCGAACGACCGAAGGCGGTCTCGATGTCGTTGGTGGAGGTGCGCGCCTCGCGGCGCACGTTCGCGCGCTCACCGGCGACAAGCTTCGCGTCAGCATGTTCATCGCCCCCGAAGCGGTCCAAGCGCGCGCATCGAAAGACCTAGGCGCCGCGCAAATCGAGCTTCACACCGGCGAATACGCTCACGCGTGGGGCGCGCCCGGCGAAAAGAAAGAGCTCGCACGTCTCGCGGAAGGTGCGCGTTTGGGTGCCGAGCTCGGCATGGAGATCGCGGCCGGCCATGGTCTCACACGGGACAACGTGGCCGCGATTGTCGCGATCCCCGAAATCGTGGAGCTCAACATCGGCCACGCGATGATTGCCGACGCCATCTTCATGTCACTTGCGGGCTCGGTGCGCGCGATGCTCTCGGTCATCGGCACGAATCGTCGTACGCTCGACACGTGATCATCGGACTTGGACTCGACGTGTGCTCCATCGAGCGCATGCGCCGCGCGCTCGAACGGCATGGCGACCGGTTTTTTTCGCGCATCTGTAGCCCCGCCGAACGCGCCGATCTCGAAACGAGCGATCGCCCCATGACACTCGCCGGCCGCTTCGCCGCGAAGGAAGCCTTCGCAAAGGCGCTCGATGGCGCTCCTGGCGTGGGCTGGCACGAATGCGAAATCCGCCGCGGCCCGAGCGGTCGCCCGACGATGACGCTCCTCGGCCGTGCACACACGCTCGCGACGCAAGCGGGCGCGGTACGATGGCACGTGAGCATCACGCACGACGCCGGCATCGCCGCAGCCGTCGTGATTTTGGAATCCTGAGCATGATCCCCGTCCTCTCGCGTGAACAAATCCGAGCCTTCGACGCCGACGCGATCGCGCGCAAAGTTCCGAGCCTCGTCTTGATGGAGAACGCGGGCCGCAACGCATGCGACGTCCTCGAGCGCGAAATGCTCGGCGGCGCGGCGCACGGCAAGCGCGTCATCGTGTTGTGTGGCACGGGCAACAACGGCGGCGATGGCTTCGTGATCGCGCGCCACCTCCGCTTGCGCGGCGCATCGGTGGTCGTGCAGCTCGCGGGCGCGCGCGACAAACTCAGCGCCGACGCGAAAACCAATGCAGATGCATGGGTCGGCCTCGGCGGCGCGATCGCTCCACTCGATGTGAAATTCGAAAACGCCGATCTCATCGTCGATGCGCTTTTTGGAACCGGGCTCGACCGCGCCATCGAAGGCGACGTGCGCGCTGCAATCGAAGCGACACACTCGCATGAACGCGTTTTTGCGGTCGACATTCCCTCGGGCCTCGACGCGCAAACCGGCGCCATCCACGGCGTCGCGATTCACGCGGCGCACACGGTGACGTTCGCGCATCTCAAGCTCGGGCTGATGACGCCCAATGGCGCAGCGTGCTCGGGCCGCCTCCACGTCGTCGACATCGGCGTGCCCGCATCGCTCGCGACTGAGTTCGCCGCCGAGCTTCTCGAGCCGTCGGATGTTCGCGCGTTCATCGCTCCGCGCGCCGTCGACGCGCACAAATACCGCGCGGGCCATGTCGGCGTGCTCGCCGGATCGCCCGGGAAAACCGGCGCGGCGCTTCTCGTGGGTCGCGGCGCACTCCGCGCGGGGGCCGGCGCCGTCACGGTCGCGACGTGGCACGACGCGCTCCCGAGCTTGCAGTCGCGCGTCCTCGAAGTGATGACAGCGTCACTCGATGCCCTCGAAAAACCTCTCATCGAAGTTGCCGCGTCGTTCGCGCGAGCGAAACGCGCCATCGTCGCGGGCCCCGGCTTCGGCACCGACGAGCGAGCTGCCACGGCGATTCGCGCGCTCCTCGTCGGCTACGACGGCAACGTCGTCCTCGACGCCGACGCCCTCACGCTCTACGCGGGCCGCGCCGCCGAGCTCGCGACCGTCCGCGCGAAATTGATTCTCACGCCGCACGCCGGCGAAGCGTCGCGTCTGCTTGGCATCACGGCAGACGAAGTCGACGCCGACCGCTTCACAGCCGCGCGCGCACTCGCGGCGAAATCCCAAGCCGTCGTGGTGCTGAAGGGCGCGCACACTCTCATCGTCGCGCCCGATGGCCGCACGGTCGTCAACCCCACGGCGAACGCCGCCCTCGCGACGGCTGGCTCGGGCGACGTCCTCGCGGGCATCATCGGCGCGAATGCATGCAACATGCACCCGTTCGAAGCGGCCTGCGCCGGCGTCTACCTCCACGGCGCAGCGGCCGACCTCTGGAGCGGCGGCACCCGGCACCGGGGCCTCCTGGCCTCCGAAATCGCCGACCTCATCCCCACCATCCTGGGCCAGCTCGACCGTTGATTGGAGCTCCGGTTCGGATCCGAACGGGAGCTCATGGACGTCCGGTTCGGATCCGAACGGGACGTGTTCTGGCGCCCACGCCTCGTGGCTCTGGCGACCCGCCGCGAGACCGTAACTCACTAGAATAATGAGCATATCGTTGCGGCCTCGAGCTTGCTCTAGAGCAGGTCATGTCCGCAGCCATCATCGCCCACGACTCGAAGTCCTTCGACCAAAACCTCGTTCGCCTGGTCCCCGAGCTTCGCGGCCGCGCGTTGCGACTCGCCGGCAACGCCGCCACGGCGGACGACCTCGTCCAAGACACCATCGAGCGCGCTCTCCGTTTCCGTGCGCAATACGAGATGGGCACGAACCTCCGCGCGTGGGCGTACCAAATCCTCTTCAGCGTTTTCGTGACGCGTTACCGCCGCGGCCGTCGCGACAAGAACGCGCTCCGCGATCTCGCGAGCGATCCGAACGCGTGGACGCGCCCGAGCCACGCCGCTGCGCCGTGCGACTTCGGACTCACGCCAACGACGCGCAAAAAGCTCGACTCGATGCCGCCCGCGTTCAGCGCGGTGATCGAAATCGTCGACCTCGAAGAACGCACGTATCGCGAGGCCGCCGAGCGCCTCGGCATTCCCGTCGGCACCGTGATGAGCCGCCTCCACCGCGGCCGCAAGCTCCTCGCCGCCGAGATGTCCGAAGCCGCCTGATCACTTCGACGTACGCGGCGCCCACGGAACGTCGGCCACGCCGCGCTCGTGATTCTCGCGCCGCGCGAGCACGAACAAAAGGTCGCTCAGGCGATTCAAATAAATCACGAGCTCGCTCCGCGCGCTGATCGCGATGAGCCCCCGCTCCGCGCGCCGGCACACCGTGCGTGCGAAGTGCAACGCCGCCGCCTGCGCCGACCCGCCGGGCAAAACGAAATTCGTGAGCGCGGGAAGCCCGGTCTCCGCTGCGTCGATGGCCCGTTCGAGCCGCTCCGAATCCGGGGCTGCCATGAGCGTCATCGAGAGCTTGTCTTCCTTGCCCGGCACACAAGCAAGCTCGGCGCCGAGCGTGAACAGATCGACCTGCGTCTTCGCAAGAACATCATCGGTCACGGCGCCGAGCCCGAGCGCCCGCGCCGTCCCGATGACCGCATTCAACTCATCGACGGTCCCATAACTCTCGACGCGCGCATCATCCTTGCGCACGCGCCCGCCTCCGAAAAGCCCCGTCGTCCCGTCGTCCCCCGTCTTCGTATAGATCTTCACGTCCCGCGAATTATCACGCGCGGTGAGTCGCGGCGAGCGTCGTCTGATTCTTGGTGTCGACATACTCTTTGTAGAAGTCGAGCGCCTTGGTGAGGAGCTCTTTGGCATCCTTCTCGTTGTCGTGCGCGTCGTCGGCCATGCGCTTGAACGCATCGGCCGAAGCCGCATGCATTTTGGCGTCCGCGTCTTTGTCAGTGATCGCACCGTTGAAGAGGCCATCAGCAACCGACTGCCCGGCTTTGCATGCGGCCGAACCTCCGCCGAGCCAAGCGGCGCGGAGCTTGTCGTCTTTGAGGTCGCTACCCGTTGCGCCTACTTCCTTTGCTTCGTTGATCCCTTTGCCGAGATCGCACAGCCCCGCAGTTATCTGTAGGGCGCCATCAACGACGCCCTGCACGCGCTGAAGATTCGCTTTGTCGCGCATGTCGTGAATCTCGAGCGCCTCGGATTTATCTTGCGCCGACATCGCATCGTCGCGCTGTTGGCGCGCAACGTCGCCCTCGCTCTTGGCGGTCGCCATTGTCAGCGCCGCCAACATCGCACCTGGATCGCCCGAAAACTGAAGGGCAGACACTTCGGGCATTACAGCGGCCGGACTGAACGGGGCCTCGGCGCTATTGTCGGTGCTGGTTGTGTCGCTGCCTGTGATGGCAGCGACCGGGTTCTGCATGGACGAATCAATCGATGTTGTCATGGCTATGCCTTTGCGGACGCGATGATGAGCGTCTGCGCTTTCGTTGTGATGGCTTCTTGAAGCGTTTGAAGAGCACGTTTGTGTGAGGCGTCCGTCTCTTTCACCCCATCGATGACCCACTCCGTGAGCCTCTCGAGGTGGGTGATTTGGATTTGCGCCTGTTTTGCATCGGTTGCTCGGTCAGTTGCGTCGGCCTTGTATTCAGTCGAAACGATTGTGGCGACGCCGGTACCAATTTCACCGGCACCCTTGACCGCGTCTCCCGTTGCCGTGACGATTTTTTCGCCTGCATCGGCGACCTGCGTCGCCGCACTGCCGATATTCGTCAGTGACCCCGCCAACGCGAACGCTGACCCGGCGATGCCGAGACCCATAGCAACGTCTTGACAGCCCTTGTCGCTTGAACAACTAAGAGCCTCCTGACCAATTTCGCACGCTGACGCCGCAATCTGCATTGTAGCGCTGACAGTTTTGACGACAGTCGCTCCGAGATTGGCAAAGCCCGCGCCTCCGCTGCAAATCGCCGCGGCGATTCCGCTGCCGATTTGGAACGCCTTGTCGACGTCGGCATTTCCCGTCAATGTCGTCAGCACGTGCGCCTCGCCTTCTGCGAAAGCAATCGACGAAATAACGCAGGCCGCCACGCACAGTCCCGAAGCCGCGCCACACGACAGAGCCGAAACGACGGCACTGACGGCTATCGCGACGACGGACGCAATCTTCCCGACGAGCCCCCACGATGCGGCGTTTTGCTCGGCGTCCTCCTGCTTCTTGAACGCCACCTGTTGCTTGAGCTGCTCCGACTTCTCGAGCTCACGATGGTGCGATACCGCGTTCTCCCCCGATGCGACGTCGGTGTTTCGTTGCTTCGACATGAGCGAGTAAATCATCGACATCATGTCGCCGCCCATGTCCGGCGATTGCGGCTCCGGCATGACTGGTGGAGGCGAATATGTGGTCGTTCCGAAGCTGACGGTGTGTGCGTACGAGCCGTCGACACTTTGGATGGCGGTGGTCATGAGAGACCTCGTTCATATGAAACGAGCGCGCCAAGAGCTTCATCGTCCGTTGCGCCTGCAACCGAATCGGCGAAGTCGATCGCGGTCGCGGATTCTGCGTCGTTGCCCATTTCGCGGAAGAGGCGGGCCAACGCGATGGCGCATCGTCCGCCGCGTGCCAGCGTTACGCCGGTCACGTACATCTCCTTGGCAATCACCTTTTGCGCCGCACCTTCGTGCGCCTGCCCAAGGCCGAGCCAAGCGCGCTCGTCCTCGGGTTTCGCCATTGCCATCGCACGGAAAACATCCGCGGCATCCTTGAATCGCTCTTGCGTGAGGAGCCAATGTCCTGTCGCGTAGAGCGCGTCCAACGCTTGCGTTTGCGTCGTCATCTCACTTCCCCACGTTTTCAGCGATCTTGTTGCACTGATCACCAAGCGACTGCACCAAGTTCGTCGCGAGCTGAATCGCCTGCTGACGCTGCGACATGAGCGACTGAAGGTTGATCATCGAAAGCTCGGCGCCTGAGTTCAAATCCTTCTGAATGTTTGCGACGGCGTCGCTCGACAGCGCCTTCATCTCGTCAACACTTATGTAGCGATCGTTCGGGTTGTTGTTCGTGCCATCCGGGGGATCGTTGTGATGCTTCGAGCCACCTGGCATGTAGTCTTTGAGCTGATCCGGCGTGAGCTTGGTGACGTCCACGCTCGTCTCGCCACTGACATCGACGCAGGCGATGTTGAGCTTCGTATAGATGGCGTTCGCCTTGTCGATCAGCGCCTGTTTCGCGGCGGGATCCTTGATCTGTCCAGCCGCGTTCATCATCGCGTCCGCGTAGCTCTTTGCCGTCGCAAATCCGCCCGCATCATTCAAGTCAAGCTTGTCGCCTCGAACCGTCAACTGTGACGCGAGGTTCGAGAGCACATTCGAATCGTCATTGGCCTGCTGTTGTTTCGCCATCGCAGTGTCCATTTGCGTGTCGAGGCCCTCGAGACGAGATTGGCAATACGCCATCAGCGCGTCGGGGGTGAGGAACGCGCCGACTGCGCCTCCGGGGATTTGAAACGTTGCTCCAACCGATTGAATCGTCATGACGGTCTCCTTCAAACCCGGACGCCCGGGTAGAACGTGTTTGCGCAGGCGGCGGGCGTGCGCGGGTCGCATGCCTCGTCGATGGCGCGGAGGGTTTCGTCCGGGATGGACAGGCCGACGTTGCCGAGGTCTTCCAGGGCCTTCATCGCGGCTTCGAATTGCGCGTTTTGGCGGTCTAGCTCTTCTCGGAAATTTCGATTGTCCATCACGGTGCCTCCACGACCTCATCGGCCGGGGCACGTCGCGGGTTGCGCACAAAAAAACGCGGAGACACCCGGTTGCCCGGGCTCTCCGCGTTTACGCTGCGCTGCGGCGGTTTTCTAGGAGGAGTGCCGCGGCGCTTGCATCATGCCTGGAAGATGCTGGCGACTTCGGCCGCGAGCTTTTCTTCCGTCATCTTCTTCGCGAATGCGAGCTCCTTCATGAGGAGGCTCTTGGCGCGATCGAGGAGGTGACGCTCGCCGAACGAGAGGTCTTTGTCGAACTTGAGGCGGTGCATGTCGCGGAGGACTTTGGCGACTTCATGCGGGAGGCCACTCTGCACCATCTCGGTGTAGGCGCGGAACCGGCGGCTCCACGGCTGCACGTCGACGGCGACTTCGCGCGCACGCATGGTGTCGAGGACGGCTTCGGCTTCTTTCGCGCTCATGATGCCGCGGAGGCCACCTTGCGCAGCTGCGCCAGCGGGGACCATGACCTTCATGCCGTTGTCCAAGATGCGAAGGACGTAGAAGACGGCGCGCGTGCCGCCAAGCTCGCGCTCGTCGACGGCGGTGATTTCGCCCACGCCGTGCTTCGGGTGAACGGCCTTGTCGCCGAGCTTGAACTGCATCTTGGCCGGACCCGCGGCTGCGCGGACGGCGGGCGTCGGCAGAACGGTGGGGGCACCGGGGGCTTTCGGAACCGAAACCGCAGCGGCCTTGGGGCGACCAGCGGGAGGCGTCGACATCGGGCGAACGCTCGAGGTGGAGACCGGCCGTGCCGTCACCGTCGCCGGTTTGGCGACTTTGCGGGCTGATTTCACGGGAGTAGCTGCTGCGGGACGGGTTGTGCGAACGCGGGCTGAACGAAGGGACATGCGGTTATCGGCTCAGTGTGGAATGGGGTGGAGAGCGCATTGACGCTCTGCGAGACCCTCGTGGATTGGAGGCTTTCGCCCTCAACGAGGTGGCGTGCCCTAACATTCCCGAGGGCCTCGCGTCAATGACACGTTATTTCGCCATGATTTCGTCGATTTGGCCGCCGGTAGAAGCGCGCCCTCCGCGGGCCAGCTTTTGGCCGTCAATTCGGGCAGAAACTGTGAGGATTGTGGGGGTTACCTTCAAGTCTGGGCCACGAATCGGCTCGTGAAGGCCGCACAATCGCCCAAGATCGCTCCGAGCAATGGATCCAATCGCGGCGGCGAAGCGCTGACCGGCATTTTCTGCGTCGTCTCCCCACGCACCGAACAGCTGGACGGTCACGTCGAGTGGAGATCGTTCGGATCCGAACGATCCGGGGTCGACGGGGCGGATGGCGATGGCGGCGGCAGTGGCGGCTTGGAGGAGGCCTGCGAGGCCTTTCGCGGACTCACCCTCGAACGGGCCGGGGAAAAAGATTCGGACGGGCGCGTCGCCAAGGGCTTTGGCGGCCACGTCGAGAGGCGTCGCTTGCAGGGAGGGTCTTGCGCGTTGGAGACGGCCGGTCGCAAAGAGCTCGGCCACGCGAAGTGGGCCTGCGCGACCCGCGATCGCGTGGGTTTCGACGCCCACCACACGGCGACCGAAGAGGACCACCGCGAGCGCGTCCGAGGGGGTCGTCGCTTCGAGTCGAAGAATCGTCGAGAGCGGGCCGCCGCGTTGATCGATCGCGCGCGCCGTCATGCGGGTCGTACGCTCGCCGAAAGCGCGTTCGAGGCGCGCGGGATCGAAGTCTCCTTGTGCGAGCACGAGCGTGGACGGGCCGTATGTCGCGATCACCAAATCTTCGAGCTGACGCGGATCGACGTCACCGTGGCGCACCGCGAACGTTCTCATCTGCGCGTCCGGCACCACCATGTCGAGCAGCGGCAAAAGCTCGGCGTGCGCGAGGAGCGCGCGCGGACGAGCATCCACGAGCATGTCGAGCCCCGCGGCGGGAGCGAGATCCACGAGCGGCGGCAAGACGATCGGATGATCGACGGGCGCGGTCGTTGCGGGCGCGCCGCAAGCGAGCAGCGCCAGGAAAATTAGCGAACGACTTTGACCCACGCGAATCGCCGGTTCTTCGATCCCACGCGGAGCAAATAGCGCCCACCCGCGGCGAGCTGCGCTTGCGGATCACGTGTCACTGCGCGATCGACTTCGACGCCGCCTTGCTCGACCATGCGCCGGCCTTCGCCGTTCGATTTCACGAGCCCTGCGGTCGCGAGCGCTTTCGAGAGCAGCACGCCTTCGCCTCGAATTTCGAATTCGGGGATCTCGTCCGGGATGGAGTCCTTCGAGTAGATGCCCGAAAAATCCGCGGCGGCTTTTTTCGCGGCGGCTTCGTCGTGGAAGCGCGTGACGAGCTCGTTCGCGAAGAGCGCTTTGATTTCCATGGGGTTGCGGCCGGCGCGTTTTTCTTCGCGGAGCGCGGCAATCTCGGTGTTCGTTCGGTCCGAAAGGAGCTCGAAATATCGGAAGATCACGTCGTCATCGATCTGCATCACTTTGCGAAACATCGCGAGCGGTTCTTCCGTGAGGCCGATGGTGTTGTCGGCGCTCTTCGACATTTTCTTGCCGACGACCTTGCCGCCTTCGATGCGCGCGTCGAGGCCTTCGAGGAGCGGCGTCGTCATGACGATCTGACCGCGCTTGCCGTACTTGGGCATGATGTCGCGGCCGACGAGCAAGTTGAAGAGTTGGTCCGTGCCGCCGAGCTCGACGTCGCTCTCGAGCGCGACCGAGTCGTAGCCTTGAAGCAGCGGATACAAAAACTCGTGTTGATGAATCGGCCGATGCTCCGCGAAGCGCTTGGCGAAATCGCTGCGCTCGAGCATGCGCGACACGGTGGTCTTCGCCATCAGCTCGACCATCTCGCTCGGCTTGAGCGCGTCGAGCCACTCGGAGTTGTAACGAACCTCGGTCGTCTTGGCGTCGAGGATCTTGAAAGCTTGGTCCGTGTACGTCTTCGCGGCGGCGCGCACTTCTTCGCGCGTGAGGCGCGGGCGCAAATCGTTTTGACCCGTGGGGTCGCCCACCATCGCCGTGAAGTCACCCACGAGCAGCACCACACGGTGCCCGAGCTGCTGAAATTGCCGCATTTTCGCGAGCACCACGGCGTGCCCGATGTGCAGATCGGGGCGCG
This sequence comes from Polyangiales bacterium, assembly GCA_038239005.1. Lineage (GTDB taxonomy): Bacteria > Myxococcota_A > Polyangia > Polyangiales > Polyangiaceae > DASXHD01. The sequence continues at coordinate 23,009 of JBBSFE010000045.1, forward strand.
TCGGATCGAAGCCCGCCTTGATGGAGAGCGGTCGCCCCGTCGCGAGTCGCTCCTCGAGCTCGGCGCGAACGTGAAGGTCAACGATGCCACGTGTGAGAAGAGCTAGTTGCTCGCTCACTCGTCGGTCTCGTCACCGTCGTCGTCGTCGTCGTCTTTGCCGCCGGTGATCGGAAGGTGGCGGCTCCCGTTGACGAGCTCTTTCAGCTCTTTGCCGACTTTGAAAAACGGTAGACGCTTGGCCGGAACGGGCACGGGCTCGCCAGTGCGCGGGTTGCGACCCGAATAGGCTTTGTAAGGACGCACCGTGAAGCTACCGAAGCCGCGGATCTCGATCCCTTCGCCGCGCTCGAGCGCTTCGGTCATTGCGTCGAAGATGCAGTTCACGACGAGCTCAGCCCGAGCCTTCGTGAGGTTTGCACGTGCCGCCATGGCGTCGATGAGCTCGCTTTTGGTCATCGCCTACGAGCGAAAAGATGAAGTAAGTCGCGGCTTAGGTCAATCCTCATCGGGCAGGGGTCAGCTCGAGGCGGTCGAGAGCCGCCGGAGCTCCAGAAACGGTGATTCGGCAGGGGGTCTCACCCTCGTCTAGCTCGGCAGTTTGGGCTCCAAGCTCGACGCACGTGGGGTGGGTCGCGTGCTGGGCCTGGGCCTCCCAATGCAGGTCGCCCATGCGCAAATCGAGCGGTCCGTCGTTTTCTCGGGCGAGGATTGTCGGGCGAATCGTCCAGCTCCCTTTCCGCGGGACCGGCACCGAAATGGTCACCGACCCGTTTCCGGAGGCTCCCGTTCGGATCCGAACGTCGAGGGCTTGGCCGTTGGATGGACAGTTTTGGCGATTGCCGGTCGCCCAGATGGGCTCCGCCCACGCGCCGTCTTGGGCGAGAGGCGGCCAGTCCGCTTCGGCTTCGAAGCGCCACGTCTCGCGACCGGCGACCTCGGCAGCCGGCGGCGTGAAGGGGAGCACGGCAGCATCGGCGCCGAATCGATACACCCACGATTGAGGGTGGCCGAGCTCATCGTAGAGGAGTCGATCGTGCCCATCGTTGCGAAGGCGCGCAACGACGACGCCGAGCTTCGGGTCCGTCATGTTGGGATCGCGCGCGAGATTGAAACCGTGATCGGTCTCGATGAAGACAATGCCCGTTTCGACCTTGGCGTCTTGCAAACGCTCGGGCTCGAACATCGGTTTGCCGCCGTCGCGATCGGCGAGCGCAAGGTGGTCGTAGCTCGAGTGGAGCGCGAACACGATCGCAACGAGGCCGACCGTGATTGTGGTTTTCTTGAGCGTCGGAATTTTCGGAAGCCACGCGGCAATCGACGCGGCGATGGCGACGTGCTCGATCGGAAGAACGTCCGCGAAGAAGCGCGCGCCGGCGCCGGGGTAGTCGCCGTCGAAATAGAACGGGATGTAAAAGACGACTTGGAGAGCGACGAGAGCCCATAAAAGCCAGGCTTTGCGCGCGTGCTTGAAGATCGCGGGGAGGGCTAGAAAAAGCACCGGCCACGCGTCGAGCGCATCCGAGAGGTGCGTATGGAGTCGGCGAATCGTGGTGCCGGCGGCCGCAGCGAGACCAAAGCCGTCGCTCAATCGCGCGCGGACGAAATCGCCGTGCTCGTGCACGCAGCCGATGTCTTTGCCGAAGCCGTAGCGAAAACAATCGGGTGGGCCGTCGCTGACGGCGTAATACGCGCGTTGGAGTGACCCGAAATGTTGCGACACGCCGAGGAGAAGGAGAAAGGGCACGGCGGCCAGAGCGAATGCGGCGAGATCGCGACGCGATGATTTTCGAACGACGAACGCCGCGACGAGAAAAATCGGAATCGCCGAGACGGGACGCGTGCACGCGACGTAACCAATCGCAGCGCCCGCAGCGATGAACGTGCGAATCGATCCTGTGCGTGCTGCACGAAGAGCGCACACGAGCGCGACGATGATGCCGAGTGCGCTTGCAGCGTGCGACATCGGATCGGCCGTGTGATAGCGGAGCGCGCCGCACGCAATCGAGAGGAGCGCTGCGAGTCGTGACGTGCCTTCGTCGCCGGTGACCTCACGCGCGAGCGCATACGTCGCGATGACGAGGCCAGCGGAGAGAGCGATGCCCACGAGCATCGGCGCGCCGAGGATGTAGCCGAGCGACAAGAGAAGCGGCCAGCCGGGCGGGAAGATGCCCGAGAGATCGCCGCCGCCTCCTGCGTGCGGATGAAACAAGAGAAATCGGCCGCGAAAGCTCGCGGAAGGAAACGGCGCGGGAAAGCTCAAATGCCCGTGCGCGAGGGCTTTGGCTTGGAGGACGTACGTCGTTGCATCGATGATGCGCGGGCCACCGCGAAGATAGTGTGCGGCGTAACCGAGCGTGAGAAACGCAGCGAGCAAACCAGCGCCTGCGAGGAATCGTGCGCGCGATGCGTTCATCGCGTTTTCGAGCACGTCACGATTTGCGAGCGCCGAGAGGACACACGCTAGACCGAACGCGACGATCACCCACGCGACGTCGTCGGGTGGACGACCCCAGCGCCCGAGAATGATGACGAGTCGCGACGGGACCAAGTTACTGGCCTACCCACGCATGGAACAGCGGAAGCTCGCCTGCGCCGTCGTTGGCGATTTCGACGTCGATCGTAGACGTCACGCGGCCTGCGGGAATTTCGACGACGCGCTCGTCCCAACCTTCGATGGGTTCGAGCGCGATCGATGCGATGTCGGCCCCAGCAACGCGAATGCGAAACTTCGTCGCGCCCGCGGGTGCGGTGCGGAATGCGAAGAGCGCGTGGTGGCCGGCGTCGAGCCCACGAAGAACGAAATGCTCGCTCGCGTTTGGATAGAGGATGCGGCCGCCGTCGAAGACGTCGAGGCGCGCGTCGGCGAGGTCGGGGAGGATTTTCATGTCCGTCCAGCCGCTGCCGCGCGAGTACGTGTAGAGGTGCTCGCGCTCGCTGATCAGATCGGCAAAATCGATCGTGTCGCGGAGCGTGCCGATGTCGACACGTGGGAGATCTCCCGTGCCGAGCACGTGCCAATCGGCGCGATAGAGGACGTCTTCGTAGCCGCCGCAGATCACGTTGCCCGGCGCCGGAATGCGCGCGATGACCTCGCTCGAAAACCACGTCGGGAGAACGCCCCACCACGACGGATAGATGGCGAGCATCTCGGGGCGATCGGCATCGGGCATGCGTTCGATGAGCTCGATGCTCGCGGCGAGGCCGTTGATGCCTGCGCGCGCGAAAGGAAGATCGTGGTAGCCGCCGAGGCCGATGATGTCGAGACCCGGTCGGTGTGACGCGTAGACGAGCGCGCCGGCATCGCCGACGAGCACACGATTCGGACGCAAGCGCCCGATGAGCTCGCCCGCGCGCAAATGTTGATCGCGAATGTTGCGACACGCGCGACCGAAGAACCATTTTTGGTCGCGCACTTTGGCGACCTCGCGATCGCTCGCGACGAGAAGCGCACCCACGACGATCGGCGCGCGGAGTGGCCACGCTTTGAGGAGGAGACCGACGCCGATTCCTGCGGCGATTGCATACGTCCACGACAAACGGATTTCTGGAATGGTGTTGGGCGGACGAAACCCGATCGCGAGAACCTGCGCCGCAATCGCGCCCGCAAAGACGGCCCACGGAAGCGACACGCGCGCCGCGCGACGGAAGAGCGCGCACGCGCCAAGCGCCGCACAGATGAGGAGCCACGCAACGGCGGGCATCGTGTAGCGCTCGTTTTGCCAGCGCACTTGCCCGTTGAGCGCGACGACGAGCATCCACGAGACGACTTGCCAGAGAAGCATCGCCGCGTAGCGCCGCGTCTCCGGAACGGCGAGCGCGAGGAGCGCGAGGAGCGGCACGATCCAGTCGACGAAGACCCAATCGGTGAAGTGGTATTCGAGGTTTCTGAAAATCGCGTAGCGAAGATTTTGTATGTAATCTGCAAGTTTCTCGTCGGGCGAGAGAAACGGGTTATTGAGGGCGAGCTTCACGATCGCGCCACTCGCGCTGGCTTCGCCGGTGAGCAGGCGGTTCGCGAATGATTGGGCAATGAGCGCGAGGGCCGCGGGTGATCCTGCGCGCGCCATTGTCGCGATGCGCGCGCGAAACGTTGGGTGATTGCGAGCCATGGCCGCGACGACGCCGAAGCCCGCGATGGTGGTTGCGGCCTCGGGGCGCGTGACGACGAGAATCAAGCCCGCCGCGCCGAGCGCATAGCCCATGCGAGCGCGCTCGCGATCGGTGCGTGCGTCTTCGACGGCGAAGAGCGCGGCGAGCCCAATCGCCCACACGCCGAGAAGGAAGGCGACCTCCATGCCGCTCCACAGCGACCAATCGAGCGCGCCAAGCGCGAGGAGCATCGGCGGAAGCAAGAACGACGTCGCACGCGCGATGGGTTTCGGAATCGATCGCACGACGAGACCGCGGGCGACGAGGAGCGCCATGAACGTCGACGTCATCGCGACGATGGCAGCCCACTTCATCAAGAGCGCGCCGTGAAACCCAACGAGATAACCCACGGCCAGCACGAACGGATAGAGGAGGCTCGTGTTGCCCGACGAGTAGCCGTTGCCGGAAAACCACTCGAACGGATGACCCTCGGCGGCGGCACGTGCGTAGTCGAAGTGGATGAAGACGTCGTCGAGTGGAGCGCTCCACGCGCCGCCCGTTTGCGCCATCATGTAGCCGTAAAACTCGCGGGCCGACGCGATCGTGCAGATCGCGGCCCAAAGCACGTAAAGCGGCCGCTCGCAGCGAATGAAAAGGTCGCGGAGAGGCCGCACGCGCGTCCTATACCATCTCGCCGCGTTTCGTCGCACGATGGGCGCGTGAGCGTCGCGGTAGTGAAGATGGCGCTGCTCGTGGTCGCGCTCGCGGCCGGCGGCCTTTACGCGATGCACATGGGCGATCTCTCGCCGCTCGTGGGTGTGGCCGTGGGAATGACGCTGCTCGTTGCGCTCATGCCCGTGCCCGAAGATGGCGCGCGTCTCGCGATGCGTCGCTCGGCGATTGGCGCGCTCGTGACTACCGCGCTCGGCCTCGAGATCGTCTGGGCGACGAATTCGCCCGGCGAGCGTTACGCGCGCATCCTGCACGATCTCGGTTGGACGCAAGCCATACTCGGCGGGTGGATGACGTACGTGAGCATCGTTGCGCTCTCCACGTCACGTAACATTGCCGCGCCTCTCGACGACGCAGCGCGCGCACGATGGCGAAGTGGTGACATCGGATTTGGCGCGGAGCTCGCCGGTCGCATCGTCGTGCACGCGCAACGGAGTTGGGCGTCGTTGGTCGTCGAAACGGCGTGGCCCGAGCCACGACCGGAGCTCGTGACGGAAATGCTCACCGCTGCTCGCGAGAAGCACTCCGATGTTGCGGCGCTCCGCGCACGCATGACCGACAAAGGCGGCACCGACATCGCCGAAGCACGCTGGGAGCTCGCGCGCGTGGCGTGCGACGTGATCCTACAAGCCCAAGATCGCCCCGGTGACGATGTCGGAGGTGCAGCCGTTGGTCGGTTCGTCTTGGCTGCCGTGAACGTCGTACGGGATGACGAAGAAGCGGTGCGCGTTTTTTCCGCGCTCATCCTCCCCGCTGTTGCGTGGCGCCCGTGACGTACGTCGAGTAACAGAGGGGATCGTGATGCGGCTCTTCTGGTGCGCGCTCGTCGTGCTCGCGGCGTTTTTTGCTGCCGCTCCTGCGTGGGCGCAAAATAAGCCGGTCGTCGTCGCGCCGGCGTTGAAGAAGGATTCGCCCGCGCAATACCCGAAGCAGGCGCTCGACGACGGCGTGCGCGACACCGTCACGGTCAACGTCGCGCTCACGATCGACGCGACGGGTCACGTCGAGGATGCCAAAGTCGATCCGCCGCAAGGGCACGGCTTCGACGAAGCGGCCGTTGCCGCCGCGCGCTCGCTCGAGTTTTCGCCCGCGACCAAAGACGGGAAACCGATGACGTCGCGCATCAAGTACACGTACGCGTTCGCGCCACCACCCTCGCGCTTGCTCGGCCGCGTGCTCTCGAAGCACGGCGAGCGCGCCATCGAGGGAGCCACGGTCACGCTTCGAGATGGATCGGGCGGCGAGCGAACCACGACGACGGACGCGACAGGCGCGTACCGCTTCGATGGCGTGCCTTCGGGCGATTACCGCGTCGTCGTGCATGCATCGAGCTTCGTCGATCAAGAAGCGCCAGAGTCGATCGCGCCAGGCCAAGAAGTCACGGCCACGATGCGTCTCGCGCCTGTCGAGGTCGCGCCGGTCGTGGTCGATGCGGGTGTGCGCCAACAACCGCAAGACGACGTCGAAGACGTTATCGTTCGCGGCGAGCGGCCCGCGCGCGAGGTCACGAAGCGCACGATGGATCAGCGCGAGCTCTTGCGCGTTCCCGGCAGCAACGGCGATGCACTTCGCGCGCTCCAGAATTTGCCGGGCATCGCGCGCCCGCCGGGCCTCGCGGGACTTTTGATCGTGCGTGGGTCGGCACCCCAAGACACGCAGATCTTCGTCGACGGCACGGAAATCCCGCTCGTGTATCACTTCGGCGGCCTCTCCTCCGTGATCCCCACGGAGATGCTCGACCGCATCGATTTTTATCCCGGCAACTTCAGCACGCAATACGGCCGCGCGACCGGCGGTATCATCGACGTCGGCATTCGCGATCCATCGCCGCCCTGCAAAGACGGCGTGGCGCGCAAAGGCTCCGTCACCGACACGACGCCCGGTGCGACGTGCGGCATTCATGGTCTCGCACAGGTCGACTTGATCGACGCACGCGCGCTCGTCGAAGGACCCATCGCAAAAGGTTGGAGCTTCGCAGCTGCGGCGCGTCGCTCGTGGGTCGACACATGGCTCGGCCCTGTGCTCACCGCAACCGGCGCAACGGTCACGGCCGCGCCCGTTTATTACGACTGGCAAGCCGTCGTGCAAAAGGACTGGAGCAAGAACCAGCAGTTTCGTGTGATCTTCATCGGCAGCGACGACAAGATCGACATCATCACGAAGGACACGAGCGCGACGCAGCCCACGCTCGTCGGCGACATCAGCCTTCACACGATGTTTTGGCGTTTGCAGGCTCGCTACAAACAGAAGATCGACAAAGACACCGAGATTCGCCTCGTCGCCGGCTTCGGCGAAGACAAGATCGAATTTTATCTCGGCAACATCTACTTCACGCTCGACACCTATCCGCTCAGCGGACGCGCCGAGCTCTCACGGAAACTCTTCAAAGGCGCGACGGCGAACTTCGGATTCGATCTCAGCTGGACGCCCTACACGGTGAACGCGCAGCTGCCGCTCCCGAGCCCGCCAGGGCAGCCTTCGGGCGGACCTTTCGGAAGCTCGCCGCTCGTGAGCACATCGCAGTCGGGCTCGAACTATTTGCCCGCGACGTATGGGGAGCTCGAGCTCACGCCGTGGAAGGGCGCGCGCATCATTCCGGGTGTTCGCCTCGACTACACGAAGGTGACAGGCCGTTGGGATCTCGCGCCGCGCGTCGTCGTTCGACAAGACGTCGGCCCGACGTTTCCGCGCACGACCCTAAAAGGCGGCGTCGGCGTCTTCTATCAAGCGCCGCTTCCGCAGCAGAGCGATCCGGTTTTTGGTCAGCTTGGTTTGCGGTCGGAGCGCGCGCTTCAATACAGCGTCGGCATCGAGCGCGAGTTCACGAAGTACCTCGAAGCGTCGGTCGAAGGTTTCTACAAACAGCTCGACGACCTCGTCATTGCGGGCAGCGGCAACAGCGGACAAGGTTGGGTCTACGGCCTCGAGACGCTCATTCGCTACAAGCCCGACAAACATTTTTTCGGATGGATTGCGTACACGCTCTCGCAGTCGCTCCGCAAAGACACGCCCACGAGCCCGGTGCGCACGGCGCCGTTCGATCAGACGCACATCCTCACCATCCTCGGCAGCTACAAGCTCGGCAAAGGTTGGGAAGTCAGCGCGCGCTTCCGATTGGTGAGCGGAAATCCGTACACGCCGAACGCATACGGTTTCTACGACGCGAACTCGGGCGTCTACTTGCCGCTCACGAGCTTCCCGCCGAACAATTCTCGGTTGCCGCTCTTTCATCAGCTCGACATCCGCGTCGACAAGACGTGGAAGTTTTCGAGCTGGCAATTCGGCGTCTATGCAGACGTTCAGAACGTCTACAACTCCGCCAACGTCGAAGGCGTCAGCTACAACTACAACTATACGAAGCAGAGCTACATCACGGGTCTGCCGTTTTTGCCGAGCATCGGCATGCGAGGTGAGCTGTGAAGCGATCGATTGCTCTTGGGGCCGCGGTGATCGCGCTCTCGTGTGGGCCGGCTGCGTTCGATCCAATCGGGAAGATCGAGAGCGTGCGCGTGCTCGCCGCGAATGCCAGCGAGCCCTATGCGAAACCGGGCGACGCCGTCACGGTCAACATCGACGCATTCGATGGGCGGCCGCTCGGTGGGCAGCCGATGAAGATCTATTGGCTTCCGATCCTCTGCGAAGACCCGTTCGCCGACTTGTATTATGCATGTTTTGCGAGCCTGGTTTCAGCCGGTTCGGGCGGCGATGGCGGCACGGGAAGCGGGGGCGCATTCCCGCCGAACTTCGACATCACGGACCTCTTGCAGCAGGGCACGTCGACGACGTTCACGATGCCCACGGACGTCATCACGAAGCATGCGTTCGTCGCGGGCTTGCCGGAGCAATACGGCGTCGTCTTCTTGTTTGCGATGGCGTGCGCGGGGCGCGTCAAGACGTTGCCGATTGATCCAGCGAGCGGCAACGGGCAAACCGTTCCGCTCGGGTGCTTCGACGATCAAGGCACCCAGCTCGGGCCCGACGACTACGTCTTCACGTTCATGCGCGTCTACAGCTACGAGACGGCGACCAACGCGAACCCCGAGATCGACGCCGTCGTGTTCGATGGGCAAACCGTCGACACGAATGCGGGCGTCGTCGTCGATCACTGCGGCGCCGATGCCGGCTCGTGCGACCCGCACGCGTTCAATCTGACGATTCCCGATTCGTCGTGGGAGCTCGCAACGGGCTCACCTGTCGAGCCCGATGGCAACCAGCTCCACGAAGAGATCTGGGCCGACTACTACTTCACGCTCGACAACACCCAGTCCGACGGCAAGCTCATCTTCGATGCGCGCACCGGCCGAATCGACGGGAGCGACAACCACTACGTCGCGCCGCCGGTTGCGGGGGCGGGGAGGCTCTTCGTCGTCGCGCACGACAACCGCGGCGGGGCGAGCTGGGTCGACTTTCCGATCGTCGTCCGGTGATAGGATTCGTGACGTGCGGAGGCTCGTTGCGATTGTCGGCGTTTGCGTCGTTCTGGCGCTCGCATGCTCGGATTCGCCCAAGTGGGCGTGGCCGGCCGCCGATTTCGCGCCCGTCGTGGACGGGCTTCCGTTCGACCCCAATACGTTGATCGACTCGACGGCATCGCTGACCGATCCGTATGCGCTCCCGCAAGCGTCGAGCGTGCAATCGTTCTTGCAGCAGACGCCTTACATGACGCCGAGCTTCCTCGCGACGTACGCATCGAACGGCGTGAGCGCGGCCGATGCGATCGTCAATGCCGCGGCGACGTATCAGCTCAACCCGCTTTTGTTTTTGGTGCGCGCGCAAATGGATCAAGCGCTGATCTCGGCGTCGTCGTATCCGTCGCCTGCGGCGCGTGTGGAGTTCGCGTTCGGGTGCGGGTGCGACGTGACGCCATCGCTTGCGAATCCGGCGCCGCGGTGTGATCCGTCGCTCGCGGGGTTCGACAAGCAAGTCGATTGTCTCGCACGCACGATTCGCAGCTACCTCGATGGCGTGTGCGGGCCGGCGCAAGCCACCGCGAATGGTTGGGCGTCGGGTGTGGCGATGGACACACTCGACGGCGTGAGCGTGACGCCCGCCAACGAAGCGACGGCCGCGCTCTATCAATACACGCCCCTCGTGATGCCCAACGTCGTCGGCGGCAATTGGTTCTTCTGGAACATCTACCAAGAGTTCGCGAACGCAGTGTTCTACCCGGGCGCGTTCGGCGAAGCTTGGGTGGGTGATCCGTGTTGCGGCAACGCGGCGTGTACGTTCACCGGTGGCACGTGCGCCGTGAACGTTCCCGGTGGGATGTGCACGGCCGCGTGCAGCACGACGAATCCATGTCCGCTGGATCCGAGTCGCAAAGCGGTGTGCGCGAGCTTGTCGGGGCAGGGGTTTTGTTTGTTCGATTGCACGGCCGACCCATGCAGGCAGGGATACGTCTGTCAGACCGTGTCGGTCATCGGCGGCGGCTCCGGGCTCGCGTGTTTGCCGCCGAGCTGACGAAGCGCATCGACCGACTCGAGCGAGACCTGGCCCGACGCGATGATCGCTTCGGCTTCGGGCGCGGAGCGGACGCGCACGAAAGATGTAATGTACACGCTCTCGCGGCCGAGGCCTGGCGACTGGCCGTTTCCACCGCGGAAGGCGCGCGACGCGATGCGCACGGCGTCACGTGAAGAGACGCCATCGCCGGCGAGCGCACGAACGACCTCGACGAAATCGGCGCCCCCTCGCATGGCGCGAACCGTGAGGTGACGGCGCGCGAGCTCCACGCGGCGTGAAGCGTCGAGCATGCCAGCGCGCTCTTCGTGCACGAGCGCGAGGCCTTCTTGATCATCGGCGCCGCGCGCTGTGCCGAGCGCGAAGATCGGATGGAGTGAGGCGGCCCGAACGCGCGGAAGAACATGGCCGCGCACTTCGTGAATCGCGATGCGATGCGCGGCGCGCTCGGTGAGCCAAGCACCTCGCGCGACGTAGACCGTGCGTTCGCCAGTGGCCGCGTACGACGACAGGCCCGCTACGATTTTCACGGCGAAGGGTGCGCGCTCGATTCCGATTTCCGTGCGCACGCGTGATGCGAGCGAGCGAACATCGAAGCCGTCGGTCGCGTAGCGCTGCCCGGGGTCGGCCGAATCTTCCGTGACCCACGCGTTCGCGAGCGCGTCGCCCTGTGTGCCGTCACCGAATCGCTCGGCCGAGAGCGCGGCGAGCTCGGGTTTTTCGACAGCGGCGACGAGCGCGGCTTCGAGGAGGAGCTCGTCGATGCGCGCGCGAAAAAGCGCGCCGAGCGGCTCGGTCATCGGAGCGTCGCGCGCGACGCGGAGTGCCTCGACAACGGGCGCGACGTCGTGGCCGACGTAATCCCAGCGCGGGAGGCGAGGCTCGCCGCGATCGAGCGCGGTCGCGAGCGCCTCGTGCTCCTCGACGGCGTTGCGTGGGGCGACGGCGGCGACCAAGCGGACGCCACGCGCCGCCTCGAGCGCAACCTGCATGGCCCTCTCCACTTGTCCTCGCATCGCGCCCACAGTATGCAGATTAACACGTGAAGAAAAACTACGTCCTCGACACCAACGTTCTCTTGCACGACCCGCGTGCCATTTTCCGCTTCGAGGACAACGACGTCATCATCCCGATCTACGTGATCGAGGAAGTCGATCAGTTCAAGCGCGAAGGTACCGAGCGTGGTCGCAACGCCCGCACCATCGCGCGCCTGCTGGACGATTTGCGCGACAAGGGCGGCTCGCTCTCGACGGGCGTTCCGCTCACGTCGGGCGGGAGCTTGCGCGTTGCGGTCCCCACGAAACGCCCCGAGCTTCCGAGCGCGATCGACCACGCGGCCATGGATGCCGCCATTTTGCAGTGTGCATTCGATGTCCTCGAGCACGACGGCGGCAAGCCGACCATCTTCGTCACGATGGACACGAACCTTCGCATTCGCGCCGACGCTCTCGGCATGGTCGCCGAGACGTACGAAAACATGCGCGTCGAAGCCGAGCGGCTCGACACCGGCGTGATGGAGCTCGACGTCGACGGCAAGCAGATCGACGAGTTTTTCCAAGAGGGCCGCCTCGCGATCAATCGCGACGACGTCTCCGCGAATTTGTGCGTGCTTCTTCGCGCGCGTGATGCCCCGTCGCACACGGCTCTCGGCCGCTACGACATCGCGCGTCGTGAAATCGTCGCGTTGCGAACGCCTCGCGAGGGCATCATCGGCGTTCGCCCGCGCAACAAAGAGCAGAGCTTCGCGATCGATCTCTTGCTCGACGAAACCGTGCGCATCGTCACGCTCGTCGGCAAAGCAGGCACGGGCAAAACGCTCCTCGCCATCGCCGCGGGCCTCAAGAAGACCATCGAAGACGGCACGTACACGCGCATGCTCGTCTCGCGTCCCGTGATGCCGCTCGGTCGCGACATCGGTTACCTGCCCGGTGACGTCGACGAAAAGCTGAACCCGTGGATGCAGCCCATCTTCGACAACTTGGAGTTTCTCTTTTCGACCGGCTCGCGCCGTGGCCCTCGCGCCTACGCAGAGCTTCTCGAGAGCGGCCAAATCCAGGTCGAGCCGCTCACGTACATTCGCGGCCGATCGCTGCCGCAACAGTTCATCATCGTCGACGAGGCCCAAAACCTCACGCCCCACGAAGTGAAAACGATCATCACGCGCTCCGGCGACGGAACGAAAATCGTCCTCACGGGGGACCCCGATCAAATCGACAACCCCTACGTCGACAGCGCCTCGAACGGCCTCACGATCGCTGCGGACAAATTCCGCGGCGAAAAGCTCGCAGGCCACATCGTCCTAGCCAAAGGCGAACGCTCCGACCTAGCCGAGCTCGCAGCCAACCTCCTCTAAACCAACTTTTTTTCGAAAAAGTCAGGACGAGTTGGTTAGGCGGCCGTCGGGGCGCGTTCGGGGATGCGGCGGCGGATGTAGCGTTCGATGTCGGCGAGGAGGCCGCGTTCGTCGCGGTCGCAGAAGGAGATCGCGCGGCCCGAGGCGCCGGCGCGGCCCGTGCGGCCGATGCGGTGGACGTAGCTTTCGGCGACGTTCGGGAGATCGAAGTTGATCACGTGCGAGATCGCGTCGACGTCGATGCCGCGTGCGGCGACGTCGGTGGCGACGAGGACGCGCGTCGTGCCGCGACGGAACGCGTCGAGGGCGCGCTCGCGCTGGCTTTGCGATTTGTTGCCGTGGATGGCTTCGGCGCCGATGCCAGCGCGATCGAGCTGCTCGCTCAAACGGTTGGCGCCGTGCTTGGTGCGCGTGAAGACGAGCGCGCGCGAGACTTCGTCGCCGCGGAGCATGCGCTCGAGGAGGGCGCGCTTGTCGCCGCGTTGAACGAAGACCACGGTTTGGTCGACGCCTTCGGCGGTCGTGACTTCGGGCTCGATCGAAACGCGCACCGGGTTTTGGAGCATGCCGCGAGCGAGTGCTTCGATGGCCTTCGGCATCGTTGCTGAGAAAAGCAGCGTCTGGCGCGTGCGGGGCACGGCCGCGGCGATGCGGCGGACGTCGTGGATGAAGCCCATGTCGAGCATGCGATCGGCTTCGTCGAGAACGAGGTGCTCGACGCCGTCGAGACGGATGAACCCTTGGTTCATCAAATCGAGCAGGCGACCAGGCGTCGCGATGAGGATGTCCGGCCCTCGAGCGAGCTCGACTTCTTGACGACGCTGGCGAACGCCGCCGTACACGACGACGTGCGTGAGCTTCATGTAGCGGCCATAGACCGAGACGCGCTCCGCGATTTGGGAGGCGAGCTCGCGTGTCGGCGTGATGATGAGGGCGCGAATCTTTTTGTTCGGCGGCGTGGCAGCGAGACGCTGGAGAATCGGCATGACGAACGTCGCCGTTTTTCCGGTGCCGGTTTGCGCGCAAGCGAGGATGTCGCGATTGGCGATGCCGTGCGGAATGACCTCGACCTGAACGGGCGTCGGCTGGTTGTAGCCTTCATCGAGGATGGCGCGAAGAATGGGAGGAGCCACGCCGAGCGCCGCGAACGGCGAGAGCGCGATGGCTTCCGCAATTTCGGGCGTCATCGGAGGGAGAACGCGCGCGGGAGGCTCGCGGAGAGCGGAACGCGGGGGAGCTTCGGAGAAATTGCGACGACGACGTCGCTGACGGAACGTATTCACGATGGACCTTGGATTTGTAAACCGCTCGCCCGCCACGGATGCGGCGGAAGCGGACTTGTGGATGTGGCGGGGTTCGCGGAGAGGACGATCTCGCTGACGCGGAACACACTCGCCGACTTCGAGGCGCCTAATAGCGCGCCGCAGCATTCAACGCAAGCACACTGCGTGCATGGCCTTGGCACCGAGACTGACGACAGCGCGCTCCGACGACTGACGATGTATGCTCGAAACCTCGCATGCGAAGGCCGCTCGTGCTCGTGTTTGCTGCGGTTTCTGCCACGGCCGTTGCGGCCGCGCAGACGCAACACGACGATGGAACGGAAGAGGGCGAACAAGTGCCGAGCGCGTCGACGAGCGCCTCGGTCGCACCACCGAAGCCCGTGACGGCGACGCACGTGGTTCAAAAAGATGGAATGGTTCAGGTGATTGGCGGTCGGTTCACGCTCGGCTCGAACGATCCCAAAGCGGCACCGAACGAAAAGCCCGCGCATGAAGCGACGGCAAACGGATTTTGGATCGATCGCACCGAAGTGACCGCTCGGGCGTATGGCACGTGCGTCGAATCGCACAAATGCGAATCGCCCCAGAAAACAGCCTCGAGCTGCACATTCGAGATGGATGACGGAACGCTGCCAATCAACTGCGTTCGCTGGCAAGACGCCGATGCGTTCTGCCGCGCGCAAAACAAAAGACTACCCACCGAAATCGAATGGGAGCTCGCGGCGCGTGGCGGCGGCGCGTTCAAGTACCCGTGGGGGAACGCGTCGAGCTCGTGCCTCGTCGCATCCACGCTCCTCCACGACGCTACTGGTAGAAGCTGCACCGGCAAACGCCCAGCGCATGTCGGCAGCTACCCCGCGAACGTCAGCCCATTCGGCGCGGTCGACATGGCGGGCAACGTCGAAGAGTGGACCTCGGATTGGTACATCGAGCACCTCGCGACCGGCGCTCGACCCACGAGCGGCGCGAGTCACGTTTTGCGCGGCGGCGGTTGGCTGTCTCGGCCGATCGATTCACGCGCCACGGCTCGTAATTGGGGCTCCGCGGTCGAAGCGGGCCCGAACGTCGGCTTCCGCTGCGCGCGCGACCCCTGACAAAGGAATGCTTCGAGGGTCACGCGAGTTGACGACAGCAGCCCGAAAGCTTATCCCTCCCGGGCTTTTATGCTCACACTCCAACCCGCAGCCGCCAAAGCTGGCTCCCCCGGCGCCGCCGCCCCCGAAGCCCACACAACTCAGCCCTCGGGTGCGCCCGCGGGTCAACCTGCGGCATCGCCGTCGATGGGCCTCCTTGGCTCGCCGATCTTCCTGATGCTCTTGTTCGTGCCCTTCATCTTCATGATGTGGCGCCGCAACAAGAAGGAGACCGAAGCGCGCGGCAAGTTGAAGAAGGGCGACAAGGTCACCGCTGCTGGTCTCGTCGGCGAAATCGTGGACGTTGACGAGCGCATGGCCAAAGTGAAAATCGCTCCCGGTGTCACCGTGCAAGTTCTCGCCAACGCGCTCTCGCCGCTCGAGGAGCCCAAAGCTCCGGCAGCCGCCGACGTGAAGGACGCGAAGAAGGCCGACAAGGTCAAGTCGTCGTGACGGGCTCGCGGCGCAACGCGCTCATCCTCATCGCGCTGTGTGTCGCGGGTGGCTACGCCTTCCATCGCGGCGCCGACAACTTCTGGGGCGTCATCACGTGTGGTCTCATCGCCGTGTGGGCGCTCGTCACGATGCTTCCGATCATGGATCCAGCGTGGCGCTTGAAGCTCGGCTTCGTCGCCGTGAGCTTCTGCATGGCGTTCGTCGCTCTCTGGCCCACGCTCGAAGGCGCCACCGACGGCAAAATCAAATGCCCTTGGTACTTCAAGAGCCACATTCACTTCGGCATCGCGCCAGGGCTCGATCTCCGCGGTGGTTTGCGTCTCGTCTACACCGTCGAAGTCGAAGAAGCCGTTCACGACAAACGTGATCGCTACGCCGACGACATGCGCCAAGAGCTCGCGACGATCTACGCGATTCACTCCGGCGAAGGTCTCGTCACGCGAGACGAGCTCGCCAAGCTCGACGACAAAGTCCACGTCTCGACGCCCGAGCCGTCCGTCGTTCGCGTCACGTTCAAAGACAAGGGCGACGTCAACAAGCTCGACGACCGATACCAAAAACGTTTTGCGACCGAGCTCATTCAGCAGCGCGGGCCGGGCGAGAACGTCATCACGTTCAAGATCCGCACGGACGTCGAGACGCAGATCCGCGACAAGGCCGTCAGCCAAGCCAAAGACACCATCAACAAACGCGTCGACGAGCTCGGCCTCCGCGAAGCAAGTGTCACCACGCGCGACGAAGACATCATCGTCGAGGTCCCCGGCGAGAACAAAGCTGCGTTCGAGGAAATCAAAGACATCATTCGCCGCACGGCGCGTCTCGAGTTCAAGATGGTCGACGTCGTCGGCCAGCGAGATTTCTTCTCGCGTTACAAGGAAGCCGACAACTGCAAACCGGGCGACGCCAACTGCCTTCCGTCGAACCAAGGCTTCGCCATCTTCGAGGCCGACGAGCCCGATGGCCCCGGCCGCAGCGTCAAGACGCCGTTCATCCACGTCCAGCGTCAAGCGAACGAAACGCAGCAGCAGTGCTACGAGCGCGTGAAGAAATGGGCGTCCGAGCAAGACGTCCCCGACGACCGCGAAATTGGCTACCAAGAAGACGTCGACTACGACCCCGACACCCTCAAGACCGAAGAAAAGGGCTGGCGCACTTGGTACTTGTTCCGCCGCGCGGAAATCACCGGTGACCTCATCACCGACGCGCAAGTCAACCAAGACCAAGAGCACATGGGCGGCTACCTCGTCGCCGTTGCGTTCAACAACGTCGGCGCCGAGCGCTTCGAAGAAGTCACCGGCGCGAACGTGCAGCGCCGCTTCGCGATCATCCTCGACGACGTGATCGACTCGCTCCCCGTCATCCGCGCGAAAATCGGCGGCGGCCACGCGACCATCACGCTCGGCGAAGGCGACCCAGAAGTGCAGCTCGCAAAAGCGCACAAGCTCGAGCTCGTTCTCCGCAGCGGTGCGCTCCCCGCACCGATTTCGCCATCGAACGAATCACTGATTGGCCCGTCGCTCGGCAAAGATGCGATCGATCAAGCCATCAAGGGAATGCTCGTGGGCGTCGGGCTCGTGCTCGCGTTCATGATTTTCTATTACCGAAAGTCGGGCGTCGTCGCTGACATCGCGGTGCTCTTCAACTTGATGTTGCAGATGGCCATCCTCGCGTCGTTCTCCGCAACGATGACGGTGCCTGGCATCGCGGGCCTCGCGCTTACGATCGGTATGGCCGTCGACGCCAACGTGCTCATCAACGAACGCATCCGTGAAGAGCTTCGCGCCGGTCGCGGTGTCCGCGCAGCCGTCGAAGCCGGTTACGAAAAAGCATTTTCGTCGATCATCGACGGGCACGTCACCGTGCTCATCTCCGGCCTGATTCTCGCGCAATACGGCACGGGCCCGGTCAAAGGCTTTGCCGTCGCGCTCATCGTCGGCATCGCAGCGTCGCTCTACACCGGCGTCTTCTGCACGCGCCTCGTCTTCGATTACTGGGTGCGCGGTGCCAAGGTGAAACGCCTGAGCGTGGGAGCCGAGTTCTAAAGCAGATGTCACTCGAACCCATCAAGTCTTGTCTCTCAGTGGTCGCCGACAGGCGGCAGCGAGGCCGTGCGGCCGGGCCGCGAAATTCGCGGACGCGGGACGGTCAATTCAACTGGGATGTGACGTAATGGAGTTCTTCAAGCCCGGGCGCGTTTACGATTTCATGAAAGTGCGCGTCTATTGGATCGCGCTTTCCATCACGCTCGTCGTTGCATCGACGATCCTCGTCGCCGTCTATCCCGGCCCCAACTACGGCACCGACTTCCGCGGCGGCACCGAGGTCGAGCTCGCGTTCTTGAAGCCGCTCGAAATCGGCAAAGTGCGCGAGGCCGTCGAGAAGGCAGGCTTCGCCACACCGGACGTCGTCCAAGTCGTCGACCCGAAGAACGCGTACCACTTCTTGATTCGCGTCCAAGAAGTCACCGCCATCAACGACAAAGACAAAGACGCGCTTCGTCACGCGCTCTGTTTCACCTCTTCAGAAACGCCCGAAGCCAAGGCCGCGATCGACGAAACGCGTTGCCCCGCGAACGTCCGCGCGACCGAAGTGAAGTTCAGCCTCGGGGGCGACAAGATCGACGCGCGCTACGAAGCCGACCCAGACCTCGCAAAAATCACCGAGCAAGTGCGCAGCGTTCCTGGCGTCACCATGCGCGTGTCATCGACGAACCCAGAGCTCCTCAACGCGCGCGACCATCACGTCGAGATCCAGCTCCAAAGCAAGGGCGACCAGCTCATCGAATCTCTCCAGAAACAGCTCGGTCCCGACGTCGCTCCGGACAAGGCGCTTCGCGTCGAGTGGGTCGGCCCGAAAGCCGGCAAGCAGCTCCGAGACAGCGCACGCAACGCGGTTGCGATCGCGATCGTGTTCATCATGCTCTACCTCGCGTTCCGCTTCGACTTGCGGTTCGCTCCCGGCGTCGTCGTCGCGTGCATCCACGATGCCATGGTGGTGCTCGGCGCGTTCGTCCTCATGAAGAAGGAGGTGACGCTCTCGACGATTGCCGCCGTGCTCACCGTGGTCGGCTACTCGATGAACGACACCGTCGTCGTCTACGACCGCATCCGCGAAAATCTCAGCAAGCACCGCGGGCAGTCGTTCGCGCAGATCATCAACCTCAGCGTCAGCGAAACGCTCTCGCGCACCATCCTCACCTCGGGCGCGACCATGCTGTCGATGCTGGCGTTCTTCGTCTGGGGTACGGGCATCATCAAAGACTTCGCGCTCGCCATGGTCATCGGCATCGTCGCTGGCACCTACTCGAGCATCTACGTTGCTGCGCCTCTCACCGAGTGGATCGATCACCAGCTGGCCATCCGCGGTGGCGCCAAACGCATGAGCGCCTGATGCGTTGCGCCTGACCGCACGGTCCACCGGAATTCACGCCGTTTCTTTACAAATGGCCGAGATGGGCGTAGGTCCATCCCTGAGGTCAGAAGCATGCGGGGACTTCGGCGAGCAGCGGTGTTGGTGGCGATCGGAGTTGTGGCGACGGCCTCAATTTCGTACGCGACCACGCAGCGGCGCATTCGCGGCATCATCACCGCGGTCGACCCGGCCAACGTGACGATCTCTCCACTCCACGGCCACCAGCCCTGCATGACGGGCCGCATCGACGCGACGCGCACGCGCATCATCGTCGACGGGCACCCCGCTCGTGCCGCTGATCTTCGCATCACCGAGAATGCACGCGCCGAGCTCAGCCTCGACGAAGTGTGGATGACGATCCGCGTCGACACGCACTAAGTCTTGTTCGAGGCGGTCCCCGCCTCGAGCTCCCAGATGTCTTGTTCGAGGCGGTCCCCGCCTCGAGCTCCCAGATGTCTTGTTCGAGGCGGTCCCCGCCTCGAGC
>JBBSFE010000046.1:0-42274 GCA_038239005.1 Polyangiales bacterium
GTGAGCGTGAGCGTCGGCGTGAGCGTGAGCGTGAGCGTGAGCGTCGGCGTGAGCGTGAGCGTGAGCGTGAGCGTCGGCGTGAGCGTGAGCGTGAGCGTCGGCGTGAGCGTGAGCGTGAGCGACGGCGTGAGCGTGACGTCGCGTCGGCGTTAGCGTCGGCGTGAGCGCAAGCGTCGTCGGCGCTGGTTACGCCGCGCGTTCGCGGACCAGATCGCTTGCAGCGACGAGCCTCTCGCAGTGGGCGTCGATGCGGTCTTCGATGGTCTGGTGGCACGCCCCGCAGTCGCCGCCGGCTCGGCAGGCGCGCGTGACTTGCTCGCGTGTCGATGCGCCATCGCGGATGGCCTTGTCGACTTCCCTATCGCTGACAGCGTGGCAGACGCAGACGTACATCTCCACTAACGATAATGATAACGGCTTTCAATTTCAAGTGTGAATCTGCTGGGAGAGGTAATTCTGCTCACCGACTTGGGAAATCAGCGACAGCTGAGCTTCCAGCCAGTCCACGTGCTCCTCTTCGGCCGTCAAAATGTGGCGCAAAAGGTCCTCGGAGCCGTTGTCGCCGGCGTCGCGGCAGGTCTGCATCCCGCGGTTGAGGAGTGGGATGGCCGCCATCTCGACGGCGTGATCGTTCTTCAAGATCTCGGTGACGGTTTGGCCGACCATGATCTTCGAGAGGCGCTGCACGTTCGGGAGGCCTTCGAGGAAGAGGACGCGCTCGATGAGCTGATCGGCGTGCTTCATCTCGTCGATCGACTCCTTGTAAATGTGCTCGGCGAGGCGTTTGTAGCCCCAGTTTCGGCACATGCGCGAGTGGAGGAAGTACTGATTCACCGCGGTGAGCTCGCCGGTGAGAACTTCGTTGAGAAGATCGATGATCTTGGCGTCGCCCTGCATGGTGACGCGAGAGAAGCAAACCCGCAGCGGTTGGTCAATGCGTGACGAGATCGATCGACGCCCACACATCGACGCCGTCGCGACCGAGGCGATGTGCGGCGTTGAAACGGATGCGAAAACAGCCGCATGTGTCGCGCAGCTCGACGGAGCCCGTCACGCCCGTAACCACGAAGGCCGTGAGATCCATGTCGAGGCCGCCGCGCGTTGCGAGCCAGCGTGTCCACGGGACGCTCGCGCGGACGCCGGCGCTCGTGCCCGTCGTCGCCAAGAGACCCGCTGCGGGCTCGAGAGGAGCGTCCGTGAGAAGGCGCGCCGTTACCGGGTCGACGCCATCGCGCACCGCAAGATACGCAGAGACCATCGGGCCAGAGCCGCCGCGCTCGGGAGCGCCAACGCGCGCGCGAATCAAGACAGCGTCACCGCGGGAGCCATTTTTGGACGAAAAGACGTGTGCGCCCTCGCCCGACAAACCAACGACCGGGCCACCTGCAACGGCGCGCCATCGGATCGCTCCGCGCGCGACGCCGATATCGTCGATGACGCCGCCTGCGTGGGCTTCGACTTCGAATCCATCGCCGCGCGCCCATCGTGCGAGCGCGCTGCGAACGCCTGCGGATGCGATGCCCGCTTCGCCACTCGATGACGTGATCGCGCTCTCGGACAAATACGAGAGACTCCGCGCTGCGATCGAAGGCAGCGCGCCGCTCGAATCGCTCGCGAGCGCCGACACGGCGAGGACAGGCTCGATGCGGTGACGCATCGGATCGGCGCGCTCGCCCGTGTCGAACGAACGCACCATGGGAAGCGTTGCTTCGGCGCGCGCGAGCGCGGCTCCGATCGCGCCGTCTTGTGTGCCGTCCGCAGCCGCGTCGGCAGCGCCGCGCACGGATGCGCGAAGTCCGATGATGGATGCGTGGCCGGCAAAGAGGACGCCCGCTTCAGCGTGCGCGAGCGCGAGCGAGCCGACGCCCGTCTCGTGGAGCACGCTTGCGTCGATCGTTGCGTCGTACGTTCCGATCGAGCCAAGCGCTGCGTCGTGACCGACGCTCACGTAGGGGCCTGCGGCATCCGCGAACAAAATATCGCCGCCGCGGAGAGCGGCCATGCGAACGCCCGTCGCGACGACGAACGAGCCCGTGCGCGCGGAAGCCTCTGCGGCTCCGACATCGAACGGACGCGCGGCCGCATCGAGCTCGGTCGTTGCCGCGACGCCGCGTGTGCCGCGCAGCAAATCGAAGTCCCAAGCGACGCGTGTGTCGATCGGACCGGCATCGCGAGCGAGGGCGCCACGCGCATCGACGAGCAATCCATTTCCGCCGCGCTGCTCGAGACGATCGAATCGCACGCGCGTCGACGTCTCTTTACTCTTCGCGCTCATGTCGACCGCGAAACCTCCATCGACGTATCCGCCGCCGCGCAAATCGATGACGTTTCCGGCCCACGGCAAGTGCACGCCGCCGCCGATGTAGAGCCCGTCGGTGCCGCGCCACGCAATCTCGGGCGGAAGCAAACCAACGCGTGACGGCGCACGAAGCCAGAACCACGGGAGCCAGAAAACCGGGACATGAAAAATCTCGAGGCGCGGGCTCGTCATGAACAAATCGCCCGGAGGCGCGACCGTCACGCTCTTGAAGCCAAGTGAGAGTGGCGTCCCGAGGCATGGGCAAAATGTGAGGCGCCCGTCACCTTCGACGATGATGCCGTGCGCGGTGCGATGCAGCTTCAGCTCGTCGGCCGAGAGATGAAACGGCGGCGCGTCTGCGTGAACGTGGCCATGAAGCTCGAGCTCGCGAAGGTGAATGTCGACTTCGACTTTGTCGGCGCGAATGTCGAGGTCCTCGGGCATCGTCTGCGCGCGTGCCTCACGGGCAAACGCCACGAGCGCGGCGAGCGCCGCGAACGAGCCGAGCCTCACTGCGTCGCGGAGGTGGAGCCGGAGACGTACGCGCCCTTGGGGAAGTCCACGGTGAGGACGGAGCTGCCTTCTTTGCCGGGATTGATCTTCCACGCGGGGGTCACATCGGAGCGCAGATCGATGATGAAGAGCAAGTCGTGGCCAGCGGGCACGAGCCGAGCGCGCGTGACGGGCGTGTTGAAGTGCACGGTGACGAGCGGGTTCTGATTGTTGTGAATCGTGACGTGCGCGCCCTTCAGCACGTAAGTGAGGATGCCGTGCGCGTGGCGCTCCTCGACTTGGACCGCCTGAGTGAGCTCCACGAAGAGGCGCGAGCCGGCTTCACCGAGCATCTCGAAACCCGGCATCGTTGCGATAGGGCCGCCAACGGTCGGGACGGTGGAGTGGTGCGTGACGCGTGGGCCCGAGCGGACTTGGAGCCCCTGCGGCGCGCCACTGCGGTCGGTGTAGCCGTAGCCCGTGGCTTGGCGGACGCTGGAGACGGCCGTGAGCGAGGGGTTGGCGTCGGATGTTCCCGTCGCGTTGCCGTTGGCGGATGCGTTGGCGGTGGCGGACGCGTTGGCGTTGGCGTTGGCGTTCGTGTTGTTGCTCTGAGCACGCACCACGACGGGCACGGCTAGGGCAACGATGGAGAGTCCCACGAAAGCGAAACGGCGCACGCTTCAAGTAGAGCACGCGCGCCCAAAAGCGCCAAATTCGGGGGTGCTAGAACGTGGCGCCGAGGCCGGCTTGGAAGCCGCCGTTGTGGCCGTCGTTGAAGACGCTGTAGTCGCCCGCGAGCGGAATCATCCCGGCGACCCAAAACTGGCCCGACGGCGTGATCTGCAGGCGAATCTCCGGCCACGCCGAAAGCATCGGCGTTTTCATCGTGGTGCGCGCCGCGATGGGGATCATGCCGACAATGCGCAAGCCAAACTGAACCGGACCGACCTCTTGCGCGAGCTTGATACCGCCGACCGCTTCGATGCGAACCGGCTCTTCCGTGCCTGGGTTCTGCTCGAGACCGAACATGATCGGAATCTTCAGGTACGGACGCACGATCGTGTGATTGAACTTCATGTCGAAGGTGAGCCTCGGCGTGACACCGAGGCGCCAGTTGAAGAAGAGCGCGTCATCTTCCCCGCCGCGCGCATAGGCGGCCGCCATCGCGACGTTCGTACGCTGATACTGATCGGCGGTGGAGCCCGTGGGTTGGTTCGCGAGGAGCGCTTGGTTCGTGTACGGCGCGGTGCTGCCCGGCGACGTCGGGAACGTGAGGGCGACCTCGGGAATCATACGAACTTGCGGCGACAAGCGACGCGGCAAGTCGAGCGAGACTTCGAGGTTGCCGGTCGTGAAGATGTCGGCGTCGAGCGTCGATTGAGCGGGGTCGTCGTAGATGTGACCCGAGATGAGCGGCAAGCGAACGCCGATGCCGAGCTTCTTGAAGCGGTAGTGCCCGAGGAACATGAACGTGGCCGTGCGAATCTCGGCGTCGTTGTTGATGAACGTTCCGTAGATCTGCTGCGACTGCGGGAGCTGCTGCGAGATGACGTTCGGGTACGTGCCGAAGCCGAGCATGAAGTCGACGCCGAGAAAGAGCGGCTCGTGCGCTTTGCGCATGAGACCGTTGTCGTCTTCTTCTTGCGCGTTGGCGCTCGTGTCGCCGACGGCGTCCGTCTTGACGACGGCGGTTTCTTGCGCGGCGGCAGATCCCGAGATCGTGATCGCGAGCGCACCGGCTGCGATCGCGTAAGGCCATGTTCGAATCGTCATCGTCGTCTATCCCTCGTCACGACACGCGTGTGGTCGCGCCCTCGGTTCGGCACGAACCGGCCCGTTACATATCAGAACGTGGTCGATGAACGACGCTCGTTCTTCGTGCGCAGGATGCCTTCGTCGTCCTTTTTGCCCTGGATCGCCTCGTAGAGTGCATCGAGCGCGATGTTGACGCCGAGATACACGCGCATGTCTTGGTACGCGTCGAAGAAGGGGTTGCCGATGTTGCTCGAGCCGTTGAGAATCGTTCGGTAGATCTGGTAGCCGACTTCAGCGGTCAGCCAGCCGTTCACGTCGTAGTCGAGCGCGGCGTTGAAGTACGACGATTGGCGGAAGTTCGTCGACCCGTTGGGCTCGGGCTGCACGCCCGGAAGCGTCGGCAGGCCATAGGCCCACTGGTTGATCAAGAAGTAGATCAACGTCGGGGTGAATTTTCCCCATTTCTGCGTGACGATGAGGGCCGCAGTCAGGCTGTTTTCGACGTTGGCCGCACCGCTCGCCTGGTTGCCGCAGCTCGTGTCGCTGCCGCCACCAAAGCACGCGGCTTGGTACTGCGGCTGGTCGGAGAGCTGGGCTGTCGTGTAGTGATAGATTGGGTGTGAGTACGTGCCGCTGACAATCACTTCGAGCTCGCCGCCGAGAACCTTCTCGAATGACCTGTCGAAGGTGAGCTTCGCAAAGGGCGTCGTGATGAGCGTGCGCGCCTGTGACGCAGCTGACGTCGGAAGGCCGAAACCGATCGCCGCGATCGTCTTGATGCCCGCGAACGTCGGGATGCCTTTGTAGTCAAGCTCGGGGAGGAAATCGCCTAAGGCCAAAGTGCGTGAGCGCGTCGTCGAGGAGTTCGCGTTGTCGGTGAACTCGTAGGTCGCGGTGAGGCGGGCTCGGAGCTGCCAGTTCTTCGTGAGGCTGAAGCGCGGCTGGAACGCGACGAAGGTGTCGGCGATCGGTGCGTACGTTTGCACGAGGCCGGGAGCGACGATCTCGGGCGAGACGCCGAACTGCTGGAAGTAGCTCGTGCCGGCCCAGCGAAGCTTGGCGGTCGGCTTCTTGGCGCTCGCCTTGTCTTTTTCGGGCGTGTACGACGACGTGAAAATCGACGGGACTTCGTCGTCCGAGCCGCTCGCTTCGACCGCAGCTGGCGGAGCTTCTTGCGTCGTGGTTGGCGTCATCGGAGGAGGAGGAGGCGTGGGTTGATCGGTTGCCGCGGCTTTGCCCGTCGTTACGGGGGGCGGCGGCTTGGTCTCCGTTGCAACAGGAGGAGGCGGCGGCGTGGGCTCCGTCGTCGTCGTTTGCGGAGGGGGCGGCGGCGGCGTTCCCTGCGCACCCTGCGCATGCGCCGAACGCGCGAGGCTCGCGGAGAGCACACTCGCCGAGGTGAAGGCCAAAACGCCGAAGAGACTCAGAGCACGTTTATTCACGGGCGACTCCTCCAACACACGCGTTGCGACGCGGACCTAAGCCTGAAAACTCTGCCGACGTCAATCGTCATTGGAAGAGCTAGTTGGGCTCGAACGGAATTTGCCGTTCGCGCGCGACGTGACCTCCCAATCCACCAAACCACGCTGACCGTCCTGCAGTTTCCGTTCCGAACGGACTTACGTCGCAATTCGCCGGGAAATCAGGCTAAAACGCACGCTCGCGGGTGCTTTACCGTTATTGAACTGACGACGACTCGTGTTAGCAAGCTCGTATGGATCAAAGCGGTACGGAAATTACGGCGCTCCTTGGTCGCGGAACCCGATTCGAAGGCAAGCTCTTCTTCGAAGGTCGCGTCCGCATCGACGGACAGTTCAAAGGCGAGATCAAGAGTGACGACACCCTCGTCATCGGCGACGGCGCCGAGGTCCACGCCGAGATCGACTGCGCGACGGTGATCGTGCGCGGCGGGTCCGTCACGGGAAACATTCGCGCGAAGGACGCGCTCGAGATTCACGCGCCCGGCAAGCTCACCGGCAACATTCACTCGCCTTCGATCTTCATCGAGCGCGGCGTCGAATTCCAAGGTAGCTGCCGGATGGATGCCGTGACGCCCGAGACGACCAAAGCCGCAGCCGCATCCACCGCGACGACGAAGCCGAGCACGACGACCACAACGCCATCGTGAGGCTCGTGTCGTGCGCGATCGCATGCGCGATCGTCCAAACTGAAGCATGTGGTGGCTCTCAGATCACGCCCGTGAAACCCGTGGTCCATTCGCCGACGGATGCCGGCGTTGTCGACGCCGCGATCGAAGCCGGGCCGAACAAGCTCGAGCTCCTCGCGGCGAAGCACGCGCGACTCGCGCCCGGAACGCGCGAGCTACAGAAAACCGAAATCGATCTCGGCCGCGATCACGAAATCGGCATGCCCGCATTCGACGCTGACACATGCATCCGCATCGCGTTCGACGCAGACGCGCCCACGGAAGTCGTCCTCGTTGATTCACACGCCATGAAGCTCGGCACGATGGATGGAACGTCGGGCGCGATCGGCGCGACGGGGCCCGTGTGTTTTCACAAAGGCGACACCGCGACGATTCGCTTCAACGGGCAGAGCCACGCCCGCGTCGTAATTTGGGCGTCGCCGTAGGGAGAATCGCGCTCTTGGGCGGGCGCGACACCTCGCGGCTTGCGCTGTCGAAGAATCGGTACGGCATCGCTGCCCACGCTTTCGCGTACTGAACGCCGACACGCGCCGTCGTGGTGATGCGGACGCGGCGCTCACGGGCCGTGAGGTGAAGCGCATCATCGAGGAGCGACGCACCGTCGAACGCGCGACCAAGGCCGAGCGCGTGCGCGAATTTTCCGGGGCCATTCGCACGCACGCCTTCGGCGAATCCGCGTTCGAGCTCGGCGGCGCGCACGAGCACCGCGTGACCCGAGCCGCAAACGACGTTGAAGCACTCGTGCATGCCGTAGACGAGAAACACATACGCCGTGCCTGGCTCACCGAAGAGCGTGCGCGTTCGTTTCGTCAGGCCCGCACGCGCATGACACGCGAGATCGCGCGGCCCGCGGTACGCCTCTGTTTCGACGATGCGCGCGACGCGGTCGCCATGGGCGATGTGCGTTCCCACGAGCGCCCGCGCAACGACGAGCGCATCACGCGCGAAAAACGAGCGACCGAGCCTCACGAGCCAAGTTTAATCTCGCGAATCGCTTCTTTGAAGCGCACGCCGATTTCGGCGAGCTTGCTGTCGGTTTCGACGAGGTGCTTCGTGATGTCGTCCATGCGCGTGGCCATGTCGCCAAGACGCGCTGTGAGCTTGGCGCGGAGCGCATCGGCGGATTTGTTGGTGGCGATCGCGCGGAGGTTTCGGCGCGTCTCTTCGGTTTGGTTGCCGAGGTCGAGCTGCTCCTGCGCGAGCTTCTGGCGGGCTTCGCGCAGCGCGAGGATTTGATCGCGATACGACCAAGCGCCCGAGAGCTTGGAGGCGACGTCTTTGTTCGACTTCGAATCAGCGATGTAAGCCTTGATGGCGTTGTCGGCGATGACGCTGAACCAATCGGCGCCGAGTCGCATCGTTTGGCGTTCGTCGACGACGAGCTCCGTCGTCTGCCGCGGGTCGACGTGCGTCGGAACCAGCGCGCTGCCCGTGCCGATGTTGTCTTCGGTGTCCTTCGGTGGCTGAAAGAGGTGCGCCGACGTTTGTCGCGGGTGACGCACGAGGAGCTTCGCCGGCGTGTCGGTGCCGTTTCGGATTCGGTATTTCGTTTGCGTGACGGCATCGCGCTCGATCGTGAGCTCACTGTTTTCGATTTTCGCCACTCGCTCGTTGAGCTGATCGAACTTGCGCTCTTGCTCGACGGCAAGCGCGCGCTCGAGGGCAAACGGCACGGTGGCCGTCGCTCCTTCCGGAAGTGGATCGACCATCCCCTGCCCCAAGAACGCCCCCTGCTCGAACACCGCGATGGGTCCGCGCTCGAGCGCGCCGCCCGTGCGATTCGCGAAGCGCACGACGCGGAACGGATGCGTCGTCGAATCGGCGACGCCGCCATCGGGCGCGAACAAGAAAATCGCCTCGCCTGGAACGCGTTTGACGGCGAGCATCACCATCGTTGCGCTCTTGTCTGGAATCGTGACGAGCGTCGGCAAGTCGTAGCGCGTCGTGCCGCCTTCCATCGCGATTGCCGCGAGTGATCGCAAATCACGTGGCCCATTCGGATCGCGCGGCGGCGGAGGAGGCGGCGGCAGGCGACGCGCGTGCTCGAGGTTGCGCTGGCCGTTGGCCGAGCCTGCACCACCGCCACCCGCGCCGCCGCGCGTGTTCGCGGCCGGCGTGGTCGCTGCCACGCGATGGCGCCCTGGCGCCATGGGCTTTTCCTCGGTCCGTTGCTCCTGATCGGCTTCGTCCGCGATGCCGTCGCCGTCGTGATCTTTCTGAGCTTGTTGAAGCGACGTGTCGCCTTTCGGAACGGCCGCGATCACTTCGCCGGTGTCCGTCACGATGGGTCGCTGCGGAATCACCGCTTCGCCGAGCTGCGCTTGGAATGCGAGCGGTGCACCAGCGACGAGCGAGAGCGAAACGTTTTTCCAATCCTCGCCCGAGAGATTTTGCACGATGCCCCACGCTTGGAGCTCGGCCTCGCCACCCGTGCGCACGACGAGTCGATACGAAGGCTTCCACACGGGCGACTCGGCGACGTAGCCCACACGAAGATCGTGACGCTTGCCGTCGAGGCTGAGCACCACCGTTTTGAGATCGTGCTTTTCGTCCTCGGTCATTTGGTCGCGCGGCTTCACGGGCGCGTCTTCGTCGACGAGTGGGAACGCTGCGGCGCGCACCGAGCTGCCGCCCTCCTCCATGACGGCGAGCGTCGCCAAGAAATCGCCGACCTCGCTCTGGCGCATTTTGAATCGAACATCGTCGCCGTCGACGCGGCCCGTTCGCTCGAAATAGGCAACGCCGTTTCGGTAGATGACGACCCGTTTCAGCGGAAGTGCGTTCGTCGAGACGATGGCGCCCCTCCCGCAACCGACGAGACACGCGACCGAAGCTGCCCAAAGGATCGAGTTTCGCAAAGTGCCCTAGAGTACGCCGCCACACGCCGAAAGTTCTCGGCCAGCCGAAGAGAATGTCGAGCTGGCACGAATTTCGCTCGCATGGTCGTTTGCGGATGTTACCTTCGAGTTAGCGGATGGAAATCAAGCAGACGCTCAAGCTCAGCCAGCAGCTGGTGATGACGCCGCAACTCCAGCAGGCGATTCGTCTGCTGCAGCTTTCGCGCCTCGAGCTGATCGACGAAATCCGCAAAGAGCTCGACGCAAACCCGCTCCTCGCCGACGACGAAGTCGAGCCGCGCCCGCCGGGCGCCAACAAAGAGGGCGTCCTTGATCGCAGCGAAAACGCGCTGCAAGAGAGCGAAGCGCGCGTCGAGAACAGCGAGCGCATGCACGACAAAGAGGGCGAGGCCCAGCGCGCGGAGACCGAAAAGAAGGTCAACGACATCGACTGGGAGCAGTTCCTCGAAAACCGCACGCTCCAGCAGCCGCTCCCGCAAACGCGTGGCGGATTCGAAGACTTGCCGCCCATCGAGGCGAACCTCACGAAGCTCGAATCGCTCGTCGATCATTTGCGCTGGCAGCTTCAGCTCTCGGACTTCACCGAGACCGAGCGCCAATTCGCCGAGCTCGTTCTCGGCAACCTCGACGAAAACGGTTTCCTCGATCTCATCGGCACCGAGCGCGAAGACGGCACACGCACGCCCGACCTCACACTCGAAGACCTCGCAAAAGAAACCGACATCGAGCTCGAGGACGCCGAAGAAGTTCTTCACCTCATGCAGCTTTGGGATCCCATCGGCGCGTGCTCGCGTGATCTCCGCGAGTGCTTGAAGGTGCAAGCCGAGGCGTTCGGTTACGAAGACATCGAGATCGAAATCATCGACAAGCACCTCCACAATCTCGAGAAGCACAACTACGGCGCCATCGCACGCGATCTGAAGATGGAGCTCGACGACGTCTACGAGGCCGTCAAAGAAATCCAAAAGCTCGAGAGCCGCCCCGCGCGCAACTTCACCGAAACCGACGACAAGACCATCGCCATCACTCCTGACGTGTACGTCGTCAAAGATGCCGAGAAGTGGATCGTCACCGACAACGATCGCGGCGTGCAGCGTCTCTACATCAACGAGTCGCTCACGAAGCAGCTCTTGAAAGACCCGGGCGCGAAGGAATTCATCGGCGAAAAGCTCCGAAACGCGCAGTGGCTGATTCGCGCCATCGAGCAGCGTCGGAAGACGATCATTCGCGTCACCGAGTGCATCGTCGAAAAGCAGCGCGACTTCTTCGAGAGGGGCGTCGCGCATCTCAAGCCGATGATCCTCCGCGACATCGCCGACACCGTCGGCATGCACGAGTCGACCATCAGCCGCGTCACGACGAACAAATACGTCCACACGCCACAAGGCTTGTTCGAGCTGAAGTATTTCTTCAACTCGTCGATCCGCCGCACGGCCGATGAGGACATCGCGTCCGAATCGGTCAAGCAGGCCATCAAGAAGATCATCGACGACGAAGAAAAAGTGAACCCTCTCAGCGACCAAGCCATCGTCGAGATTTTGGCCAAGCGTGACGGCGTCCAAATCGCACGCCGCACGGTCGCCAAGTACCGCGAGATGCTCGGCATCCTCAGCTCGGGCAAACGCAAAAAAGTTTTCTAGAGTTTCGCTTTTTCGCTCTGCGAGGCTTTTTCGCTCTGCGAGGCTTTCAGGCGGAGCACGTAGCGCTCGGCTTCGTCCACGAAGAGGCGCGCGTTGCGGATGACCTCGCCCGGTGTCATCCCCTCGCTCGGCATTTTGCCGCCGCCGATGATCGACATCACGACCTTCTTGGTTTTGTCGGCTTGCTCGATTGCGTTGCACTTCACGACGATCCACGACGGGTGCGCGACGTCCGGCATCGCCGTGCAGGGGCGCGTGAAGAGAGCCTCGGTGTCGACGATGCTGACGAAGACGAGCTCACGGCGTTTGTCGTCGTAACCGATGAGGAGGGGCAAACCCGAGCCCGACATGTCGCAATAGGCGACCTCGCCCTTCAGCTGACAAACGTGACCCGCCGACGCGTACGCCGAACCGGCCTTTTCAGCCACTTCCGTAGGCGTGCCCGGTTGGATCGCCGTGCCGCCACACGCGAAAAATCCGAGGCAAAATGCGGGCATTAACCTTGTGACAGGTGTGGATCGGAGGGTTACTCTGATCCTTGTCATGACGACCATGCCTGCATCGCGGGGTGGTTACCGAGAGCGAGACGCGCTCCCGGGACAT
Source organism: Polyangiales bacterium (assembly GCA_038239005.1). Taxonomy (GTDB): domain Bacteria; phylum Myxococcota_A; class Polyangia; order Polyangiales; family Polyangiaceae; genus DASXHD01. Next base: position 11,818 of record JBBSFE010000046.1, read on the forward strand.
GCATCGGTTCGCTCCACTCTCGCGTGGCGCAAGGAGGCAGAGGTATGAACATCGCGATCACCTTCCGGCAAATGGATTCCACCGATGCAGTGAAAGGCTACGCGCAGGACAAGGTTGGGCGCCTCCAAAAATTTCTCCGTGATCCAATGAAAGGCCAAGTGAAGCTCAGCTGCCAAAGCCGACTTCACTCCGCGGAGGTCGACCTCCACGCCGGGGGCTCGCACTATCACGCCCACGAGACGAGCGAAGACATGTACGCGACGATCGACAAGGTGATCGACAAGCTCGAGCGCCAGATCCGCGCCAGCAAGGAATCCCAAAAAGGGAAAGAGCGCGCCTCGCAGCGACTCATTGCCGAAGGCAGCGGCGAAGAAGACTGAGTGTGTCCGTGCTCGCAGCGCGGTAGACTGGCTGCGATCGACCATGCACCTGACCGATCTCTTGGCCGCCGATCGCACCGCGGTGCGACATGCTCAATCGGGCTTCGACAAGTCCGCGGCCCTCGGCGTGCTTGCGGAGCTCCTTTCGCATGGCACGGCCGTTCCGCGCGCGACGATCGAACAAGTGCTCCGCGAACGCGAAGCGCTCCAGTCGACCGGTATCGGTGAAGGCGTCGCGATCCCACACGGCGCACTCGGCGAGCTCGACAAGCAAGTCGCCGCGGTGCTCACCGTCCCCGAAGGCCTCGAGTTCGAAGCCATCGACGACGCCAAGGTGAACATTCTGTTCGCCGTCATCAGCCCGAAGCGCGCGAGCGGCGAGCACTTGAAGACACTCGCTCGCGTCTCGCGACTCCTCCGCAGCAAAGGTTTTCGCGAACGCCTGCTTCATGCGCCAAGCGGCGCCGACGTATTCAATCTCCTCTGCGCGGAGGAGGAGGCAGCGAAGTGAGCGACGGTCCGGTCTCCGCGACCCCGGGGCCGCTCGAAATCACGACGGGCGACCTCGCGTGCGACGAACGACTGTCCGTCCGGTTGCGTCGTTTGGCGGGTGAGTCGGGGCTCGGTCGGCCGATTCGACATCCTCGCATCCAAAAGTCGGGGCTCGCGCTCGCGGGTCACGACTACGGCGTCGTTCCGACGCGCGTGCAAGTGCTTGGCGGCACCGAGCTCTCGTATCTCGACAAGCTCGACTCGAGCCAGCGCAGCGCGGCTGCACGGCAGTATTTTGCGCTCGGACTTTCGTGCGTGGTCGTCACCCGCGACGAACCCCACAAAGCGATCGTGACTGCCGCCGAAGCCACGGGCACGCCGCTCTTCGTCTCCGACAATCGATCGAGTCGCACCATCAACGCACTCCACGCGCTTCTCGACGAGCGACTCGCTCCCGTCACGAAATTCCACGGCGTCCTCGTCGATGTCTTCGGCATCGGCGTGCTGCTTCTCGGCAAGAGCGGCATCGGCAAGAGCGAGTGCGCACTCGAGCTCGTCTTGCGCGGGCATCGGCTCGTCGCCGATGACGTCGTCAAATGCGATTGGCGTCCGCCGGGCATGGTGTTTGGTGCGCCGGAAGATTTGCTCAAGCATCACATCGAGATTCGCGGGCTCGGCGTGCTGAACGTCAAAGCGATGTTCGGCGTGACCTCGGTCAACGAGCGTAAACGCATCGATCTCGTCGTCCGCCTCAGCGATTGGTCCGAGGGCGACTCCTTCGACAGGCTCGGCGTCGACGACCACTATCACCACATTCTCGGCACGCCGATTCGCGAGCTCGTAGTTCCCGTGCGACCCGGCCGCGACATGGGCACCATCCTCGAGATTGCCGCGCGCAACGAGCTCTTACGCCGCGCGGGCAGTCACGCGGCCAAAGAATTCATGGCTCGCCTCGAGACGGATCTCCTTCCCGCGCAGCAGCTCGCGCTCGAGCACGACGACGCCCTTCAGTACACGAAGCAGCGCGACAATCCCGAGTCGGTCGTGCCACCGATCGGCACGCAACCCTTCGGTGAGCGCACGGGCGATAGCTCGGCGTACATCCCCGCGGTTCGCCCGATCGATCGCAGCTCCGACGACGATCTCGAAGCAGCGAAACCCGTCAGCAGCGACAAGGGTGCTGGCAAATGAGCTCAACGTCCGTCGTCGTCGTCACGGGATTGTCCGGCGCGGGAAAATCGACTGTGTTGCACGCCCTCGAAGATCTCGGATTTTTCTGCATCGACAACCTGCCGACCGTGATGGCACCCGACGCCGTTGCCGTGTGCGCGCGCGGCAACATCGCGCGCATCGCACTTGGGATGGACGTGCGCGTGCGTGAATTTCTCGGCGAGGTCGGCGGCGTGCTGGCGAAGCTCGCGGCCGCGGCACCGCTACGCGTTTTGTTTCTCGACGCCAGCGACGAAGCACTCCTCCGCCGCTTCAACGAAACGCGCCGCCCGCATCCGCTCGCGCGGCAAGACCATGCGCAAGAGGCGGTCGCTCTCCTCGAGAGCGTCGCGACCGAACGCGAGCGCCTCTCGCCGCTTCGCGCGCGCGCCGATGACGTCATCGACACCACCAGCTTGTCCGTCCACGATTTGCGACGCACCATCATCGAGCGGTTTGGTCCGACGTCCGGTGGCGCGCCACCGATGAGCGTGCGCATCGTGTCGTTCGGCTTCAAATACGGCGCCCCCGCCGACGCCGACGTCGTGCTCGATGTGCGCTTCCTCGACAACCCCCATTTCGTCGCCGATCTCCGCGCGCTCCCGGGCACCGACCCGCGGGTCATGGCGTATGTCCTCGAAAAACCAGAGACAGGCGCGTTCCTCGAGCACGCACAAAATCTCCTCGCGTTTTCGCTGCCGAAATACGAGCGCGAAGGCAAAAGCTACCTCACCATAGCGATCGGATGCACCGGGGGGCGACATCGATCCGTCGTGCTCGCACACGAGATCGGCCGACGACTCGAAACGCCGGAGCGTCCCGTGGTCGTCGTCGACCGCGATTTGGCGCGAGGAGACAAGGGCGTATGAGTAGCGGCGAGGCTTCGGCGAAATTCACGATCGTAAACCAGCTCGGGCTCCACGCTCGCGCGGCGACGAAGCTCGTGCAGCTCGCTTCGAAGTTTCCTTGCGAGGTCGAGGTCGCGCGCGGCGATCAATCCGCAAACGGCAAAAGCGTGATGGGCGTTCTCCTTTTATGCGGGTCGAAGGGCACCATCATCGACGTGCGTGCAAAGGGCGAGCGCTCGGAGGAATGCGTCACGGCCATCGGCGAGCTCGTCGCGAACAAATTCGGCGAGGCGCAATAGATGATCTCGCGCCCGCCCTCATCGAGCTCGCTCGACGCGGTACTGCCGTGTGTCGAAATCAAAGGCATTCCCGGGTCGCCGGGTGTGGCGGTTGGACCGGCGCTCGTCGTCGGTGACGTGCACACGGCCTTCGTCCGGCGATACGTGCATACTGCAAACATCGACTCCGAAATTGCGCGCGTCAAAGCAGCGGTGGCCAGCGCGCAGGAGTCGCTGCGCGAGGTGTCCGGCACGCTCTCGGGCGCCGGCGCGAACGATCAGAAGCCCATCCTCGACGCATACCTCTTGATGCTCGCCGACCCGCTTCTTCACGAAGAGATCGACAAGCGCATTCGCGACGAAAAGAAATGCGCCGAGTGGGCGCTCGCGAGCGCGGCCGAATCGATTGCGAGTCGCTTCCCCGCCGCGAGCCCCGACACGGACGCCTACATCCGCGAGCGCCGTCACGACGTCGAGCTCGTGGCCGATCGATTGCTGCGCGCGCTCACCGGTGCGCCGGATCGACTCATCCCGAAGCTCGATCATCCTTCCATCGTCATCGCGCGCGATCTTTCGCCCGCCGACACCGCCGGCATGGTGAAGGAGCCCGCACTCGGGTTCGTCACCGAAATCGGCTCGCGCACGAGCCACACGTCGATCATGGCGCGCGCGCTCGAGATCCCCGCGGTCGTCGGCGCAGAGGGCTCTCTCGCCGCCATTCGCACCGGCGACACCGTCATCGTCGATGGCATGCGCGGCACGGTCACGGTTCACCCGAGCGACGGCCAAATCGCCGACGCGCTCGCACGTTCCGCGCGGCACCTCGCGTTTGCCAAAGGGCTCCTCGAAAAGCGCGATCTCCCGTGCGTCACGGCATGCGGAACGCGCATCTCGCTGAAGGCCAACGTGGAGCTTCCAGCCGAGGCGACGCTCGCGATCGAGCACGGCGCAGAAGGCATCGGCCTCTATCGCACGGAATTCTTGTACATCGACCGCGCGACCTTGCCGAGCGAGGACGAGCAATACGACGTCTACCGCGCCATCGTTCAGACGGTCGCGCCACGACCCGTCGTGCTTCGCACGTTCGTCATCGGCGGCGACAAATTCGCTTCGAGCTTCCAAATGCCCGCGGAGATGAACCCCGCGCTCGGGCTTCGCGCGGTGCGGCTCGCGCTCAAACGCCCCGAAGTTTTTCTCGTGCAGCTCCGCGCGATGGTCCGCGCGAGCGCCCACGGTGACGTCCGCATCATGGTGCCGATGATCGCGAGCGTCGACGAAGTACGCGCCGTGCGTACGCTACTCACGCAAGCCATCGCCGAAGTCGCCGCCGCCGGGCAACCGCGTGGTGAAAAGATTCCGCTCGGGATGATGATCGAAGTGCCATCCGCCGCAGTGATGGCCGACGTCTTCGCGCGCGAGACCGAGTTCTTCAGCCTCGGGACGAACGATCTCGTGCAATACGCGCTCGCCATCGACCGCACGAGTCGCTCTCTCGCAGAGCACGCATCGCCGCTCCATCCAGCGATTTTGCGGTTGATTCACGGCGTCGCGGACGCCGCGACCTACGCGAACATCCCCGTCGCCGTATGCGGGGCCATGGCGTCGGACATCCTTTCCGTCCCGCTCCTCGTGGGCCTCGGTTTGCGCGAGCTATCGATGGAAGCCGCAGCGATCCCGGAGATCAAAGCGGCACTCCTTCGCGTGACGGTCGACCAGTGCGAAAAGATCGCAGCGCGAACGCTCGAAGCTCACACGGTCACGGACGTGAGCGCGATCCTCGTCGAGGAGCTTGGCGTGCTGTTCCACGATCTCCTGAGCGGCACGGGCGAGTAGCGCGCCGACCAGCCCCGAAGTGATCGAACGTGACAATTGCGCACATGCGCGCGTTTTCGCGCTCTAGCTCTTCCCTCGCGCGCTCTCTGCGATATAAGGTGCGCCGCCTCGATGCGCCTATGGCCTACATTCTCACGCGCGGTTTCGGGAGGGCTTTTCGCCTGGGCAGCGGCGACGCTCGCCATCGGCAGCACGCCCGCATGTCAGCTGCAAACCGCCAACGCCGGGCAGACTCCGTGTCCGCCAGGCTCGACGTGCCAAGTCAATCTCACGCTGCTTCACACAGCAGACGTTCACTCGCGTTTGCTTCCATACGAGTTGCTGATCACTCAAGTCGACGGCAACCTCGGCCTCGGCACCATCGGGCAGACGCGCAACGTCGGCGGCGCAGCGCGGATGGGCTACATCATCAAGCGCGAACGCGCGAAGGCTGACCGCTCTCTCCATATTTCTGGCGGCGACATCTTCGAGGGCGCGCCCATCTTCAACTTTTTCTCGGGTGAGCCCGAGATGCGCGTGCAGAGCGCGCTCGGCGTCGACGCAGCTGTCCTCTCGAACCACGAGTTCGATCGCGGCGCCGTCAACGTCGCGCGACAAATCCAAAAGTGGGCAGACTTTCCCGTCCTCGCCGCGAACTACATCTTCGCCGATCCCTCGCTCCCCACGAGCAACAACCTCGACGGCGTGATTCACCCGTTCACGGTGCTCAACTCGGGCGGGCTGAAGGTCGCGGTCATCGGGTGCGGCAACCTCTCGAGCCTCACGTCGGTGTTCAACTCACCCAATAGCTTCGGCATCAAGCCGCTCAACACCACCGAGACCGTGCAGTTCTACGTCGATTTGCTGCGCCCGCTTGCGGACGTCATCGTCGTCGACTCGCACCTCGGCCTCGATGTCGATCAGCGCGTCATCACGCAAACGACCGGTGTCGATGTCTGGCTCGGAAGCCACAATCACATCGTCATATCGCCACCCGAGCAAATCTCGGACTGCGCGGCCGACCCGCAAAACCCCGGCTTCGTGTGGGTCACCGATCCAGGTGTCGTCATCGACGTGCACAAGAAGCCGCCGAGCGGCAGCGCGGTCGACGCCGCTGGCAACACGTATCAGCTCGATCCGAACAACCATCCGTATTCGATTCACCGACTCTGCAAGCCGCGCGTCGTCACGCTCGCGCACTCCGGTGCGTTCGCGAAGTACGTCGGCCGGCTCGATCTCGTTCTTTCGAACACGCCATCGGACATCATCGCGGCGCGCACCGGCGATCCGAACGGTGACGGTTCGTGCAGCACTGATCCCGACGCAGCGAAGTGCACGACGCCGCCGTGTCAGGTGCCTTGCTACGACCCCGCTGACGGCTTCGAAGTTCTTTCGACGAAGTATCAGGTGTTCCCGATTACCGAGGACGTTCCGGAAGATCCGGTCATCAAGCAATTGCTCGAGCCGTATCAGCGCCAGCTTCAGAGCCTGTCCGACCTCACCACGATCGCCGGCTTCTCTCCGAACGGTGCAAAGCGCAGCGCTCCCGCCAACGGTGACTCGCCTCTCGGCAATCTCATCGCCGCCGCCAACTGGTTGCGCCTCGGCATCCAGACCGATTTCGCGCTCACCAACACGACGGGCATTCGCCAAGATCTCCTGCCGGGGCCGGTGACCATCGACGAGGCCTACGACATCTTCCCGTTCGACAACACGATCACCACGATGTACCTGAGCGGCGTCGAAATCTTCCAGATGTACGATTTCGTCGCGCGTCGCTCCGCGAGCCGCGGGTGCGTGTCGCAAGCGCAGATCGCGGGCTCGCGCGTTCGCATCAACTGCACGGGCTGCACGCGCTCGACCGGCATCGCCACATGCCAGCAAGACTCTGATTGTCCTGCTGTCGAAACACTCGGCACGTGCGATCTCACGCGCACGACCGACAACAACGAGCACCCGTGCAACTACCCGGCGTGCGCGGACAACGTCTACATCGGTTTCTCCGCGGGCAAGTGCACGCAAGACAGCGACTGCCCCGTCGCCAACGGCGCGCCCCTCACGCCCGGCATTTGCAACGTGGGCACTGGCCTCTGCACTTGCCAGAGCGACAACGATTGCCCAGACCCGACGCCCGGCCCAAACCTTGGCAACGCGCTCCCGAACTCGTGCAACAAACAGAACAACGGCGTCGCGGGCATCTGCATGACGCCCGTCAGCGCGACGAACGTGTACGAGCTCTCTACGAGCAACTACCTCGCGGGCGGCGGCTCGGGCTTCCGTGTTCTTCAGCGCAACACGACGCAGATCAACTCGGGCATCAACCAACGCGACGCCATGCTCGACTACATTCGTCAGGGCAAGCCGTGCGGCTGGCAAGATCCGAAAATCACGAAGACCGATGACGGCCTCACGTCATGCTCGACCGACGCCGAGTGCGCGACGGTCGGGACCGGCGGCTTCGTGTGCGCATGCGATGGGTCGTCCACGGTCAATACCGGCGGCGGCGCGCTGACGTGCTCGTCGGGTGGCTCGTGCGATCCCAAGGATGGGCGCTGCATTCCTTCGGCATGTCGTGACGGCGTCGCGGCGTATCGCGCCACGCGCTGCGCGCTCTCTCAATCGCCCGATTGCATCGCGAGCATCTCGCCGTGCGATGCGGCCAGCAAGATCTGCCAGATCGTCGCGTGCGTCGACGACAAGCTCAGCGCAGTAACCGACAACCGCATCGAAATGATCGGCCGATGACTCGAACGACTCTCATTCTGTTCGCCGTCGCGATGAGCTGCACGCAAAAGAACACGCTTCCTCAAGCGTCGTCGGGCGAGCGCATCGTCGTCACGTTCGAGGCCGGCAATACGCTCGGCTCACTCGATGCGCCGTTGCCCATCAACTTCAATCCGAGCGCGGCCTACACGATTCATCTCGAGATGCATCGCGCCGACGACTCCATCGACGACTCCTTCGACGGGTACGTACGCATCACGACCAAACCCGGCACCGTCTACACCGTCAACGACGGCGGTGATGGGCGCAACGTGAAGCTCGCGTCTGGCGTCGCGAGCAATGTCGCCGTGACGATCGTCGCCGCATTTGGACCGACGCGCATCTGGGCGCAAGACATCGGCTACGCGCCCGTCGCCGATTTGACGCGCAGCCCGCCGCCCGCATGCGCCGACGGCATCGACAACGACAACGACGGTCGCGTCGACTACCCCGCCGACCCCGGCTGCTTCGCATCCAACGACGACGACGAGACCGAAGGCACTGGCGCGACGGGCGTCAGCGACAACATTTATTACGCGCTGCCGCGCATCGCGGACGTACGCGGCGGATCGACCACGAGCGGCACGGGTACGCCGTTTCCGAACGAGCAAGTGAACATCGACACGGGCTACGACCTCCGCAACAACGAGTTCAAGTGGGACACCGTCGTGACGGGTCTCGTGTCCGATGGGTTCTTTGCGACCGATTTGCAAAACTGCACCACGAACACGACCGAGCCCGGTCGTGAGGCTTGTCCGACGGGCGATCCGCAAGCGGGTCTCGGCTATGCGAGTGTGTTCGCGTACACATTCTCCGCACCGACGAAGATTGGCGTGTGCGATCGATTGCGTTTGCTCGAGGCCACGTCGTCCGATTTCTTCGGTTACACCGAGCTGAATTTTCCGACCTGGGCCGTCGACTATTGGGACCCCGCGGTGGGCCCGTGCCTCGTTCCCGAGCCGGTCGTCATCGGCATCGGCGATTGGACGAACACGGCGCTGCTCTTCAAAAATGAATCGGGCCTCATGCGCCTCCTCGCGCAAGGCACGACCACGTTGCACGTGGGCGCGAACTTCGGTGCGGCTCACCCGAGCGCCTCGAGCGGCTACGCGCCTACGCCCACCGCAACGAACTGCGATCTGAACGGTGACGGGAAAGTGAATTTCTCCGACGCGCAAGAAGGTCCATGCGCCAATGCATGCAGCGCCGATCCGGAGTGCACCGAGTACGCAAGCTTCCAATCGAACTCGGGCTTCACGATCGTCATGACCGACGGCACCACCAAAATCAAAACCCAGGGCAACGCCACCGCAGCAACGACGTTCGACCCCGTGGCCCACAAGGGCCAGCAAATCGCGGCGTTCACGGGAATGCTTCGTTACTTCTCCGGCGGCAGTCAATTCACTCTTCAAGCGCGATGCGACGACGACGTCATCGCCGAACCGAGCAAACAACCGCTCGATTCGGCGCACGCATGCGTGAACCAGAACGGCAACAACCCCGACCAACAACAATGAAAACTCTCCTCGCAGTCGTCGCAGTTGCCGTATCGCTGTTCGCCGCCTCGTCCGCGCTCGCGCAGACCGATGCTGACGGAGGGCTTCCTCCGCTCCCCAGCGCAACCACCACCGCCACAACGCCGCCGCCGCCGAACGCCAACGCGAACGCCAACGCGAACGCGAACGCCAACGCCAGCGCGAACGGCGACGCGGACGCGGGCGTCGCCGCGACCGGGACCGACACGCAGCCCGGCGCACCCACCGACGACATGGTCACGGGCACCGCGGGCGCACGCGCAGTCGGTTGGGCGCCTCCCGGGGTGAACTACTCGAATTTCATGGACACGCGGTTGACGTGGACGTTCGGCGATGACGACGTGCTCCACCAAACCGGCGCGCTCATTCCGCTCTCGCCGAGCCTCAGCATCGCGGACCGCCCGCAGTACCGCATGTTCTTCGATTCGCTGAACTCGCGCTTCGCGGGTCGCGAGAACCTCACGCACCTCGTGCTCTACAAAAAGATGCCGGGGTTCATCAAGAACCTCACGACCGAGGCCGCCGTCGTCTTGCGTTTCGATCTCTCGGCGCTCGCGGCGAACACGGGCAACCTGAACCAAGCGCTCTACGACTCGGGCAGCTACATCCGTGTATTCTACAAGACGGGCGGCAACGACGTGAAACCCGAGGGCATCTCGGCCACGTTCCTTCCGCTCGACTCTGACCGATTGCGCGTCGGCTACCTCTACGACATCACGTGGGGCGGCTCTGCGTCGTACATCAATCAGTCGATCTTCCCGAGCCTTCAAGGGTCGGCGCCGGGCGCGAAGATTCAGTACGACAACAAACGCTTCTACGCGTACGGCGCATTCAAGACGGCCACGATCGTGCAGCCGCAGCAAGTCATCAACCCGGGTGGCGAGAACGACGTCGAGACGGTCAACGTCGGCGAATCGAACTACGGCTTCCTCGGCGGGTTTGGCGTCGACGTCTCGAAGAACTTCCGATTCGACGCGAGCGGCGGTTACTTCCAGCAGGGCCGCTTCGACCTCGAAGACGTTCGCGGTCTCCCGGTCTTCACGTACGGCGGCTCGGCGCGCATCGTCATTCACGACAACATGCCCGTCCCGCAATCGGTCGATTTGCTTCTCTATCGCAACGATCCGAACGCACCGATGACAATCTTCGGCGTGCCGCACTACGAGCCCGAGAAGACGAAGTGGAGCGTCTCTCTCGAGAGCGACGTGCTCGGCCAGCACCTCAAGAACTACGACGTCGAGGGCAAGACGAAAGACGAGCTTGCCTACGCCGGCGCGATTCAGGGCGTCGTCGAGACCGGCTACTTGCGCCTCAGCGCGACGGGCATCGTGCGCAATTTACAGTTCGTCGTCCGCAACGTTCCTGGGTTCATTCCGTTCCAGTCGATGCCCGGTGCCTCGCATCAGGATCCGGAGCTCTTCGGCGCGCTGTCGGCCGACTATCACTTCCCGAAGGCGCACATCACGCCGGGCATCGGCGGTGGGCTTCAGCTTCCGGCCACGTTCAAGAGCGACATCGACGTCACCGGTCTCGGCACGTCGTCGCGCACGATCGTCGTTCGCTCCCAAGGCGACGAATCGATTCTTCCCTTCGGCCAAGACCGCCGCCCCATCGTGCAGATGCGCGCCAGCGTGCGCTGGGACCTCTCGCGCATTCTCTCGGCCGTCGCTTGGGTGCAGCTGATTTACGACAACAACGCGACGCTCGTCGTCACGGACCCCAACGAAGGCACCGCCTCCCTGCGCGTCTTCCAAGACCCGTGGCGTCTCGGCCTCGCCGTGTCGATGCAAGCCCGCTACTGACTCAGTACATCGCTTGGGCTTCGCGCACAGGCGCCGGAAGCGGGGCGATGGCTTCGTCCGAAAGCACGCCCATGTCGAGGAGGGCGCCGACGAGCGCGCGCTCTTCTTTGCGCAGGTCGTGGCGAACGTTCTCGGCGATGGGCTGCGCGAGAGCGCAACGCACGCTGACGAGCTCCCACACGAGCACGTCGATCATCTCGATGCGTGAAGTGGGCATGCACGGATTGTTGGACGACCGCGCCGAGAAGGCAAGCCCCGAGGGGATCTTTGTGGGCGAAGTTTCGCGGAGAGATCTACGCCGCGTTACGTTTTCGTATCGAACGTGCAAGCGAAGCGGAGCTCCATACGATTGCGCCAACGACGAAGCTAGCGGCGAACGCGAGAACGTCCCACGAACCGCTCGATAGCGTGGCGCTTTGGCGCAAAATCACGTTCATCGTCATGCGCACGCCAAGAGTGACGAGGCCGTACGTGACGGCGACCGCAAAAAACGTGCGTCGCAAATCGCCTGCGAGCTCGAGAGCGCGCACGCTGTTGTTCCACTTGTTTTTGCGGACGTGCAGGAAAAAATAAATCGTTGGTGTGAGCGCGACGAGACCGCTGCCGATCATGAGCAACATGGCCTCGGCGAACGTGACGTCTCCGTCGTGTCGCCAGTGGCGAAGTGCACCACCGGCCGCGTCGATCACGCCGGCGACGAGCCACGCGACAAGCCCGAGGCTCACGAGCACGATCGTCGGACGGGAGAGCTTCGCCTCCGACATGCTTGCGTTCGATGCCATCATCGTTCGCGCGTTCGGGTCGGCCTTGCCTCGCAGAGCGGGACTGGTGGTGATGTGCGGGAGCGAGGGCACCATCGGAATCGGCGTGCTGGTGTCGTCGAATGCGGCGAGGGCCTGATCGAGCTCCTCCATCGTGCGATAGCGATCGGCTGAATCCTTCGCCATGGCGTGTTGGATGACGAGCTCGAGGCCTTCGGGAATTTCGCTGTTCACTTTGCGCGGGCGCTCGGGCTCTTCGGTGAGCACGAGCGAGAGTGTCGATGCCGGGTCGTCGGTATCGAAAGGCTTCTTGCCGGTGAGCGCGTGATAGAGCATCGCGCCGACGGCGTAGATGTCCGCGCGATGATCCACTTTGTCGCCGCGGGCTTGCTCGGGCGACATGTAGCTCGGCGTGCCCATGATCATGCCCGTCTTCGTGAGGTTGGTCTTGCCGGTTTGGCCGACCTTGCTGATGCCGAAGTCGATCACCTTCACGGTGATTTGGTTGTCGTGTTCGACGAGGAACACGTTCGCTGGTTTCATGTCGCGGTGAACGATGCCGCGTTTGTGCGCGGCCGCGAGCGCGCGACACACTTGGCGCCCGACGTGGACGGCCGTGGGGACGTCGATGCGACCGTTTTTCTCGATGCGATTGCCGAACTCCTCGCCTTCGAGAAATTCGCCGACCATGTACGGCACGCCGTCGTGCGTTTTGTGGACGTCGTAGACGTCGATGACGTTGGGATGCCCAATCGAGCTCGCGCTCTCGGCTTCACGCTGGAACCGCGCGACGATTTCGGGATCGCGCGCGAGCTCGGGGTGAAGCACTTTGATCGCGAAGCGGCGATCTTTGAGGCGAAGGTGACGCGCTTCATAGACGCGACCCATCCCGCCTTCACCGACGAGACGAATGACTTGGTAGGCCTCGCCGAGGACTTTTCCGATGAGCGGGTCGACCCCTTCGGCGCCTTCCACCGCGAGCGGCGTTGCGTCGCGCGGGCATACGAGAAAATCGAGCGGGTAGCGGCTCTGACACGTCGAACAAATCTTCGGGAGCTCCGCGGAAGAAGGCCCGATCGGCGCCGTTTGCGACATGGAATCGGGAAACACGCTGGCCGCAATCGGGCTGACGGCGCTCGTCGGTTGGGCGGTCTTTTGGACGCCCGTCGTCGGCTCCGGTGTCGTCTCTGCGGGGGCCTTCACCGCGAGTGGTGGAGTGCGAATCGGGCGCGCCGGGTCTTGGCTCAAGACTTCGCCAGACTAGCCCAATTTCTAGCGCCGCGGCGGCCGCTTCTCGAGCGCTGTGATCCGTTTTTCGTGATCACGCACAGTTACGCGCACGCCCCGATCCGCCTGAAGCGTTTCCACGAGTTTTCCCACGGCTCCGTTCAGCGCCACGATCTCCGTCGCGAGTCGCACTTCCATCTCGACCTGTCGACGTTCGAGCCGTTCGAGACGCGTATTCGTGCCGTCAATGCGACTGTTGGTGGACTCGAGGCGACCATCGATGCGTTGATCCATCGCATCGATCCGGGTGTTGGTCGCGTCGATGCGCTCCGACAGGCTCACGCGGGTTTCGCGGATTTCGTCGCGGATGTTTTTCAGCAGCTCGATCGCGACCTCCGACTCCATCATCGCCACCTCATGATAGCGCCGAAAAGCAAAACCGGGACCACGCGGTTTAGGCTCAAAAATGGGCTTTGCGGGTGGCCGGGCCAGTTTTGGCCGGCCAACTAGGCCGAATCGATTGACGGAGCGCGACTATCCGTTATATTCCGCGCCCCAAAGCGCAATGTTACTTACCGAACAAAAAGCGGGGCTCATCGACAAGTTCCGCACGCACCAAAGCGACACTGGTTCTCCTGAAGTTCAGATCGCGCTCTTGTCAGCGCGCATCGGTTACCTGACCGATCACTTCAAGACGCACACCAAAGACCACCACTCCCGCCGCGGCTTGCTCAAGCTCGTCTCGAAGCGCCGCCGGCTCCTCGATTACCTGAAGCGCATGAGCCTCGACCGCTATCGCAAGGTCGTCTCGTCGCTGAACCTCCGCAAATAAGTTACGCGCATCGCCAGGACCGCCTTGCTCTTCGATTCCTGCGCGTGAGCATCCCAGCGGCTCGCGAGTAGCAACCGAGGAACGGAGGCCCTCTGGCGGTGAGAAAGCCAGAGAACACCCCATGTCCTTCGTCCGCGAATCCATTCTCATCAACGGTAAACCCCTCACTTTCGAGACGGGGCGGCTCGCCAAACAAGCGCACGGCGCCGTGCTCGTCAGCTATGGCGAGAGCGTCGTGCTCGTCACCGCCGTTTCGGGCGACGAACGCCCCAACCTCGATTTTTTCCCGCTCACCTGCGAGTACCAAGAGAAGACGTTCGCTGCGGGCAAAATCCCCGGCGGGTTCTTCAAGCGCGAAGGCCGCCTTCGTGACGACGAAATCCTCACGAGCCGTCTCATCGATCGCCCGTGCCGCCCGCTCTTTCCGGAAGGCTACAAAGGCGACACGCAAGTGATCGCGACGGTCCTCTCGAGCGACAAACAAAACCCGACCGACATCCTCGCCCTCACCGGCGCGAGCGCGGCTCTCCACATCTCGGACATCCCGTGGGCGGGCCCGATCGTCGGCGTGCGCGTCTCGCGCATCAACGGTGAATTCAAAGTCTTCCCAACGTTCGAGGAGCAAGCCTCGTCCGACATCGACATGGTCGTTGCGTGCAGCAAAGACGCCATCGTCATGGTCGAGGGCGGCGCCGCCGAAGCGGCAGAGGCTGCGATCATCGACGCGCTCATGTTCGCGCACAAAGCCGCGCAGCCGATTTTGGAAGTCATCGAGAAGATTCGCGCGGCTGTTGGCAAGCCGAAGCGCTCGTTCGAGCCGAAAAAGCTCGACGCCGCGATCAAGACGCGCATCGCCGCCCTCGTCGACGCGCAAATCATCGAGAGCTCGCTCATCAAGGACAAGGCCAAGCGTTACGGCGGTTACAAAGCCGCAAAGACCGTGATGGTCGAGACGCTCACCAAAGAGCTCGGCGCCGAAAAAGTCGTCGAGAACGAGAAGCTCATCAAAGAAGAGTTCGAGGATCGCAAATACGTCGTCGTGCGCGAATACGTTCTCTCGAAGAACAAGCGCATCGACGGACGCGACATGAACCAGATCCGCGCCATCGCGACCGAGGTCGGTTTGCTTCCGCGCGTTCACGGCTCGGCGCTCTTTCAGCGCGGCGAGACGCAAGCCCTCGTTGCCGCGACGCTCGGCACCTCGACGGACGAGCAAAAGATCGACGCGCTCACCGGCGAACGCTGGAAGCGCTTCATGCTCCACTACAACTTCCCTCCGTTCTCCACCGGGGAAACGAAGCCGATGCGCGGTCCGGGCCGCCGTGAAATCGGCCACGGCGCTCTCGCCGAGCGCGCGCTCCTCCGCATGATGCCGGAGCAGGAGAAATTCCCGTACACCATCCGCGTCGTCTCCGAGACCCTCGAGTCGAACGGCAGCTCCTCGATGGCGGCCGTGTGCGGCGGCTCGCTCTCGCTCATGGACGCAGGCGTTCCGATCAAGGCGCCCGTCGCGGGCATCGCGATGGGCCTCATCACCGATGGCCCACGCGTCGCGATCCTCAGCGACATCCTCGGTGACGAAGATCACCTGGGCGACATGGACTTCAAAGTCTGCGGCACTGCCAAGGGCATCACTGCCATCCAGATGGACATCAAAATCGCCGGCCTCACCCGCGAGATTTTGACGAAGGCGCTCGACCAGGCCCGCGAAGGCCGTATCCACATCCTCGGCAAGATGCTCGAGACGCTCGATTCACACCGAAGCGACCTCTCGCCACACGCGCCGCGCATCACCACACTGAAGGTCAAGCCGGACCAAATCCGCATCATTATCGGACCGGGCGGCAAGACCATCAAGGGCATCATCGATCAGACCGGCGTCGCCATCGACGTCGAGGACGACGGCACCGTCAACGTCGCATCGAGCGACAGCGACGCCGTGAAGAAGGCGATCGAGATCATCAAGGGCCTCACCACGGAGCCCGAGGTCGGTGCAATCTACAAGGGAACGATCAAGGGCATCCGCGAGGATCTCGGGGCGTTCGTCGAAATTTTGCCTGGCACCGAGGCGCTCCTCCACATCTCCGAGATCGCGCACACGCGCATCGCGAAGGTAAGCGACGTCCTCAAAGAGGGCGAGATCATCGAAGTCAAAGTCATCAGCGCCGATCGAGACGGCAAGATTCGTCTCTCACGTCGCGAGCTCGTTGCCTTCCCCGAGGGCGAAGAGGGCGAACGCGCAAAGGAGCGTATCAAGCAAGCACGCGAGGGCGGCGATCGTCCGCCGCGTCGTGACGGCCCGGGTGGCGGCGGTGGTCGCGATCGCGGCCGCGGCGGTCCTCGTCGCGATCGCTGAGAGCTCTTACGATGCGTTCGGTTCTCATGTTGCTCGCGCTCGGCGCTTGCCACAGCGAGGAAATCCAAAACGGCTCGGCTTCGTCCGACCCGACGACGACGAAGATCGTCTATCGCGAGGTCAGCGACGCGACCGTGCCCATCTGCACGGTTCACCTCGCGAGCCCCGCGTTCAGCCCTGCGATCGCGTCGCAAGCGGGCGTCATTCGCGTCGAAGGCGACTACACACGCACGCTTGCGAAGGTGTGGGTCGATCGCTCCGATGGCTATTCGTGGAACGGCTCGTTCAACGGGCCGAAAGACCCTTTCTTCGACATGCTGCGCCGCCATGTGTGCACGAAGGATCGCGTGTACGCGCTTCGGCCCATGGGCAACAAAGATCTCGGCGCGGGGCCCGTGGTGCTCGGTGTGTATGAGGTGACGACGCCCGACGAAAAGGCCGACGTCGTGAACATCTGCAACGCGCTCTCGCAACACGCCCACGCAGACGCCGGCGCCGATGATCGCGACCGCGCGGCGATGCAATGGGTCGAAGACGTGCTCACGTCTCCGCAATGGGACGGTTGGCGCGACAGCCTCGCGCACGCACGCGCCGTTCTCTACGAGCACCGCAATAATGCTCAGGAGCTCTTCCGCAACCGCGGCATCGAGCTCGAATTTTCGGCAAAAAAATACGGCGTCCCGTGCCCGACCGCCGACGAATGGAAGACACGATGAGTCAGGGTCAATGGCAACCGCTTCCGGCGCCGCCAAACATGGCGATGCCGCAGATGCAATACATGGGGCCGCCGCGGCCGCCGCAGAAGCCGTCGTCGCTCTACAAAGTGACCGGCATCATCATGATCGTGCTCGGCGCGTTCGGCACGATTTGGGCGTTCATCTCGATCGGCACGACCGCCCTCACGGCGTCGATGTCGACCGGGGCGATGTCGACGATCTACGACACGCCCACGCTCGTGTTCATGTACCTGCACATTGCCTTTTCGATTTTGACGGGCTCGATGCTCCTCGGCACGGGCATTGGTGTCGTGCGTGCTCGCAAGTGGTCGCGCATGCTCGGCGTCGCGTATGCGGTGGTGTCGCTTCTCAATACGGTGGGCTCTACGATCGTGCAGCTCGCCATCGTTCAACCGCGCATCTACGCGACGCTCGGTGCATCGAGCGCGGCGCCGTCGCTTCAGGCTTTCACGACGGCCTCGACCCTTGTCGGCGTCGTCGTCGCGGCAATCATTCCGGTCGGCGTGCTCGTGCTGATGCTTCGCTCTCCCGCGCGCGCCGAGCTCGATCTCTAGAGGGCGACCTATTTCACCGCCGCGTTTCGTTCGTAAACCGCATACGACGACGCGCCATCGCCGAGCGGGAGGATCGCAACGCGGTGGTAGTGCGAATGCACGACCGGATCGGTCACGAGGCGTTCTGCAACGAGGTGGCCTGAATAGAGGACGATGCTGTCGACGTCGCGGTCGAGGAGCATCGCGCCCGAAACGTGCTTCGACGTGTGGCCGCCCGAGAGCGCGGCCATCTCGGGATCGGTGAGGCCCGCGAGATCGACGATCGTGCCTTCGTGGATCGCGGACACCCAGCCAATGTCGACTGCGGCGACCGAGCTCGCACCTTCGAGGAGTGGACGCGCGCGCGCGATCAGATCGGCCCGATCGCGCATGACGTGACGACCACGCGGCGCTGCGGTCACGGCGACGAACGCAGCGAGGGCGATCGCGGTCGCGAATCGCAGCCAAAACAAGGGGGATCGCGAGGCTGCCGACGAGAGCTCCAGATGAACGAGCACGACCGACGGGAGAACGGGCACGAAGAGGCGCGCATACGGCATCGAGTCGCCGCCGGCCGCCGCTATCGCCATCACGTGAACGACGAACGCGATCGCGACCGCTTTCGTCCAACCGGGCGCCGCGCGAATCGACAGCGGTGCAATCAACAAAATCGGAACAGCCGACGCAAGCAGCGCGGCCACGGCGTAGACCGCACCGTGCGAGAGATCGCTCGGCTTCGCAAGGATCGCAAGCGGCGCGAGATGCCCGAACGCGGCGAGCCGCACGAGCGCACACGCCGCAAACGGTGCCGCAGACACGAGCACCGACGTCATCACTCTCGATGGAGTCGCTCCGCGCGCGAGGCTCAACCCACATGCCAGCGCGGCAGCCCACGGCAAGAGCTCCGGTCGAATCGCTGCGGCCAGGCCCGCGAGTAGCGGCGCGACGCGCTCGCGTGGTGTGACGATCGCAGCCGTGCAGAGAAGCGTGGCGAGCGGGGTCTCCATTCCGCTCGCGCCATACGCAGCGAGTGGCAGACACATCGCGAACACGAGCAGCGCTGTGACGCGGCCGTTCATGGGCGCTCGTGACGCGCGCCAACCCACGAGCGCCGCTGCCCCGGCGTGCATGATCAAATCGAGAACCTTCACGCGCACGAGCACGTCGAGCGCACTCCCGCGCGCGAGTGGCGCCAGAAGGAACGGCCACGGCAGCGGTGTGACGCCGTCGGTCGCTGGACCGGGCACGTCGAAGCGATATCCCTCGCCCATCGCGATGTGGCGGGCGTAGCGAATCGAGATGAGCGCGTCATCGACCGTGAATCCCCACATCACGAGGGCGCCGATGACCGCCGCTGCCGCGAACGCCGCCGCCCAAGCCCATCGATTCACGTGTTTCGTTGCCGCTACCAGGCTGGGCGAACGTTGTCCAATCCACGGGTGGACGCACCGAAAATTCGTGGTGTGCGCGTCAACGTCCATACGATCAGTCGAGTCCATGCGTGCATTCGAAATCTTTGTCGCCGGCGACGCCGTTCCTGCTTCGTCCCGCGCCCGTGAAGTACTCGATGTTTTTGTCAACGGCGCCAACGTGACAGCGCGGATCGCTTCGCGCGATCACGCGTTTCCCGTGCTCGGCGACCTCGCGCGCGCCATCGCGACGCTCGCGTGTGCACCACGCGGGAAGGCCCTGGTGCGTTTCTACGACCAACCATGGGAGCTCTGCATCGAGCGGCTCGGTGGCGTCGCGTCGCTCAGCGTCTATCGAACGGGCTCGCAGCCCGAGGTCGCGGTGTACGACACACGCGTGCCCTTCGCAGACGTCGTCGACGGTGCACGCGATGCGGTTCGCGAGGCGCTCCTCCGCGCGAGCGCCATCCATGCGAGCGATCTGGGTGAGGCGTCGTCGCGTCTCGACGCATGCGAAGTCTCGCGCGACGAGCCTGCCGCGCCGGACTCCGATCCCGTTCCCGTCTCGGTCGACATCGAGCCCGACGTTCCCATCGCGTTCGCCGCCGATTTCGTGTTGCGCGCCGAAGGTGACTCCCGCGCGCCGCAGGATTCGATCGAGCGCACCGATCTCCACGGTTTGCTCTTCAAAGGTCGCGTTCGCGCGGTCGTGCGTGGTCGCGAGGCCGATCTCGGCGAAGGGTTTCCGTTCCTTTTCGCAGAGCGATTGCTGTCGGTGATGCAGCGCGCGCTCGATTCGTTTGCGCAGGGTCGCCCGCTCCACGTGCGCGAAACAGCCGGTTCGGTGCGATTTGGTGTGCGTTTGGGCCCGTCGGGCGACGTCGCCTTGTCGCTTGCAAACTACACGTTTCCGTCCTTGTCGGTGACCGACGCCGTGTTCGCGGCGCTCGCGTTCGGCCGCTCGCTCGCGCGCGCCATCGTGCGGCGCGATCGCTCGCAGTCGCACAACCTTCGCCTTGTCGCGTTTCGGCGCGCGCTCCGTGACACCCAGGAGCATCTCCACGAAGCGTGCGTGCGCGACGCAAAGACCAACCCTCGCCCCGAGCCGTACCGCGCTTACGCGACGCGCGCTCCGGAGCCTGCACCCATCTCGCGCGGGAGCACGCGCCTTCGCTATGCGCCGCGATGGCGTGCGCTCGTGCCAGGCATCGATTTGCGTGCCACGTTCTTGTGCGGCGATCGTCTCATCGTGGGCGGCGCGCACGAAACGTTCTGTCTTGATCGCACGACGGGCAACGTGAACTGGCGCGTCCCCACGCGACGCGCATCGAGCGTGCCGACGCCGCACGGCATTGCGCGGCTCCACCAAGACGGGTCACTCAACATTCTCGACCTCGGGACCGGCGACGTTCGCGTCCGCACCAAAGTTCGCCCGCGCAACAACGGGCCATCCGCGGGTGCCGTGGTCGGCGCGCCTGGGTTGCCGAAGCTCCTTGTCGTGACCGAAGGCGAGCGCCACCTCGTGGCTGTCGATCTCCTGACGGGTGAGCAACGCTGGCGCACGCCTTGGGGCAACGGCAGCGTTTTGCGCCTGAAACGCCTCGGGAAATTGTTGTATTATACAAGCGGCGACACGGCCGTGACCGCACTCGACGTGCAAACGGGATCCGTCGTGTGGCGCGTTCGTGACCGACTGCGCTTCTGCGGCACGCCGCAAACCGCGCACGACGTCATCTTCGCAGTCGCGGGCGGCGCATCCGGCGCGGGAACGCTCTACGCCATCGACGCGTTCGAAGGCACCGTGCGCTATGCCGTTCCCCTTCCCGGTCCGGACCAGAGCGGTGACCTCGAAGTGCGCGACGGCGCGCTCTCGACTGTCGAAGGCTCCGTGCTCGTCGGTGGACGCGTCGTTGCCGTTGCTGTTCGTGATCGCGAAGGCGTGCGACTCGTCGCGTTCGATCGCGCAACCGGCGTTCTCTTGTGGATGTCGCCCGCGACCGTCGCGCCGAGCGGAACCTCGTGGCTGGCGGTCGATGATACCTTCATCGGCAACACGCCAACGGGCGAGCTCGTCGCGTTCGACGCAGCCGACGGCAAGCTCCGCTATCGCCACGTCCTCGGACAAGTGCTCGAAGCCGACGTTCCGCGCCGGCTCGAGCCGATTCTCCGCGGCGGTGCGATCTACGTCCCCCACACGGACGTACACGTGTTTCGTCCCAATGACGGCACCGCGCTCGGCACTGTCGGGCCATGCGAGACGATTCCCGACCTCTTGCGCGTCGACGAGCGATGCGACGTCTACGTCGCCGAAGAGAGCGGGCACATGGCCTGCTTCGGTGTGGCGTCGCGACTCGAACGCATCAAGTAGCTCACCTTGCGCGACGCTGCGGCAAAACCGCGCTAGTCTGGGCTCATGGTGGGTGGCTTGCGCGTGCGACCTCTCCTTTGCCTGATGCTCTTGCTCGCGGCGGGTTGCGCGACGGGCCTTGCGGGCGGTGACGACACTACGAACAACGACAGCGGCACGGGCAGCGACACGAGCTCCGGTGGCGATGGCGGCTCGGGTGGCGATGGCGGCTCGGGTGGCGGTGACGGAGGAGACTCGAGCAAGTCGACGTTCACCGTCGGCGGCAACGTCAGCGGTCTCACCGGATCGGTCGTCCTCGAAAACAACGGCGCTGACGATTTGACGGTGAGCGCGGACGGACCATTCACGTTCAAGACGGCGCTCTCGAGCTCGGCCGCCTTTGCGGTCACCGTGAAGACGCAGCCCGCAACGCAGACCTGCGCAGTCACGAGCGGCACGGGCAACATCGCGAACGCGAACGTCACGAACGTGGCAGTTGCCTGCACGGACAAAACGTTCGCCGTGGGCGGCACCGTCAGCGGCCTCCAAAAAGGCCAGACGCTCGTTCTCCAAGACAACGGCAGCGACAACCTCACGCTCACCGACAGCGGCCCGTTCACCTTCACGACGAAAATCGCGAGCGGCAAGCCATACGCCGTCACCGTGTACACACAGCCCGCGCAAGGCACGTGTACGTTGCAAAACGCCGGCGGCACGATCGCGGCGGCCGACATCACCAACGTCACCGTGTCGTGCCCGGGCTCGGTGACGTACTCGTACACCGGCTCGCAGCAGGACTTCACCGTTCCCGGCGGAGTCACGCAAGTGACGCTCGACGTGTATGGCGCGCAGGGCAACTCGAACGCGCAGAGCGTGACTGGCGGCCTCGGCGGATACGCGTCCGGAATGTTGACGGTGGCGCCCTCCGACGTACTCCACGTGTTCGTCGGCGGCGGCGCGACGAAGGCGACCACTGCCGGGTACAACGGCGGCGGCTCCGCGGCGACGCCTCCATGCGCGACGGCTGCAGGTGGTGGCGGCGGCGGCGCGTCCGACGTTCGCGCCGGAGGATCGGCGCTCACCGATCGCGTGATCGTCGGCGCCGGCGGCGGCGGTGCAGCGGGCGACCGCATCTCCAGCTGCGGGCGTGGCGGCGGAGGTGGAGGCGGTGGCGGATACTACGGCGGCGGCGGCGGCGCGGGTTGGCCCTATGGCAGCACGACGGTTCCCACCGGCGGAACGCAGACGGTAGGTGGCACCGCGGGTACGTCGACGTACGCCACAGCGGACAACGGCACCGACGGTAGCTCCGGCACTGGCGGCAATGGCGGCACCGAAGAGTCGAGCAGCCAAGCCAGCAGCAATACGGGTGCACAAGGCGCGACGGGAGGTGGCGCCACCGGCACGAGCGGCACGTACACTGGCAACTTCACCGGTCAGAGCGGTGCAGGCGGTTCTTCGTACACCGGAGGTGTGACGAGCGGATCGACGACCGCCGGTTCCCGCACCGGCGCTGGCCAGGTGAAAGTTAGCTGGTGACCGCGCATCACGTAGCGAACAGCGTGCTCGTATCGACGTCGGTGCGGAGCGCGCCGATCGCAACTGCGTCACGCGCGAACGCGGCGATGGGGCCGCGCATCGAGTCCGACGTGAAGCGCACGCGCGCCCATGCTTCAGCCCACGTGCTCGCCTGCCAGGTCGCGTGTGTCGTGTGTGAAAGTGCAGCACGCGATGCCTCGCGATCCGCGGTCGCGATCTCCGCGTCGAGCGCACTCGTGAATCGGTGAACGTCGTCGGCTCGTAGGCGCAAGAAGTCGCTTCGCACGACGACGATCGCCGTTGCGAACTCGCCGCTTGGCCAGAGCTCGCGCTCGTCGATTGCACGAAACGCGGGGGCCTCCAGCACGAATCGACTTGCCCAAGGCTCGGGCATCCACGCGCCGTCCAGCGCGCCGCGCGCGAGCTCGAGACGTGCAAGCGCCGGAGGAAGCTGCGTGACACGCACGTCTCCGCCGTGATCGCGCGTCGTATATCCACGAACGCGCAAGTGTTTGCGGAGTGACACGTCTTGCGTCGAGCCGATTTGAGGAGTGGCGAGCGTTCGGTCGGCAAGATCGTCGACGCGCTGGCCTTTGCGAAGCACGAACGATGCGCCACCCGAGCAGACGCCCGAGACGATACTGAGGCGCGGACCATGAAGCGCGTGCGATGCGATGATCGCTGCAGGCCCCATCACGCCGATATCGACGCTGCCACCGAGCAAACCTTCGACCACGCGCGGGCCTGCGTTGACGATGCGCGTCTCGAGACGAAGCGGACCGAGAGCGGCGGCGATGCGGCCGCTGTCGACACCGGAAATCACGGGCGCATGCGTGAGATTACCGAGGTACGCGACGCGTAGGGCGCCCGCTTCCCCGCCCGGCTTCGAGCATGCGGCGAGCGCGAGGCCTGCCATGCCGCGCAGCACGTCGCGCCGGGCGAGCATCATCCGAATCTCCCGTGGAGGCCGCATTCGGTCTTCTCGGAGAACGCCCAGCGGCCCGCGCGCTCGTCCCCGTCGTCAGCCGCGGGCGACGTGCACGGCGCGCACCCAATCGAGAGGTAACGTCGCGCGATGAGCGGATGCTCGGGCAGATCGTGAGCGCGCGCGTAAGCGCGAACATCATCACGCGTCATCGTTGCGAGCGGATGGATCTTGATCGGACCCCCGTCTTTGGGCGTCAGCACGATGGGCAGATCTTTTCGGCTCGGACCTTGATCGCGACGAAGCCCTGAAACCCAGGCTTTTGCGGCACGCTCGTATGGCTCGAGTGGCTCGACTTTGTTCTTCTTGCAGCAGAAGTCCGCGTTACGGCGCTGAATGTCATCGCCATGTGCGAGCGTGAAGTCGCTCGCCGAAATCGTGGGTCGCACGACCTCGACGCGCAGCCCGAGATGCTTCGCGAGCTCGTCTTTGTAGGCGAGCGTCTCTGGAAACAGAAAGCCCGTATCGAGAAAGACGACCGGCCGCGCGCGCGCGAGCTCACTCCACAAATGCAGCAGCACAGAGCTGCCCGCGCCGAACGACGACGTGAACAGAAGCGCGTCGCCGTACGTTTCGAGCGCCCATGCGAGGCGCTCGCGCGGGGTCATCGCCTCGAGCTCGATCACGCCGCGCACTCGCCCTCGCGCGTCTCCACGACGAATCCGGTCGTCTCGCCGATGTCGACCTCGTCTTCCGCGACGGGCGCCGTTGCGAGTAAATCCGAGAGCTCGGAGACGACGAGCTTCGGATCGATGCGAACGAAAAAGTCTTTCGGCGCTTCGCCGGTCGTGCGGTGCGTTTCGTAGAGACGAAGAAGTCGCATGACCGCCTCGGGAACTCGACGCGCGACGATCTTGACGACCTGACGACCGAAGCGCGCCCCCTTTTCGTCGACGCCCCCGCCGAGATGAAGTTGATACACCGGCACGGTGCGATCGCCCTGTGGCTCGTGGAAGGTTTTCGCGCCTCCGTGAAATCCGATGTCGGCGATGTGGTGTTGGCCGCAGCTATTGGGGCAACCCGAGATCTTGATCGTCGTGCCCGCAATGGCGGCGAGATCGAGAGCGTCCGGCTCGGCGAGACGCTCCGCGACGGCGCCCGCGAGCCTTCGCGAAGCCGTGACCGCGAGGTTGCACGTATCGGCGCCCGGGCATGACGTCACGTCGCGCGCCGTGTGCACGTCGAGGCGCGCAAGCTCGAGTGCGCCGAGCTCGACGAAGAGCGCAGGCAGGCTCTTGAGGTCGACCCATGGCACGAGCACGTTCTGATCGATCGTGAAACGTGCGCTGCCATCGCCATATCGCTCGACGATGTCGGCGAGCCCACGTAGCTGACGCGAGGTGATGTCGCCGAGGCGCAGTCGCACGTGCACCGCGCGATAGCCGAGCTGCTTCTGATCGACCACTGCACTCGCGCGCCACGCGAGATATCCACTGGGTCGGTCGTCGATCACGATCGGCGGAGCAGGCGTGCGAGCGGGGCGATCCGAAAACACGAGATCGCCCGCGGCTTCGCGGTCGACTTCACTGCGAATGTCGCGGTAGCGCGCGATGAACGCATCTCTACCGAGCTTGCGGAGCACGTATTTGAGGCGCGCGCGGTGCCGATTTTCGCGATTCCCAAGCTTGTGAAAGAGCCGGACGATGGCCTCACCGACGCGCCCGATGAGCGCGGCCGGCACGAACGACTCGATCTCGATCGCAGCTTGCGGCGAGCTCGACAAACCTCCCGCGGCGAGCACGCGAAATCCGGACACACCCTCTTCGACTTTCGCGATGAAGCCGACATCGTGAACGGCGGCCTTCGCGCAATCGCTCGCGCAGCCCGAAAATGCCGCCTTGAACTTGCGCGGCAAGCTCGCCGACAGCGGGTGACGCAAGAACAAGCGCGTGAGCGCCTCCGCATAAGGCGTGACGTCGAACGGCGCGCCAGCGCACACCTCGGCGAGCTCGCATGCGGTCACGGTGCGCACCGAGTTGCCGCATGCTTCGCGCGTCGTCATGCCTGCCTCGTCGAAGCGGTGCATCGCGTCTTCGGCGTCGGACATCTTCATGAAGTGAAACTGCACGTTTTGGCGCGTCGTCACGTGGCCAAAGCCGCGCGAGTACGTGTCGGCAACGTCGGCCAACGCGATGAGCTGCGCACGCCCGACGAGACCCATCGGGATCTTCACGCGCATCATCTGCTCGCCGTCTTGCCGCTGGCCGTAGACGCCTCGCAGCAAACGGAATGCGCGAAACTCCTCGCTCGAGATCGCACCCGTTTCGAACGCCTCGAGCTTCGAGACGAACTCGTCGATGTCGCCCTTGTCGGAGAAACGCGGAAGCATCGCCCTACTCCGCTTCTATGCCGGGAGCGGCGTCGCCCAACCCACTTCGTTTCGCTCCGTGCGTCTCGGTGTCGCCGGCCTCGAGAACGCCCAGCACGATTGCGACGGCGTCGTCGACGCTGACGAGGCTCGTGTCGATGCGCGCTTCGGGCGAGAGGGGCTCTTCGTACGGATCGCTGATGCCGGTGAACTCTTTGATTTCACCCGCAATGGCCTTTTTGTAGAGGCCTTTCACGTCGCGGGCGATGCAGGTGTCGAGCGGCGGCGCGACATGCACCTCGACGAAGCGCGCGCTCTTTTCGACGACCGCGCGTGCGGCATCGCGCGTCAGGCGATACGGCGAAATCGCGGAGACGACGACGGTGACGCCGTTGCGCGACAAGAGATCGGCGACGAATGCAATGCGCGCGATGTTCGTGTCGCGGTCCTCGCGTGAAAAGCCGAGACCCTTCGAAAGATTCGTGCGCACGACGTCTCCATCGAGCACCTCGACGCGCCTTCCCTGCTCGCGAAGCTTCGGCACGAGCGCGTCCGCGATCGTCGTTTTGCCTGCACCGCTCAAACCCGTAAACCAGATGACTGCTGCGTTCGACATGATTTCCTCGCTCAGCTCGCTTGTTTGTAGGCGTCGCGCAAAATCTCGGCGACCTCGGGTCGTGTGAACTCTTCCGGCAGGTTTTCGCCGCGCGCGAGCGCTTCGCGAACGGCGGTGCCGCTCAATGCGAGGCGCGTGCTGTCGTCGTGCGGACACGTCTTGATCGACGCGACAGCGCCGCACGCGCGGCAAAAAAACGAATGCTCGAACGACAAGATGGTGATGCGCAGATCGTCGGGCGAGAGCTCGTCGAATGCGCGTTGGGCGTCGTACGTGCCGTAGTACTTGCCGACGCCCGCATGATCGCGACCCACGATGAAATGCGAAAACCCGTAGTTTTGGCGCGCGATCGCGTGCAGCAGCGCTTCGCGCGGCCCCGCGTAGCGCATTGCAAACGGAAACGTCGAGAGCACGACGCGGTCCTTCGGGAAGTACTTCCCGAGGAGCGTCTCGTAGCAGCGCACGCGCACCGCGGCGGGGACGTCGTCGCCCTTCGTTTCGCCAACGAGCGGGTGAATCACGAGCCCATCGACGATCTCGAGCGCTGTGCGCAGGAGGTATTCGTGCGCTCGGTGAATCGGATTGCGCGTTTGGAACGCAACGGTGCGTCGCCAACCGCGCGACGCAATGAGCGCGCGAAGGTCCGCCGGATCGCGATGATGCGCCGGGAAGCGCGAGGTCGTCGCACGACGTGCAAGCGTGATGCGCCCGCCAATTGCGAGCTCCGGGCCATCCTTGAGTCCCTTGCGAATCTGCGCCACGCCGGGGTGCGCATCTTCGGTCGTGCGATAGACCTCTTTGGCTTCGAGCAATCGATCGGGCGAAAAGGTGCTCTCGACCTCGATGATGCCGACGATCTGCCCGCCTTCATCGAGGAGCGCGAGCTCGCGTCGTCCACGAATCTCGCTCTCGCGCGACGCTGGCACCGTCAACGTGATCGGGATCGGAAACAGAATGCCGTTCGCGAGGCGCTTGTTCTCGACGATCGAAAAGTAGTCCTTCTCCGTCACAAACCCTTCGAGCGGGGACAGAGCGCCCGTGGCGATGAGGTCCGCATCGGCCGCCGTTCGCGCATCGAGTGCGATGGCCGGAAGCTTTGCAGCGCGGGTGAGAACGTCGGCGGCTTCCGCTCCCGTGACGAGGCGCGACACGAGCCGGCCGCCGTGCGGCGCGATGCCCGACGAGCGAGATTCGGGGGCAAGCTTGGTGAACGGCGTTTCTACGATAGTCGTCATGTTGTTCATTCTCATAGATCGCGCCCGATTCTATTGCAATGGGTTTTGTTTGACATAGTAGACATGTTGCTATCATAGTAGCGCATGGCTGCAGCGCTCACCCTCGACCTCCCGCTCCTTCGCGTGAACCACGTGTCGCTCGCGCACGGCGACGCGATGGCCGTGTCGGATGTGTCGTTCGACATCGGTCGCGCGGAAATCGTCGCCATCGTAGGACCATCGGGCGTTGGTAAGTCGACGTTGCTTGGCGCACTCGCGGGTCTCGTCACGCCGAGCGCCGGATCGATCGTCACGCGGCATGGCGCGCTCGTCGGCCCAACGCCGCACCACGCCATCGTCTTTCAAGACGGCGCGCTCTTTCCGTGGCTCACGCTCGAGCAGAACGTCGTCTATGCGCTCGTGCGCCGGCGCGTGCCGCGTGCGAAGCGCAAAGACATCGCGCGCGATCTGATTCGTCGCGTGCGTCTCACGGGGCACGAGGCCAAGTATCCACACGAGCTCTCGGGCGGCATGAAGAAGCGCGCTGCGTTCGCGCGCGCTCTCGCGAGTGATCCCGAGCTGCTCTTGCTCGACGAGCCCTTCTCCGCGCTCGACGACGCCACACGCGCCGAGCTTCACGCGGAGCTCATCTCGCTGTTTCGCGATCGCGGCATCGCCGTTGTGATCGTCACGCACGATCTCGCGGAGGCGGCCGCGCTCGCCGATCGCGTTCTCGTGCTCGAAGGGCCACCAGGAACGATTGCGCGCGAGATCGTCGTCGAAGCTCCTCGGTCATGAAGCGCGTCGTACCGATTGTCGTCGTGCTCGCCGTGTGGGCGCTCGTTTCAGGGGCGCTCGAGAGTCCGCTTCTTCCTGGGCCCACACGTGTTGCGGCGGCGCTCGGGGCGTCGCTTCGTGATGGCTCGCTCTTTTGGGCGCTCGTCACCACGCTCTTGCGGCTCGTCGTCAGCTACGTGATTGCGATTGCCCTCGGCGTGATCGCAGGCGTCGCGACCGCGCGTGTCGAATGGGTTCGTGCATCGCTCGGCCGAACGCTCACGGGTCTCAGCGGCGTGCCTTCGGTGTGTTGGTTGCCTCTCGCGATTCTGTGGTTCGGCCTTTCTGAAACGGCGATCGCGAGCGTCGTCGTTCTCGGTGCGCTGGTTCCCGTTGCGATCGCGACCGAGGCCGCCGTGCGTCAGGTCCCGCGCGAAATCGAGCAAGCCGCACGAACGATGGGCGCGCGCGGGCTCGTGCTGCTCGCAACGGTGACCATCCCCGCAGCATCGATGGGCATCGTCGCGGGTGCCAAGCTCGGTTTTGGTTTTGCGGTGCGCGCTCTTCTTGCCGCCGAGCTCGTCTTCGTCTCGGGCGGCCTTGGTCAGCTGCTCGAGACGGGCCGCGACATGGGCGACACCGCGCTCGTGATTGGCGTCGTGGTCGTGCTGCTGGTCATCGGGCGCGCAGTGGAGTCGCTGTTTTTCTCGCGCATCGAGCGCGCGCTCTCTCGCCGTTTCGGAGCGACGGCATGAAACGTCGCGGCACGGTCTATCTCGTTGGCGCGGGCCCTGGTGATCCGAAGCTTCTCACGGTGCGTGCGCACGAGCTCCTCACGCGATGCGATGTGCTCGCGCATGACGAGCTCGTGCCGCGCGCGATCCTCTCGCTGGCGCCACGCACCGCCGAACGCATTCGCGTCGGGCGAAGAAGCGGCGGCGTGCGTTTTCACGAAGCGCGCATTCATCCTGCCGTCATCGCGCGCGCGCGCAGCGGCCGCGACGTCGTTCGACTCAAAGGCGGCGACCCGATGGTGTTCGGCCGCGGCGGCGAAGAAATCGAAGAGCTGCGTGCCGCGAACATCCCGTTCGAGGTCGTCCCCGGCATCACGTCGGCGCTCGGCGCCGCCGCGGCACTCGAGTTCCCTCTCACGCACCGCGACGCCGCACAATCCGTCACGCTCCGCACCGGCCGCACGGCTATAGCCTCCGCCAACGACAACACACTCGTGATGTATATGGGCCTCGCAGATCTAGAATCGATCTGCTCGACCCTCATCGCCGAAGGCCACTCCCCTACGACTCCAGCCCTCGTCGTCGCGTCAGCCACCCGCCCCGACCAACGCCACGTCAAAGGCACTCTCGCAACCATCTCGCTCCTGACCCGCGAAGCAGACCTCGCCTCCCCCGCGCTCCTCTTCGTGGGCACGGTCGTCGCGAGCGCCGTCGCATCTCGCACTAGACTCCTCATGGCCACGGCCTAAGACAGCCGCCAAGGCGCCAAGGCGCCAGAAGAGGAGAAAAGAATGGGTTCAGAACACGCGTCACGCGCGGTTTGAACCGCTCTCTTCTTCTGGCGCCTTGGAGATTGGATGAAGTGGCTGGCCTCCACGAGGTCACCCAAAATGGGGCCTCAGGTCAAAAAAAGGAGGCCAGCCATGGAACATGTTGCGATCGATTTGGGCGGAAGGGAATCAC
>JBBSFE010000047.1:0-41616 GCA_038239005.1 Polyangiales bacterium
CACGCCAAGCCCCGAGAAATGGGGCATACGCACGTCCGTCACGATGACATCGGGTTGCGCCGATGGACACTCCACCGTGAGACCC
Source organism: Polyangiales bacterium (assembly GCA_038239005.1). Classification (GTDB taxonomy): domain Bacteria; phylum Myxococcota_A; class Polyangia; order Polyangiales; family Polyangiaceae; genus DASXHD01. The sequence goes on from JBBSFE010000047.1 coordinate 86, forward strand.
AGGAAGCGGGCCGCCCTTGTGTAGATCGAGAACGACCTCGCCCGAATACAAACCGATCGATGTCCCGAGGCGCGCGTTCGGATCGCCCGGCGACTCGCCGCGAAACCACGCGGCCGACAATCGGACGCCAACGGGTCCCGTCCCGAAATCCGCGGCAGCGAGCAGGCCCGGCCCGATCCCCTGCCCGCTCGTGATCGCCGCTGGCCCGATCGTCAGCCGAAACGGCGAGCGATACGGGTCCTTCGGAAGCTCGTGGGTGTGGTCCTCGTAAATCGACGGATGCAGCGTGTCATCGTGCACGACGACGATCTCCGGCAGCGGTCGCGAGTAGCCACCATTTCCCACGCTGATCGTCGCATCGGCCGACGCCATCGACGTCGCGAGAAAGCAGCCAAGAGCCCCGAGCCCTATCGAGAAACGCTTCATGGGAGGGCAAACGCGTGCGGCGCTGCGCCCTTACACCTCCGACGCGAAGCAAGCTATGCTTCCGGGGTCGTGCGACGAGCCGTCTTTGCTTTTTGGGTCGCGATCGCCCTCGCACCCATCGTGGTCACTCACGCGCGCGCGGATTCGGGGAAACGTCCTTCACCCGAAACCGTTCGCGCCGCGCAGAACCACATGCAGCGCGCGCGCACGCTCTACGAAGCGGGCAATTATCCCGACGCCATTGCTGAGCTCGAGACCGCACGCGCGCTCGATCCGTACGCGAAAGATCTCGTCTTCAATCTCGGGATCGTCCACGAAAAGGCGCTCCACTTCGAGGACGCACTTCGCTTCTACCGCCTCTACCTCGACATGGATCTCGAGCCCGCCGAGCGCGCGAAGGCCGAGTCGATCATCAAACGACTCGAAGGCGCCCGCGTTCACGTGCAGCCCACGGCAACCGCAACGGCGACCGTAACCGCGGCGCCCATCACGACGAAAATCATCATCACGAACGGCTCGCCGCCGCACGGTCGCATCGACGGGCTCACCGTCGGCTCCTTCTTGCTCGCGCTCGCCGGTTATGGTGTTGGTGCGGGCTTCGGTGTGTCGGCGCTCGCAACGCGGCCGCCCGCGGGCTCCGTCACCGGCTCACCGAATGATCCAAACGCGACGATCACGTACGCCGATCTCAAAGCCAAAGTCGACGCCGCCAACACGCTCGCGATCATCGCCGACATCGGCTTCGCGAGCGGCATCGTCTTCAGCGCGATCACGCTCGGTCTCTTTTTCGGGCGCACGAAAAACGCCGAATCGCATCCGTGGGTTTCCGTGATTCCTGGGCCAGGCTCGCTCTCCATCGGGGGGCGGTTTTGAAGTACGTGTGGAAGAGCGTGTCGGTCGTCGCGACGGCGGGCATCGTGCTCCTCGTCAGCTGCGAAGCGATCGTTCCCGACAGCATTCCGCAATACACGTGCACCGGTACCAGCACGGACGCATGTCCCGACGGCTTCTATTGCGCGGTCGCCGGTTGCAAGAAGTGCGAACCCGACATCTGCGATCACCTCGACAACAACTGCAACGGCATCGTCGACGACGGGCCCCTCTGCGACGCCGACGGCGACGGCTTCACGTGGTGCGGCCAGCTCGACCCAGAGCTCCACCCCATCAACGCCGACTGCAACGACAGCGACAACACGGTCTATCCGGGCGCTCCCGAAATTTGTGACGGTCAAGACAACGACTGCAACGGCCTCATCGACGACGGCGCCAAGTGCGCGAGCAACGCGATCTGCATCGCCGGAAAATGTGTGATGAACCCATGCTCACCCGACGGCGGCTCCATCTGCCCGCCCGGCGAGACATGCGATCCAGTCAGCCACCAATGCATCTCCACGACGCTCCTCGACATCGGCCAAGCGTGCTCGTCCGACAACGAGTGCAAGCCGCCTTACTTCTGCGCGCTCACCGCGGTGCTCGGCTCCGGCGTTTTGCCAACGAGCACAGCGCAGGGCATGTGCACACAAGATTGCTGCGCATCGAGTGATTGCCCCACGACACCCGCGACGACGAAACCATTCGTTTGCTACGCGCCGGGCACCGGCGGGCACTTCTGCGTCGACCCCGTGAAGCTCGGGCGCCCTGGCGTCGTCGGTACCGAACAAGGCGGCACCACGGAGAGCGCCGCAACACGTTGTCGTTCGGGCGCCGTTGCAGGCGCGCGCTGCATCGACACCTGCTGCACCGACTCCAACTGCGGCAGCGGCAGCGCTTGCGAGATCGGCAACCAAGACAACGCCGACGGCATGTTCTGTTTGCCGAACAAGGGCAACGATTCGCCGGGCTCGAATTGCTACACTGCGGACAAGTGCAAGAACCAGGTTTGCGTCGAGTACGACGCCGATCCGTTCGACTACTTGTGCACCGCGCAGTGTTGCGGCTCGTCGGCTTGCGGCAATCTCTTCGGTTACCCCGCGCGTTGCAACTACGAGCAGACGTCGGTCAACAAGGACTACGTTCCCATTTGCTCGCAATCGCAGGTCGGCTCGAACGCATTTGGCACGACGTGCTCGAGCAACGCCGATTGCCAGAGCGACGTTTGCTACACCGACCTCGCGCACTCGTCGAAGTACTGCACCGACATCTGCTGCATCGACAGCGACTGCGGCGACAGCGCCTGGGTCTGCCGGCCGACGCCAACGCTATTGCGCTGCGTGAAGAAGTAGCCTTGGGCTAGTCGTCTGCGGCGTCGCTCGAGGAGCTGTCGGTCGTGGAGCTTCCGTCGTTCGAGTCGGCGACGCTGGAGTCGCTTGCGTCGCTGCCGGTGCCGCCGTCCGAGGCGTCTGTCGTCGTGGTGTCGTCGACGACGTCGTTCGGGGAGTCGTTGGTCTTCTGATCGTTTTGTTGCACGTCGACCGTGACGTCAGGCGAGCCGTCTAGGCCGCCGCCGTCGATCTTGGTGCGATCGAAGTCGACGAGGAGCTCACACCCGGCCGCGCCGAGGGAAAGACCGAGGATTGCGAGCATGATTTTGTGTCTACGGGAAATCATCCGATGGCTCCTCAAAAGCGAAGAAATGCGCCGGCGCCGCCGCCGTTGGGGACGATGAAAGGCGTCGGGATGATCCTGAGCGGCTTCTTTTTGGCGCTCGCCGTTTTCGCGGGGGCTGCGTCGTCGTCGTTGGTGAGAAAGAGCACGGCGCTCGTGACGCCGAGCGTGATCGCAACGCCGAACGCCATGTCGGCAACGAGCGCGAAGTTCTCGCCGGTGTCGGCGGTGTCGGCGGTTGGGTTCTTGTCGAAGTCGCTCTTCTTCGAGAGCGCCGCGATGCCGAACCCGGTGCCGACACCAATCGCAACGATGGCGAGACCCCCGGTGATGAACGCGGGGAGCTTGCTGCGTGGTTCTTTCTTCTCGTCTTTGACGGGCTCGACCGGCTTCGTCGTGTCGGGCGCCATCGTGGTCGTCTTGACGGCGATCGGCGTGGCCTCAGCGGCCTTGGCCGAGAGCTCCGACTTCATGTCTTGCTTCGAGCCGTACGTGACCTCGACGTCGCGATCGACGGAAAGAAAACCCGCCAGCTCGAGATGAATGATGTGCTTGCCCGGCGCGAGATCGACATCGGTGGGTGTGACACCCATCGCCTTGCCGTCGGCGAGGATCGATGCGCCCGCGGGCGTCGACTCGACGTGAATGCGCGCGGGCATCTTCTTGATGACCTCGACGCGCGCTTTGATCTCGTCGCCCTCTTTCTTCATCTTGTCGGGGACGGCCGCGAGAAACTTTTCGTAGAACGAAACGGCGTCGCCGTAGTGGCCGAGGTTGTCGTGGCAGAGGCCGATGTAGCGCTCGGCTTGCGGCGCCGGTTTGATTGCTTCAGCCGCTTGGAACTCCGTGAGCGCGCCTGCGTAGTCGCCGGCTTTGAATTTCTTCTCGCCCTCGCCGTAGTGTTTTTTCGCGTCGTTGGCGCCGGGTGCTGTTTGCTGGGTTCCGGTTCCAGCGTTCGTGCCGGCCGCGAATGCAGTCGGTGCGACCGCAAGTGCCGCCCCGAGCGCCACCGTGCAGAGTCCGCGAGTCGTCCACATCGTCATGACGACCAACCCTACAATGCACCCGCCGCCAAACCAAGAGTTTTACAGTCGTTACAGTGGCTCACGGACGCTCACTCTCCGCGAGGCTCGGCTCGACGAGCTCGACGAGAACGCCACCTGTGGCGCTTGGGTGAATGAACGCGACCTTATGGCCACGCGCGCCCACGCGTGGCATTTCGTCAATGAGTCGCACACCCATCGTTTTGAGCAGCGCAAGAGCGCTTTCGATGCCTTCGACCTCGATCGCCACGTGATGCAGCCCTGGGCCGCGCTTCGCCAAGAATTTCTCGAGCCCGTCGTTGCCTTTTGGCGCGATCAGCTCGAGCGCTGTCTCACCCTCCCCGACCGGCAAGAGCATGGCGTCCGTCTTCTGTGACGCGACTGTTTCACGAACGGTGCCCTCGAGCCCGAAAGCGTGCGCCCACGCGGCCTTTGCGACGTCCACGTCGGCGACGCAAATGGCGACGTGATCGATGCGTTTGATTCGAATCATCGTCGCTGATGGTAGAAAGAAAAGCTCACCACGTGTCGAACGGATTTCAGCGGCAGCGACCGCTCGTCTCCTACGAGCCAAACCCCATCCTCAGCTGGGCCTACCACCGGTTCTTCGAGCACATCGAGGTCGACGAAACGTGGACCGGCTGCGTTCGACGCGCCGAGTCACGCGGCACGGTCGTTTACGTGCTGCGAAATTTGTCGCCCGTCGATTTCTTCGCGCTCGATTACCTCACGAAGCGCCACAAGCTGCCGCAGGTCCACTTCGCCAACGACCTCGGGCTCTGGGTGCTCGAACCGATGGGCCGCGGCTGGCTCAACGCGCTCGCGCGTAGCGGCACCACAGATGCGGAAGATCTTCGGCTCGCCGTGTCGTCGGGTGCATCGGCCGCGCTTTTCTTGAAGCGACCGCCCACGCTCCTCGAGCCCGGCCAGCGCGGCCGCATCGAGGGCGACAAATTTCTCCGCACGATCCTCGAAGTGCAACGCACGAGCGCGCGCCCCATCTTGCTCGTGCCGCAAGTGTTCGTGTGGTCGAAGCACGGAGACGAGGCGCAACACAACGCGGTCGACGCGCTACTCGGCCCGCGCGAGTGGCCGGGGAAGATTCGCGCGGTCGCGCAGTTTCTCGCAAACTATCGCCACGTCACGCTGCGCGCGGGCGAGCCGCTCGAGGTGAGCGCCTTCCTGAATGCGCACGAGGCGCGCGCCTCCGGAGCGCCAGGACGCGAGGACGACGGCGTGCTCGTTCGCCGCATGACGTACACGCTCCTCCGCCGACTCGAGCGCGAGCGCCACGCCGTGGTCGGCCCGACGCGCAAACCCGCCGACCGTTTGCGCGAAGAAGTGCTCCGCAGCCCGCGCTTGCAAAAGATCATCACCGACATGGCCGGCGAAGGCGAAAGCGAACGCCGCGTGCTCACGCAAAAAGCCGACGCCATGCTCCGCGAGATGGAAGCGCAACCCGACGCCAACGTCGTCCAGCTCCTCGACGGCGCCTTCAAACAAACCGTCGGCCGGATGTACACCGAGCTCGAGGTCGACGCCGAAGGCATCGAGCGCGTGCGCGAAGCTGCGAAGGAAGGCACGCTCGTGCTGCTTCCAAGCCACAAATCACATGTAGATTACATCGTTCTCACGTACGTCCTTTACCACCACCATTTGCAGCTGCCGCTCATTGCGTCCGGCGACAACCTGAACTTCTTGCCCGTCGGCCCGATTTTACGGCGCGCGGGTGCGTTCTTCATTCGCCGCAGCTTCAAAGGCGACCGGCTCTATCAAGCCGTCGTCGATGCGTACATGCGCAAGCTCCTCCGCGACAAATGGCCGCTCGAGTTTTTTCTGGAAGGCGGTCGCTCGCGCACGGGAAAACTTTTGCCGCCAAAGGTGGGCCTCCTCAACATCGTCGTCGATGCCGCGCTCGGCCTCAGCGAAACGAAGACGTCGTTCGTTCCGATCTCGATCGGTTACGAGCGGCTCGTCGAAGAAGAAGCATTCGTGAACGAGCTCTCGGGCGGCGACAAACCGAAAGAGGACATCCAGAGTCTCATCGGCGGGGCGAAGCTCCTCGGCCAGCGCTATGGGCGTTTGAGCGTTCAGTTCGGAGAGATCCAAACGCTCGACATCACGCCCGGCGAGAAGATCACGCCTGCACGCCGTCGCGCGATGGTCGCGCGCCTCGCCTACCGCGTGATGAACGAAATCAATCGCGTGACGTCCGTGACGCCCGGCGCGCTCGTCGCCGCGGCGCTTCTCACGCACGGCAAACGCGGCGTCTCCTATGACGATCTTGTCTCGGCGTGCGAAGCGCTCGCAGCCATGCTCCACGGATTCGGCGCGCGGTTCTCGCCATCGCTATCGCACGTAAAAACAGGCCAAGAAGCATTTCGCATTCGCCTCGAAGCGGTGCGTGAAGCGTGCGATCTGTTCGTGCGCGCCGGCCACGTCGAGGCGCACCTCCCAGGCGACGCCGGCAAAAAGACCGGCAAGCTCAAAGGCGCTCTTCCGGGCGCGATCTTCATCGTGCCAGACGACGCGCGGCTCTCTCTCGATCTCGCGAAGAACATCGTCGTGCATTTCTTCGTGACGCGCGGCCTCCTCGCGACGGCCCTCGCCTCTGCGTCCGCGAGCAAGCGGCCCGTTCCCACGGCAACGGTGCACGATCGCGTTCTCGCGCTCTCGCGCATGTTCAAATACGAATTCACGTTCCGCGCCGACGCCGCTTTTGATCGCATCTTCGAAGAGACGATCGCGGAGATGAGCGCCGCCGGCGAAATCATCGAGAGCGCAGCGGGCCTGTCGATTCCGCCCGGCGACGAACGCGTCGCGCTCTACGTCGCGATGCTCGCAAACTTCGTCGAGGGCTACCGCGTCGCGGCGCGCGCGCTCGGCCTTCTCGTTCGCGGGCCGATGACGCCGAAAGATCTCGTGAAGAAAGCGCTCGCGCTCGGTCAGCGCATGTTCCTCGCGGGCGACATCGAGCGCCGCGAAGCCGTGAGCGGCCCGCTCATCGAAAACGCGCTCGAAGCATTCGTCGATCTCGAATACGTGAACCGTAGCGATGGAAAGCTCGAGCTGCCCGAGTCGTTCGCGAGCGTCGAAACCGCGCGCACGATCGAAGCGAAGGTCGCCGGTTTCCTCGTTCGGTGAGTCATCGAGTAGGCTCGCTCCCACATGTTCACAGTGCAGCCGCGCAAAGACGAGCTCGAGACCCTCGAGCTTCGTGACACCGACACCAAGAGCCTGCTCGTGCTCGCGCCCGCCCGCGGCGGCATGGCGACGCGCCTTTCGCTTCATGGTCGTCATCGATTTTTTCTCGACGAGTCGACGCTCCGCGATCTCGACAAAAGCGTGCGCGGCGGAAATCCGGTTCTCTTCCCGTCGCCCGGCAAGCTCGAAGGCGACAAGTGGAAGCACGGCACGCTCAAGCAGCACGGCTTCGCGCGAAACCTTCCGTGGGAAGTCGGCGCGACACGCACCGACGACGCCGCAGCCGTCACACTCCGCCTCGTCGCAAACGACGCGACGCGAGCCGTTTTCCCGTGGGATTTCGTTGCAGAATACACATACATCCTTTGCGGTGGCGCGCTACGCATCGAGCAGAAGCTCACGAACGGATCCGCCGAGCCGATGCCCTTCGGCGCGGGCTTTCACCCGTACTTCCACGTGAAGGCAGCGGAGAAACCCGCGGCGCGCATCCTCACGAAAGCGAAGCGCGCATTCGACAACGTGACCAAAAAAGAAATCGCGCTCGATCGCATCGATCTCACGCAGCACGAGGTCGACCTGCATCTCCTCGATCACGGCGCGGAGCCTTGCACGCTCACGTTCGCGAGCGGCACCATCATCGTCCGCGGCTCGCCGGAGTACACCCACTGGGTCATCTGGACGCTCGACTCGAAAGACTTCGTCTGCGTCGAACCCTGGACCTCCCCCGGCAACGCGCTCAACACGGGCGAGCGCCTCATCACCCTCGCACCGCACGAGACACGCACCCTCTGGGTCGAATACTCCGCAATCTAAGACAGCCGCCAAGGCGCCAAGGCGCCAACAGACGAACGAGAATTGTGTTCTGACCATGCCCCCTCAAATAGATGTTGCGGTTACTTGGTCCCGAAGAGGCGGTCGCCGGCGTCGCCGAGGCCGGGAACGATGTAGCCGTGGTCGTTGAGGCGTTCGTCGATCGCGGCGGTGTACACCGGGACGTCGGGGTGAGCCGTTGTGAATGTCTTGATGCCTTCGGGGCATGCGAGCAGGCACACGAAGCGGAGGCTCATGGGCGAGCTCTTCTTCACGCGCGCGACCGCGGCGACCGCGGAGTTGCCGGTCGCGAGCATCGGATCGCAGACAATGACGTCGCGGTCGGAGAGATCGTTCGGAACTTTGTAGAAGTACTCGACGGGCTCGAGCGTCTTCGGATCGCGATAGAGCCCTACGTGCCCAACGCGCGCGTTCGGAACGATTCGCAGCATGCCGTCGACGATGCCTGCGCCCGCGCGCATGATCGCGACGAGCACGAGCTTCTTGCCGTCGACCATGGGCGCCATGATTTTCGCAAGGGGCGTTTCGATTTCTTCCTCGCGAAGGCGAATCCCCGCGAGCGCCTCGTATGCGAGGAGCATCGAAATCTCGGCGAGGAGCGCGCGAAAAGTCACGGTGCTCGTGTCCTTCTTGCGCATGAGCGTGAGCTTGTGTTTGACGAGCGGGTGCTCCACGACAGTGACGCTGGCCATGGCGCGTTCTACTTCTACTCTAAAGCCCAGCCGAAGTGATTGTCTTGCGACGGCGTCGTGAATGACATGCGGCAGCGAGACGAAACCGGCGCCAGGTTCTGCCGCCAGCGCATTCTGATGCCAGAATTTCGCGCTACGTCAGAGCCTGGTCGAGGTCGCGGTGCTCGTGGGCGCTGGCAGGCCGAATGGCGATGCGGTTTTCGTGTAGCCCGCGGGCACCTGAAAATCGGAATCCGGCAGGCTCTTCTTCTCGACGCGCGACGCTTCCATTTTCATGATGGGCACGCCTGTGGGGTCGCGCATCACCATGCGAAGCGGAAAACCGTGCGACAAAACCTCGGACCATCCGTCGCCGCCGCTCGTGAACGCACTGAATGGCCCGCTCAGCCCAAGCGCGAGCATGCTCAATCCGGAAGCGACGCAGACCTCGGTTTTCCCGGTGGCGTCGTCGACCTCGTAGACCTCGCATTTGTAACCGACGACCGTGTCGCTCTTGCCAGTCTTCGTGACTTTCGTTTTCGGTTTTGTTGATGTTGTCGATGCGGTCGAGAGCGCGGAGAGATCGATCTCCGTGTACGTGTGCCCCGTCTTGTCGAGCATCCAAGTTTTTTTCGCGCCCGCATCGGTGATCGTCACGAACGCGCCGAATGCCGTCGCTTCCATTCGCATCTTGTCGCCCTTGATCGCGAACGACGTCACGACAGGAACGCCAGGCGCGATGGGCGATTCCATTTTCATGTCGATCTCGCCTTCGAAGCTAACGAGCGACGCGAGCGTCGTGATGATGCTCGTGCCGCCATCGCCGCCACCGAAGCCTTTGAATTTGCAGGCGCTGATCGACAACACCACGACCGCGATGACCAAACTACGCCGCATACGCTCATCATACGCCCGAGCGTCGGTTTCGCTTCCCGCGAGTCATGTGCTAACGAAGGCAAGATGAAGAGGGGCGTCGCCATCGCGATCGCCGCCGCGATCGGGAGTGTAACTCTAGGTTGCGCGCGTGCACCTTCACCGCTCTGGCCCGCTTTCGACGGGTCGATCGGGATGACCCACCGCGGCGTTCTCGCGCATGGCGTTGACATGCCGAGCGCAGGTCCGGGCTACTCGTTCTTGCGCGACAACGGTCGTCACTACGCCACGCGCCGCTTCGCTCGCGTGATCACACGCGCCGCCGCGAGCGTGTCGAACGAACGCCCCGGTGCGACGCTAGTGATCGGTGATGTGTCGAGCAACACGGGCGGCCAGCTCCCGCCACACTTCTCGCATCGCTCCGGTCGCGACGCAGACTTGCTCTACTACTGGCTCACTCCTGATGGCGCGCCCGTGAGCGATCATGGTTTCTTGCACGCCGGCCCCGACGGCCTCGCATGGGACGACGCAAAAAAACGTTTCGTGCGCCTCGACATCGAACGAGAGTGGCTTCTCGTGCGTGCGCTCCTCACCGACGAAGAAGCGCGCGTGCAATGGATTTTCGTGCACGACAACGTCAAAGCACTCCTGCTCGAATGGGCGAAAGCGTGCGGCGAATCGACCGACATCATGTGGCGCGCAACGCTTGTCATGCTCCAGCCGAATCCTGGCGGCCCGCACGATGATCACATTCACGTCCGCACCGCCTGCGACGCCGACGAAATCGCACACGGCTGCGAGCCCTTCGGCCCCGCCCGCGCATGGCTCGCGCTCCCCAATCAACCCGCGACACTCACCGACGGCGAGCTCGTGGCCGAAATCCTCGCTCCGATCCACGACGAGCGCCTCGCCTCCGCCCCGTGACATGAATCGCCTCGTTCGGTGCGACGCCATCGACGCGGGGAAATACGTGGCGGCAGGCACGGCGGAGCTCGCCTACTTGGATCCGCCGTTTGCGGTTGGCGTGAAGTTCGGGGCGCGCATGAAGCGCGGGGAATCGCGCGCAACGGGGCGCGTCGCATACGAGGACATTTGGCCGTCGCTCGAAAATTATCTCGCGTGGCTCGAGGCGCGCGTTCGCGTGATCGCGAATTCGTTGTCGGTCTGCGGCACGCTCTGGCTGCATCTCGATCATCGCGCGGTGCACGAAGCGAAAGCGATTTGCGATGGCGTGTTCGGTCGTGAGCGATTCTTCGGCGAGATCATCTGGGTGCCCGGCAACGGAGCGAAATCCCGGCGCGGACCCGGCGCGACGCACCAAACGATTCTCGTCTACGCACGCGGCGACGAGCCCGTGTGGAACGCGCGTGACCCGGTCTTGCGCGAGCCGTACGCAGCGACGAGCCAATCCATGCACTTTACACGCAAAGACGCCGCGGGCCGCCGCTACCGAGAGCGCGTCATCGCGGGCCGCACGTACAAGTACTTCGCCGACGTTGGCCGCGCGCTCGGCAGCGTCTGGAGCGACTGCCCCGCGATGGTCGCGAACACGCCGCTCCGCAAAGAGACGACCGGCTACCCGACGCAGAAGCCGCTGAAGCTCCTCGACCGTATCGTGCGCGCCGCGTCACGCGAAGGAGCGCTCGTCATCGACCCGTTTTGCGGCTCCGGCACGACGCTCGTCGCTGCTGCCAAAGCCGGTCGTTCGTTTTTCGGATGCGATCGCTCGAAGCTCGCCATCGACACGACTTCGCGACGCTTGAAAGAAGCCGGCGAAACCTTCGCGCGCCCCGCACGTGTTGCTTCTTGAAAGAGTGTCTTCGCGCGAAGACCGCATGCGCGTGATCAACGATACGTTTCGGGAACGGGCATCACGTTGAGCAGTGGGCGCGGCAGCTCCCTCAGCCATGCATGCGCACCTATCGCCACATCGAGCGCTTGCCCTCCCACGAGAACGAGCGCGGTCATGAAGCCCGCAACGCACGTTACGAGCACTACATGCTCATTGGGAGCCGGCGGCGCTCTTACCCATTGCAAAAAAACAAAAAGCCCAGTGGCAGCCATGATCCCAATCGCCGCGACGATCGCCATTCGAACATCCGCGATCTGCGCCCTCGCAACACGAGCCCAGGCAACGCCACGCATGCGCGCTAGCGGGATTGGCGCGAGCTGGTTTTCAGCGGACGCCTGAACGAGCGCCACGATGTCACCGCCGCAGGACGTCACAGGACACACGAGACGAATGTGCTCGGCGACGAAGGCCGCCGGAATCGGCTCGACGACGCGAAGCGAAATGGAGCAATGCGGGCACTGCACGAAGTGAATGGTGACGCAGCACGCATCCGGCCGCCAGCGTGCGTCGTTAGCGCTCGTAGCTGATGACGTTGTGGTAGCGGGCTTCGGCGCCGCCCGGGTTTTCGTAGACGTGGGGTCGATCGGCGGCGAAAGAGATCGAATCGCCCACGCCGAGATCGTGTGTCTCTTCGTCGACGCGCATCCGAAGCAGGCCGTTGAGGACGACGACGATTTCGTGCGTGCCGGGCGCGTGGGGCTCCGCGCGATGGAGCGAGCGCGCGTGAAGGCGGAGCTCGTACACTTCGACGAGGGGCGACACACCGGCAGGCGCGAGCGGCCGCGATTCGAAGCGCGAGTCGGTCGACCGGAGGATTTGTGCATCGCCGCGGCGGAGAACGCTCACCGATCCGGACACCGAAGCGCCGATGAGCTCGGCGATCGGAATGCCTAGACCGACGGCAATCTTCCACAGGAGACCGACGGTTGGGTTCGTCTTGCACGTTTCGATCTGGGAGAGGGCCGCGCGGCTGACGCCCGAGGCCTTCGCCAGATCGTCGAGCGACATCCCGCGGACTTTTCTGCGATGACGAAGATTTTCGGCAACCCGACGACCTAGCTCGGCCGCGCCAACCTCATCACCCGAGCTGGTTTCCTTCTTCGCCGCTGCTTCTCGTTTCGGTGGCACGACTGTCAGTATAACAGAAACCGCTCCGTTCTTGCGAACTCCACGCCGCGAGATCACCGAGCGCGCGCTCCGCCATCGCCTCGTAGCGCTCGCGTTTTTTCTTTCGAATCACGAGCGGAGCGACGTGCGCCCAGGTGATGTTCGACGGCTGGTAGTCCTTCGTCTTTCGCGAGAGCTGGTTGAGGATGCCGCCGAGCGCCGTCGTTGCCGGTGGCGCGGCGATGCCTGCGAGGAGGAGCGCACAAAGAAATCCGCCGGCGCAGCTCTCGACGTATCCCTCGACGCCCGTGATTTGCCCCGCGAGGTACACGCCGGGCCGCGCGCGAAGCTGCATGCCCGCGTCGAGTGTCGCGGGCGCGTTCACGAACGTGTTGCGGTGGACGCTCCCCATGCGCAAATACTCGGCGTTTTCGAGCCCCGGAATCATGCAAAATACACGCTTCTGCTCGGGCCAAGTCATGCGCGTTTGGAAGCCGACCATGTTGTACGCGCTCGCCGCTTCGTCTTCTTGGCGCAGCTGCACGACCGCGAATGGACGTTTTCCCGTGCGAGGATCTTCGAGACCCACCGGCTTCATCGGACCGAACGCAAGCGTCAACTCTCCGCGCGATGCCATCACTTCGATCGGCAAGCACCCTTCGAAGTAACGCGCCTCTTCGAAAGATCGCGCTTCCACTTTCTGCGCCGCGATCACGGCAGCGACGAATGCGCGGTACTCCGCTTCGTCCATCGGGCAGTTGATGTAATCAGCGTCCCCCTTGTCGTAGCGAGACTTGCGGTACGTGCGCGATTCATCGATGGAGTCGGTCGAGATGATCGGTGCGATCGCGTCGTAATAGGCGAGGTGCTCGGCCCCGACGACGCGCGCGAGGTCCGCCGCGAGCGCATCGCCCGTGAGCGGGCCCGTGGCCAAGATCACGGGATGGTCTTCGCTCGGGATCGCATCGACGACCCGCCGCTCGATCGTGATGCGCGGATGCGCCGTGAGCGCCGCCGTGACGCGCTCGGAAAATCGGTCGCGATCCACCGCAAGCGCGCCGCCCGCGGGCACGGCGCTTTGATCCGCGCATCGCAAAATGAGCGAGCCCGATCGTCGAAGCTCCTCTTTGAGCAAACCCACGGCGTTCGATAGCGCCGCGCCGCGCATCGAGTTCGAGCACACGAGCTCGCAAAATGCGTCGGTGGTCTGTGCGGGTGTTCGAGCTTTGGGTTTCTGCTCGACGAGCGTGACGTCGAACCCACTCTCGGCGAGCTGAAAAGCAGCCTCCGAACCCGCAAGGCCGGCACCGACGACGGTGGCCCGCTTCGTCACGCGCGCTCGACGGCCACGACGCCCTGAACTTTTTGGAGCGCCTTGGTCACGGCTTTGAGCTGGTCCATGTCGGTGCACGTGAACGTGAACACGTTGACGGCGCGGCCATCGTCACCGGCGCGGCAGTTGGCTTCGCTGATGTTGATGCCTTGCGCGCTGAATGTTTGCCCGACGGTCGCGAGAATGCCGGGGCGGTTGGCCGTTGTGATGCGTAGCGCCACCGAGCGGTTGATCTTCGCTTTGGTGTCCCACGTGATGTCGACGCGGCGCTCGGGATCGGTGTCGAACGCTTTCGTGCACCCGCGTCGATGGATCGTGAGACCGCGACCGCGCGTGATGAAGCCGAGAATGTCGTCGCCGGGGAGAGGGTTACAGCAGCGCGCGTAGCGAACGAGGACGTCGTCGATGCCATTGAGGCGGATGCCGCCTTCGTCCTTGCCGGTGACTTTGCGGACGAACCCTTCGATGCGCCCCTCGCGGAGCTGAGCGGGCGGAAGCGACGGCGGCGCGCCCTCGGCCGATTTGGGCGAGACCACTTCGAGCACGTCTTGTGGCGAGATTTTTCCGTAGCCGATCAGGACGAAGAACTCTTCCTGATTGCCAACGCGCAACTGCTCCATCACGCGGCGCATCTCGGCGTCGTTGCGCATCAGCTTGCTCAGCGACACGCCGCCTTTGTGGAGCTCGCGTTCGAGGAGCTCGCGACCGAGCTTCTGTGATTTTTCGCGCTCGGCTGCGCGCAGGAAGTTGCGAATCTTCGCGCGAGCGCGTGTCGACACGGCGAAATCGAGCCAGTCTTTCGAGGGATGCTGATTCGGCGAGCTCAGCACCTCGATGACGTCGCCGCTCTTCAACTTGTAACGGAGCGGCTCGAGCTTGCCGTTCACGCGCGCGCCGGTGACGTGCTCGCCGAGCTGCGAGTGAATCGCAAATGCGAAATCGATCGGTGTCGACCCGCGCGGGAAGACGCGCACGTCACCCTTGGGCGTGAAGACGTAGACCTCGTCCTGGAAGAGATCGACTTTGACGCCCTCGAGAAATTCGGCGGGGTCTTTGAGCTCTTTTTGCCACTCGAGGAGCTGGCGCAGCCAACCGAACTTTTGCGCGTCGCTCTCGGAGACGCCGCTGTTGCGGTCTTTGTATTTCCAGTGCGCCGCGATTCCGCGCTCGGCGACGCGATGCATCTCGTGCGTGCGGATCTGAATCTCGACGCGCTCGCGCCCCGGCCCGATGACCGTGGTGTGGAGCGATTGGTACATGTTGGGCTTCGGCAGCGCGACGTAGTCCTTGAAGCGCCCCGGCACAGGCAACCACTTCGAGTGGACGACGCCGAGCGCCGCGTAGCAATCGCTCACGCTCTCGACGAGCACGCGGAACGCAATCAAATCGTGGATCTGATCGAGCCCGCATTGCTGAGACTGCATCTTTCGCCAGATCGAATAGACGTGCTTCGCGCGCCCAGTGACGTCGGACTGAAAGCCTTGCTCGGCGAGGCGCGATGCGAGCGTCTTGCAGACGTCGGCGATGTATTTGTCGCGCTCGCGTTTGCTCTTTTGAATCGCGGCGGAGAGCTCGGTGAAGGCGTCGGGCTCGAGGTACTTGAAGGAGAGGTCTTCGAGCTCGCTCTTGAACGATTGGATGCCGAGCCGGTTCGCGAGCGGCGCGTAGATCTCCATCGTCTCGCGGGCGATGCGCTCTTGCGCCTCGGGCTTCATGTGCTGGAGCGTCCGCATGTTGTCGACGCGGTCGCAGAGCTTCACGAGGAGCACGCGAATGTCGCGCGCCATCGCGACGACCATCTTGCGGAAGTTTTCGGCTTGGCGATCTTCCTTGGAGGTGAAGTTGATTTTGCTGAGCTTGGTGACGCCATCGACGAGCGTGGCGATCTCGCCGCCGAACTCGCGCTCCACGTCGTTCACGCTCGAGAGGGTGTCCTCCACGACGTCATGCAAGAGCCCGGCACAAATGCTTGCGGTGTCGAGCCTGAGCTCGGTGATGATCCCCGCGACGCTCGCCGGGTGCACGAAGTACGGGTCGCCCGATTTACGAAGCTGTCCGTGATGCGCGCGGTAGCTGAAATCGTAGGCGCGCTGGATGAGATCGCCGTCTGCCGTGGGGTGATACGCGCGGACGCGATGGATGAGGTCGGTTGCTTGGAGCAAAAGAGCGATGGAAAAGCTAACACCTGTCTTTGGTAATTGCGATGAACCGCACCGCTTCCATCTACGTTCATTTCCCGTATTGCCTCGAGAAATGCCCGTATTGCGACTTCGTCTCGTACAAGACCGAGCGAAGTGCCATCGATCACCGCGCCTACACGGACGCGGTGCTCGCCGAGATGGATGCACGCGCGGACTCTGCGCGTACCCGCACGATCTCGACCATTTTCTTCGGCGGAGGCACCCCGAGCCTCTGGGAGCCGCGCGAGCTCGGCCGTGTGATCTCCGGCGCAAGCGAGCGTTTCGACGTCGCGAGTGACGTCGAAATTACGGTCGAGTGCAACCCGACGTCGCTCGATGCCGCTCGCGCGGAGTCGCTCGCTCGAGCGGGCGTGAATCGTTTGTCGATTGGCGTGCAATCGCTCCAGAGCTCCGAGCTGAAGTTTCTCGGCCGCCTTCACGACGCCGCTGGGGCGGTCGCCGCGGTACGCGCCGCCCTCTCCTCTCCCATCGAACGCGTCTCCGCGGATTTGATTTTCGGTTTACCGAATCAAGATCCCGCGGACGCTGCGGCGCAAGCCATCGCGCTCGCGGACCTCGGGCTCGATCACCTCTCCTGCTACCAGCTCACCATCGAGCCAAAGACGCGCTTTGGTGAGCTCGCGAAAATCGGTCGCTTGCCTCTCGCCGATGATGGCGCTGTTGCGGAAGCGTTCCTCGCGATCGACGAAGCGCTCGCCGCGCGCGGCTTCGGCCACTACGAAATCTCGAACTACGCACGGCCAGGCCAAGAGGCTCGACACAACCTCGGCTACTGGCGCGGCGAGGAATATCTTGGCGTCGGTTGCGGCGCATACGGCTTCGCTCGCACCGCCGGCGGTGGCGTGCGCTGGCGCAATCAAATCTTGCCCGACAAATACATGCAACATGCACGCGATTCCACGCTCGAGAGCGAAGACCTCGACCCGGGTGCGCTCCTTCGCGAGCGCATCATGCTGGGCCTGCGCGTTTCCGGCGGGTTCGATCTCGCGGCCGCCGGCATCGATCTCGGGGTCGACCCTTTCACGGCCGAGAGAAACCGCACCATCGACACGCTGACCGCGCGCGGCCGCCTCGAACGCGAGGGCACGCGCCTCAGCATCCCGCGGGCCGCGTGGCTCTTCACGGACGACACCGCCGCACGTCTCATGTAAGTGCCGCGCAAGGCGCACGTTCCCACGTATGCTGCGCGCCATGCCGTTCGATGTTCGTCGTCTGGTGTCGCTCGGTCGTGTCTCTTCGGTCGCGGTCTCGCCGGACGGAACGCGGGCAGCATGCGCGGTGGGTCGGCTCGATGCGTCGGGCGCGAAGTACGTCGCCGATTTGTGGCGCGTAGAGCTCGACGGCTCGGCGATCACGCAGCTGACACGTGGAAAGTACAACGATCGCTCTCCCTGCTTTCGTCGTGATGGCGCGCTGGCGTTCGTCTCGAATCGGCCCGTGAAAGATCAAGGCCTCGAGACACGCGGCGCACAAGACGCCGACGACGAAGAGCGCGACCAAGTGTGGATCCTCGACGCGGGCGCCCTCGAGCCGCGACCACTCACGGACGAAGCGCTTGGCGTTTCGGCGTTTCGTTTTGCGCCGCGCGGTGACTTGCTCGTCGTCGTCACCGACGTCTTGCCCGGCGTGCCACCGGCCGAGCAGCGAGCGCGCGCGAAGGACTTCGAGAAAAACGGCCCGAGCGATCTTTGCTACGGCAACCGTCACGGCCCGTTCAGGCACTGGGACCATTGGCTCGGGCGCGCCCGGCCGCACATCGTCGCGTACGACGATCGCGGCAGAAACCGGCGCGATCTCACCCCCAACGC
Source organism: Polyangiales bacterium (assembly GCA_038239005.1). Taxonomy (GTDB): domain Bacteria; phylum Myxococcota_A; class Polyangia; order Polyangiales; family Polyangiaceae; genus DASXHD01. Next base: position 17,979 of record JBBSFE010000047.1, read on the forward strand.
CGACCGCCACTACACGGGCGATTTCTCGTTTGCGGTCTCGCACCTCGGCGCATGGATCGCGGTGAGCGAACGCGTCGAGAGCGACGATCGCCTCTACGACCCATCGATTCGCCTCATCGATCCGAAGAACGGCAGCTCGCGCATGATCGCGCAAGGCGCTCGCGTCGAGCACGGCCATCCACTTTTTTCACGCGACGCAACACGTCTCTACTTCAATCGCCAGAGGCGCACGGCCGAGGCTCACGGCAAAGTCGAGCTCTGCATGGCCGACGTCGCATCCGGTGCGACCACCGTGCTCTGCGAATCGTGGGATCGCTGGCCCATCGCACAAGCTGCGTTCCGCGTCGGTGAAGAAGAGCGACTCGTCGTCACCGCAGACGACGAAGGTCACGTTCCGGTCTTCATGATCACGCCGCACAGAAACGAAGTGACGCGCATCACGTCGCAGGCGAGCGGCGGCTCACACGACGCGCTGTCCGTCACCGACGACGGACGCATCATCGGCATTCGTCACACGCTGCGCGCTCCACCCGATCCATTCATCGTCGATCCCATGCCCGAGCAAACGCCGCGCAAGCTCGCGAACCTCTCTGGCTTCGACGACAAAGACATCGAAGGCATCACCACATCGCAGTTCGACACCACAGCCAAAGACGGCGCGCGCATTCAAACCTGGCTCGTCATGCCGAAGTCCACCGCGCCCGCGCCTGCAGTGCTGTGGATCCACGGCGGTCCCGTGGGCGCTTTCGGCGACGGCTGGCATTGGCGCTGGAACCCACTCGTCCACGCATCCGCCGGCTACGCCATCGCGCTCCCGAACGCGCGCGGCTCGACGGGCTTTGGCACGTCGTTCGTCGATGGCATCTGGAAGAACGCTTGGGGCGGCGCCTGTTACGACGACTTGATGTGCGTCACCGACGCGCTCGAGAAACGCGACGGCATCGACAAGGGTCGCGTTTCCGCGATGGGCGGCAGCTTCGGCGGCTACATGTGCAATTACATCGGCGGCCACACGACGCGCTTCCGTGCGCTCGTCACGCACGCGAGCATCTTCCACCTCGAGGCCATGTGCGGCGCAAGCGACTACGGCCCGTACTTCGCGATCGAGATCGGCACGACATCGTGGAAAAACCGCGACGCGTTCGAGAAATACTCACCGCACAAAGCGATCGACAACTGGAAGACACCCACGCTCGTCATCCATGGCGAGAAGGACTACCGCGTGCCGATCAGCGAAGCGCTCATTCTCTTCGACGCGCTGCAAGAGCACGGCATCGAGAGCGAGCTCGTCGTCTTCCCGGACGAGAACCACTGGGTGCTACGCCCGCGCAACATCGAGGCTTGGTACGGCCACACGCTCCGCTTCCTCGACAAGCACATGAAGTGATTCGAAGAGCGTCCGCGCGAGCGCGTGCTCTGCGGAAGACTTGCGTGTATTGTGCAATACTGCGGTCGCGGCTACTTTTCGGGCGAGCCGCACGCGCTCGAGCGAGGCCGAATCGAGGCGGGACTCCGCCCATCGAGCAACATCCCACGCAAGAGCCGCGTGGCCGAGCTCGTCGGGTGCGATCGCGCCCATCGCTCGTGCGATTTCCGGATCGGCCGAGCTCTTTGCGCGCCACGCGGCTTGTGCGGCACCGAACGTTTCGCCGACGCAACCTTCGACGGCGTTCTCCGTCGCAAGGGCTTCGAGAGAGCGCATGTGTGCTTTCGGCGGCGTGACGCGTGGTACTCGCTCGCCGCGAGCGCGCGCGATGCGTCCGAAGATGCGCGCATGCCTCGACTCGTCGCGAGCGCTCTCTCGTGCACGATCGACGAGCTCGCTCGGCGCACCATGAGCTTCGAGCTCGCGGGCGAGGCGCTGGAATGCGCGCACCGATGCGGCTTCGAGCCAAGCCATGCGTGCGAGCGACGTCATAAGCTCGGGACACCCGAGGCCTTCGAATTGTCGACCCGAACAAAGCGCCGTGACGTCGCAGCTCGCGATGGGCGCGCCGGCGTCGCTCGTGCCCGTCCCGGTGCAGATCGAGCTCGGAAAAACCGCCGCACACGCCTCCGCGCATGTCGCGTAACACGCGCCGCCTTCGGCGCCCGCCTCCGTGCTCGCGTCGGCGCACGGGACGAACGAAATGTCGTTGGTTTGTTTTTGTGGTGCGCTGTCGCCGCAGCCGCACCCGCCACACGCAACAGGTTGCGACGAACAGCTCGTCGAACCCGCCGCCGCGAGCGCCGCAAGCATGGCCACGCTCAAGTCCAAGAAAGCGTTCGATCGCATGAAAACTCCTGCTAGGTAAGATTCGAATGAAGGTAGCACGCGCACTCCTTTTCGCTTTCGTTCCAGGGCTCGCGCTCGCGCAGCAACAATCTCAGCCTCACGCTCTCCGCGAGGCTCGGCAGGACACTCCGCGCGTCCAGGTTCACCTCGACGTGCATCGCGCGAAGCTCGACAACGGTTTGCGCATCGTGCTCGCGCCCGATCACACATCACCGACGATCGCGGTGGACGTCATCTACGACGTCGGCGGTCGCAACGAAGAGCGCGGGCATGCCGGCTTCGCGCACCTCTTCGAGCACATGATGTTTCAGGGCTCGGCCAACGTCGCGCGTGGCGACCACTTCAAGATGGTCACGAGCCACGGCGGCACACTCAACGGCACGACGAGCGAAGACCGCACCAACTACTTCGAGATGCTCCCTCGCAGCGAGTTGCCGCTCGCGGTCTGGCTCGAGGCGGACCGCATGCGCTCGCTCGACATCACGCAATCGAATTTCGAAAATCAGCGCAAGGTGGTTCAGGAAGAATTTCGCATGCGCGTCTCGAACGCGCCGTACGTGCCGGCGGCGATCCGTTTGGACAGCATGATCAACGAGGGCTACTGGCCCTACGAGCACCCGGCGATTGGCAACATGGCCGACCTCGATGCGGCGCAGCTCGAATGGGTGCGCGCCTTCCACGACAAATATTACGCACCCAACAACGCGGTGCTCTCGGTCGCCGGCGACTTTGATCCCGACGAGTGCATGGCGCTGATCCGCCGGTTTTTTGGGCCGATCAAGGCGCAGCCGAGCATCCCCCCGTATCAGCCGGGCCCCTTCCCGCCGCAGACCGCGCCGCGCGACGCCATCATGGAAGACGCACACGCCGAGCTCCCAGCGATCATGCTCGGCTGGCCCATCCCCGCGATGCGCGAAAAAGACCACTACGCTCTCGAGCTTCTCGCTTCGCTTCTCTCCGACGGCGACAGCTCGCGTCTCGTGAGCAAGCTCGTTCGCGAGCGCGCCATCGCCACCGACGTCGACGTCGACACATCCGATCGCCGCGGCCCCGACGAGCTCACCATCACACTCAAAGTCGCGTCATCGTCGACGGCGCAACACGTCGAGCACGCGTTCGACGCGGAGCTCGACGCCCTCAAGCACACGCCTCCCTCCGACGAAGAGATGAAGAAGCTCAGAAATCGCATCGAGGCGCACTTCCTCTTCGGTTTGCAATCGAACTTCGCGCGCGCGCAAAAGCTCGCGGAGTACGAGCTCTACTGGGGCGACGCGAACCTCCTGCTCGGCGAGCTCGACAAGTACCTCGCCGTGAAGAAGGAAGACATCTCGCGCGTCGCCGCGCTCTACTTGAAAGCGAACACGCGCTCGCGCATCGAGGTTCGCCCACCTGCTGCCGCCCAAACGAAGGACCACTGACGTGCGCCGATTCATTCTGAGTACCGCGATCGCGATGTCCGCAGCTTGCGGTGGCGCTGACGCGTCCGCTCCGCCTCACCTCGATCTTCCCATTCCGCCCACGCAGACGAGCGCCGATTCCGCGCATGGGCATCGCGAAGCCGCGCCCGCGTCGCTCGCGTCGAAGCCCTCTCCATTTCCCGCGGTCGCGCGCACGAAGGTCGAAAACCTTCGCGTTGCGGTCGTCGAAGCGCACGCGCTTCCGATCGTGCAGCTCCGCGTCGCGATCTTCACCGGCGAAGGTTATGGCGCGGCGGGCGTCGCGGAGCTCACGGCGGAGATGCTCAAAGAGGGCGGCACGCGCTCGATGACGTCCGCGCAAGTGGCCACGCGCGTCGAGTCGCTCGGCGCCACGCTCTCGGTCGACGTCGACTTCGATCGCACCGTGCTCTCGCTCGGCGTGACGAAAGCCCACCTCGACGACGCGCTCACCATCCTCGGTCAGATCGTCACCGAGCCTCGCTTCGATTCGACCGAGCTTCGAAAGCTGAAGGCCCGCCGCACCGACGAAGCCCGCGAAGCCGCGCGCGGCAGCGGCGCATGGTGCGCAACGCGCCTCTTGTTTCGCGAGCTCTACGCCGAGCAGAACCCGTACTCGCGCTACAGCCTCGTCCCCAGCGAGATCGCGAAAATCACCGAAGCGTCGCTTCGCGATTTCCACAGAAAGTTTTTCGTCCCGAGCAACGTCGAGCTCATCGCCACCGGCGATGTCACCGCGGCCGACGTCGAAGCCTCCACGAAGAAAACGCTCGGGGCGTGGGCCAAAAGCGCGGCGGTCGCACCGAAGGTCGAGTTTCCGGAGTCGATCGCGCCTGCGAAGCGCCGCATCGTCCTCGCGAGCCGCGCAAAGAGCGAGCAGAGCGACATCTTCGTCGTCGGCCTCGGCCCCTCGCGCGATGGCGCCGATTGGCCCGATCTCCGCGTCGCCAATCAAATCCTCGGCGGCGGCGTCGCGAGCCGTCTCTTCGCCGACGTTCGCGAGCAGCGCTCGCTCGCTTACAGCACGCGCTCACAAATCCTCGAGCTCGCACACGGCAAAGAGCCCGTCTTCTCGTATGCGGGCACCGCCACGAAAAAGACCGGGCTTGCCGTGCAGGGCCTGATCGAGAACATGGAAAAAATCTCTACGGGCTCCATCGAGTCGGCGGAGCTCGCGAGCGCAGGCCGCTACTTGAGCGACATCTTCGCGATCCGCCTCGAAAACATCGGCTCCATCGCCGACATGATTGCCGTAGAAGACACGCTCGGTCTCCGCGACGGCTACTGGGACGCCTACCGAGCCGCCGTTCGCGAAGTCACCCCGGAGCGCGCCGCGGTCGCCGCGAAAAAACTCTTCGGCGGCACCGCACAAATCATCGTCGTCGCGGGCGACGCAAGCGTCATCGCGAAACCCTTGTCGCACTTCGGCGAGGTCGTCATCGTCGACCCCGAAAAAGAATTCGCGACCGTCTCCACGCTGCCCGCTGATCCGACCGCCGCTCTCGAGCTCCCCTGAGCGTTTCTCGACGCTTTCACGCGCGGTCGCTCGCCTCGGTCCGTCGGCTGGACCTCCATCGGCGTCACGGTCGGCTTCGCCGGCAAGCGCCGGACGGTTCCGATTTGAAGCCGAGCTCGAGGCCGAGATCGTTCGGATCCGAACGTTCTCATCTGGAAAACCTGTGAAGAGTACCTGAACAACCTGCGGGTCTCTTTGGGGCAATGTGTGTTCAGCGGGCGCGGGAGTTCAGTGGTTCCAAGATCTTACATAAGTGCGCCTCTTGGCCACCCTGTAGATGGGTGTGAGATACAACCTGTCGCCCGCGATTTGCTTTACATCCACAATCGGTTGGGGTAGAAGAGGCAACTCGTCCTTTGAGGTTGGACCGTTTCGAGCTCCTCGAGCCGAGCGAAAAACGGCCGCCACCGCAAAGGGTCGCTTAGCTGACCACCTGTTCCACCTGAACGTCTGAAGGCTGCACGGGCGAGTGCCCGGGCTGCCAAGCGACGCGGTGGTGTAGGCGGGTTGCTTTTTGGCATTTGGGGCACAAAGAAGCGGAGGCTGACATGGCACAGTCGTCGGTGGTTGGCGCAAAACAGAAGAACGGTCACGCAGTGAAACGCCAAAAGGCATCACGCACAGGCACGGCGGCGGAGCAAACCCTCGCGGCGGCAGCCGCGGAGCAGGTACAGCGAGGCATCAGCCTCGCGCGTCGCTTCACGCAACCCGGAGTCGACCCACTCGAAGCGGGCTCGCCTGGCGAAGGCGGCAAACCGCTCGTCTACGAGCGCCGCTCGAGCATCATCACCAACCCCGATGGGTCGATCGTCTTCAAAATGGAAGGCGCCGAAATTCCGACCGGTTGGAGCCAGCTCGCCACCGACATCGTCATCTCGAAGTACTTCCGCAAAGCCGGTCTTCACGGCAACAAAGACGTCGGCGAGACCAGCGTCCGCCAAGTCGTCCATCGCATCGCCCACACACTTCGCGACGCCGGCGAGCGCTTCGGCGGCTACTTCGCGTCCGAAGCCGACGCCGACACGTTCGAAGCCGAGCTCGGCTGGCTGATGCTCCACCAATACGGCGCGTTCAACTCGCCCGTCTGGTTCAACTGCGGTCTCTTCCACGAATACGGAATCGCAGGCTCCGGCGGCAACTGGGCCGCCTCAGTTCTCGGTGCCGAAGCCGGCCCCTCCGGCAACGCTATCGACGGCGTCTTTCAAACCTCGAACGCGTACGAGCGCCCGCAGTGCTCGGCGTGCTTCATCCAGCGCGCCAACGACGACCTCATGTCGATCTACGAATTGATGAAGAGCGAAGCGCGCCTCTTCAAGTACGGCTCGGGCACGGGCTCGAACTTCAGCCAAATCCGCGGGCGCCAAGAGAAGCTCTCGGGTGGCGGCACGTCGAGCGGGCTCATGAGCTTTCTCGAAGTGTTCGATCGCGCAGCCGGCTCCACGAAGAGCGGCGGCACCACGCGCCGCGCCGCGAAGATGGTCTGCCTCGACATGGACCACCCCGAGATCGTCGACTTCATCACGTGGAAATCCCGCGAAGAGAAGAAAGCCCACGCGCTCATCGCCGCGGGCTACTCGAGCGACTTCAACGGCGAGGCCTATCACACGATCAGCGGCCAGAACTCGAACAACTCGGTTCGCGTCTCGGACGAGTTCATGCGCGCCGCGCTCGCGGGCGGCAAATGGCAAACCATCGCGCGCACGACCAAAGAAGTCGTCGAGACGCACGACGCGAAAGAGCTCTGGGGCATGATCGCCAACGCAGCGTGGAGCTGCGCCGATCCCGGCGTTCAATACGACACCACGGTGAACCGCTGGCACACGTGCCCGAACACCGACCGCATCAACGCGTCGAACCCGTGCTCCGAGTACATGTTCCTCGACGACACGGCGTGCAACCTATCGAGCGTCAACCTCACCAAATTCCTTCGTGCCGAAGACATGTCCTTCGACGTCGACGGGTACCGTCACGCGTGCCGCACGTTCTTCATTGCGCAGGAAATCCTCGTCGATCTTTCGTCGTACCCGACGCACGGCATCGCGAAGAACAGCCACGACTATCGCCCGCTCGGCCTCGGCTACGCGAACCTCGGTAGCTTGCTCATGCAGCTCGGCGTTCCCTACGACAGCGATCACGGTCGCGCGATCGCGTCCGCGCTCACGGCGATCATGTGCGGCCACGCGTACAAGGCGAGCGCCGAAATGGCGGCATCGAAGGGCCCGTTTGCGGGCTACACCAAAAACCGCGAGCCGATGCTCCGCGTCATGGGCATGCACCGCGATGCGGCCTACGGCATTCACCGCGAGCACTGCCCGAGCGAGCTCTACAAGGCAGCGTGCGAAGACTGGGATGCCGCCGTGAAGCTCGGCGAAAAGCACGGCTACCGCAACGCGCAAGCCACCGTGCTCGCGCCGACCGGCACCATCGGCCTCTTGATGGACTGCGACACGACCGGCATCGAGCCGGATTTCGCGCTCGTCAAATTCAAGAAGCTCGCGGGCGGCGGTTACTTCAAAATCGTCAATCAGTCGGTGCCGCTCGCGCTCACGAACCTCGGCTACTCACCCGCTGAAGTTCAAGAGATCGTCGCGCACGTCAGCGGAACCAACACGCTGATCGGCGCGCCTCACATCAATCGTCGCACGCTGAGCCAAAAGGGCTTCGACGATCAGGATCTCGACAAGGTCGAAGCCGCCATTGCGGGCGTGTTCGATCTCGAGAGCGCCTTCGCACCGTGGGTCCTCGGCGAAGACACCTTCGCGCGTCTCTCCGCGCGAGAGCCAAACAGTCACGCTCTCCGCGGGGCTCTTCCAAAAACGGGCCGACAACTCCTCCGCCTCGTCGGCTTCACCGACGATCAAGTCGACGAAGCAAGCGACACCATCATCGGTCGCATGACGATCGAAGGCGCGCCTCACCTCAAGGACGAGCACTATGCCGTCTTCGATTGCGCAAACCGCTGCGGCAAGACCGGCAAGCGCTTCCTTCCCGCGATGTCACACGTCCGCATGATGGCGGCCGCGCAACCGTTCCTCTCGGGCGCGATCTCGAAGACGGTCAACCTCCCGAACGACGCCACCACCGACGACGTTCAGAAAATCTACGAAGAAGGCTGGCGCCTCGGTCTCAAGGCCGTCGCCCTCTACCGCGACGGTTGCAAAGCATCGCAACCGCTCTCGACCAAAGGCGACACGAAAGCAGACCGCGCAGAGCTGCCTCTCTCGCCCATTCCGAAGACGAACGAGCCGCAAGACACCATTCAGCTCACGCTTCCGACGGCCGAGCGGCCGCACGGTCTCCGCGTGCGCCTTCCAAAGAAGCGCCGTGGGTTCACCCAAGAGGCGCGCGTCGGCGGCCACAAGATCTTCCTTCGCACGGGCGAATACCTCGATGGCACGCTCGGCGAGATCTTCATCGACATGCACAAAGAGGGTGCGGCCTTCCGCTCGCTCATGAACTGCTTCGCGATGAGCGTCTCCGTCGGTTTGCAATACGGCGTGCCGCTCGAGACGTACGTCGAGCAGTTCACGTTCACGCGCTTCGAGCCGCAAGGCACCGTCGAAGGGCACCCGAACGTCAAGCTCGCGACATCGATCGTCGACTACCTCTTCCGCGTTCTCGGCATCGAGTACTTGAACCGCTACGACCTCGCTCACGTGAAGCCCGAAGTGCTCCAAGGCCCTTCGCACAAACAAGAGAGCGTCGTTCCCGAGGAGCCGCCGTCACTTCCCTCCCCGGCACTGATCCCCGAAGTCGAGAAGACACTCGCGTACACGTCCGAAGCGCTTGCACGCTCCGCGGTCATGAACGAAGGCCTCGGCACGCACAACGCCGACCGCACACGCAACGCGGGTGAAGGTCACGGCGGCCTCGACGCGCACCTCGACGCCATGATGGGCGACGCGCCCGTCTGCGATGTGTGTGGTCACATCACAGTCCGCAACGGCGCTTGCTATAAGTGCCTCAACTGCGGCAACTCGATGGGCTGCAGCTAAAGGCTCCGCGAGGCTCACGCGTTACCATCGTCGCGACGATGAGCGACGAAGCACTGACGCGTGATGTACGCGCGGCCTCGGCGGCGCTGGCGACGCTCATCCCACACGCGGTGAGCTTTGGGCCAGGTGTCGCCGAGGCGATTCAGGAAACGTGCGAATCGGTCGCGCCTGCGCTGGAGAAGAACGAGATCATGCTCGCCGTCGTCGGTGAGCCTGGGCCGCGGCGCGCGCTCATGCGGGTCGTGCTCGGCGAGATCGTCATCAAAGCACCGGGCGCACGCCGCGAGCGCATCACGCGTGTGCGCGCGGGCGAGAGCTACGATTACGTCGCACGAAGCAAGAGTGGCAAAGCCGTGCGGTTCGCCCGTGTGATGCCGGATCGCGATCCGATCTACAAGCAATCGATCGAGCAGGCCGAGCGTGAGGTTGCCGATGCCCACGAGCAGCGTGCGGTGCTCGAGCATGACGTCGAGAAAACGCGCCAGGACGTGCGTGCGGTGGAGGTCGAGATCGTCGCGCTCGATGGCGAGGTCGAAGCGGCAGGCGCGGCATTCGCGGAGGCATGGAGATTCGAACGTGCAGCGAAGACGACGCACGCCGCGATCGAGCGTGCAGCGCCGGATATCCCTCCGCTATTTTTGAAGGCACCCGCGTGGTGGGCGGTTTGGCTGTGGGTCCTCCGCTGGATGTTGCGAAACAAATGGCGCGAGCCGCTCGCCGCATACTCACAAAATCGCGCGGACGCAGCCGCTGCACGAACGCGCGTCGACGATCTCGGCGAAGAAGCTCGTGGCCGCGAAGCCGCACGCGACGCCGTTCGCGCAAAACGCACGGCGCACGATACGGTGCTCGAGCGCGCACAGAGCGAGCTCGCGAGCGTCGAGGTGATGCTCAGCGAAGAGAGCGCCGTGAAGAAGGCCGAAGCTCGGGTCGAGAGCCTCCTTCGCGAGCGTGCGCGTCACGCCGGCGAGCGCAAAGAAGAGTTCTTCACCGATCTGCGTGACATGGACGGCTCGGCTCGAGGCGACGACGTCGACGAGCTCGACATCGAGTACCCCGACCATCACCCAGGCGCCCCGCCGCGCGGCGTCGTGCTCGCGTTTGCTGCGGCGCCTCCCGAAGACGCTGACGGGTTCGTCATCGTCCGCGATCCCACCAAGGCTCCGCCGATGATGGAGGAGCTTCGCGCGAAGCTTCCGCGCGCCGCAGTGATCGCGATCAAACCCGGCGGCGCAGACGCACACAAGACGCTCGCTCGCTTTGCGGGCAACAAGCTCGTCGTCGGGGCGCGGCTCGCGATGCGCCTTCGCACGTGCATCGCCGACGTCGCGCGCGCCCGAACGGCAGCCGAGGTCGCACACCAGCGCAGGCTCGGCGCCCTCGAAACGCAGCGCATTCCCCACCCCGCCGAATTTCGCGCCAAACAAATCGCACGCAGCGAGCCATCCATCGTCAAAGGCGCGGCCGACATCGTGGCGTCGTCGGTCGAGAAGCTGAAGACGGGTATCGAGGATCTCGCCAAAGACTGGACGGACCGCATCGCGCTCGCGCAAGGCAAGAGCGCCATCGAAGCATGCACACTCGACATCAATCAGCGCGGAAAGATGCGCGTGCTCGAGCTCCTCGAAGCCGTGAGCGAGCACGTCGCGCGCGAGATGCAGAGCGTCGGCGAGTCGCTGGAGCGATGGGCGCTCGACGAAATCCAATCGAGCTATCGAACCACCAAGAAAGTTCGCGCCGAATCCCTCGCGCCCGTTGCGAGCGAAATCACCGGCGAAGATCTCGCCGACAAAATCGCTCCGCGTGCGCCCATTCCGGATGCGCTCGCGAAGTTTCGCGGACAACGCTTTCGTATCGGTCTCATCGGCGCCATCGGGCTCTCGGCGGCAGGAGCCGGTGGCGGCATGCTCGCGGGCGGTCACATGCGACTCGCGATCGGCGCGGGCATCGGGCTCGCGATCGGCCTCGCGACGCCGCTCTTCAAATCAGTCACGACCCTTCGCGGCGATTGCCTCGCGAGCGTTCAGCACTACGCCGCTGACGTCACGCGGATGGCGTGCGAGCTGATCGAAGGCAAACGCGCCGACGTCGAGAGCGGCATCCGCACCGCGCTCGATAGCGCGCTCGCCGAAACGCTCGAGCGTCTCAACGAAGCCATCACGCGCCTCATGACGATCGAGCGCAACGCCATCGATGCCGAACGCGCGACACTCGCGAAGCTCGCGGCGACCCACACGACACTCGAAGAGCACGAGTCACGCTTGAAAGCGCGAATCGACGAAGCCGAGATCGTGTTCAGGGCAAGCAGCTGAGAAGCGCGTCGTATGCGGTAGCCGTGCCGCCCGGGAGCGGACGATCGAGCACCGGCGTGGTGCTCGTCGCGTTGACGACCGTCATCAGCTGGCTGATGGTGCCTTTGACGGGCACTTCGCAGCGCCAAGATTTTTCGTCGTCGGGCATGAGGCCCGTCTTGGTGGGCACCGCGTAGCTGCCGGCGTAGAGCCAAGCGCACTCTTTGATGTTGCCCGTGGAGCGCGTGACCGAGCACGCGAACGCGAGGTCTTGCATGTTGCCGTAGTCGCCGCCGCAGAAGGTGTCGCCGCAGATCATGTCGAAGCCGAGCTTGAGTGCGGCTTTCGTCTTGTCCCACTGGGCGCGGTTTGCGGAGCGCGAGTAGTAGTCGCCGGCTTCGACGTATGTCGGCGAGGTGCTCGTCGCGACGGTGATGTCGCTACCGCCAATGGGGTGCGTGAGGCAATCGGCGAGGACGCTGTCGAATGTTTCGGTGGTGCCGGGGATTGGTTCGGCCAAGATGTTCTTCGAGGCGCCGAACGTCGAAATGAATTTCGCGGCGGTGGTCTTCGGGGCGACGTGACACTCGTACCAAGGCATCGACGTCGCGATGGACGCGGTGTTCGCGTCGACCGCGTAGGCGGCTCCGGAGAGCGTCCACACGCAGTCGTGCATGTTGCCTTTGACGCTCGTGACCGAGCAGTCGATCCCGAGTGACGTGACGCCGGGGTGGCTCTCGGCCGCGAAGGCGTTGATGAGCGCATCGCGAACGTCGAAAAACCCGCTATTGAAGTCGCCGATGTTCTCGTAAGTGGTGGTGCTCGTGGTGTCGGAGGTGTCATCCGTTGCATCAAGCGCACAAGCACTTGTCAGAACGACCAAACCAGCGATAAATAGCTTCATGCGAAAGCCGTCTTACCTCATCCTACCTGGTAGTCAAGTGTCGGTTTTATGCGTTGCGTTATGGCTCGCAGGGTGCCCGAAAAACGAGAGCGGAACGGACGGCGCACCTGCGTCGTCGAGCTCAACGTCGCCGGCGTCTTCGCAAGTGAACCTTGCTCCTCTGGGTGACGTGCCCACGGTGACCGCGTCGACTCCATCGGCGACCGCGCCCGCTGCCACGTTTGAAAAGCCGCTCGGCACGGCCATCGCCACCGCCATTCCCGTGATGTCCGGTTCGGCTCACCCGACCGCGAACACCGGCAACCAACTCAAGCAATGTTGCGGCGCGCTTCGCAAGCAATCGCAACAGCAGTCGGCCCAAGCCGCGCAGCTCGCGCAGGCCGCCGCGATGTGTGATGGGCTCGTCGCCGCGATGGGGAACGCGGGCAGCGCTCCGCAGCTCGAGCCGGTGAAGCAGCTCCTTGCGGGCGTATCGCTTCCCCCGGTCTGTCAGGGTTTGTGATTCGCAAAGTGATCAAAACCACCCGAGATGGCGACGCCATCGAGCGTGACGCGTTCCCGCTCTGCGGGGCCTTCCCGCGATTCGATCGCGCCGATGCGCGTTGCGCCGTCCAAAGCTGAAGCGCACGTGAAGAGGAGCGCGTAGTCCTCGCCGCCGCCGAGCGCATTCTCGAGATTCGTTGCAGAATGCAAGCATCGGCGGAGTGCGCCACCGTCGAGTGCGACGCGGACTCCGCTCGCGCGCGCGATGCGACTCGCATCGATCGCGAGGCCATCGGAGATGTCGATGCACGACGTCGCGAATGGAGCGATGCGGAGACCATCGGCGATGCGTGCTCGTGGGCGGCGCCACGCGGCGATGGCTTCGAAGGGTGCGTCGCGCTTTGCTTCGAGCGCTTTGAATCCCGCGCTCGCGAGACCGAGCTCGCCGAGCACGTAGACAGCATCGCCGACGCGCGCGCCGCTGCGCAGCATCGGGTGCTGGCATGCGCCGAGCCACGTCGTCGAGATCGAGAGAGTGTCACCGCGCGATAGATTTCCGCCGACGACCTTCGCGCCAATCACGTCGCAGGCTTCGCGCTGACCACGCGCGATCGCGTCGAGCGCTGCGTCGTCGACATCGGCCGGCACGACGATCGCCGCAAGCGCGCCAAGAGGGCGGGCGCCCATCGCCGCGAGATCGCTCGCGGCCGCCATGGTTGCGCGCCATCCGATGTCCTCGAACGAGCACAAATCCCGCCGAAAATGCACGCGCTCGACTTGCTCGTCGATCGTCCATACGAGCGGAGCGATCGCCGGCGCGAGCACCGCAGCGTCGTCGCCGATTTCGCGCGCGCCGAGGATCGCCGCGATGCGCGCGATGCGCGCGTCTTCGCGTGTCACGGCGGCGTGCGCCGCCTAAGCGCCATGAGGCACGGGCAAAGACACGACGAACACGGCGCCGCGCGGCGTGTTTTCTTCGACGACGATGGTGCCATCGTGCGCTTCGACGAGCCTCTTCACGATCGACAAGCCAAGCCCTGTTCCGCCGTACTCGCGCGTCGATGATGAATCGACTTGGTAAAACGCATCGAACACTTTTTCGCGCTCGTTTTCGGGGATGCCGATACCGGTGTCCATCACGCGGACTTCGATTTGCGCGCGCACCGGCGACATCAGCGCGAACCCGCCTTCGTCTGCGCTACTTCCGCGCGCGAGCGTGGTCACGCGATACGTGACGGAGCCGCCGCTCGGCGTGAACTTGGTGGCGTTGTCGCCGAGGTTGATGAACACCTGACGAAGGCGCTCGGGGTCGGCGCGGAGCTCGGGAAGATTCGCGTCGGCTTCGAGGCGCAGCGTGACGCCTTTCTTGCGAGCCGTCGGCGTGAGCGTCTTGATGACCTCGCCGATGACGTCCTCGATGCGAACGCGCTCTTTGCGAACGCTCATCGTGCCGCTCTCGAGCTTGCTCATGTCGAGGAGGCTCTGAATGAGCTGAAGCAGCTGCTCGCCTTTTTCGCGGATCGTGCCGACGAATTCTTTTTGCTCGTCGTTGAGAGGGCCCGCGATGCCCTCGGCGAGCATCTCGCCGTACCCGATGATCGACGTGAGCGGTGTGCGAAGCTCGTGGCTCACCGTTGCGAGAAAATTCGATTTGAGGCGGTCGAGCTCGCGTAGGCGATCGTAGGCCTCTTGGAGACGCGCTTGTTTTTCCGTCAGCTCGCGGAAGCTCTCGCGCACGCTGAGAAGATGCATCTGGCTCGTGAGGAGCGTCTTGTGACCAGAAAATAAAATCAGATCGAGCGCCGCCTTCAAGTGACGCGCGACGCGCTGCACGGTGTCTTGTTTGGCGCGCGGCACTTTGAGCATCAACGATTTCGCGGATGGCTCGTTCACGTTCGGGTCGAGCTCGAGCAGCGAGCTTGGGACGTCGGTCACCTCCGCGGGTAAATAGGGCCCGAGAATGAATCGCCCGATGCGGCGGGCGTCGTAGTCGATCGCGACGACGCGATATTCGAGGCCAGAAAAACACGGGTGAACGAGCGTGCCGTCGTCCTCGTGTGGGTCGGACATTTTCACGGCGCCGACGGTCGCGCCGCATGCAGCACGACCCGATGCGAACGTGTTGATGTAGCCGCAGAGATCGTGCTCGCGGGCGGCGTCCGCGAGGAGCGTGCCGTCTTTCGAAAGCACGCGCACCGGAATGCCGAAGAGCGTGAAGAAGCTGTCGCATAGCTCGACGAGCGCCTCACGGTCGACGAGGTCCTCGAGACGGAGGGGCTCGTCGGAGATCGGACTCTGCGTTTCCGCTTTGTCCTGCATCATGCGTCTTTGGCCTTGAAATCCAGGTTGCCGCCGAGGCAGCTCTGGAGCATCACCGGGACGTCGCGCTTGATGCCCATTTTGCGCGCGGCCACGGGGACGAACTCGTGCGGCTGGATGCCGATGATGCGCGAGAGTTGGTGCTCGGCCTCGAGCTTGCTCCACGTGAGATGCAAGAGTCCGAAGAACGTTTCGACGACGCCTTCACCGGTAAGCGCCGACGCGCGGAACACGGGCTCGCGACCTTGGCGCGCGAGCGCTTTGATTTCGTCGTCACTGCGGATCGCGGGGAGATCGCGCTTGTTGAATTGAATGACGAGCGGCAGATCGCGCACGGCGACGTTGAGCTCTTTCAAGTTCGCACGAAGATCGAGAAACGACGCGGCGTTGTTTTCGGTTTCGGTCAGCTGCGAATCGGCAACGAACGCGACGCCATCGGCGCCTTGCAAAACCAGGCGGCGTGTCGCGCCGTGAAGGACCTGACCCGGAACGGTGAAGACCTTGAGACGAAGGCTCATGCCCATCGTGGGATCGATCGGCGTGTAGCTGCGATCGCCTGGGCGCTTTGGGCTGTCGCCTGCGCGAAACACGAGCGGGAGCATGTCGAAGAAGAGCGTGCGATCATCGCGCGTCTCGAGCGTCATCAAACGGCCATGACTATCGTCGGCCGTGAGCTCGTGGAGGGCCTTGAGATTCGTCGTTTTTCCCGAGAGCGCCGGCCCGTAGTAGACCAGCTTGATCGTTATCTCTCGACCTGCGAAGTTCAGTTGCACGCGCTGACCTTTTCGACCCCCAACGCTAAATCGATACAGACTAAGGCGACCATGAGCAAGCTCTCCCCGGGCGACCGTGCACCGGCATTCGATCTTCCTTCCGACAGCGGAAAGAACGTGAAGCTATCGGACTACGCGGGGAAAAATATCGTCCTCTATTTCTATCCCAAAGACTCGACTCCAGGTTGCACTCGTGAAGCTCAGGCTTTCACGAAGCTCATCGGCGCGTTCAAAAAAGCCGACACCGAGGTCATTGGCGTGTCGAAAGACACGGTCGCCTCACATTGTACGTTTCGCGACAAGCTCAAGTTGAAGGTCGCGCTCGCGTCGGACCCGGACCTCATCGTGCACAAGGCCTACAGCGCCTACGGCGACAAGATGATGTACGGCAAGAAGGTCAAAGGCGTGATTCGCAGCACTTTTTTGATCGGGCCCGACGCCAAAATCAAGCGGGCGTGGTCGAGCGTGAAGGTCGACGGGCACGCAGAAGCGGTGCTGGCACACGTGCAGGGCGAGTGATGGACGCGACCGTCGTCGATGTCACGCTCTCCGCGAGGCTCGACGGCGGCATGGAGTCCATTCCGAACGTGCTCCAAACGTGGGCGGCGGCGCGAGGGCTGCGGCTTGCGCTACCCGCCCCGGGTGGGCGACACACGATTGCCGTCGATCCTGCGGTGGCCACGCGCGTGGAGGAGCAGCTTCATTCGGCGCGCGAGCTCCTCACGCAACACGACACCGACGGCGCCGAGCGCGCTCTCGCACGCGCCGAGCAAACGCTTCTCGCGCATCCCGAGCTTCCCCAAGCCGCGTGGCTTCTCGCGGAGGTCGAGCGTGGGTGGGCCGCGCGTTTTGCTCGTCTCGATCCGGCCGACCCCGCGCGCGCAGAGCGTCACTGGCGCGCCGCCGCTGCGCTCGATGGCGGTCGCACAGCCGGCGTTGGCGAGCCGACGATCGTCGGAGCACCCGAGAGCGCCCCGTTCACGCTCGATGTGTCGGGCGGCGAGCGCGCCGATATTCGACTCGACGGCGAGCCCATCGCTCACGGCGATCACACTGCTGGCCCTGGCGTGCATCAGCTCGTTGCGAAGGTGTCTGGCGAGGTCGTCTTCGCGCAGTGGGTCACGGTCACCCGCGGCGGGGCGGTGCACGTCGCGTTGCCGACTGCGGAGCCATGCTCGCGCTCGGACGTGACCTCGGCCGTCGTGCGCTGTCCGTCGTGGGTGTCAGTCCGCGCCGGCGATCGCGCCAATACGTTCGTCGTCAGAACGTGCGCTGGGGCCGAGTGCGGGCCTGAAATCATCGTGGCGCCGTGGACTGCGATTCCAGGCGACGCGATCGCCGCCCACCACGGTTTGCCGAAGTGGGCCGTTTGGACGCTCATCGGAACGGGCGTCGTTGCAGCCGGTGTCGCCGCCGGCATTGCGGGATGGTTTGCGCTCCCGCCGACGTATATCGATCGCTTCGTAACGACCAAACCCCAGTGAGAGCCTCGCGGAGATCATGATTGTTTCTTCACAGTCCCAGGCTTGGCGTCGCACTCAACCGTCGTTACGTTAGCCATCATGGCGCAAACCCCTGCCCTCGATTTCGACGCCTTCGTCGCGCAAAAGCGCACGGAGCGCGTCACTACTGGTGGGCTCGTCGATAGCTCCGGTCACGAATACGCTTACGTGTCGGACCGCCAAACGCGCGCCGCATTCGAGCGCGCAAAACCCGTCGAGCTCGCGGTCGCGGCCACCGTCCGCATGTGGAAGCAAGTGCTTCGCAATCAACTCCTCGGGAGCGCGGTTCGCGTTTCCGATCGGCAGTTTCCGCGCATCCAGCGCATTGCGCAGCACTGCTCGGACACGCTTCACATCGCGACGCCTCACGTCTACATCGTGAACGAGCCGCATCTCAACGCAGCGACGTACGGCACCAACGATGAAGCGTTCATCATGGTCCACTCGGCGCTCGTCGATCACTACTCCGACGAAGAGCTCCTCACGGTGATCGGGCACGAGTGCGGTCACATCCACAACTCGCACGTCGTGTATCTCACGGCGCTTCACGTGCTCACGCGCGTTGCGGGCGCCATCGTTCAGTGGGCTGCTCAGCCCGCGATCATGGCGCTCATGGCGTGGTCGCGTCGCGCCGAGATCACGTGCGATCGCGCCGGCATGCTTTGCAGCAAAAGCGCAGAGGTGTCGGGTCGTGCGCTCACGAAGCTCGCGCTCGGCTCACGCAAGCTCTACGAGGAGTTCAACCTCGAAGCCTTCCTCGAACAATACGAAGAGGGCAAAGAAGGAATTGGAAAGTACATGGAAGCGTTTGCCTCGCATCCATACTTGCCCAAGCGTGTGCTCGCGATGCGTGTCTTTGCAGAAAGTGCACTCTACAAGAAAGCCGCCGGCCTCGGCGACACCGGGCTAACGATGCCAGAAGTCGACGATCGCGTGCGTGCGCTGTTGAAGGGAGATGCCTGATGGTGGATAGCCTCCCGCTCTCCGCGAGCCTTGCGCTCTCCGCGAGCCTCGCTGATTTTCGCGAGCGCAAGCTCGACGTGACGGTGGCGCTCCAGTCGCTCGCGGACATCGCGAACGAGCTCGGGGCGAAGTCGCTTCACGATCGGATCGAGAAAGATCTCGTTCGCAAGCTCGAGGAAGATCGTTTTCACCTCGTCGTCGTCGGTGAGTTCAATCACGGAAAGAGCACGTTCGTGAACGCGCTCCTCGGTGAGGCTGCGCTCGCCGTGGGCGTCACGCCAACGACGGCCGCCATTCACCACATTCGTCACGCCGATAAACCGGAGGCAACCGTCGTCTTCGTGTCGGGCAAGCGCGAACCGCTTCCGTTCGATCAAGTCCGCGACTTTGCGGTGGGCGGCTCGCGTGCGGTCGGTGGCGACGAAGTCGATTACGTCGAAGTCGGTTACCCCGCGCCGCTCCTCAAAGAGCGCATCTTGCTCGTCGACACGCCAGGCGTGAACGATCTCTCGCATCAGCGCGCCGACATCACCTACAGCTACATCCCGCGCGCCGACGCCGTTTTGTTCTTGCTCGATGCCGGGCAGATTTTGAAAGAGAGCGAGCGCGTTTTCTTGGAGGACAAGCTCCTCAAGGCGTCGCGCGACAAGATTGTCTTCGTCATCACGAAGTGGGATTTGCTCTCGCCATCGGAGCGCACCGAAGCGCTCGCGTATGCGAAAACTCAGCTCGCGCGGCTCGTTCGCGATCCCATTGTGTTTCCCGTCAGCGCCGAGCAAGCGCTGGCCGGTGGTGCTGCCGAAAGCGGGTTGCCCGAGCTCGTCGCCCACCTCACGCGGTTTTTGGCCGAAGAGCGCGGCCGCATCCTTCTCGACAACGCACTCGGTGAAGGCGGCTCGGTGATTTCGCTCCTCGAAAAAGGCGCCGATGCGCGAAGGCGTGCCCTCTCGATGACCGCCGAAGAAATCGATCGCCGCATCACGCTCCTCGAGAAAGATTTGCTCGGTCAGGCCGGCACGCTCGAGCAGCGCCGCACCCACATCAAAGAAGAAGTGAGCGGCCTCAAAGTGGGCGCGCGGAAAGATCTCGAGCGATTCGTCGACGAGGTCATCCAAAAGCTCCCCGACGTCATCGACAACGCCAAAGCCGACGAGCTCAAACAATACCTGCCGTCGTTCTTGGAAGAGACGTTTCGCAAGTGGGCTGAAGCCGAGAGCAAGGAAATCGCCGGCCGCCTCGAAGACCTCGCCGAGCGCACCATCGCGCTCGTTCGGGAGGACGCACACGACGCCACCGAGCGCGTTGGCGAAACACTCGGCACGGACATGAAGCGCCTCGATGTGCAGGTCGACACGTTCCAGTACGATGTCGGCGTCACCGCGCTCGTGGCCGTGGGTCTCGGCACGTTGCTCTTCAACTTGATGGTTGGCGGCGTGCTGCTCGCAGCCGCACCGGTCGTCGCGTACATGCTGAAGGGGCGTGTCGAGGGCGAATACAAGAAGAAGGCGAAAGAGATCGCACCCGACGTCGTGCGCCAGGTTGCGCTGAAGGTCGGGCCGAAGCTCGACGAAATCATCGACGACTTCGCGAAGAAGCTCGATACGTGGGTCGTGAACGCGAGCGAAGAGCTCCACCGCGAGGTCCTCGAGGTGCTCCGCGCCGCAAAGACCGCGCGCCAAGGCGTCCTCGCCGACGAAGACGCCGCAAAGAAGGACGTCGCCACGCAAACCGAGCGCATCTCGACCGCGAAGACGCGGCTCGAAGAGCTGCGTGCGTCGCTATGGGCGCCGGTCGAGAAAGTCCGCGTCGCCGAAGCCGTTCCGCCGCACTTGAACTGACCTAGACGATGTCGGCGAGCCCCAGAAAGCCGCGCTCGCCCATCGCTTCGAGCGCGTCGAGGCGTTCGAGGAATCGGAGCCAACTCTTCGCAGGGTTATTTTTCATCGCGTAGTCGGTGATGCGCGTGATGGTGAAGCGCACAGCGGCTCGACGGGCTTCCGTGTAGAGTGCACGCTTCTCGCCCTGGTCGAGCGGGCGCGCCGTTTGGTAGCCCGAGACGAGCGCGGAGACGAGCGCGGGATCGAACGCGTCGCCGTAAGTCCATGCGAGGAGCGTGACCGCGAGATCGAAAACGAACGCACCGTGGAACATGCTTTCGAAGTCGAGGAGCGCGGCGAGCCGCTCGCCTTCCCACAAAACGTTGTCGCGAAACAGATCGCCGTGAACGAGGCCTCCAGCTGCGCTCGAAGGCGGAAGCTCGTCGAGCGCGCGTGCGAGGCGTGCGACCGGAAACGCCGAGGCGTCGATTCGGGTCAGGCGTTCGCGAAGCGCAAGCGTGTGAAAGCGCCCTTCGCCGCCATCGAGGCCAGCGCCCGCGAGATGAAAGCGTGCGAGCGCCTCACCCACGGCGCGGGCGCGAGACGCGGTCACGCTGCGTTGGCACGCGATGGTCCCCGCCACCCACGGGAATAGCGCCGCGGGCCTGCGTGCGAGCGTTCTCGAGCCGACAAGTGCGGTTGGCGTTGGAACGCCACGCGCGGCGAGCTCCCCCACCCGTTCGAGCTCGCGCACCGCGCCGAGGGCGTCCTGCTCTTCGTAGATTCGAAGAAATCGTCGCGATGACCCGATTCGGATGCTGAAGTTGCTGTTGACGCTTCCACCCTCAACGGCTTGAAATTCATCATGTTCATCGATCCCATAGCTCGCCAGAAAAGCCGTGAGCTCCTCAGGGGTTGGGCGGGTGAACGCGACCATGAATGCCGAGGATAACGAGATCGTTCGGATCCGAACGATCTTCGTACATGCGCGGATTTGTAGACGAAGCGGGCTCGGGTCTGGTAGAGCCGCACGCACGGCGGCGATGGGAAAACCTCAAAAGAAAAAGAAGGGCAAGCCCGCCAAACCGGCGTCCAAGGCCGCGAAATCTGGCGCAAAAGGGTCCAAAAAGGCTGGGCCGGCGACGCCGGCAGCGGCAGCAGACCCCAAACTTGCCAAACGTCGACTTGGATTGCGCGGTGCGGCTCCGTGGGCAGCCCGCCATGCAGCGAAGCACGCAGCCGAGGCGCGCGCACGCGCGGCCGAGCCGCCGCTACCGGGCAGCGCTCGCGCGACGATTCGCACGCCAAGCGGTGCCGAGGACATCAAGCAGAAGATCGCAGAGCTCCACCAGGCGCTCACGCAGATCAAGACGCTCCGAAAGAACCTCGGCAAATCGTTCTACGACATCGGCATGACGCTCCGTGAAGTTCAGGTGCGTCAGCTCTATCTCGCCAAAGGGTTCGGCTCGTTCGAAGCGTTCCTCGAGCGCGAAATGGATCTCGGCAAGACGACGAGCCTCCGCCTCGTTCGTATGACGCAAGTCTTCTTGCGCGAAGCCGCGGCCGAGTTCGGCATGGAGCGAATGATCAACGCGCTCATCACGCTCGAGGCGATCCCCGAAGCGCCCGGCAGCGCGATGAAGCTCGAGAACGCGCGCATCCCGCCCGCTCCGATTTCGTCGCCCGTCCTTCCGCTGAAGCCGCCCGGCCGCTGAGCGGCGCGCGTCCTTCTTTAGAAGGGGTTGCTTTTTAGAACTATTATCATTACCGTCTTCTCGTCGTGAGAAAGACCGAGGAAAAGGCTCGCGCGATGATCGCCACGCTTCGAGAGCGCGGCCTTCGCATTACGCCGCAGCGCATCGCCTTGGTCGAGGCGTTCGCGAACGATCCCTCGCACCCGACGGCCCAAGATTTGTTCGAGCGGCTCCGCTCCGCGTTCCCCTCCATGAGCTTCGCCACGGTCTACAACACGCTCGATGCGCTCGCGCAGGCTGGGCTGTCGAGCACGCTTCGGATTGGCGGCGCGGCACGGTTCGACCCAAACGTGATGCCGCACCACCACGCCGTATGCGACGCGTGCGGCGCCGCATTCGACATCCCCGCCAAGACGCTCTCCCCCGAGCCGCCGAGCACCGAGCGCGTGCACGAAGCCGCACCGGGGTTCGTCATTACGCGCGTCGAGCAGACTTATCGCGGCACGTGTGCCGCGTGTGAAAATCCACGAAAAAAGAAAACGAAGGAGAACTGAGATGGGCAAATCGCTCGCGAGCACGAAGACGCTACAAAACCTCAAGGACGCATTCGCCGGTGAGTCACAGGCGAACCGTCGCTATCTGTATTTCGCAAAAGTCGCCGACGTCGAGGGCTACCCGGAAGTCGCCGGCAACTTCAAAGAGACCGCCGACGGTGAGACCGGCCACGCGCACGGCCACCTCGACTACATCAAGCAAGTCGGCGATCCCGCGACGGGCCTTCCGATCGGCAATACCGAAAAGAACCTGAAAGCCGCCATCGCAGGCGAAACGCACGAATACGAGACGATGTACCCGAGCATGGCGAAAGCCGCTCGCGAAGAAGGCTTCGACGACATCGCCGAGTGGTTCGAGACGCTCGCGAAAGCCGAGAAGAGCCACGCTGGCCGCTTCCAGAAGATGCTCGCCACTCTGACGTGAAGCTCGATCCGAAACCT
Source organism: Polyangiales bacterium (assembly GCA_038239005.1). Taxonomy (GTDB): domain Bacteria; phylum Myxococcota_A; class Polyangia; order Polyangiales; family Polyangiaceae; genus DASXHD01. The sequence goes on from JBBSFE010000047.1 coordinate 40,942, forward strand.
TCCGCGCCACCAGCGTTCGATCCCCCCGATCCGCGCTATCTCGATGCGCGCGATCTCGAGCACGAGCTTCGGCGCGTGTTCGACATTTGCCACAACTGTCGCATGTGCGTGAACTACTGCGGGTCCTTCCCGGAGCTCTTCAAGCGTATCGACCGTGACATCGAGACGCGCGGCGCGGAGGGCGCCGAAGAGCTGGGCGTCGCCGACTTCGAGGCGGTGACCGAGCTCTGTTGGCAGTGCAAGCTTTGCTACATCAAGTGCCCCTACACGCCTGACGAAGGGCACGAGTGGCAAGTGGATCTACCGCGGCTTCTCACGCGCGAGAAGATTCAGCGAGCCGCGCGCAACGGCATCACCGTGCAAGATCGCGTTCTCGGCGAACCTGAGCTTCTCGGAAAGCTGACGGCGGGCCCGATGGCGCGCGTCGCCAACATCGTCAACGTGAACCGGCTCGTGCGCAAAGTAGGCGAGCGCGCGGCGGGCATCTCCGCCGAATTCCCGCTACCGCCGTTCGCAACGACGACGTTCGCGAAATGGCTCGCCCATCACGACCCGCTCGCGAGCGCAGGCGAGCGCGGCACGGTCGCGATTTTTTCGACGTGTCAGGGCGACTACAACTTCCCAGCCGCTCCGGCCAACGCGGTGCGCGTGCTCGAGAAAAACGGTTACGCCGTA
>JBBSFE010000048.1:0-40887 GCA_038239005.1 Polyangiales bacterium
CGATGTCCATCAGCCCTCATACCGTTGTCGTATCGACCAAGGCCAGCATCGTGGCACGACGCGGCCATCGTGCGGGCGATGCGTTCCCGTTTGCGCCTTACGCCCCTTCGGCTATAGAGCCGCAGCAATCCCTGTCCGCGACGGAAACCGTTCATGTTCTCTTCCCCCGCCTATGCCCAGGCGGCAGCGGCTCCCGGCGGCATCGCCGCTGGTCTGATCCAGTTCGCGCCCATCATTGCGATCTTCGCTCAGAAAGATCCCTCGACGGACGACCCGGGCCAAGACGATCTGCATCAGGTCGGCTGCGCCGCGCGCGTGTTGAAAGCGCTCAAGCACAGCTCGGGGAATTATTCGCTCATCCTTCAAGGTCTGACGCGCATCAAGCTCGAAGACGTCACGCAGAGCGCGCCGTATCTGAAGGCGAAAATCAAGCGACTCGAAGAGCCGCCGGTGGCCGATGACGAAGCCGAAGCGCTCTCGATGAGCCTTCGCGACATCGCCAAGCAAGTCATCCAGCTCATGCCCGAGCTGCCGCGTGAAGCGGGCTCGCTCATCGACTCGATTCAAGCGCCGGGCGCGCTGGCCGATCTGGTCGCCGCGAACCTCGACGCACCGGTCGACGAAAAGGCCGCGCTGCTCGAGACGGTCGACGTCAAAGAGCGCATCCGCAAAGTGCTGCGCCTCCTCACGCGCCAACTCGAAATCTTGAAGATGCGCGACCGAATCAATTCCCAAATCAAAGAGGAGATGGGAAAAAACCAACGCGAGTACGTCCTCCGCCAGCAGCTGAAGGCGATCAAAGAGGAGCTCGGCGAGGACGACGGCGATCAAGGCGATCTCGACGGCCTCGAAGACCGCATCTCGAAGGCGAATCTCCCGAGCGAGGCCGAGCAAGTTTCGAAGAAGCAGCTCAAGCGCCTGCGGAACATGCAGGTCGGCTCGGCGGAGTACACCGTCGTCCGCACCTACCTCGACTGGATTTTGGATTTGCCCTGGCACGTTCAGACGCCGGACAACCTCGAGATCTCGGCCGTGCGCAAAGTCCTCGACGAAGACCACTACGGTCTCGAGAAGGTCAAAAAGCGCATCCTCGAGTACTTGGCGGTCCGCAAGCTGAAGAAGGACAAAAAAGGGCCCATCCTCTGCTTGATTGGTCCCCCCGGTGTCGGCAAGACGTCGCTCGGTCGCAGCATCGCGCGATCCCTTGGGCGAAAGTTCCACCGCATCTCGCTCGGCGGCGTTCACGACGAAGCCGCGATCCGCGGTCACCGCCGTACGTACGTCGGCGCGCTCCCCGGGCAGATCATCCAAGGCATGAAGAAGGTTGGCACCATCAACCCGGTCTTCATGCTCGACGAGGTCGACAAGATCGGCCACGACTTCCGCGGCGATCCCGCGGCGGCGCTGCTCGAAGTGCTCGACCCCGAGCAGAACTTCTCGTTCGCCGATCACTACCTCGAGATCCCGTACGACCTCTCGAACGTCATGTTCATCGCGACGGCGAACATCGCCGATCCGATTCCCGCTCCGCTCCGTGACCGCATGGAGATCCTCGAGATCCCCGGCTACACGCGAAACGAGAAGCTCGCCATCGCGCGGCGCCACCTGATTCCGAAGCAGCTCGAAGAGCACGGCATCTCGAAGGAGCAGCTCGACATCACCGACAAAGCGCTCGACCTCGTCATCGATCACTACACGCGTGAAGCGGGTGTTCGTACGCTCGAGCGACAAGCCGCGAGCGTCATTCGAGGCGTCGCCGTGAAAATCGCCGAGGGCGATCTCACGCCGCGCAAAATCGAAACCGAAGAACAAGTTCGTGAGTTCCTCGGCGCGCAGCGTTTCAGCTCCGAAGTGGCCGAGCGCACCGAAGAGCCCGGCGTCGCGACAGGCCTCGCATGGACGAGCGTCGGCGGAGAAATTCTCTTCATCGAAGCCACGCGCATGTTCGGCACCGGCAAGCTGCAGCTCACGGGGCAGCTCGGCGACGTCATGAAAGAATCAGCGCAAGCCGCGCTGAGCTACGTCCGCGCCAACGCCGAGAAGCTCGGCATCGCCCGCGACTTCCTCGAGAAGACGGATTTGCACATCCACATTCCCGCGGGCGGCATGCCGAAAGACGGCCCCTCCGCAGGCGTGACGATGTTCACCGCTCTCACCTCGATGCTCACCGGTATCTGCGTCAGGCACGACTGCGCCATGACGGGTGAGATCACGCTGCGCGGCCGGGTCCTCCCGATCGGCGGCCTCAAAGAGAAAGTGCTCGCGGCTCACCGCGCAGGCATCAAGCGCGTCATCGTCCCCGAGCGCAACAAGGCCGACCTCGACGAGGTCCCGGCCGAAGTGAAGAACGACCTCGAGTTCGTCTTCGTCCAAAAGATGGAGCAAGTCCTCGAAGCCGCTCTCGTCGAAATGCCGAAGCCGCGACCCGCCGAGGCGCCCGCGCCCGTGCCTGCCAACTGACTCCGGACGGAGAAAGCCGCCAGGCGCCAGAAGAAGGAGAAGGGTCTTGTTCGTAAGTGAACAAGGCCCTTTTTCTTTCGTGCGCGAACCACAACGCCTGAGCGTAATCTCGGGGCATGCCCGACGAAGCGAATGCTGATGCCATAACTGCGTGGGACACCGTTCTCTTCGACAAGTTCATTCGGTTTCGGTGGGTCGTCACCAAGGGGCTTTCCATTCATGGGGAAGCCGCGCTCGAGCGTCTCGCCATCAAGGGCGGCAGCAAAGTCATCGATCTCGGGTGCGGGCTCGGCGACACCACGCAAGCGCTCGCGGCCGCTGTTGGGGCAGGCGGTAGTGCCGTCGGGGTCGACGGGTCGAAGCGGTTTGTCGACGGCGCCGCGGATGACGCAAAACAAAACGGCAACGCTGCGCGCTTCGAAGTGCGCGACGTTCAAAGTGACGATCTCGGCGGGCCTTACGACGCCGCGTTCTCGCGATTCGGGACGATGTTTTTTGCGAATCCCGTTGCGGCGTTTCGCAACATCAGAAAATCACTCGCGCCCGGTGCGCCGCTTTGCATCGTCGTTTGGCGAAAGCGCGAAGACAACGAGTGGCTCTACAAAGCTCAGACCGTCGTTCACGCGATCGTGCCGCCACCCGAGACCCACGACGCGCCCACGTGTGGGCCCGGCCCGTTCTCGATGTCAGGACCCGACTTGGTGAGCGAGCAAATTCTCAAAGCCGGCCTCGGGCGCGTCACGTTCGAGCGCAACGACGCCCCCATCTGCATCGGGCGAAATATGGACGAAGCCGTCGACTTCGCGTGCGCGCTTGGGCCTGCGGGCGAGACACTTCGGCTCGTCGGTGATCGCGCAACCGAGCTCCGGCCGCGAATCGTTGCCGCGCTTCGTGATGCGTTTGCCTCGTTCGAACGCCCCGATGGAATCTGGGCGTCGTCGAGCACGTGGATCATCCGCGCCGTGAACGCCGCTTGAGAAGCGCGAAAGCCACGAACACTCCTGCGGCTGCGTAAGGCGCATCGCGCGGCGACGATCGCGGCGCGCTCACGCTGCATCCGCCACCGCCCGACACCACGACGCCAGCGTCGTTCGTGATCGGAGCTGCGTCGTGCGTCGCGCCCGCGTCCGCCGGCGTGACCGTGCCGCCTTCTTTCGCGACGACGAGGATCTTCACTTCGAGATCATCATCGGCCGGGCCGCCTTGGCCGGGATCGCTGAACCACGCGACGCCTTCTTCGACCACACCAAAAAACTCGTCGTACGTGCCGGGCTTGTCGGGCGCGACGAGGTTGAACTTGAATTTGTAGCTCGCGCCCGGCGCGACCGTGCCGGTGACCTCGGCGAGTCTGCTCGGCGAGACCCAGCTCGGGTCGGCGAATGCGCTCGAGCGATCGCGCGGCTTGGTCGTGCCGATGCGCGTTTTCGAATCCCACGCCTTCGTGCCGGTGTTCTTGAGCTCGATGAACGAGGGAACGACGTCGCCTGCGGTCATCGTCATCGTCGTCGTTGCCAGCGGGAAGCTCTGGCTCACGAACTGCGCGCCGTACGGAATCGATCCGTATGCGGAGAGAACCGACTTCGCATACGAGATGCGCGTTGACTCGTCGCACGTGCCGCAGCCTTCGAAGTCAGTCTCGAAGACGACCGTTGCATCGGTGACGTTCGTCGTGGCCTTGAGCTTCGAGAGGCCGTAGCCGGAAAATGTTTGGAGCTCGTACCAGATGAAGTCGAGCTGCAGCGTGAGCGACCAAACCGAAAGGCCCTCCTTCGTTGCGTACGCCGTGGCGTTGTCGTTGCTGCCCGTGTCCCAGCGGCCGCCAACCGACCACTGCGCGATGCCGCGACCGGGGCCGCCCGATTGGATCGCGTTTGGGTTGACGTTGGATTCTTGATCCAGATTGCCGACGATGCCCGCCGCTTGGAAATTCGTCAGGCCCTTGCCGACGAAGTAATCGAACGCAGCCTTGTCGTTGGTGTTGAGGGCGGCTTCCGTGTCGCCGACGCGCTCGCCGGGACCCGTGCTGCAAGCGCCGAGCGCGAACGCGATGACGATGAGGGCACGACGCATGAAGCCTCGCTAAGCAATGCGCATGCCTCGTAAGTAAGCCAAAATCAGCGCGATTCAGCGTGGTTCGCGCGTGAACCACCCGCGTGCCGTCACGCACGCTCGCGAACGGTCGCGAGTCACCACGCCTTGATGATGCGCTCGGCGACGACGCGGCCGTCGAACATGTCCGCGGGATCGTCCGGCATCGCTTTCGCGTAGAGCTCGCGAAGGCGCTTCTTCTTGAGCTCGACCTCGGCATGCTCGAGGGCGTCGCGCTCGATGCCAAATCGCTCGCGCTTCTTTTCGCCCGTGAGCCACGGATCATAGCCGGCGGTCCACACGAGCGACGCAGCCGCGACGCTGAGCTTTGTCTTCTTCGCGATCGCCTTCGACACCTCGACGTCGAACGGAACCGGACCACGTTCGGCGAAGAGCGCGAGTGTCTTCTCGACGGCGGCCTTGTCGAAGCGCGCATCGGCGGGCGTCGCGCTCTCGAGCTTCGCGCCCGGCGGAACGCGAAACGTTCCATCTGCAGTCGATTCGATCGCGCGCACCGTGTCGCCCGTGTGACGAACGAAGTAGCGATTCGTCGCGGTCATGAGGCGGTCTGGATGCTCGCGGTCGAGCCCATCGACATTCATCGAGAGCAGGGCGAGCCGAATGCGCTTCATGTTGGATGGAAACGTGCTTGCCTTCCAAAGCTCGAGTGCCTTGATGAGCTCGAGCCGTTTCGGTTTCGGCGTTCCAAGAGCAAGCACGCGATAGAGCACTTCGCCGATGCGCGTGAGCAGCAGGTCCCACGGAAACACAGTTCGTGCGGGTGTGCTGATCGCGTCGCTCGTGTCGTCGAAGAGGTACGTCGACACATCGAGAATTTGCTGACCGAATTGGATGCCGAGCTTCTCGACCCACCAAGGCGTGCCGTGATCGAGGATCTGCGCGAGCGCTGCGACGTCTTCGTTGTGCAGCGTCGACTCCGGCGCGGCCTTGCGCGGCATCGCCCGACTCTTGAGGCGCGTGACGACCGGTGCAAGGCGCGCCGCGACGGCGAGGATCCCAGCGATGCCTTCCACCATGCGCGGGTGCTTCACGTCGGGAAGAGCGCGCCCGATCGCGGCGACCAACGCTTCGCTGGGCGTGTCGCTTGGCTCGGGCGACGTGACGATCGCTTGCATCTTGCCACCCACATCGAGGACTTTCTCGGGCGACTTCGGCGGCGCCGTAGCAGCGGCGAACAACGCCTGCGCGGCCCCATCGCTGCACTTGGCGAGCGCGCGCGAGCCACGGAGATCGCGCGGCCGCAGCGCGTGCCACTCGAGTAGCGAGAGCGGCGGGCCGGCCCAATACCCCCAGCGCAAACCGTCGCCGGGAACGAGCGGTGTCGTGCCGTCGGGCATTGCGATGCCGAGCTCGAAGGTGCACTCGATGACCGGATAGAATCCCTCGCGCGCGGGGAACGTCATCAGCGCGGCGACGTATTTTCCATTCACGAGCCCTGGCGCTCGGCGCCCGTCGATGCCTTCGGCGATGACGGCGCCGTCGCGTGTGAAGAGCGCAGACCCACCCAAACCATTCTTCGCGCCGAGCGGCGAGGCTTCCGCGCCCTTCGCGACAGGACAGATGAAGCTCGTCTGAATGTGGACGATGAGCGTGCCGTCCTTGCCGACGAGCCGCGCCATCCACGCGGGTAGCTCGTGGCCCGTGCGTTTGCCGTCTTCGGATCGAACGTGTAGTAGTCGTCGGGCCTGCCCTTCACCGAGGTTCCGTTCGCGCGGAGCACCGCCTCTTGGGCGACCGCGGAGAAGACGTTGCCGTCGAACCACGCCCGCGAGCCCCCTTGGTCGCCCTTCGGTCGCCCTTTGTATTTGTGATCGCCCGCGGGCAAGACGTGGTCGCCGCGCGTGATGAGGTCCCCGTCGCACGCGATCTCGTAGAAGCCGTTGCAGCCCGACTTGAAAGCCTTGCCGTCCGACAGCCACCAGGCGCGCTCGGGTTTGTATTCGTAGACGAGCACGTCGCCCTGCGAAAAAAACAGCCCGCGCACGTCGCGCTTTTTCTTGGGGATCTTTCGGTCGAGCGCGATGCCTCCAGGGCCATAAGCGACGATGCGCGACGCCTCGTCGTCGAAGAGAACGCCGTAGGGAAGCGGGCCGGTGACGGTTTCGGCGGCGCTATGTTGCCGGTCTTTGGGAAAGAGCGCGAGCGCCTCTTCGCGTTCCGGCCAGCCCCATTCGTCCATGATGCCCGCGCGCAATTGGTTGCGGAGCAACCGCGCCGTGTCGAGCTCGCGGATCGCGCGCGCCAGGGCAGGGCACCGCGCGAGCACCGCGGGTTGGCAGAGGCCCTCGATCCACGGCTCGTGAACCTTGAGCGCGCCGAGCGTCCACGTTTCCGCGAGCGTGGCGCCGAACGCATCAAGCGCCGCGAGCACACCATCGAACCCCTTGCATCGAACGGCGCGCTCGAGCCACTTGCCGACCTCGTCCTTCGTTTCGCGCGTGGGCATGAAGCTCGACACGAGCACCTTCCCGAAAAACGGGTGCTTGCCGACGCGCACGAGCTCATCGAGCGGATTGCCCGAGCGCTGCACCCAGTCCCAAAGCCAAAACGTGTACGAGCCTGGATCGCCTTTCGGGATCTCGACCGGCATGCGAAGAGTGAGTGCGAGCTCGATGATGGCCGGATCGATGAGCTGCCGATCCCACGAGGCCGTTCCATCGCTCGTGAGGACACGCAGCGGCGCGCCCTTTTTCTTGGCTCGCGCGCGCATTGTTTTCTCGAGCTTCGCTAGCGATTCATCGGTGACGTTTTCGCTCACGTCTGCGACGATACCCCGATGTCGAGTGTCCTTGCGATCGTCAGCAAAGCTTTGTTCGAAAAAATGGTTCCGAAGGACGTCAAGCTCGGCGTCGTCGTCGACACGAACGAATACACGTCGAGCAACAAAACCTTCGAAGGGTTGAAAAAGGGCGGCGCGATCTTTCTCGTTACGGTGCGCCCGCCGAGCGAGAAGCTTTGGCTCGTCGGCATTCTCGAGAGCCCGAAGAAAAAGGGCGACGTCTGGAAAGCCGCAGACAACGAAGCGCCGCTCACCGACATCACGTCCGCGATCAAGAAGCTGAAATTCGAATCGGGCACGGGCATCACCGCGAAGAAGGGCACGCTTGGCATGTCGCTCCAGACGCCGCGCTCACTCACCGACGCAGACGTCAAAGTTTTGCGCGGGCTCATCGGTGACAAGCCGAAATCGAGCGCGAAGCTCCACGCGAACGAGGCTTACAAAAAAGCCGTCGACGAAGTCGTGCATCACAAGAAGGGCGGGGCGAAGCTCGGAAAGTTCCGACTCGATAACCACAGGAAGCCGTACCGTGGAAAGCTCGCCGACATTTCGAAGAGCGACAGGGCTCAGCTTCAAGCCGCGCTCGGCAAACGCAAGATCGAGTCGATGTTCGTGATCGACGAGAACAAAGAAAGGGAGAGCGACGAGCTCGTCGAAACGGAGATCACGGACGTGATCGACACGGCGAGCGGCAAGGTTCTCTATCAGCTCATGATTTGGCCCTACGGCGATGGGACCATCGTGAAAAATGGAACGACGAAGGTGGTCGCGCAGATTTGCCAGCACAGCGTCGACGCATCGAACGAGGTCGGCAAAGCCTGGATGCGGGACTTCGCCAACGCATGGCTCGAGGGCTCGAAGCGCCTCAAGATGTGGACGGGCCACATCGATTTCGACGAAGACGACTTCGGCGACGACGCAGCCGACGACGAATAGCGAATCGAGCTGGACGCGGTGGGGGGTCGTCCCGTAGCATTTTGCTGGGGTAACCTCATGCATCGAACTTGGACGTTGGCGGGCTTGCTGGTGGCCGCGAGTGTGTGTCTCGTCGTCGCAAACTGCGGCAGCGGGCCCACCGGATTCGGTGACGACGGATCCGCCGACGGCACAATCGACGGAGGCAGCAGCGACGCTTCGACGAACGACGTCATCTTCGTTCCGTCCGATGCGCAACCCGTCGAAGCAACCACACCGAAGCCCGTCAGCAGCCTGACGCTCGAGCAAGTGTGGTTCATCACGGGCGAGCCCATCTCGGGCAGCAAAGACATGCTCATCGATTTTCGCGACGCGAGCGCGCCGGTCGTCACTTGCGGTCCGCCCGTTTCCGTATCGACGGGCAACGAAGGCACCGCCGTGTTCACCGATCCGACGAGCGGCAATCTCCTCTTCTATACGGACGGCATCAGCATCTTCAATGGCCAAGACAACCAACTCCTCGCGAACGGCGGCGGCGTGAATGGCCAGCCCAGCGCGAGCGAGCCCGCGCTCATCACGCCGAAGCAAGGCTCGGATGGCGGCAGCTACTACGTCTTCAGCGTCAACTACACGGACGACTCCGCGACCACGGGCGACATCTATTACTCCACGCTCGATCTCACGCAGGGCGCCCACGGCACGGTCACCAACAAGAACACACACCTCTTCCAAGGCAACGTCGGCGAAGCGCTCGACATGGTGCCGCACACGAACAACGCCGACTTCTGGGTGATCGGCTACAGCGGCGCGGGCACGATCAACGCGTTCCTCGTGAGCTCGTCGGGCGTGAGCACATCACCGGTCGTGTCGTCGACCGGCCTCAGCGGGACGGTGCTCCGCTCCGCCATCAACCACTCGTACGACTACGATCACATCGTGATGGCGATCAACAACAACAGCACCGGCGTGATCGCAACCGCCAACATCGATCGCGCAACCGGCAAGGTGAGCGGCGTCAAAACGATCGTCACCGGCGATCTCGGGTTTCATGCGTCCTACTCCGGCGACGGAACCAAGCTCTACTACGTGCGCGGAACGCAAGGCTGGAGCGGCGTCGCGTATCAATACGATCTCACGAGCAGCACCGAGACGATGCTCGGCGGCACCGGCCTCGCCGCAGCGAAGCTCGCACCGGACAACAAAGTTTATTTCGTCGGCTACGGCAAACCGTATCTCGCGGTCGTCAATAGTCCGAACGCGCTCGGCACGGCGTCGGGCTTCGTCGCCAATGGGCTCCTCCTCAATGGGTGTCTCGCGGCGTTTGGCGTCCCGAATCAGACCGCGGCGTACCTTTCGTATTTGCCGCCGGCGCCTCCAACCAATTGAAGTTCGTGACGGAATCGTCGCGAAGAAATCAGCCATAAGCTTTTGTAAATCGCTGGCGTCCGCTCGCGAGAACGCCGACCATGGCCGGATGAAAGTTGCTCGGTTGACGGGGGTTGGTTTGCTTTTGGGGATGCTCGCTGCGAGCCTCACGCTCTCCGCGAGCCTCGTCGCGTGCGGCGGCTCATCGACTGGGTCGACGACACCGACGAACGGAACGTCGAAAGACGAAGAAGCGATGAACGCGGAGCTCCGCGAGCATCACGCACACCATCACGGAGGGTTTATGCACCTCGTCGTGATGAGCGCCGAAACGATCGGCGGCACGCCGGAGCAAAAAGAAAAGATCGACGCCGTTCGCAAGGACTTGCTCGCGAAGACCGCGCCCGTCCACGACGCGAACAAGAACGTCCTCACCGTGCTCGGCGACGTCCTCGGCGACGGCATCGCGACGCCCGAAGAAACCGCCAAGCTCGATGCTGCCGTCGTGCAGCTCGCAGCTGCCGCGCAAACGGCGCACACCGCAAGCGCGAGCGCGCTCAATCAGCTCCACTCGATTCTCGACGCACCTCAGCGTGCGACGCTCGTCGAAAAAGTCGAAGCGCACTGGCATATGTGGCGCCAAGCCAACGCCGCCGAAGACAAAGACAACAACGGTCTCGCCGAGGCGGAAGAACGACGTCTCGAGCACATGACGAAGATGCTTTCGCTCTCGTCCGACCAGGTGGAGAAAATGAAGACTGCGTTGAAGACGGGCATGGCCAACCTGCCTCACCGCCTCGATCACGCAGAGGTCGATGCGCACGTGAAAGCATTTGGCGAAGCGTTCACGAAAGACACGTTCGACGCCGCGTCACTCAAGGGCGAAGACGTGGCCTCACACCTTGCCGGCGCCGGAGCGGGGCGAATGGTCCGCTTCTACGCCACCATCGCGCCGATACTCACGCCCGAGCAACGGACGAAGCTGGCGGATCATTTCCACAAGCATCAGAATAAGGGTCCCGAGACGCCGTCGAACAACTAGGAGCTTCAATGAAAACGATCAGCAAAGCTTTGCTCTCAACCGTTTTCGCCGTCGGCGTGGCGACCGCGATTTCATTTACGCCCACTACGGCTCACGCCCAAGAGTATTACGTCAGCGTCGTACCGCCGACGTACATCGCGTCGACCGAGCCGGTCTACTGGAACGGGCGCCCGCACTACTATTACAACGGCTACTGGATGTACCGCGAAGGCTCGCGCTGGCGTTACTACCGCTCCGAGCCCACGTACTTCCGCGACTGGCGTGGCCGGTACCCGAACGGGCGCTGGCACTACTACCACCGCTAAGGGTTGCTCACGTCTCCGCGAGGCTCTGACGCACCGTGGCATGTGGTGTGCACCATCGGCTGACCGAAGGAGCACATCACATGTTCAATCGTCGCCGCAGTTTTGGGATGTTTCACTATGGGGTCGGCATGGGCGCCATCGTCGCGCTCGCGAGCGCTGGCGTCGGTGTCTACTATTTCATGACGCACCAAAAGGAGCTGCCGAAAGCAAAGGCTCGCGCGAAGAAGATCGTGCGCAAGGTCGCTCGCACGGTTCAAAAGGCGAATCACGCGAACGGCCACGCACGCGCCGCTTCGTAAATCGCGTAGACGCTTAGCGACACACGCCGCTGGCGGGCTATACTGCCTCGCCAGCGGGGTCGCTCATGCGTCAATCGAGATTCGTTTTTCTCACGCTCGCAGCTACGTCCGCAGTCGCCATCGCGGAAGCGTGTTCGTCGAAGCCGCCGTTCGTCGGCCCTGACGGCGCTGCGCCGGACGACGCCAACGTCACGAGCGACATCGGCTTTCCGCAAGGCAACGACGCAAGCTCGGGCCTCATCGTCACACCCGCAAACGTCACACTGAGCGTTTCCGGCGCGCCCGTCACACAGCAGTACACGGCGACCGACACCGTCTCGCAAAAAGTCGTCACCGGCGCAGGTTGGTCCATCGACGACGCACCACTCGGCTCCATCGACGCGAACGGGCTCTTCACCGCAGCCGGAAACTACGGCGGCGTCACCGCGGTGAACGCGGAGCTCGGCAGCGCGAAGGGCACGACGACGCTGACGATCAACGCGACGGTCACCGAAAACCCCGGCGGCTTGAGCTCGAGCGATCAAGGTCTCCTCAAAGGCGGCGGAAGCGCCGACGCGAGCTTTCGCTGGCTCTACCCGTACGACAAAACGGTTTTCCCGCGCGGCCTCGGCTCGCCCATCTTGCAGTTCGACGGAGCAGCGATCGACAAAGCGTACGTCCACATCCAGTCGGCGCACTTTTCTTACGACGGGTTCTTCGGCGGCTCGAACCCTTCGCAAATCACGTTCTCGTCGACGACATGGGACGAGATTTCGGGGAGCGCGGGCGCCGGCGATCCCGTCACGGTGCAAGTCACCAAGATGTCAGGCGGCCAAGTCACCGGGCCGATCACCGAGACATGGAAGATCGCGCAAGGCTCGCTTCACGGCACCGTTTACTACTCGAGCTACACGTCCGCGCTCGCGAACGGCGGCGCCACGCTGAAGATCAAAGTCGGCACGCCTGCGCAGGTGCTCGTCGGCGGATGCAACACGTGCCACTCCGTCAGCGACAACGGCGGCGTGCTCGCAGCTTCGTACGGCCACTCGTACGACGCCACCTACGATCTCACCAAAGACGCAGGCACGATGACGCAAGTCCCCGACTGCACCTTTTGCCTACCTGGCGTTTATCCCGACGGCACATTTCTCCTGTCGACCTACGGCGCGAACATTCCCGGAATGGGCGGTACCGATCCGGTGGCGCTCTACGACACGAAGAAGGGAACCGTCGTCAGCTCGACGGGCATTTCTTCCATCACGGCATCGATGCCTGCGTTCTCACCGGACGGCACGAAGGTCGTCTTCAATCACGAGAGCCTCGGCGGGCACACGCTCGCAACGATGAACTTCGACGTGAAGTCGAAAGCGTTCACGTCGCTCACCGACATCGTCACCGACACATCGCTGTATCCGTCGTGGCCCGCGTTCACGCCCGATTCGGCTTCGGTCATCTATCACGACGACGACGCTCAAGATTACGCAACCTGGTCCGGTAACAAAGCCGATTTGATCCTCGCCGACGTCGCCACGAAGAAGACCGCGTCGCTCCTCGCGCTGAACGGCATGACCACGAAGACGGCGACGTACCTTCCGTACGGCACTGCCGAAACGCTCCTCAACTACGAGCCCACGGTGCTTCCCGTCGCCGTCGGCGGTTACTTCTGGGTCGTCTTCACGAGCCGTCGATATTACGGAAACATCATGACGCCCTCGAACGAGCCTGATCCGTGGAGCAGCACGCCGCGGAAAAAGCTTTGGGTCGCGGCCGTCGACATCAACGGCACGCCCGGCACCGACTCGAGCCACCCGGCGTTTTACTTGCCCGGCCAAGAGTTCAACGCGGGCAACATGCGCGGCTTCTGGGCGCTCGACCCGTGCAAAGGTGACGGCAAGACCTGTGAGACCGCAGACGAGTGTTGCGGCGGCTACTGCCGATCCACATCGAGTGGGAAAGTGTGCGTGCCTCCTCCGGGTGGCTGCGCGCAAGAGTTCGAGAAGTGCACGACCGGAAGCGACTGCTGCGGATCGACCGCGCTCTGCGTGAACGGTCACTGCGCGACGCCGCCTCCGAACTGAGCCGATCCATACGGCGTTGGCACATCCGATGCTCCGATCATCGATCGAGGCATCCGATGAATCCGTACGGGTACAAGACCGCCACAAACGTGCCGCGCTGTCACGCGGCTGCATGGCTCGTGAGCTCGATCGCGCTGGCCGCATGCGCCGCGACGACCACCCCGGCAGAGCCAACCACCGTGACGAACGCAGTCGTGCGACCGCATGCGGCGCATCAGCTCCTCGTCGATAGTGCAGCGTGCTGGTTCGGTGGCATCTGGGGCGACATCGAAGCGGAGGCGAATCGCGAAGGCGCGACCGAGGATCGATGCAAGCTCGTCGTCACGACGGTCTATGGTCACGACGACTCGACGCGATACCTGCAGCTCCGCGCGCTACAGCCCGACACGCTCGGGGATGTTAAAACCGCGATCGTGAAGATGGCGCGCGCCGATCGCCTCGACGCCCCGAATGCAGGTGCACTCGCGAACATTTTCGACGCGCTAGCGGCCGCCGATCGCGAGACCATGCTTGCTCGCCGCGCAACGCGGCGCATCGAGCGTGATGCGAACACACCCGAGAAGCTCTCGGTCGAAGAAGCGGCCGCGCTGCCTGCGCTGCAATCCGCGACGGCGTTCGATGCGCTTCATCGCGTCGACGCGGGCACCCTGCGTGGCGAGGCCGACGCACTCACGATGCTCGTGCTGCTCGATCGCATGCGCGTTGCCGAGCAGGTGCCGTTGCATTTGAAGCTGTACGCAGTCGCCGAGCCGCTGCGCGAAACGTTCTCCGTGCCGATCCCGGAGCTCCCGCAAGATGCGTCGCGGCCGCTCGCGCCAGGGCAATGGGTGACGTACTTGGTCCAAGCAGCAGCTCAAATGCGCCACGCGATTCCAGTGCGCGAAATGACGCCACGCGAACGTCACGAAAACGCGATGGCAGGCATCCTCGAGGGGATTGCGGACCAGCTACATATCGACCAGCTCACCATCAGCGAGGACACATCACTCGCGCGCTTCGTTCCCCACGCGATTCGCGCCCTGCAGCAATCCCGCGAGCGCGCTCCGCTGTAGTTCGCGCCTGGGGTACAATGGGGCGGATGCCCCCGCTCGACGAAGAACCGACGAGTGCGCTCCTCTCGGCGCAGAGCGAGGGAGAGCCACGCATCGTCGTCGTCTGGGAGGGTGACACCGTGACGCGGCCGTTCCCACCGGGCGCATCGCTCGTGATTGGGCGATCGAAAGAGTGCGATGTGGTGGTGCGGCACGTGACGGTGTCGCGCCGTCATGCGCGTATCACTGCGCCGACTTCGGCGGGCTCGCCGATGGTCCTCGAAGATCTCGGCAGCGCAACAGGCATTCGCGTCGACGGGGAAGCGATGGCTTCTGGGCCGTGCAACGTGTGGCCTGGGCAGACGATCGAAATCGGTGACGCCATCGTGCTCGTGCACAGCACGGCGACATCGCGCCCAACCACGCCGTCTCCCGTCGCGCTCGATCGGTACGTGTCGCTCATGTCGAAGAGCGATTTGCCAATTTTGATTCAAGGCGAAACGGGCGTCGGCAAAGAGGTGATGGCCGAGCGCATTCATCGGAGCTCACCGCGCAAAGACCGCCCATTCGTTGCGCTCAATTGTGCGTCGCTTCCCGAGTCGCTTCTCGAGAGCGAGCTCTTCGGTCACGAGCGTGGCGCATTCACTGGCGCGGCAACCGCAAAGCAAGGGCTCGTGGAGACCGCAAGCGGCGGGACGCTCCTTCTCGACGAAGTCGGCGAGCTTCCACCCGGCGCGCAAGCCACGCTGCTACGCGTTCTCGAGACGAAAGAAGTTCGGCGCGTCGGTTCGGTGAAACCGTTTTCGGTCGATATCCGCATCTTGTCGGCGACGAACCAAGATCTCGAAGCGCGCGTCCGCGAAGGGACCTTTCGGCGCGATCTTCTCTATCGATTGAACGGCGCGACGATTCGTATTCCACCGCTCCGCGAGCGGCGAGACGAGATTGTGCCGCTAGCGAAACGGCTGCTCATGGCCGCAGCCGAAAAAACGAAAACGCCCTTGCCTTCACTCACCGCGCAAGCGCAGAACGCGCTCGTGAGCCACGTGTGGCCCGGCAACGTGCGCGAGCTTCGGCATGTGATGGAGCGCGCTCTCGTTTTGGCAGACGGGAAATCCATCGACGCCGAGCACCTCTTGCTCGGAAACGCCGGCGAGCCGCAGCCCACGCTCGCCGCCGAGCTCGACAGCCTCGAGCGCGCAAAGATCGTGCAGGCGCTCGCGAGCGTCGACGGAAACCAAACGAAAGCCGCAGCGCTTTTGGGCATGTCGCGGCGCGCGCTCATCAATCGTCTCGAGTCGTTCGGCCTTCCGCGTCCCCGGAAAAATATCGGTTGATGAAGCCATGAAGCTCGGCGACGTCGTCGCAGGTCGCTTTCGCGTCGAAGAAGCCGTCGGCGAGGGCGGGATGGGCGTCGTGTATCGCGCCGTGGACATCCGGTCGGGCACGTTCGTCGCCGTCAAGGTTCTCAACGACGGCGTCTTTGCGGGCCACGAGCGATTCGCGCGCGAGGTCGCGGCGCTCGCGAAGCTCTCGCACCCCGCGATTGTGCGCTACATCGATCACGGAACGGGATTCGTCGTGATGGAGTGGCTCGTCGGTGAGGATCTTTCCGAGCGCTTGCGTCGCGGCGCGCTCGGCATCGAGGACGCCGTGAGCGTTGCGATGAGTCTCGCGCACGCCGTCGCGCACGCGCACGATCAAGGCATCGTCCACCGCGACATCAAGCCGTCGAACGTGTTTTTCGAGAACGGCGATCTCGCGCGGCTCAGGTTGATCGATTTTGGTTTGGCGTGGATAGCGGGCGATCGCAGCGATTTTCGCACGTCGGCAGGAGTCACGGTCGGCACGCCGGGATACATGGCGCCAGAGCAAGTGCGCGGTGAGCTCGTCGATGCGCGCGCGGATGTCTTCGCGCTCGGGTGTCTGCTCTACAAATGCCTGACGGGATACGGGCCATTCGCAGGTCGTGATGCGATCGCGACGCTTGCAAAAGTTTTGTTCGACGACCCAGCACCCGCGTCGACGACCAACCCCGCGATCCCACCGGCGCTCGATGCCATTCTCATGCGCGCGCTTTCGAAAGAGGTGGGTATGCGCCAACCATCGGCGCGTGCGTTCGCCGCCGAGCTCGCGAACCTCGACCTCACGCCGTCGGCCGTCTTGCCGGACCGCCCTTCCAGCCTGACGAATCGCGAGCTCCGTGTCGTCAGCGTCGTGGTCGCCGCGCGTGAGCTCTTCGGGCACGAAGGCGAGACGCTCGTGCAACGCGTCGAGAGCGAGTTCGTCGAACGACAGACCGCGCTCCGCGCAGCAGCGGCGCGTCACGATGCGCGAATCGAAATTTTGCCGGGCGCGATCGTCGCAATCATGCATGGTCGTGGCAGCGCGACGGATCTCGCGATCGCGGCATCGAGGTTCGCTCTCGAGATGCGCGCACTCTTGCCGACCGTTCCGATCGCGCTCGCGACTGGGCGCGCCGAGCTCGGGCAAAGCATCGTCGGCGACGTGATCGAGCGCGCCGTTGCACGCGTCGACACCATGGACGATCTCCCGACGCTCGGCCGACATGACCACGCGCAGCGCGCAAACGCCGTGTGGATCGACGAAACCACCGCAAGCCTCCTCGGGCCGGCATTTACGGTAAATGCGACGGACGCCGGTCTCGAGCTCGTCGCCGAGCGCGTTGCCGACGAGCGCTCCGTCGAGCTCGTGCGAACGCTCTGCGGAAAACCCACGGCGTGTGTCGGGCGCGAGACGTGGATCGCCGCGATCGAGGCGAGCTTCGACGCCGCGGTGGAGCAACCCGAGGCGCGTGCGGCTGTCGTTGTGGCGGGCGCGGGCGTTGGAAAGAGTCGCGTGCGCTACGAGGTGCTCCGGAGGCTGCGAGCGAAGGCGCCAGAGCTCGAAGTTTGGCACGCGCGCGGCGATGTCATCGGCGCGGGCTCCGCGTTTCTTCTCGCGGCGCAAATGATCCGCGGCGCCGCCGGCATTCAAGAGGGCGAGGCCATCGCCACTCGGTTGAGCAAGCTCGCGGCGCGCGTCGCGCGACACGTGCCCGCTGCTTGGCAAGAGCGCGTCACCGATTTTCTCGGCGAGCTCATTGGCACGCCCACACCCGACGCAGGCGCGCAGCTCGAGGCCGCACGGCGTGACGCCATCGTGATGGGCGATCAGATCCGCCGCGCTTGGGAAGATTTCATCGACGCCGAAGCTGCGGCACATCCGCTCGCGCTCGTCCTCGAAGATTTACACTGGGGCGACTCGGGAACGGTCGCGATGGTCGACAACGTTCTTCGCTTGAGCGAGCGGCGGCCGCTGTTCGTGCTCGCTCTCGGACGACCCGAGATCGACACTCTCTTTCCCGATCTGTGGGGAGAGCGAAACGTCGAGCGCATCGAGCTACCCGCGCTGCCGCGGATCGCCGCGGAGAAGCTCGCCAAGACGGTGCTCGGCGCGGACAGCCTCGACATCGCACGTGTCGTCGATCGCGCGGCGGGCAACGCCTTCTATCTCGAAGAGCTGATTCGAGCGGTTTTCGAGGGTCGCGGTGACAAGCTCCCCGACACCGTGCTCGGCACCGTCGAAGCGCGCATCACGGCGCTCGATGCAGACGAACGAAAAGCACTTCGCGCCGCGAGCGTGTTCGGACAAACATTCTGGATGGACGGCGTGCGCGCGCTTGCCGGTCGCGACGCCGCGGCGACCCTCACTCGGCTCGAACATCTCGAGCTCGTCGTTCGCCGTCATCGCGGGCGTCTCGCGGAGCAAGCGGAGCTCGTGTTTCGTCATGCGCTCGTACGCGAGGCTGCGTACGCCATGCTCGTCGACGCGGATCGCACGCTCGGTCACAAGCTCGCCGCCGAGTGGCTCGAGCAAAACGGCGAGACGGACGCACTCGCCATCGCCGAGCATCTCGAGCGCGCCGGCGATCGCGTGCGCGCAGCCGACGCCTTCGGCCGCGCCGCACGCCAAGCGATCGAGGCGAACGATTTCGGTGAAGCGCTCGCGCGCGCAGAGCGTGGAGCGTCGCTCGGCGCGCAAGGAACGGCGCTCGGGCGCCTCCGTTTGGTTCAAGCCGAAGCGCATCGCTGGCGCGCCGAGTTTCCGCCGGCGCTCGAGCGCGCAGAGCAAGCGATGGCGATCTTCGAGCGCGGGTCGAACGCGTGGGGTGAGGCCGCCGCGGAGCTTTCCGCGGCTGCGGTGCGCGTCGGCAACATCGACCGGCTCGTTCGTGTCGGCAAGGAAGTGCTTGCGGCAACGAGCGGCGGCACGGCAGGCGTCGTGGCGAGCGCGGTTCGCGCATCGACCCAGCTCACGTTTGCCGGGCACGCCGATCTCGCGGGCGCTCTCCTCGATGCGGTGTCGGGTCACGGCGCGCGCGCAACGCCGATGCTGCAAGCGTGGATTTCCGAGGCACGGACGGTGCGCGCGATTCACGCGGGAAACCCGGCGCTTTATCTCGGAGGCGCGCTCGCCACGGCCGAAGCGTTCGAGCGCGCAGGCGACGCACGAAGCGCATGCAACCAACGCGTGAACGCGGGCTATGCGCACATCCAGCTCGGCGCGTACGCAGAGGGGGAGGTGATCCTCCGCTCCGCGCTCGCCGAAGCCGAGCGCATGCATCTCGCAAACATCACCGCGAATGCGAAACAGAACCTTGGTTGGGCGCTCTTTCATTTGGGGCGCATCGACGAAGGCATGCGCATGGTGCAGGAGAGTCTGCGTGCGTGCCTCGAGAATCGAAACCGGCGCATGGAAGTCGGCTCGCGCACGTACGTCGCCGCGATTCTCGCGCACCAAGGCGCGCTCGCGGAGGCCGAAGAGGAAGCGCGCACGGCGTCGCAACTGAAGGCCGCCCCGCCGCTCAGGCCACTCGCCCTTGCGGTGCTCGCGCGATGTCTTCTGGCGCAGCAGCGATTCAACGACGCACTCACCGTCGCGCGTGAGGCGATCGAGGTGCTCGAGTCGCTCGGCGGCGCCGCCGAAGAGGGCGAAACGGAGGCGCGCTTGGTCTACGCAGAGACGCTCCAACGCACGGGCGATCACGCCGGCTCCATCGCAGCGCTCGCGGATGCCCGCACGCGCCTCCTCGCGCGCGCAGACAAAATCGAGAGCGAGCGCTGGCGAAAGAGCTTCCTCGACAAACCCGAAAACGCGCGAACGCTGGCGCTCGATCATGGCTTCTGAGGGCGGTACAGTCGACGCGATGACGCTCGAAGAAGCCCGCGCGAAGCTCAAGGCCGCGCCATTCGCCGACTTCATGCGCATTCGCAAGGAGCTCGCAAAACAGCTCCATGACGAAGGCGCCCCACATCTCGGCCGCTTGATCGCCAGCGAAAACAAACCGACGCGTGCCGCGTGGGCCGTGGGCCGTGTCGATGCCGAAGAGCTTGCGACGCTCGAGGAGGCGCGGCGCGCCGCGGCAGAAGCCCAAGGTGGAAACGACGGTGACGCGCTACGAGAAGCACTCGCGCGCTATCACGAAGCCGTGAACGGTGTCCTCGCTGCGGCGAAACGTCAACTGGAAGAGTGCGGAATGGCCGCGGGCCTCGCGCAAGAGCGTGCGATGCGTGCGATCGTGGAGCACCAGGGCGCTGACCCCATCGAGGTGCTTGCGCCGGAGAAGGACTCGTGAGCTTCGCGCGCCAATCTTAACGGAAGCGCACCGTCGCTACCACGGGCCGATGGTCCGATGGCTCCTCGGCGTTGGGCAGCGCCGTGTTGCGCGTCATCGGCGGCAGTGGCTTGGCTTCGCCCGCGAGCTCGGCCGAAGCAAATACGAAGTCGATGCGTTTCGGCGAGAGGTTCGAGTTGCACGTGAAGCCGCCCGGATCGAGATCGACGAAGCCGGCGTCTGCGAGCGCCCAGGTGACGTCGCTCTTGGGCTCCACGTTGAAGTCGCCGACGATGACCCACGCCTCCGCATCGGGAGAAAGCGCCTTGCGTTGCGCGAGCAGCTCGCGGATTTCTGCAAGGCCGATCTGAAAACGAAGATGCGTGTTCGCCACGGCGATCTTTCGCCCGCCCACGATGACGGTCACGACGAGCGCGACGTGGCCGGTGTCATCCGCGAACTCGATGCGCCCGTGATCGTGCACGCTAACGTTGCGAACGAACGTTGCGCACCCGTCTGGCTTTCCGAGTCCCTTCGATGCGTAGTGACGCGCTTCGTGACACCCGACGGGGTGCTCGCGTCCGAGCAGGTCGACGAGCGCGAGCTCTGCTTCCTGCAAACACAACACATCGACGGCGAGCGCGCGCGCATGCGCCGCAACGGCGGGTCGTCGCCAGGCCGGATCGAGATGGCGCGCTTCAGTGAGCGGAAACCACGATGGGCGAATGTACGCATCGGCAAGCACGTTCCACGTAGCGATGGTGAGCTCCACGAAGGCGGAGCCTACGTCGGATCTATCCAAGGCGTGCTACTGATCTCGGATGCGTGCAGCTTGCACCTTGCTCCTTGGGGCGCTTGCGTGCAGCGGCGGCAACGTCACGGGCGACGCCGGAGACGCAGCCGGAGAAGCCGAATGCGCATGTGCCGACGTCGATGTAGCACCCCTCGAGACTACGGTCTTCGTGCTTGGCGAAAACGGCACGGCGATCGCGGGCTTTCCGATCAGCTCGACCGGTGACGCTGCACCGACGACACGTATCGCGGGCGATCAAACGAACCTCGATGGTGCGCTCGCGCTCGCGGTCGACAAACAAGGTTTTCTCTATGCAGCGGTACCGCTCGCGATTCTCGTGTTCGCGCCAGGCACCACGGGCAATGCCCCTCCCGCACGTTCGATCGCAGGGCCGAACGCGCTCGCTGCGACGGATTCGTTCGTCGGCGTGACCGTCGCATCGGACGGAACCATCTTCGCGGCGTCGGAGCTCGGCAGCGGCGTGAATCGCAACCCGAAAATCCTGTCGTTTTCGAACACCGCAAACGGCAATGTCGCGCCCATTCGCACGATCACCGGCCCGACCACGACGATGCAAGCCGTGCTGTCACTCGGCGTCTTCTTGAATCAAGTCGCGGTGGGCGATTCGACGCAGCATGTCCTCTTCTTCCACTACTCCGATAGCGGCGACGTCGCCCCGCAACGCGCGCTCAACGACGGCCCAGGCATCGTCGAGAGCGCAATCTTCGATCGCGTCGGCGCGATTTACCTCGCTCGGTTTCAATCGGGCTCGAGCTCCGTCATCTCTTTCATTGCTGGGGCGCAAGGCACACCGACGCCGCTGCTCGACATCACGGGTCCCACGACGAAGCTCACCGCTGCGGCTGGGGTCGCCGTCGACAGTAGCGGCACAGCGTACGTTTCGAACGCAGACCCCGGAGGGGCGTCGATTTTCGTCTACGACGCCGCGGCAACCGGCGACGCCGCACCGATTCGTACGATCTCCGGCCCATCCACCACACTATCGGGCGACCTGTCGCAATTTCCGATGCCCCTCGTCGTTTTTTGATGATCCAGTCGGCCTTTTGCGAGCGCATAATGGCTCGATGGACACCAGCGGCCTGAAGTCGAAGCTCGAACACGGACGTCAGCGGTTCCTCGTGTATGCGATCGAACACTCACTCGAGATAGGTCGGCGCACGCCCGAAGAGTTCATTCGTCATTTCCCGCCGCGCGTCATCATGGAGGCGCTCTCGCTGCGCCCCGACATTCGCGCGAGCCTCCTCGTACCCACGACGGGCTTGAAGCTCCGCATCGCGCTGAAGAAGACGTGGCAATCAGCCGGCGACGATTTGCAAAGTGCACTCGACGAAGGCGAAACGAAGGCCGTTCAGATCGTCGACGCATTCTTGCCCGACGATCGCGTTCTCTATTTGCAAGACAAGAAGCTCTGGGCGTTCATCGTCGAAGGGCAGTTCTGGAAGATTAGCGCCAAGGACGACAAGGCCGCGTTCGCGATGGCGCAAACGCACGTCGCCTATTTGCTCGATCGCGCTCTTCTCGATGGGCTCATCAGCGCGCGTGACATCGTCGACGGCATCGGCGTGAACGAGCTGTGCAACCGATTGCCGCGCACGGAGATGGCGTCGCTCTTCTCGGCCGCGCTCGATGGCGGCCGCAAAGGGAACGCATTCACGGATCGCGATTTGCTCGCGACGCTTCCGCCATCCACCCTCGTGCAGCACATTCCGCTCTCGCACATTTACGAGACCGTGCTCCACGCGCGCATCGCGAGCGTGCACGGGTATCTCCCGGTCGAGGAGAAGGCGGCATCGATCGAAACGCCCGCGGAACCGCCGGCCGAAGCATCGACCGACGCAGCCGCAATGGCGATCGAAGCGAAGCCCGAAGAAAAAGCGGAAGACAAACCCGCCGAGCCCGCCGAAGCCGCGGCCGCGCACTCGGAGAACGAGCCAAAGACGAACGGCTCGACACGCAAGAGTCGCAAGCCGCCCGCAGCAGGCGAGACGGCCGCGCAGTTCGAAGAGGGCGACACGGAGTGGATCGACATCCCGGAGTCGCAACACTAAAAGCGCATGTCGCGTCCTTCACGAATCGCCATCGTCAAGGAGCTCGGATCGCATTCGCCGCGGTGTCTTGCGGCGCATGCAGTTCGTGGGCAAGACGAGCCCGAGCTCGTCGTCGTAGAGCGCTATCCAGCGGCGCTCGGCGCTGACGCACTGACGACGCTCGAGGAGGACACGAGAGATCTCGTTCCGTTCGTGCACGCGAACGTCGCGACGCTCATCGCGAGCATCAAGCTCAAAGGTGACGTCGCTGTGATGTCGGAGTGGGTCGACGGAGAGAGTCTCACGTCGGCGCTGGCGCAAGCACCCTCGCTCGAAATCTTGCTGCGCGTCATGACAGACGTCCTCGAGGCTCTTGGCGCGCTCCACGCGCTCACGGATTCGCGCACGATCGGCGCGCTCGGCCCCGATGACGTCTTTCTCGGCGTCGATGGCGTAACGCGCATCACGCGCTTCGGTCTCGGGCGACTCGCAGCCGATGCGCTCGGCCCGAAGCGCATGACGACAATGGCGCCAGAGCTTCTCAAAGGCGAGCGAGCCATCCGCGGAGACGTGTTCACAGCAGGAACGCTGCTTTGGACGTGTTTTACGGGCGAACCGTACGCAACGACGAGCGCGCGTCACGTCGACACCTCGAAGCGTGACGCGTGGGCGGCGCCTCTCGCCGAACCGATCGAGCGCGCTCTTGCGCTCGATCCCGCGGAACGTTTCGCATCGGCGAGCGAGATGTCGCGCGCGATTACGAGTGCGGTGGGCTCGAAGATCGCAACGCGTGCGATGGTGTCGCAGTACGTTGCGCGCACGTTCGGCGAGCGCATCGAATCGCGTTTGCAGAAGCTCGAGCCGAAGGTGGACATCTCGCTGTCGAACCTGCCGCCGCCCGTGAGCGATCCGCCACCACCGATGGAGGCGCCACCGCCCGCCGCGAAGATGCCCGTCGTCGAGGTGAAGCCGCCCGTCGCCGCGAAGCCCGCCGTCGTCAACGTCGTGAAGCCGACGCCCACGGTGCCGATGGCGCAAATCCGAAAGGCTGCACCATCGACGCCCGACGTCGCGCGCAAGATGTTGCCGCTGCCGAAAGCACAGAAGGTGCTTCCGAGCATCGCGATCAAGACAAACGGTTCGTCCGCGAAGAAAGAGCCCGAGCCGAAGATCGAGACGAAGCCCGAGCCAAAGTCGGAGCCCAAAATCATCGCGACAAAGCCCGAGCCGAAGATCGAGGCAAAGCCCGAAACCAAATCGGAAGCGAAGATCGAGGCCAAGCCGGCGCTGATACCGGTAGCTGAGCCGACCCCGTCCAACGAAGCGTCCAAAGAGGATCTCGACGAGGTTGAGCTCGTCTCGGTGCGTCCGCCGCCCGCGCCGACCCCAAAGCAGAAAACGAAGACCAAGTCATTGCGTCCGCCTGAAGCTCTCGGCGAAGCTCCCGCAGCGTCCGCTGCGCCCGCGACCGACGACGACACGAACGTCTATGCAAAGCGCAGCACCGCACGCGGGCCGCTTCTCATTCTCGGCGCGATCGTGATCGGTGTAGGCGCTTTTGTTGCGGGCCGCCTCACGGCGCCCGAGCCATGGCCGGCGACTCCATCCGCAACGACGACGCCCATCGTCAGCGCGACGCCGACACAAACGGAAGCGCGTCCGACCGCGACGCAAACGGAAGCGATCACAACAACAGGACCGAGCGCGAGCGTGAAGCCGCCCGAGCGATTGCGTACGTTAGGGGGTCCGGATCCGTCGACGGCTTCGTCGTCGAAGCCCGACGCGTCGCGCTACGATCCACACGGGATTTAGGGCGCTATCGAGTTGCGAACGCGCGTGAAGAGCACCTCGAAGTAGCTCGTCGGTGCGACGCGCGGGCAAATGCTCGCGACGACGCCTTGTGTCGATAGGCCCTTCGCAACACGGAGCTCGCGAATCGTCGGATACGCTTTGCCGCGGAGCTGGAGTGTCGGCGTCGTGACGTCGCACAGCGGCGGGCCATCGGCTGCGGTTTGCGCGCCCGTGCAATCGCACGTCGACATGTTCGACGGATCGGTGCAGTCCTTGGGGGCGGGCAAATCGAAAATGCATGCATACTGCAAGTCGATCGCGGCGTTCGAGGTGAGCGTGTTCCACTCGCGCCCGCTGATGGGGTCGGCGTTGTTCGCCGAGGTCGGCGCGGGCAGACCCGTGCGCGGCTCGACCGATTCGATCATGTGCGGATCGATGTCGCCGTTGATGAAGTGCGCTGGGTCGGACCCGACGATGTGACGCCAATCGGCGTCGGCGAGCGTCCGCTTGAGCGGTAGCGACGTGTTGAATGGATCCTGCGCGAGCAGCTGCCACGGAACGCCACCGATGATGAGGTAGTAAACGAGCGACGGCGAGCGAGTGCCGAGTGAAGTGTTGCACAGCGCTCCGGCGCTCGTATCCGATCCGTCGGGAAGCGCCGCCGCGAAGAGTGGGTTCGAGCAGTTCTTCTGCGTCGTCGAATAAAGCTCCGACGCATGGACCTCATGAGTGCGATCGGGCACGGTCGTCGATGAGAGCCCGTCGACGTAGCGCTGAACGTTCCACTGCGGGTCGAGGCCGTAGCGGCGCTTCATGTCGTTCGTGTAGCGAACGTTCAATCCGTCGGCGGCAGGGTAGGGGAGCGTCGATGCAGCGGGCGTGTACCAACCCGGCTTGGGACACGTAGTCGTTCCGCCCGCGCACGCATTGCAATTCGGGTCAGCGCCGATGAGCGCCTTCGAAACGGGTTTGGCGCTCGAAGGAAATGCACACGACGTGCAATCGGGGTTGTTGGGCCCCGTGTTCGCGATGTTGTTGACGTCGACGGGCAGATCGCATTCGTGCGTGCCGCGCGGACCTGCGCCGAGACCGGGCCCGGTCGGGAACGTTTGCGCGCGCACGGTCCACCCGTAGCCGCCGAGCCACATCGGATCGCTCCACGAGTCGTCTTCGTCAGTGATTTGGATGATCATCACGATCGAATCGGGGCGAAGAAAATCGTGACGCTGTTTGAGGATGGTGGCGTCCGTTCCGGTGAGCGTCGCCTTCGGAGGGTTGTCCGTCGACAGCGTGATGTGATCGTACGGATCGGGCTGAACGAGGAACCGATACCAACTCTCGAGCTGTGCCTCGAGGCCGCAGCCGTGCTCGTTCGCGCCGTTCACGAGGAGCGCGAAATCCGTTTCGAGCTGCGCTTCGCTGGGCTCGTCGGTGACGTTGACTTTCTGGCCAGCGGGAACCCACGCGAGAAAGTTGCCGCCGTTCGTGTCGAGCGGTTTTGCGGCGTCGATGCTTCCCTCTGGATCGCCCGACGTCGCGGGGCGCGTGCGATTGATGAGATGGCTGCGATCGTCTTGGTGCGTTGGGTCGTTGCTCG
Organism: Polyangiales bacterium; assembly: GCA_038239005.1. Lineage (GTDB taxonomy): Bacteria > Myxococcota_A > Polyangia > Polyangiales > Polyangiaceae > DASXHD01. The sequence goes on from JBBSFE010000048.1 coordinate 26,209, forward strand.
CGGACGGAACGCAGACGTCGGGTGAGCCGCCGCCGCCGAGCGACGACGTGACGATGCCCATGTGGATGTCGTTGATGGGCGAAAACTCGAGCTGATATCCGCTTTGGCACGTGCCGCTCGATTGCGGGATCGCAACGCCCGTGGGGTCCGTCTTCGGGACGCACCATGGCGTCGTCAATCGTCCGAGCAAGAGCGGGAGCGCTTGAACGAGGAGCTGTTCCTTGTCGCCCATCGATGCCGAGTTATCGATCGCGAAGAGCATGTCGATCTTGCTCGACTGCGTTTGCAGCGGCGGACCGGCTTCGGCTTCGACGGTGACGTCGGGCTTGGGTGCGGAGTCTTGTAGGAGGTCGTCGTCCCCCACGCCCCCACACGCTGCAACCACGAAGAAAGACGCGAGGATAAGGAGGTGTCTCATGGCCCCTCCATTGTGTCCCAAAACGCCCTCGAATTGTACCTGCTTCCAAGTGCACCGGCTTGGCGTTGCTTTGTGGTAACACCAGCGGCCATGTCACTACGCATCAACGACGAAGCCCCCAACTTCAACGCCGAAACGACCCACGGCGCGATCGATTTCCACGATTGGATCGGCGACGGCTGGGCCATCCTATTTTCGCATCCCAAAGACTTCACGCCGGTGTGCACGACCGAGCTCGGTTACGTCGCCAAGCTGGCGCCCGAGTTCGCGAAGCGCAACACGAAGGTCATCGGCCTCAGCGTCGACCCGGTCGAGAACCACGCGAAGTGGGCCGCTGACATCGAGGAGACGCAAGGCGCCGCCGTGAAGTTTCCGATGATCGGCGATCCGAAGCTCGCCGTCGCAAAGCTCTACGACATGCTCCCCGCTGATTCCGGCACGTCATCCGATGGGCGCACCGCCGCCAACAACGCGACCGTTCGCACGGTCTTCATCGTTGGGCCGGACAAGAAAATCAAGCTGACGCTCAGCTACCCGATGTCGACGGGCCGCAACTTCGACGAGATCCTCCGCGTCCTCGACTCGATGCAGCTCACGGCAAAAGAAAAAGTCGCGACGCCCGTCAACTGGAAGCCAGGCGAAGACGTCATCATCGCGCCCGCCGTCACCGACGACGAGGCAAAGGCGAAGTATCCGCAAGGCTGGAAGTCGCCGAAGCCGTACCTGCGCATCGTCAAGCTCAAGTAGAGCTACGGAACGCGGCCTCGAGCTCGCGGTGCACGCGTAGGTCGCCGCGTAGCGCGATGTCACGCGCGCGGTGTCCGCTCCTTACGTGCACGACCTCGATCGTGCGGCGCACGACGCGGAAATCGATGCGCCACTCTTTGTGCGCGAGCACGCCATCGTTGCCCTTTCGGCGGATGCGTCGATACGCGTGTGGCTCGGGGCCGAGCGCGAGCGCCGCGCGAATGTCGTCTTCGAGAACGACGCCGCGCGCCGCGAGAAAGTCGAGCTCCGCGCGCGCCTCGCTCGACACCGATATCTTCCACGCAGCGACGGGATCGACGGGCGCGAGCCAGCCGTCGCTCGCGGTGGTCACGACGTCCGTGTATTTTACATATGGTTTGATGTCCAGGATGGGCGTTTCGTCGAGCAGATCGACGTCGGCGATGTCGAGCACCAAACCCTTCACGCCCCGCAATCGCACGACCGAGAGTCCGATTGGATTTGGCCGGTGGGGCGAGCGCGTTGCGAAGACGCCTTTCTTCGTCTTGCTTCGCGGCGGCAGCACCTTCGGCCGCCAACCGCTCGCGCGATCGAATGCGAAGACGACCCAGATGTGGCTGAAGCTCGTGAGATCGTCGAGCGCGTCCTCGTAGCCTTTGCCGGCGAAGAGCTCGATCGTTGCGCGGACGCCGCGCGCGGCTGCGGGTTGCCTCGGCGCTTCGCGCTTCTCTTTGTACGGCGTGTGCGCGATGCCGATCGGCTCGAACGTGAGCATCAGCCCAAACGCTCGAGCACCGCGACGACATGCTCGGGGCTCCGCTCGCAGAGCTTCTGCAAGCGCGTCGCGTCGAAGAACGCAACGGTCGTGTGCGGCCGCGCGACGGCCGTGACGCTCGGCGCGATTTGATGGATGGCATCGCGCACGCCGTAAAACGAATCAGCCTCGATGACGCCGATGGGATTCGGTTTGCTGTCTTCGAAGAGCGCAATCGACCCGCGCGCAACGAGGCACGCGACCATGGGCGTTTCGTTTGCAGGAAGGAGGATGGTCTCCTCCTCGAATGTCTCGAGGCGCTGGATGCACGAAAGCATTTCGTCGCGCACCTGGACGTCGAGCTGACCCATCGTTTCGTGCATGGAGAAAAACGAATCGATGCGATGGACCTGCTTCGTCTCCGCGATGCGCAAACCGAACGCCAAGTCTTCTTCCATGATGGCGCGCACGGCTGATGCGGGCAGGCTCCAAATTTCGCTGACGCGCTCGGCACGAAGCGACGCCGTGCATCGCGCATCGGGCCCGGCAAGCACGCTCGATTCGCCGAGCAGCCACCCGGGGAAACAGCAACGAACCATCCACGAGCCACCCGAGGGTTTTTCGAGCCACACGCCGAGAAGCCCGCTCTTCACGACGTAGATGTGGAGCGACGGCTCGCCTTCGTTCACGAGCATCTCTTCGGGCGCGAGCGTTCGGAGCTCGACGTGAGCCGCGAGCTTCGCGCGCAGCTCGGGGCCAAGCTCGGAGAAGCTACGCGCTTCGAAGAGATCACCGAGTGGCTTCAGGCGCGCGCGACTTTGCTCGAGGAGCGTGTGAATCGGCGACCCCGCGAACGCATCGCGCCCGTTGAGATCGAGCGCGAGCGCAGCCGCTTTTTCGAGCGCCGGCAAATCGAAGCGATCGGCGAACTCTCGCGCGGCCGCTTCGAGGTAACCACGCGCGAGCATGGGCTCTTCGAGCTTGGTCTCGACTTCGGCCATGGCGAAGAGCGTCGCGCCGCGGCGATCGTGCTCGGTGAGCATGCGCGGCAGCAAATCGCGCGCTTCGCGGAGCGACGCTTTGTCGCCGCGCGCGAGGGCGGCTTCGACGCGCGCTTCGACCGGTGCGTCCATCTCGCTGAGCATCTCGAGAGCGCCTGCGTCGGGATCGCCTGCGTCGCCGAAATCGGAGAGCTCGTCGGGTGGTGGCGCGAGCGAAAATCTTTTGGCCGCGCGCACCGCATCGATCACGTGATCGGGCCCGAGCATGGGCGTCATCGATCCATCGGCTTCGACCGTCACGTCGGCGACGTGCAAATCACCCGTGGGAGCGGCGAGGACGATCGTCACGACCCATGCATCACCGGCGACGCGTCGAACGCGCCGCACGTCGCGGACGTCGAGCAAGCGACCGAAGTTTTGCTTCAGCCCATCGGATACGCGTTTCCAGACGTCCTCGCGGCTCACGGTTTCGAGACTCGCACGACGATGAGGCCGGGTGTAGCGGGAGTCGGCTGCGTCAACGACGACGCGGTTTGCGGCACGCCGCCGATCGCCGAGCCAGCGACGTAATCCGGATCGAGAGGCGGACTCGCATTGGTGCCGTGCGCGAACGTCGCGTCGGCTCCGGCATCGCTCACATAACCAGAGCCGCCACCGCCGCCTCCATTGTAGTTCGTCTGTTCGGCGCCGCCGCCCCCGCCGAACCAACCGCCCCCGCCACCGCCTCCGGCCGTGCCTTGGCAATATGAAGTCGCGCCGCCACGACCACCGCCAGGAGCGCCGCCATCGGCCATGCACCCTTTGCAACTCGCGTTTTTAGCGCCGTCGCCGCCTTGGGCCAGCGTGCCGGCAGTCGCGTTCGCGCTGCCCGCGGGGCCGCCCGCATCTTGCTTCGCCGAAGTGGGTCCGGGCTCCGCGCCCGAGCCGCCGCCAGCTGTCGCGTTGGTGCCGCTCACCGCGTAACAGGTGCCACTCGTGAGGCCGCCCGATGAGCCACCGCCGCCACCACCAGCAACGATCCAAGTGTCCGAGCCGTTCATCACGGCCGAGTATCCGCCGCCGCCGCCGCCGAACTTCTCAGCGAGCCCGGGTGTGCCGACGACGAGCGAGAGCGACGTCACGCCTTTCACATCGAAGGTGGCGCTCGCGAGCGCGCCTGCACCGCCAAGCCCGGCCGTGCCCCAAATGCTGTTGTAGGAATCGTACACCGAGGCGCCACCAGCGCCGCCGGCGCCCCACACTTTGATCGTCAACGTTTGTGCGTATGGCGGAACGTTCAACGTCGTCGATGTGTTCGTCGCGACGAGCACGCTGCCGATGCGCATGCCAAAGGATGCGGTCGCCGTCTTTTGCGTCGTCTTGCCGACGCCAAGCAAACCAACGGTTCCGTCTTGCCCGGTCTTCGCGCTCGCTGTCGTGTCGACGTGGAGCGTCACCGGATCCGTACCGACGATCGTCAGCGTCTGCGGCGACGTATTGACGCCCGAGAGCTTGAGGTCGTTCACCGTGATCTCGACGATGTCGGTGAATTGCGCGCCGCGTTGGATCGCGATCGTGATGTCGACCGCGTCCATTGGATCCTGCGTCACGTGAGCGGGCGACGCGATGAGCTTGAACCCGTCGTCCGGAATGGGCGTCTCCGCATTGGCGTCGATCGTAGACGCATCTCCGCCAATGTCGGACAGGTCCGTCACGAGCGAGCATGCATCTGCGGAAAGTCCGCACATCAGGAAAACCAAAAACCGACGCACGACGATCAGTCTACCTATTAACTCGGTGATTCAAGGTGCCGTCCTACGAGCCATGAGGTTCGGTCACGTTTTCGCTGTCGTCGTATGTCAGGTCGCGTTTCTCATGGGTTGCTCGGATGCCGGTGGAATGCCGCCGCCGGTCGGCGATTCGGACGGCGGGCCTGTGAAAGACGATGACGCCATGCCGACCATCGTGCCTTGCAGCACACCTGCCTACAGCTGTCCTTGCACCGAAATCGGCGCAAAACACGATTGCGGTCGCGTCTATCGCTACTCCAAAGGTCACGTCGATTGCTCCGAGGGTTATCTCACCTGTCAGGAAGATGGCACCTGGGGTGAGTGCGTAGGCGACTCAATTTACGACGGCGGGTGATATTGTCTTAAGGCGCGCGACAACGCTGCCGTAGCCCACCGTATGGGTGATTCGGAGTTCAAGACGCGGTTCGTGAAGTTGGGCGTCGTGGTTTACATGTTGGGTCTTGCGGCTTGTCAGAACGCGCCGCCAGGGATTCAAGACAACACGAGCCCGAAGGAGGACGCCGGTGCCACCTCGCCCGAAGCGTCCACGGACCCCGACCCCACAGCCGACGGAGGCAGCGATGCAGCGTCCGATGCCGCAGAAGCGTCCGACGCCACGCCGGTTCCGAAAGGCGGCAACGACGAAGCATGCAGCGCCGAGCTCGGGTGGTGGGCAACGAACGCCGCGTTTGATTCGAGCGTCACGCCAGGGCTTGCGAGCGCCGTGAACCCGATGTTCGTCGGTGAGCACCCTTTCACGATCGCGAGTTACGTCGATTCGAGCTTGGTGTGGACGGCGCGCGCATCTGGCACGCGGACGAACGGCAGCTATCAGCAATACTACCCGTACGATCACGCCGGCGAGGCGGCCGCCATGACGCGTTCGACGTCGGACTTTTCGACGGCCTCCGGCTCCGAGTGGATCGTCGCCATCGACGCGTCGAGCACGGAAGTTTGGATTCAAGTCGTCAGCGAGACGACCTCGGCGACCTACGGTGACACGTACTGCCAATCGCTCACGGGCGGTAAGCTCAGCGCGGTGATTCCGGAGAGCGCAGGCAGCACATCGATCGTCACGAGCGAAGGCACGACGACACTCGGTACTCTTCTCGGTGCCACCACCTCTCTTAGCCCCAAGGGTTGGACCGTTGCGATGACGTTCGATGGGCAGAAAGTCGACGTGTCGGCCAAATGAAACGCATCGTCCTTGCCACCTGGCTCCTCAGTGCCGCGCTCGCATTCGTGATGTGGGCCGTCGGCTGTAGCGCACCGCCATCGAACATCACCGACCCGAACGGCACACACGCTGATGGCAGCGTCGGATCGACGGGCCTCTCGTGCGACACACCCAACACCGGTTGCGCGTGCAGCGGTGACACGCTCATTCAATGTGGCGAGGTCAGCGGCAAGACCGCGGACGGCACGCCGATGTGCTCGATGGGCTACAGGCGCTGCGAAAGCGGCAAGTGGTCGACGTGCAGCGCGCTCGCCGATCTCACGCCGAAGCCGCAGCAAGAGCAGGCGCACCTTCAAGCGCTCACGCAAGTTCCGAGCTCGCAGTGCGCGGGCAACCCGTGTGATCCGTATTGCCAGATGATCAACGAGACGCCCGATGGTGGCTTCTCGGATGACGCGCAAGTGGGCTCGTCGTTCGATGGCGCGGCCGACGCACCGAACAGCCAAGTGCTGGCGATCCTCGCGGACGGCGGCAAATCGTTCGAAGGCGGCATCTACCACGTGATGAATCCTGGAGACACGGCGATCGATCCGATCGATGCGTCGGTCACGCTCAACACGGTCGACGTCTACTTCATGTTCAACTCGACGGTCTCGATGCAGAGCTCCATCACGCAGCTCGCAACCCAGATCCCGACGGTCGTTTCGTCCCTCCAGAAGACAATTCCGAACATCGCGTTCGGTGACGGGCGTTTCACGAACTACGAAGCGTGGCCCTACGGCTCGCAACAGAGCGGCAACGTCGTCTACGAAAACCGCACGAGCATGTCGACCAACGCGACGCCGACCGTCAATGACATCGCGCTGATGAAGACCAACGCTTCGACGATCTTCGTGAACACGCCGTACGTCGTCGCACAATCGACGACGCCCGCGCTCTACGCGATGGCGACCAACAGCGCACTCCAAGGCTGGGTCGACTTCGTTTACCCGAGCGCCATGCCCGCCGATTGGTGGTGGAACGTGAGCGCGTACTACGGGCAGGCGTCCGGTGCGTCTCTGCTGACGGCGTACAACAAACCCACGACGGGCTGCGCCATCGGAACCGTGGGCGCGCCGTGCTTTCGGCCGGGCGCTTATCACATCGTGATGCTCTTCCAAGATGCGCCGATGCAGAACGGGCCGGGAGGATCGTTTCCGTATTACGAGTTCAAGCCGCAATATTTCCCGTGGAACGCGACGGCCGACTACACGACCGAGAACAGTTGGTACTGGTATCAGTCGCCCTCGCTCGGTTCGAAGACGCCCAACTTGCCAACCGCCGAAGCCGCGACGCAGCTCGTGACACTCACGAGTGCGCAGGTTGGCACGCCGATGATCTTCACGGGCAACCTCACCGGGAAGCTCTCTCAGTCGAACGTCGCGACGACCACGAAATACGTTTCGGGTGCAACGCAGACTTGCACGATCAACGGCGTGGGACCGACCGCGACGGGCATGGATGTCTATTACGACTTCACCGTGACGGCCGCGAACCAGCGCTACTGGTTCGACACCGTCGGCTCAGCGTACGACACGATGCTCTACTTGATCGACAAGGGGACCGGCAATCTCGTCGGCTGCAACGACGACGCATTCTCGTGGCTCTCGGCCGTCACGCCGTCGGGTGTCACCGCGGCAGTGGCTGGCATCGCAAAGGGCAACTCGGCGCTCGTCGGCATTCTCCAGCCGGGCAACTACCGCCTCGTGCTCGACAAGGTCGACACGACCGCGTTCATTGCGACGCCCGTCAACACGGGCATGTATCAGCTCAACATGTGGCCCAACATCGATGACCCGCGCGTCGGCGGAAATCCGCACGGCACCGCGCTCACGACGCCCTCGTACTCGCAGATGCTCGCATCGCTGAAGGCGCCCGGAATCAACGCGCTCGTGACGTCGATCGACATGAGCGGACCGACCTGCGGCCAGACCGTGAACTCCTGGGAGCGCGCGTTCACGCGTTACTCGCTCGAGCAGCTCGCGATCGACACAGGCGCGGTCAACGGAACGACGCCGATGGTCTACAGCGTGCAACAAGACGGCACGGCCGGGCCCTACAAAGGGACGGACCCGCGTTGCCCGACGGGCACGAACCTCGGATCGATCGTGGCATCCGAAGTCGCCGACCTCACCAACAACCTTGCGCAGCCCATCACGGCGATCGCAGTCGATGACGACGACCTCACCGACTTCGACGGCGTCACGGGAACGAACGCAGGCAAGAACGTGCTTACGCCGACCAACATCGACGACGCAACGTTCGTGACGAGCATCGTCGCGCAAACCGTGACGGGGTGTAGCGCTCCAGTCGGCAACACGTACGCCACGTGCTCACCGGGCACGACGCCAAACTTCAAGATCAACTTCGCCGTGCCTGGGGCGGTGACGAAGTCGAGCACGATGCAGATCTTCCAGTTCAAGATCGAGATCCACGGCATCAACAATCAGCTCTTGTCGTCGACGCCAGTCACCATCGTGGTGCCGCCCCTCACGTCGGCATACGTCGCGACGGACTACACACGCGACTTCGATGGCGTGAGCGCATGCCCGAAGGGCACGCAAGCGGAGTGGACGATCTACAACTGGGTCTCGACGACGCCAGGCGACTCGCACATCGATTACTACGTTCGCGGTGCGACGACGCTCGCGGGCCTCGCGACGGCGACCGAAATATCGACGATGTTCGCAGAAGCGCAGGCGACACCGAACACGCAAACGGGCGCGGTCGATCTCGGCGCGTTCATGAAGGCGAAGTCGCTATCGACGAAGACCGGATACATACGCGTCCGATCGCACGTTGTCCCGACGAGCGACGGCCTGAAGTCGCCGACGCTCACGAGCTACCAGATGTCAGTCGACTGCAAGCCTGCGCTCTAGAATTCGCCGGTGAGCTCGAGGCCGGACGCCATTTGCCAATTGCCGGTGTCGGTCGAATAGATCGGCTGCACGGGAACGAGCCCGAGCCAAAAGCCACGCAGCAGGCGAAAGCGAACAGCGAATGAAGGAACGACGCGCGCGTGATCTCCATCGAACGCAACGCTCACGCCGAGCGCGAGCGCCAGCCAGTGGAGCGCGGGAGACTCGCCGTGAATGGCCGCGCCTGCAACGACGAGCGGCGTCGTGAGATTTTTCGAAGTCTCGGTGCGAAGGCCACCGGTTAGCTCGAAAAAATCGAGCAAGCGCACACCGACGCGCGCGCCCGCGCTGACGCAATCACCTGCCTCGCTTGGCCAGCACGCTCCGCCTTCGAGGCGCGCGATCGCACGAACGTTCGCGCGGCGGCGCGCACCACGCGAGAAGAGCGGCATCGTCGTGTCGGTGGGCGGCTCTTCTTCGTCTTCGGGAGGAGCAACGGTGATTGTCGAATGATTGGCGAGGGCTTCGGCCGTGCGAAAGACGAGCTCGGCTGCCGCTGGATCGGTTTGTACGGAAGAAGGATTGGGCGCCGAACGACCGGAAGCTTTTGGCGTACTCGAAGGTCCGCTTTTGCCGCCGCTGCCGCTACTCGGCGAGCTCTTCAGAAGCGCCGCGATGACGACCACAGCCGCTGCGGCGATCGTCGTGAGAGCGACCGTGGCGGCGCCATCGAGCTGTTCGACTTTCACGGATGTGAGCTCGTCCCATGTCGCGATGAGCGTGCCGTTCCTGCGGAAAAGGCCGTGCTCGTTGGTGTAGAGCTCGCTCGCCGAAATTTCCGTGGAATCGCGGTATGCGCCGAGGTGGAGCGTTGCGTTGGGGCCGAACTCGACGACGCTTCCATCGGCGGTGGGAAGTCGCATCGTATCCGCGCTCGTCGACCGCATGAGAGCGGTGCGTGCGCCAGGCGCGATGAGATTGCTGCTCGTGCACCCGAGCGATGTCAAGAGCACGATGGGGGCGAATATGGCTCCCGGCGAGAGTGCGGCCCCCGACATCGTATGCGCCAAATTAGCAGCCCCAGCCGCCCGCGCCACGGGCATCATGGGCGCCATGGCACCTTCCGCTCTCCGCGAGGCTCCCGTGCGCGTCGGGCTTTTGGGTTGCGGCACAGTCGGCGGCGGTGTCGTGCGCCTGCTCGTCGACAACGCGAGATATCTCGCCGAACGTGCGGGCGCGCCCATCGAAATCGCGCGCGTTCTCGTTCGCGACGCGCAGAAGCCGCGTCCGCCCGAGCTCGACCGCTCCATCATCACGACCGACGCAGAGCTGGTCCTCGGTGACGAATCGATCGATCTCTACGTCGAAACGATGGGCGGTCTCGATCCTGCGCGCAGCTACGTCGAGCGCGCCATCGAACGAAAACGCGGCGTCGTCACCGCCAACAAGATGCTCCTCGCCACGTGCGGCGCAGATTTGGTCGAGCGCGCAACGGCCGCGGGCGTCGATCTCGCATTCGAGGCGTCCGTTGGCGGTGGCATCCCGATCATCCGCACATTGCGCGAGGCCCTCGCGAGCGATTGGGTGCGGTCGCTCTCGGGCATCGTCAATGGAACGTGCAACTTCGTTCTGTGGCGCATGCGCGAGCACGGCGAATCGTTCGACGTCGCCGTGAAGACGGCGCAAGAGCTCGGGTACGCTGAAGCCGATCCAGAGCTCGACGTCGGCGGTCATGACGCCGCGCACAAGCTCGTGGTTCTCGCGATGCTCGCGTTCGGCGCGCGCGTCGAGATCGCCGATGTCATGACAGAGGGCATTCGCGCGCTCGAGCCGATCGACCATCGCTTCGCCAAACGTTTTGGCTTCGTCATCAAGCACCTCGCGATTGGCGCCGACCGCGACGACGAAATCGAGCTGCGGGTGCACCCCGCGCTCGTACGCGCCGACGCGCCGCTCGCAAGCGTGTCTGGCGTTCTCAACGCGATCGAAATCGAGGGCCGCGCGCTTGGACCCGCGCTCTTGATTGGTCGCGGCGCTGGCGCGATGCCCACGGCGGTGAGCGTCGTCGCCGACGTGCTCGATGTCGCGAGCGCGTTACGGGGAAATGCAGCGGGCTTGATGACGCGCGGCATGCAGATGCGCCGTCGGAAGGTGGCGTCGGTCTCGGCGCTTCGGTCGCGCTATTACATCCGCGTTCGCGCGCGCAACCAGCCGGGCGCGCTCGCACGCGTCGCGCTCGCGCTCGGCGACGCAAACGTTGTCGTGGAGCAAATGGTGCAAGAGGAAGAAGGCGGCGTGGCCGACATCGTCCTGACGACGCACGAGGCCCTCGAGGCAGACATCACTGCGGCGCTCGCCGCAATCGCCGCGCAGCCCTTCGCCGTGGACAAACCCCGAATGATTCGCATCCAGCCGTAGTCGGAGTCGGAGACGGAGACGGAGTCGGAGACGGAGACGGAGTCGGAGACGGAGACGGAGTCGGAGACGGAGACGGAGACGGAGACGGAGACGGAGACGGAGTCGGAGACGGAGCTGGGGCGGCAGTTGGAGCGTGCATCACAGATCGACCTGCTCCGCATCACGGGCGTCTTCGCCAAGGAAACGGCGAGCGACCTCCGAGAAGGTCTTCGGAAGATCCGTGACGGCGAGCGAGAGCGACCCGCGACGGCCAGCGGGGTGGGCGAGGGCGCGCGCATGCAGGAATGCGTGGGCTTCTTGCGCGACGGCGTTTGCGCTGTCGACTATCGCGACGTTGCCCATCAAAGCCTTCGCTTCGGATTCGATCACGTCACGCAAGAGCGGGTAGTGCGTGCAACCAAGAACCACAACGTCGACCGAGTGCCGCGAGAGGGGCTCGAGGTAACGGCGCGCGGCAAGGCGCGGTACTTCGCCCTCGGTCCACCCTTCTTCGGCGAGCGGCACGAGAAGCGGCGCGGCTTGGCCGAAAACTTCGCAACGCGTCGACATGGTCGACACCGCACGTGCGTATGCGCCTGATGCGGTCGTTGCTAGCGTTGCGAGAACGCCGACGCGACCCGTCTTCGTTGCGGCCACCGCGGCGCGCGCGCCGGGCTCGATGACACCGAGGACGGGCATGTCGAGATCGATGCGCAAGCGCTCGGGCGCGACCGCGCTCACGGTGTTGCACGCGATGATGATCGCCTTCACGTCGCGTGAGACGAGCCACTTCGCGCAGCCCATCGCGTAACGCGCGACCGTTTCTGGCGCTCGGGTGCCGTACGGAACGCGCGCGGTGTCGCCCAAGTAGACGATGTCCTCGTTCGGCAGCACGCGCCGGAGCTCGCGCACGACGGTCAAGCCGCCGAGACCCGAGTCGAACACACCAAGCTTTGCGTCGGCGTTCACTTGAGCTTCAACGCTCTATCACGAGGAACGATTCGGAACGTATCGGACCGCTCCGTGGCGCGTCGTCGTCACGCCGCCCGGCTCGCGGACGACGCGGACGAGATGCTGCGACCCCGCCGCTCCGACCGGCGCGACCAGCACGGCACCTGGCCGAAGCGCGTTCGTCCACGCGAGCGGGAGCTCGGCCACGGCAAATGCGCACACGGCTTTGTTGCATTCTGCAAATAGGCGCGCTGCGCCAAGCGCGTCGCCTTCGAACGTGCGCACGTTCGCGCGGTCGGCGAGGAGCTCCTGCGCTCGTGCAGCGAGCGGTGTGTCGATTTCGATCGTGACGACCGCTCCGCGTGGCCCGACGATCTCCGCGGCCAGCGCTGCGCCATAGCCCGAGCCCGAGCCTAGCTCGAGCAAACGATCGCCTTCGGCGAGCCCTACGAGACGATACGAGAGGAGATACGCGTGCGGCGCGCTGATCGTGGCTTGCCCACTGTCGTCGAGCGCGAGCGGCGTGTCGATTTCGGCGCGATCGACATCGGCAGGCCGGACGAATCGTTCACGCGGAACATCGCGCATCGCACGCAGATGCTCGCTCGGAAACGGACCGAGCTCTTCGTCGATGCGCGCGACCATCGACACGCGCCGCGCGTGCCGCGCGTCAGAAACCGGTGGTGCCATTGGAGCAGAAATCTTCGGTGCCCTGCCCGTAGTGCGCCTTCGCGAACGCCGAGAGCGTCGGGAGGTCAAGGCACGACGCAACGTATGTCCAGCCCCAGCTCGACGCAGCAACCGGATGATCGATCAACGGATCAGGTGTGATGACGAAGCGTACGCGAATGCTAGGATCGCAAAGCGAATCGTCGGGCAGTGACGCGACCGCTGCGCGCATGCCGATGCGAATGGCGTCGCACGGATCGACGGGACCCGCATCGCCGGCATCACCAGCGCTGGCGTCGGGAACGCCCGCGTCGAGGAGTGGGCAGTTGTAGAGAAAGTCGATCGCGCCGTGCTCGAGGTCGTGCACGTAATAGCCTCGCGGTACGGCTGCGTCGTACTCCTGAAACGCCGCCCAAATCGGATAGTGATCGCCGCTCGACGGCGGATTCGAATCCCACGTCGTGATTTCATTGGGTCCGCCATCGTCCGTATGGATCGGTACATGGTTGCCTGGCTGGAGCGGTGGGCTGTCGATGCGCACGTAGCAAGACGCATCGGGGAAGTACGGCTCCTCGATTCGCTCGGCGATGCCCGTGTCGGCGATGGTGGCGTCGCCGCCCGGATTCACGTGACCGCCGCAGGAAGCGAGCTCGAGCGCAGCGACCGGAAGAGCCGTGGCCATGATGACGACGACGACGCGCACGGATTGAAACTCTAGCATGCGAACCACGCGCATGCTCTCCCACACATTTTTGATGGACCACGAGCGCGCGCACGGATCATCTGCCACGATCGAGGCAAGAGCGCTCAATCAGATGACCGTGAAGTACGTCGCAGCGATGATGTTGGCAGCTTCGATGATCACATGCGCAAAAGCGGTGCCACCTCTCACCGCAACGACGACGCGGCTGGCTGCGCGAGGCGTTGTTGCGGTCGCGACACGTCACCCCGACGACGGCTCGATGACCTTGTGTAGCGGCGCGCTGGTTGCGCCGAATCTCGTCCTCACGGCGCGCCACTGCGTGTCGCGATCGCTTACCGCATCGCCCTCGTGCGACACGCACGGTGCGTCTCACAACGGCGCGCACCTCGGCGCAGACGAAGACCCCGCATCGATCGCGATCTACACGGGCACACGCGTCGACGTCACACTCGACACACCACGCGCCTACGCAACGCGCACGCTGCACCCACGCACGCACGTTCTCTGCGACGCCGACGTCGCATTCCTCGTGCTCGATCGCCCTCTCGACGATGTGCAATCGCTTTCGATGCGCCTTGACGCTCCCGTGCAAGAAGGCGACTTCATCGTCCCGATCGGATTCGGCGGCGGCTTCCTCGGCGACGTCGGCACGCGCGTCCCGCGCGACGCCACGCAAGTGCTCGCGGTGGGCCCAGGCCACAACTCTTCCACGGGCGCGGTGCTCGGCCCGCGCGAATTCGAAGTCGACGAAGCCACATGCCGCGGCGACTCCGGCGGCCCCGCACTCGACGCGCGCTCGGGCGAAATCGTCGGCATCGTCTCGCGCGGTCGAAGCTGCTTCACTGACGGCAACCACGTCTATACGCGCATCGACTCGTATGCTTCGCTCGCACGCGAAGCGCTACTCGAAGCCCGCCGCCTGGACGCCGAGCGAGTAGCCGCAGCCAGCAACGCCCACCGCCCGCGATAGTCGGAGCCGGAGCCGGAAGCGGAGCCGGAGCCGGAAGCGGAGCCGGAGTCGGAGTCGGAGGCGGAGCCGGAGGCGGAGTCGGAGCCGGAGACGGAAGCGGAGCCGGAGACGGAGCCGGAGCCGGACGCGGAGCCGGAGAGTCTTGGCTGGTAGGTGGGGTCGCTCGGCTGTCTGATTTTCGCACGGTGCTCGCGCGGTTCAAGGACGACGCCAGGAGGCGTCGCCGCTACGCGGTGCGTTCGGCATC
>JBBSFE010000049.1:0-40580 GCA_038239005.1 Polyangiales bacterium
AACCAAAACGTCGCACTACACCACCGTGCGTGAGTGAGGTGTCGCGGAGGGTGCAAGACCTCGCGCTTGAAACATGGCTGCCGCGTTAAATATTCGCTCGCATCACGCGAGGGTTATCTGTCCACGTTCATTTTCAGTCAGACGCCCGGTGGGCGTTTGCGTCCAAATGCGAATTCGCTCCGGGCGCCGACTGCGACGCACACTTGTATTCGCGGCGCGCCTCGACGGGCTCGACGCGACTTAGAAGGCGACGCGGATGGCCGTGTAGAGGGCGCGTTCGTCGTGTGTGAGGGGCTCGGTGTCGTCTTCGAATGGTTCGGTGGATGGGCGCGCGACACCTCGACGGTGGGCGCGGAGCCACACGGAATCGAGGCGAAGGAGCTCGTTGTGTGTGCCGAGAATGAGCGCGAGAAGATCGGGGCCGACGGCGCGTCGAGGCGCAGGGCGAATTTCGAAGGCATCGCCTTGTCGTGTGCGCGACGTGAATCCCGCGATCAAGTGGTCGGCCGGATCGAGCCACGCGCTTCGCGCTCCTGGCGCGCCGGCCGCGAGCCAATCGCCGATGGTGCCGTCCCAAGCGCCGGCGTCGAGCGTGAGATCATCGCGCGCGAGCCAGGCTTCGAGATCTGCGAAGCGCGTGGTCGCTTCCACACGAACGAGCAGGCTCTCGCGATCGAGCGTGATCACGATATGTGTCCCGCGAAAGCGTTGGGTGTGATCGGCGGCAAGAGCGCGCCCGGGTTCAAGATGCCGTTTGGGTCGAACGCTCGCTTCATCGCGCGCTGAACGTCGAGCCCGCGACCGAGCTCTTCACCGAGCCGCGGCGCCTTCGAGCGACCAACGCCGTGGTGATGGGCGATGACGCCGCCCGCTTCGACCGCCGCGCCGAGCGCGTCTTGCCAGATTTCGTCGTAGCCCTCGACGCCCGCAAACGAAAAATAGATGCAGCACCCATCGGGGTACGCATGACTGAGGTGCGCCATCACGAACGCGCGGCGCCCGATCGCGCGACGCACACCTTCGTAGAGCGCGCCAAGCCGAGACCATGTTGCGGCGACTTCCATCGTGTCGACGAAAAGGCCATCGGCGAAGAGCGGCGATTGCCGATAGCTCACGGAATAGCGGTGAAGTAGCCATTTTCGCGCAGGCGCTTCCCCTTCGAATTTCGCGCCCGCGCCTTCGGCGACGGCGCGCGCACGTGCGACGTCGAGAAAAACGCGATCGTCTTGGCCGTCGAAAATCGCGACGAGCAGCGCGCCGCCGAGGGCTGCGCTTGCCGCGCTCGTGTCGAGGAGCTCGGAGATCGCGCGCGGTCGTCGAAGCAGCGTGCGAAGCGCTGCTGCACCACGACCCGGCCCGCTTGGACCTTTCTTCGTGCGCACGCCGCCGCGACGCGCGAGTGCTGCGTCGAATGGATCGTAGAGACGAAGCACGGCCGGTCGAAGACCGGATTGGAACATCTCGCGCATCGCGTTCCAGCCATCGGGCATCGACGGCATCGACCACGCTGCGAACCCACGCATCGTCGGCGCTGGATGAAGGCGGAGCTTTGCCGCGGTCACGATGGCGAGCGTACCTTCGCTGCCGATGATCGCGGGCACGAGACTCGGACCATGGGGCCGATGCACGAGCCGCACGACGTCCCCGCGACCCGTCACGCACTCTAGCGCGACGACCATGTCCTCGATTTTCCCGTAGAGCCCCGACGCTTGCCCCGCGCTCCGCGCCGCGACCCAACCGCCGACGGTGCTGCACAAGATCGACGACGGAAAATGCCCGAGCGTGAGCCCGCGTCGCTCGAGCAGCTCTTCGAGCGGCAAACCCATGTGACCGGCTTCGACCGTGATCGTGCGGCGTGCTTCGTCGAGCGCGCGGACCGCGCTCATGCGCTTGAGATCGACCACGACAGTGTGCTCGGTCGGCAAAACCGCAGCGCACACGCCACTGCCGGCCCCGAACGGAACGAGCGAAATGCCGTGCTCGTTCGCGATGCGCACGAGGTGCGCGACCTCCGCGGTCGAGCGTGGCCATACGATCGCCGCTGGCGAATGCTCGGCGACGCGCCCGTTTCGGACAGCCAAATGATGCCGCGGAAAGAGATCCCGCGAATAAGCCACCAAATCGGCCGGATCACGGCTGAGGGGTATTTCGAGCTCGTCCAAAACCATTGGAGGGGTCAGCCGTAATTAACCTACAGGCTCCCACCTTAATAGTGTGGCTTGGGGAAAAAAGGCCCGAACCACGCTATGCTCGGCCACTACCCATGAGCGCAGACGAAGAACACCTCCCAAAACCTGGCGAGACGCTCGCGGGGAAATATCGCATCGAGCGCATCATCGGAAAAGGCGGCATGGGCGCGGTCCTCGCGGCGCATCACTTGCTCCTCGATCAGCGCATCGCGATCAAATTCTTGCTCGGTGAAATCGCGCAGAACGACGAAGCACGCCGCCGATTCACGAACGAAGGAAAGAACGCATTCAAGATCAAGAGCGAGCATGTCTGCAGCATCTTCGACATCGGCGAAGAAAAAGGCATGCCGTACATGGTCATGGAGTTCCTCGACGGCGAGGACCTCTCTCAGATGCTCGAGAAGACCGGCGCGCTCCCCGTCGAAGAAGCCGTCGACTACGTGCTCCAAGGCCTCGAAGCGATCGCGCAAGCGCACGCGCTCGGCATCGTCCACCGCGACTTGAAACCCGCGAACCTGTTTTTGCACAAGCGCACCGACGGCTCACACATCGTCAAGGTCCTCGACTTCGGAATCGCGAAGGCGTCCAACCCGTTCGGTGAAACGGGCGGCAATCACAACCTCACATCGACGAAATCGATGCTCGGCTCGCCGCTCTACATGTCGCCCGAGCAGCTTCGTTCCGCGAAGAACGTCGACGCGCGCGCAGATATCTGGGCGCTTGGCGTCATCTTGTACGAGCTTCTCACGGGCACCGTGCCGTTCAACGGCGAGACGCTCGGCGAGCTCTTCATCGCGATCCTCGAGCAGCCGCCCATGCCCGTCTCGCACAAGCGGCCGGACGTTCCACAAATCTTGAGTGACGCCATCATGCGTTGTCTCACGCGTCAGGTCGACGCGCGTTTCAACAACGTCGCCGAGCTCGCGCAAGCGATCGCACCGTGTGCGCCCGCGCGCAGCTTCGTGTCGGTCGAGCGCGTCACGCAAGCTCTCGGGTTGCCGAAGCCGAACGTCGTCATGCCGATGTCCGGGTCGATGCCCGATGGGCGCCAGAACAACGGGAATTTTTCGTCATCGCAAAGTGGGCCACGGCCGCAGCAGTTCTCGTCCTCGAACAGCGGCGTTCACAACATGCCGAACCCGCAGGGCGGCTTCTCGTCATCGCAGAGCGGCGTGCAGCAAGGGCAGTTCTCGCCGCAAGGCGGCACACAGATGCTCGGCTCACAAACAGGCTCGGGCGGTTGGGGAAACACGGCGGGCAACGCACCACCCAAGAGCAAAGCTCCGCTCATCGCGGGCCTCGTCGGCGGCGGACTCTTGCTCGCGGGCCTTGTCGGCGGCGGCGTCTACGCGGCGACGCGTCACACAGCGGCGCCCACGGCAACGACGGCAAACGCGACCGATCCGCCCAAGACCGATCCAACGACAACGACAACGACAACGACGACAGCCGCAACGGCAACCGCAACGGAAACCGCGAAGACGGACCCGACCGCGAAGGTCGACCCCACCGCGAGCCAAACGGGCGCCGGCACGGGCACCGCAGCGACCACGGCCACCGGCCACACGAGGCCCGTGCACACTGGAACGACCGCAACCACGACGGCCGCAACGACCGCAGCGACGCAGGTGACGGCGCACCCAACGAGCACCGGCGCTTTCGATCCGCTGACGATGCAACGGCGCCCGTAAGCTGGACGTCCGCGCTCGATTCAGGGTACTTCATGGGCATGGCCCGGCTCCGAGCGCTCCAGCGCTTCTTCATCTCACTCCTCACGCTCGTAGCGTTCGTCGCGACGCAGCTCCCCATGCGTGCTTTCGCGCAGAACTCCGCGCAAGCCGAAGTGCTCTTCAAAGAGGGGCAGACGCTCATGGTGGAGAAGAAGTACCCGGAGGCGTGTCAGCGACTCACGGCGTCGTTCAAGCTCGACCCGCAACCGAATACCGAGCTCGTGCAAGGCGAGTGTTTCAAGAAGCTCGGCAAGACCGCGAGCGCGTACAACGCCTACATCGACGCATCGTCGTCGCTTCCGCGCGGTGAGGCGGCTCAGAAGTACGCCGCCGATCAAGCGCACGCGCTCGAGCCTTCGCTCCTCAAAGTTCGCGTGCAGGTCTCGCCGATTGTGCCGGGCCTCTCCATGAAGTTCGACGACGACACAAAAGGTCGCGACAAAGACTTCATCGGCATCGACATCGCGCTCGACCCGGGCGAGCACGACTTGACGATCACCGCGCCCGGCAAACACGACTTCACCAAGCACTTCACGCTCGACGCTGCGAGCTCGCCCCACAACGTCATCGCAAACCTCACGGACAAGACGAAAGAAGAGCTCGACGCAGAGCGCGGCGGTGGCGGCGGCGGCAACGGCGGTGGTAACGGCGGTGGAGGCGGGGACAAGCCCGAAGTCACATGGTCGACCGTCAAGACGCTCGGCCTCATCACCACCATCATCGGCGGCGTTGCAATCGCCGGCGCGGTCGTCGCGCAGATCCTCGCGCTCGTCGATCACTCGAACGCAACGAACCTCCAGTCGCGCGCAAACACAGCAAGCCCCGGCATTTGTCCGACGTTGAGCGGCACGAGCCCGAACTCCGATTGTGCATCGGCCATCAGTTACCAAACCCAAGCGCTCGGCTCGCAAGGCGCGGCTATCGGCATCGGCATCGCTGGCGGCGTCGTTCTCATTGCGGGCATCGTGATGTTCCTCGTCGGTGGCAACACGACCACCGCCACCGCAAAGCCCGAGCCGCCGAAGGCATCGTTTCACTTCTCGCCGTGGGCCACGCCACAAGGCGCCGGAATGGGCGTCTTCGGCACCTTCTGATGCGCATCAGCGTCGCGATTGCGGCGTTGTTGCTCTCGAGTCCTGCGTTCGCGGAAAGCACGAACTCATGCGCGGACGCATCGGAGCGCGCGCAGAAGCTCGTCGACGAGCGCCGTTTGCTCGAAGCCAAGACGGCGTTTCGTTCGTGCGCGCAGTCGGCGTGCCCTGCGGCAATCAGCGCTGACTGTCAGAGTCGCCTCGACGAGCTCAAGAAAACAACCCCGTCGATCATCGTCCGCGTGAAAGACAAAGACGGCGACGTCGCCAGCGGCGTCGTGACGCTCGATGGTGCAAACATCGGAGTGATCGATGGTCAGTCCGTCGATGTGGATCCTGGCACGCACAAAATCCACATCCAGCTCCCCGATACGCGCACCTTCGACCGCCAAGTCATCGTGGCACCTGGCGAGCACAGCCGCCCGGTGACCTTCGACACTCAACAAACGCAGACGCAGACGCAGACGCAAACGCAAACGCAGACGCTCACGCCTACGCCGACGCAAACCCACTGGACGACGATGCGCACCGCCGGCTTCGTCACAATCATCATCGGCGCGACGGCATTCGCTTCGGCCTTCGTGCCGCAGATCCTCGCGTTCATCGATCACTCTAACGCCTCGAACCTCCAGAGGCGCGCCAACGCCGCCTCGTCCGGCTCTTGCCCCTCGCTGAACGGCGTCAGCGCGAACAGTGACTGTGCGTCGGCCATTTCATACGAAGGTCAATCGAGCGCATCGCAGTCCGCCGCCATCGCCCTCTTCATCACCGGCGCTGTCGTCGCGATCACCGGCGTCGTCCTCTTCGTCGTCGGCGACAACGAGCCGACGCACGTCGCGATTCGCCCGCTGCTCGGCCCCAGCTTCGCCGGTCTCGGCGTCAGCGGCGCGTTCTGAATCTGCTACAACGCCCTGCCACATGAGCGCGCTCCTCCAAGCATTGCGTGAAGGCACCGTCGTCATCGACGGCGCCATGGGCACGCAGCTCTACGAGCGCGGCGTCTTGTATTCTGCATGTTTCGAGGAGCTCTGCCTCACGCGGCCCGAGCTCGTCCGCAAAGTCCACGAGGACTACGTGCGTGCAGGCGCGCAGCTCATCGAGACGAACACGTTCGGCGCCAACGCGCTCCGGCTCGAGAAGCATGGGCTTCAGCATCGCGTGGTCGAGCTCAACACGGCGGGCGTGAAGCTCGCGCGCGAGAGCGGCGCGAAATTCGTCGGTGGCGCGATTGGGCCGAGCGGGTACTTCCTCGGCGAAGCGCTCGACGCCGATTTGCGGCGTGTCGGTGATGCGCTCCGCGAGCAAGCGGCCGCGCTGATGGCGGCCGGCGTCGATGCGCTCGTCATCGAGACCATGCGCCAGAGCCCCGAGCTTCGCCTCGCGATCGAAGCGGCGCGCCACGCATCCGGCGGAGCCGTGCCAATCATCGCTCACGTCTCGGTCGACGAAGCAGGCCGCATGGCCGACGGCACAAGCGCACGCGACATCGGCAAGATGATGATCGACTGGGGTGCCGACGTGATTGGCGTCAACTGCTCCGACGGTCCGATGAACGTCCTCGCCGCAGTCGAGCCGATGCTCGCTCTCGGCGTTCCGGTGTCCGCGGTGCCGAACGCAGGCTTGCCGCGTCGCGTGGATGACCGCCTCGTGTACGTGTCGACGCCCGAATACTTCGGCGTGTACGCGCGGCGCATGTTCAAAATGGGTGTGCGCATGATCGGCGGTTGCTGCGGCACCACACCCGATCATACGCGGCGCATCGCGGCTGCCGCGCGCATGATCGGCAACGAGTCGTACGCCGAAGGTCCCGAAGCACGCGAGGGCGACAGCGAAATCCCGATCGCGATTCTCCGAGGCGCCACGGCACCACCAACCATCGCGGAGCGGAGCTCGTTCGGGAAAAAACTTGGCAAGAAGTTCGTCGTCTCCGTCGAGGTCAACCCGCCCATCGGGCTCGACCTCACGAAGCAGCTCGCCGCGGCAAAGATGCTCCGCGATGGCGGCGTCGACGTCGTCAACATCGCCGATGGCGCGCGCGCACAAGCACGCATGGGAAACCTCGCGATGGCCGCGCGCGTTCAAGAGGCGCTCGGCATGGAGACGATTCTCCACGTGTGCGGGCGCGATCGGAATCTGCTCGCGTCGCTCGCGCACCTCCTCGCGGCGCACCAGCTCGGTTGCCGAAACCTCGTCATCATCACGGGAGACCCGCCCAAAATGGGCGATTTCCCCGATGCGACGCCCGTCTACGATCTCGATTCGATCGGCCTCTTGAAGCTCGCGTCGCGCTTGAACCACGGCATCGACCCATCGGGCAAACCCATCGGCGACGGCACACGTTTCGTTCTCGCGACCGGAGCCGAGCCCGCAGCGCTCAACTACGAGCGCGAGCTCGAACGATTGCGTCAGAAAAAAGAAGCCGGCGCAGACTTGGTGATGACGCAACCCGTTTACGATCCAGCGCAGCTCCGTCGCTTCCTGAACGACATTCGCCCGCTCGGATTGCCCGTGCTCGTCGGGCTCTTGCCGCTCGCGAGCTATCGCAACGCGGAGTTCTTGCACAACGAAGTGCCCGGCATGCAAGTGCCCGAGTCGGTGCGCGAGCGCATGCGCAAAGCGGGAAGCGGCGCGGCCGCACGCAAGGAAGGCGTCGCGATCGCACGCGAGATGCTCTCCGAGTTTCGCGCAGACGTCGCCGGCGCATACGTGATGCCACCGTTCGAGCGGTACGAGCTCGCGCTCGAGGTGATCGACGGCTTCGTCGAATGAAACGTTTCGCGATACTTGCATTATGCACGGGGTGCGCCTCGTGGTGTGGCGCGCCCAAGCCGTCTGGCGAAGATGATCCCGTCGACCGCGACGCTGCGCCGCACGCCGCGGAAGCCAAATCACGGTGCAGCGAGACGTCCTCGATTGCGCTACCGGGCGCGCTCGAGCTCGGGCGTGCGATTCACATCGGGACGCGTGTCGTGGTCGGAGCGCGTCGCGCCAATCGCGCGGGTCTGCTCGAGATCGACGAGCTCACGGCGCGCTTCACCGAGCTCGGAGACGCATTCGGCGATGTTCCGCCGCCGCTTCCGATCGCATCGTTCGGTTCGGAGAAGGCCACGGCCGTGGCGTACGAGGGCACGAAGCGTCACCTCGTCATCCGCGATTCGGCAGCGTCGGCGATCGCAGAGCTGCCACCCGATCCGATTGATGAGTCGCTCGCGTTCGATGCGGCCGTGTTACCGACCGGCGGCGTCGTCGTCGTCTGGGACGCGCCCACGAGCAACGGCAGCGCGATTTGGGCGAGCACCGTGCTTGCCGGCAAAGTCGAGCCTGCCGTGCGTCTCACGCCAGAAGACGTCGACGGCGACACACCACGCGTCGTCGCGATCGGTCCGACGATCATTCTCTTCTGGCTCGCGCATCGCGGCCTGCCGAAATCAGATGCTGGCATCGAGCCCGAAGGCGCGGGGCAAGACCTCGATCACGCTTGGGTCGAGATGCTCGCCTTCGACGGCATGCTCCACCCGACCTCGCCGCTGCGGCACATCACACCCGACTCGGGTCGCGTCTCGTCGTTCGACGTCACCCCGCGCGGCGGCAACGAGATGGACGTCGTCGCGCGCGATGCTTTCGAGCTCCACGCCGGCCAAGGCGGCACGGCGCTTCTCGTGCGCATTCGCGGTCCGGAGCTGCCCGCGCCGGTCGTCCTTGCAGAGCATGTCGGCCGAGGTGTTCCGCTACTCGCGAACGAATGGCTCGTTTTCGACGATACGCAAAACCGCGGTCGAGCTGCATTTGGCTCGATTCAATCACCCGAACCCGTCCTCGACGCCGCACGGGCGCTCTCGGCCCTCGCGAATGGCGACCTTCTCGTCGCGGGAGAGCACGAAAACGCGCTGCACGTTGTGCGTTGCAGCAACTGACTCGGCGCGCTCATTGCTTTGGCGAGGGTCCTACGCTAGGTTTCGTGGCCGTGTCCGGGCCCATAGCTCAATCGGTCAGAGCCCCCGGCTCATAACCGGGCCGTTCCTGGTTCGAACCCAGGTGGGCCCACGAGAAACTAAGTCACTGCGAGAATGAGTTGAGCGTAAGCGTAACCGACCAGATTCGTGCCTTAGAAGAGCTCGCCGCCGTCGATGCCGAGCTCAAGACGCTCGGTGACGACTTGCAACAAGAGCGTGGCGCTCTCGATGCACAGCGTTCGAAGCTCTCGGGGCTCGAAGAAAAGCTCAAAAGCGATCGCACGACACTGTCGGCGGTCGAAAAGCTTCGCAACGAGTACATGAGCGAGGTGCGCACGATGATGCAGCAGCTCGATCACTCTCGCGAGAAGATGAACCGCGCCCGAAACGAGCGCGAAGCGAATGCCGCGCAGCGCGAGCTCGAAGAGCTCCGAAAGCTCGTCCGCGATCGCGAAGACGAAATCGGTCGCCTCACCACCGACGCCGAAGCCGCGCGCCAGCAGATCGAGGGCGGCGAGGAAGAAGCGAAGAAAGTCTCCGCCGATTTGGGCGCCACCGAGGGCGGGGTGCAGTCGAAGCTCACCGACATCGAGTCGACGCAAGCCGAGAAGCGAAAGATCCGCGACGAGTTCGTGAAGAAGCTCCCCGTTCAGCTCTATCGCCGCTACGACATGGTCCGCCAAAAGCGCGGCACCGGCATCGCGCAAACCACGACCGGCACCTGCAAAGCATGCAACATGCAATTGCCGCCGCAGCTCTTTCACAAGCTACGTCGCGAGCCGATCATCGAGCAGTGCCCATCCTGCAACCGCATCATTTACTATGTGGCGGGGGTGGCGGCATCAGCCGAGGCACCGAGCGAATCCAAGGGGTGAGTGGCTCGAACTCATGAAGAGCTGTCCGAAGTGTCAGCGTGTGTACCCGAACGACGCGGGCTTTTGCCCCGCTGACGGGACATCGCTGGTCGCGGCGAGCATGGCTCCTCCGCCGATGACGGAAGACGATCCGCGCATCGGCAAACGTCTCTGCGACCGTTACGAAATTCGCCGCGTCGTCGCCGATGGCGGCATGGGTCGCGTCTACGAAGGCATCGACCGCCAAACCGATACGCGCGTTGCGGTGAAGGTTCTCCACGACGACGTTTCGAAAGACGAAGTGTCGCTTGAGCGCTTCAAGCGCGAGTACGCCATCTCGAGCGAGCTCCCGCACGATCACATCGTGAACGTGCTCGACTTCCAACGAGACGAAGTCGCAAAAGTTTGGCTGCTCGTCATGGAATACCTCGAAGGCGAAGAGCTCCGTCTCATCGCGAAGCGCGAGAAGTTTCTTCCGCCGGAGCGCATCGTGCGCATGGTCGCTCAAGTGGCGATCGGCCTCGACGGCGCACACCAGCGCCAGCTCGTTCACCGTGATCTCAAACCCGACAACTTGTTCTTGTGCGGCACGCGAGAAGGCGACGTCGTCAAAATTTTGGATTTTGGGTCCGTCAAAGACAAGAACAAGGACGCCAAAAAGCTCACCGTGCTCGGCACGACGATTGGCTCGCCCTATTACATGGCGCCCGAGCAAGCCCAAGGGCTCGACACCCTCGACGCGCGCGCCGACGTCTTTGCGCTCGCTGCGATCGCGTACGAGCTCATCTGCGGCGGTGTTCCATTTCCCGGCAACAACGGCCCATCCATCTTGCTCGCGATCCTCACGAAAGAGCCGGACCCGCCAACGCTCTCGGCAGGGCGAGCGAAGTTCCACATCCCGGCGAAGCTCGACGAAGTGATGGAAGAGGCGCTCGCGAAGAACCCGAACATCCGCACGAAGACGGTGGGGCTCCTCGCGGACGCGATTGGTCACGCGTATGGGCTCGAGGGCGACCACAAGTTGTGGGCGATCACGCCGCAAGCGACGCTCTCCGAGCAAGTCGCCGCGGCGAAAGAGCGCGTGATGGCAGCGCCGCCGCCGCCGATGATGGCCGCAGCCGATCCGTTCGCCTCGCCGCCGCAGCAGCAAGGGATGCAACAACATCAGCAAAGCTGGCAGCCGCAGCAGCAGCCATACGGGCAGGGCATGGATCAAGCGTTCGCGAACGTGAACGCACAGCAATACGGAATGGCGCCCGCCGGCGTGCCGACGAACAAAGCGGCGTGGGTCGTGCCGGTGATCGTCGCCGCGTGCGTCCTCGCCGTGCTGCTCGTCGGCGGCACCGTCGCGATCTTCGCGTTCCAGTGATCCCTCAGAGGCGAAAGCGGTGTCGCTCTTCGCGACGCTGCTCGACGAACCGCTCGAGAGCGACGCGATTTCGCTCGATGCGCTTCTGCGAATGCGCGCATCGCGACGAAGCGGTCCAAACGCCATACCGATGACACCCACGAGCATCAGCGGTACGAAGTACACGCCCCATTTTTGATGTAGGTGCGACGCGTACGCGCTGGGCTACAGGCCAGCGACACGACGAACGAGGCCTTCTGACGGAGACTGAAACCCTCCGGCTTCTTCGCGTGCACGTAGATCGTCGGTGGGTTTGGTCGATGGGGTTCATCACATTTTTACTCCGCTGACGGCGGGCTTCTGTTGCGACGTCTGCGCAACATCGGGCTCGTGCCAAGCGTTGCCGCGCGACATCGTCTCGCCACGTCTTCGTTTTCTCGTCGCACCCTTCGTCTTCCGGAGGCCGAACGTAACGGAACGGATCGCTCTCGACTCTCGTGTCGCCCATGCACGCTCATCGAGCTGCGGTGGCTGCAGTTGCGTGAAATGGCTTCGCGCTTACTTCTTTTCGCGGCGCTTCTGGGCGAGACGCTCGGCGGTGCTCACGCGTGGCGCGCCGACGGGTGCGCGCGACACGATTGGGCGTCCTTGAGGCGTGCCGATCGGGCGCTGGGCAGCGGGGGGCGGTGGTGCGGCGCCGAGGATGCTCGAGCCGCCCGCGAGTGGCGGCGTCGCGGGGCGCACACCGGCTTTGCGTTTGCGCGCGAGCAAGGCATCGCTCGTTTTGGTTTGGCGCGTGGTGCGATCGCGCTCGCGCGCTTCGGCGAATGCGAGAGCTGCGCGTTGATCGGCCTCGCTCTGGCGGGAGCGGGCACGCGCGCGACCGAACATCGCGGTGATGAACGACGGGACGCCGAGCCGTCGCGACGCAACACCGAGAAGCATCGCGCTCGCTGCGATGAGCGAGAGAAGCGGCAGCAGCGGCGTGTACGCGAAGCGTCACGCGGCGCGATCGTCATAGAGACCTGCGAGGGTGTCGCGAACTTTGCCGCCCGTCATCGTCGAGATGCGCGCGAGCAGCAGGCGATCACTGCCCGTGGGTCGAAGCTCTTCGCCCGCGCTCAGCACGGCCCCGGTCGTGCCGACGGCTTCGCCGCTTGCTTCGTCTTTCGCAGTTGCGACGTACGTGCCGGGGCGCGAAAGCGGAATGGCTGCGCCGTAACGACCTGCGCCAATCGCTTCGAGCGACACATCGCGCGCGAATCCATCGGGACCCGCGACATGCACGGTGAGACGACGAAACGTTTGTGCGCGCCCGTCATCGCCGACGACATCGGCGCGCACGTGAAGCTCGCCGCCCGATGCGTCGCTCTCGAGGCGCACGCGCGGATCGTCCGCTTTTCTCGCGGTATCGCGACCGAGCTGGCCCATCATCTTCACGCCGCCTGGCCACTTCGTCCACGTCGCTCCCCAGCGATCTTTGAAGTCGCTCGTGAACGCGGCCGCGCGGCCGATGCCCACCGACCATGATGCGAGAATCGGATCGTTCTCCGGACCGCTGAGCGAGACGGTGGCGCGCGCTTTCGGAACCGTCACGACGTAGCCGTGAAGCTGCGGCGCCTCCTTGAAATCGACGTTGCGCGTTGCCGCTGATGGAGAGCCGACGCTGACCTTGAACGGCTCCTCCTTGATGGAGCTTCGCGCGGCCAAGATGGTCTCTTGCGTGAACACGGCAGGGAGCTTCGTGGCGTCGTCGATCAAGTAGAAGCGACCGCCGCCGATTTTGCTGAGCACCTCGAGCTCGGCGGAGTCCTTGCCGTGGCCGAGCGAGATGACGCTCGTCGTCATGCCTTTTGCGGCGGAGCCCGTCACGATGGCGCGGCAACCGGCGATTTGCTCGGCGTCGTCGCCGTCGGCGAAGAGGAGCATGTGCTTCAAGTTCACGGACTCTTTCGAGAGCGCTTCGTAGCCCGCGACGAGCGCGACGTCCGTGTAGATGCCGCCGCCACCCACCGCGACTGCGCGAATCTTCGCGCCAATGCCGTTCACGTCGGTGACGGGGCCGAGCGGAACCGTCCATTGCACGCGCGTGTCGACGTGCTCCACACCGAGGCGATCGCCCGGGCCGAGAAGCGAGGCGGAACGCGCGGCGGCTTCGTTGGCGAGCGCGAGCTTCGTTTGCCCGCTCACCATCATGCCCATCGAGCCTGAGTAGTCGATGGCGATGACCTCGGCGAGCGATGCGCGGCGTTTCTCTTCTTTGAGATCGAATGCGACCGGCGACACTTCCTCGATGGCCGTGCGCGCGTAACCGCCGGGCCCCATCGAGCGATCGCCGCCCATGAGGATGAGCCCACCACCGAGATCGCGTGTGTAGCTTCCGATGGCGTCGATTTGCGTCGTCGAGAGATCGCTCGCTCGAATGTCCGAGAGGATGACGAGGTCGTATCCGGCGACCGCGCCGATGTCGCCCGGCACCCCAGTTGCGCCGCGTTCGATCGTGCGAAATCCGTTGGCCTCGAGCGCGCCGCTGATGAGCGCGCCTTTGCCGGGATCGCCTTCGAGCACAAGCGCGAGCGCTGGGCCACGCACGCGAACGAACGTGGAGCCCGCGTTGTCTTCCGCCGACCCGTCTTTGCTCGGGTCGATCGAGGTGACCTCGACGTCGTATCGGTGAAGGCCTGGCTCGTTTGCGGTTTCGCGGAGGCGGAGCACGTCCTCGCCGGACGTTACGTGTACTTTCCCCGTATGAATGACGACGCCGTCGCGCTTCACGCGCACGTCGAGGTCGGCCTCTTGCGTGCTCGCCGTGACGACGCGGAGATCGAGCGCTTCGCCTTCGTCGGCGTGCGTCGGAGACCGAACGGAGACGACACGCACGTCCGGAAATGTTTTCTGATCGAGCGGCACCACGTCGATCGACACATCGGCTGCGACGGCAGCGGCGGCGGCCGAAAGGACGTCACCGCGTGTCTGCACGCCATCGCTGATGAGGACGAGACGCGAGGCCGTGTCCGAGGAAAGCTCCGCGAGCGCGCGGCGAATGGCCTGCTCGAGGTTCGTTCCGTCGCGCCCGAGCTCGACGCGCTGCGGTGGCGGCAAATCACTCTTCGGACGCGCGGGATCTTCCACGAGCGCATCAGCTGCGAACGCGATGGTCGCGATTCGGTCGTCGTCGTGCATCCCTTTTTCGGCGATGCGAAGCTCGGCGGCGATGCGTGCATCTGCGGCGGGAACGAGATCGATCGAGCGCGAACGATCGATCATCATGATGACGGTCATGCGATCGAGCGGCCGCCCGAGCTCGGGCTCGGTCACTGCGAGCGATGCGGCCAGCCCCGAGAGCGACGCGAACATCACGACGAGCGCACGCCGAAACGGCGTCATGCGTGCGGGGAGCAGAGCGAGGCGCCACGCGAGGAAGAGCGCAAGCACCGCGACGCCTACGACGCCCATCGGATGCCCAAAGCGAATGTACGACTCACGAACGAGCTGCGCCTGAACGAGCCCCTGGTAAACGAGCGGCCAGAGCGCAGCGAGGCAAAGCAGAACGGCGCCAGTGATCGGAGCTTTGCGTTTGCGCATCCACACGCACAAGCGCACGGCGCCGGCGACGAACATCACCGCTGCGCCGAGCATCCAAAAACGCGCGACGTAGCCTGTCAGGATCTCCTGCGTCATCCTGCGGGCCCCCGTCGTTCGGCGGTTGCCGCAATCGATTCGAGGGAGACCTCTCGACGCTTGCGCGTCATCCAGTAGACGTCGAACGCGATGAGCGCGGCCGCGAGGAGCGCGAGCCAAAGGCCCCATTCATGATGTGCGTCGGCGACGCGTGCGGTCGTTGCGGCGACGCCGCCGTTTTGATCGATGATGACCGGCCGCGGGCGAACATCGCTCTCGCGTTCGCTCGTGAGGTTCGCGACGATGACTGCGTTGCCATACCGCGGCTCGGTCCATCGCGCGCGATAGAGGCCCGCGCGATCGACGGCCGGGATGATCGCGAAGCCGCCTTTCGCCGCGACATCGTGCTCGGGAACGCCCGGACCCTCGACGACGACTTTCGCGACGTCCTTCGGAACCGCAACACGCAGCGCGTCACCCGTGCGCGCTGGCCCGGTCGTGCCTTGGCTGCGATGGAGGCGCGCCATCTCGACGACGTTGCGAATGAAGAGAACGAACGATGCCTTGAGCGGCCAATCCGTTTCGCCGACATCGAAACCGATCACCGTTGCCGTGCGACCAGGCGACGACGCATCCGCCATGAGCGCGATTTGCCCAGCGCGAAGGAGCGAAGCTTGGCCGGGCGTCTTCACCGGGTTCGCTTTTGCGATGTGCACGCCGTCGAACGTCAAGAACCGCAAGCGTGCGTCGCCTTGCTCCCACGAAGTGATTTGCGGCTGCTCGATTTGCGCGCCAACGTCGACGCCCATGCACGTGCCCGCCGGCGGATTGACAACGAGCACGTCGAGGCCCGGCGGATTCTCGGGGCACGCGTTCTCGACGATGATGAGCGCGTCGGGATCGGTATTGACCGAGCCGAGCTGCGATGGTGTGAGCTTTTGAACGTCGAGATCCGGATCGGCATCGAGCGCGCGCGCAATCCACGAGTAGCTCGTCGCTGCGTGGACAACGGGCATCTTGCGCGATTGCGGAACGCGCCCATAGGCGACGTCGTCGATCGCAAGCGCATCGCCCGGCGACACTTGCATGGTGAGGCCCTTGCCGTAATCGAGCGAGCCTGGCTCGAACGCGAGCACGACGGCCGTCTTCTCGCCGGGTGGCGCGAGCACGCGTCGTGATGCCGCGGGCTCTTTTTTCCCTTCGACCGTGACCGTGACGTATGCGTCGCGCTGCGTCGAACCGTAGTTCTTCAGCATGCCGAACGCTTGCACCTGATCGTGCTTCGAAACCGGATCGACGCCGGCGCGAACGTCGACGCGAACGATGCCGACGTTGTCCGCGGGCTCGCCGACCGTGACGACTTGAAGATCCACACCCGCTGTGACGAGCGGGGCCTCACTCGCGAGCGCGCTGTCGGTGATCAGGAGCACGCGACGTTTGCCGCCGAGCGAGCGCACGCGGTCAGCGGCGAGGCTCACGGCTGCGCCGAGATCGCCTTCTACTTCACGAACGTTGATTTGCCCGAGCGACGATTTCAGCCGGCGCGCATCGCGATCGAGCGGCGACACGATTTTGGCTTCGCGTGCGCCCTCGATGAGGATCGCATCAGCGCCGGGCTCCATGTTGTCGATGGCGTTTTTGGCGGCCTCGAGCGCGAGCGCCATGCGCGTCGTCTTCTTGCCGCTGCCATCTTTCGCGGCGGTGCCCATCGATGCGCTCGTGTCGATCACGATCGCAACGTGATCGCCCGTGAGCCGACCACCACGAAGCGCGGGTCGCGCGAGCGCGAGCGACAGCCCGATGAGCGCGAGCAGCTGCAAGAAGAGCGGCAGCTCGGGCACGAGCTTCTTGAACGGATGCTTCGCGAGCAAATCGCGCCGCGCCTCGGCCCAAAGCCACGTCGACGGAACGCGCATGCGCTCGCGTTTGATTTTCAAAATGTAGAGAACGACGAGCGGAATGATCGCCGTGAGCAGCCAGAGGCCCTTCGGATTGAGGAACTCCACATGCATTAGTCCACGACCTTGCCAACGAACCGGCGGACGACGGGGAGGAGTGGCTCGTCGTTGATGACGCGCACGTAGCTGCCTTGCACTTTCTTCGCGAGCGCGCGAAGGCCGAGCACGAGCTGGTTCAACCGCGCGAGGTAGGCCTCGAGCGCGCCGGTGTCCATCGTGACCTCGACGACGGCGTCGGACTCGGCGTCGACGAGAGCGTAGTCGCCGTCCCAGTGGGGCTCGACTTCGTCGCGCGAGAGAACTTGAACGAGCGCGATGTCGTGACCGGCGGCCGCGGCGTGCGTGATGGCGGCGTCGAATGGACCGGAGTCCATGAAGTCGCTGATGACGACGAGCATGCCCGGGCGATTCGAGCGCACGATGACTTGCTCGATGGAGCGCGCCAAATCCGTTCCGCCTTTGAGCTCGACGTGGTCGAGATCACGAAGGAGCTTGGGGAGCGCGTTGCGACCGCGCGAAGGCTCGGCAACGAACGACAACCCTTCGCTCGCGGCCATGACTTGTGCGCGTTCGGAGTTGGCGAGCGCGATGTAACCGATCGCGGCGGCGACCTTTTTGGCGACGTCGAGCTTGGTAGGCTCGCCGGCTTCGAGCGATGCGCTCGCGTCGATGACGAGGCGCATGACGACGTCTTCTTCGGCGCGAAACAGCTTGAAAATAGGCTCGCCCGTGCGTGCGAAGGCAAGCCAATCGATGCGGCGCAAGTCATCGCCCGGCGCATACGGACGGTGCTCGAGAAATTCGGCGCTCGACCCGCGACGCTTCGCCGTGTGATCGCCGCTACCGCCCGAACGCGCGCGAACGCGCAGACGCCTGCGCAGCGCTTCGAGCTCGCGCGCGAATGACGCGTCGAGCAGCATTTAGGTCGCGACTCCCGGCTCGGGATCGCGATCGGTCGAGAGTGGAGCGAGGGCAGCGGCGGCGCGTGCGTCGTCTTCGGCGCGAAGGGCTGCTTCGGTTTGCGCGAAGATCGTGTTTTGTTCACGCACGGCGCGCGCACACTTGCGCCCGGCGAGCACGAGGAAGATGAGACCGAGCAAACCCCACATGAGCGTGCATGCGAGCCCGGCTTGCACGATGGGTGTGTCGTCGGTGCCGGGATGGTCGAACTTGCTGACCATGGCGTATGCGAAGAAGGGGCTCGGCGCGGCGACCACGAGCCATGTGTCGTCGTGGGTGCTCGTGACGACGCCGCCAATCGCGGCGACGACCCAAGGAGCAGCGGCAGCGAGAAACAGAATCGCGCCGCCGATGAGTCGCGCGATCCACGGCGTGTGCCCGCGCGATCGGAAGTACGCGACGATGCCGACGGTGAACACGAAGTAGGGCGCGGCGTACGCAGCGAACACGAAGATCTGCGCGAGGCGATCGTTGCGCGTTGGCGTGTAGGGCGACAAGTACGTCCAGGCGCTCGACGTTGCGGGCGCGGCGACGGGCTGAATGTAGAGAAGCGCGAGATCGATCGCGGCAATCGCGAGAAGCCCGACGAAGCCCATGAAGACGACGAGCGATGCCGTCTTTGGGAGGCCTGGCCCGAAAAATCGGCGGAGCACGCCGGCGTTCATGCGGCGCCAGTGCACGAGCACGCGACGCGAAGGCCCGGCCGGATCGAACGCGAAGAGCAGCGCACAGAAACCGGCGTACGCGGCGAATGCGCTCTCGCCCGTGACCGACCAACGCATGCGCTCGGCGTCGTCGATCGCGACCGCACCAGGAAGCGCACACGCAAGAACGACGAGTGGCGTACACGCGAAAAACCAGCGTTTCAGGCCCGATGAGCGATCGTCTGTCTCGCCGGTGAGGTTGGCGACGGTGACCTCGTAGAGGAACCACGATGGCACGAGGATCAATAGGAGAGGCACAGCAACGAGCAGCAGCAAGTACTCGATGCCGAACGGCGCACGCGTGTATGCGAGCGGCAGCCAAATGGGGAAGCCCTCGGGGACGTCGCTCCAGAGCTTGTGGATGCCGAACGATGCGCCGAAGCCGAACACCGAATAGAGAATGGGCCCGACACAGATCGCGAGAATGAGCGTGACGACGATCGCGCCGCGCAAGCTCGACATGAGCGAGCTCACCGCGAGGCCAAACGCAACCGCGAGCGCGGCGAACACGAAGAGAAACACGAACGCGACGATGACCTCGACGGGAGTAACGCCACCGAACAAGAAGGGCAGGGCACCGACGGGCGCGAGCACGACGATGTGCATCGCTATCGATGTGTAGGCGGCGACGAATTTGCCGCGAGCGATGTCCTTCGGTGAGAGCCCCGTGAGAAGTACGGCTTCCCACGTGCGACCTTCGCGCTCCGACGCGATGCTGTTCGCGGCGACGGTCGGACCGATGATCATCACGACGAAGACGCCAATGGAGAAGAACGTTTGGAAGAGCGCGCCGCCGAGCGATGCGGGGCTTGTGGTGTCGGTCGCGGCGATGCCGCCGATGGAGCACATCAGGAGCGAGACGGTGAGGCTCAGCGCGAAGAGAACCCACGGCGTGCGACCGAGGCGCGCCGATTGGCGCATCTCACGCATCCAAATGGCGTTCGGCTCACGGAACATGCGCGAAACGGCGGAGGCCATCACTGCACCTCGCCTTTGGTGACTTCGAGGAAGATGCGCTCGAGCTCGCTGCGCTCCGGCTCGACACCCGCGACTGCGATTTTCGCGGCGACGAGCGTGCTCACGATTTCGGCGATGGTTTGGTCGTCACCGGCGTACGTCACGAGGAAGAGCCCGTTCGTGATTTGCGTCACGCCGTACACGTTGGCGACGCCGGTGAGCGCGGCTTGAATGGCGTCGAGCTGAACGAACGCGCGAACCTTGAGACGCCGACGCGGAACGCTGATCGTTTGCGGGGCAGGCTCGATTTCAGTCTGTCGATAGTTCGCCGCTGGCAGGGGCTGCTGCTGCCCCATGATTTGCGTCTGCATCCCTGCGGCGGCGAGCGTCCCTTGAGCGGGCGGCGGTTGATAATATTGCTGCTGCGGAATCGTTTGCGGGACCTGCGCTTGCACTTGCGGCTGCTGGGCCTGGCGAATCGCTGCAGCTTCTTCGAGGCGCCGCGCGATGTCGGAGATCGGCCCCGCGACGACGAGCCGGCCGCGCTCGAGAATCGCGACCGAGGTGCACACGTCGGCAAGCTCGGTGAGGATGTGGCTCGAGAGAAAAATCGTTTTCCCGAGCGAGCGAAGCTCGACGAGCAAATCGCGAATCTCGATGCGCGCGCGCGGATCGAGATCGCTCGCGGGCTCGTCCAAGATCAAAACTTTTGGATCGTGGAGCAGCGTGCGCGCGAGCTGGAGGCGCTGCTTCATGCCTTTCGACATCGTTGCGACGAGCTTGTCTTCGAGCTTCGTGAGATCGGTGAGCTCCATGACCGCGTCGACGACGGAGTAGTTCGCGTCCGGCGCGACTTTGTATGCGTCCGCGAAAAACTCGAGGTACTCGCGCACCGTGACGCGCTCGTACACGCCCGCGTGATCGGGCATGTATCCGATGATTTTGCGAACGGCTTCCGGGTCGACGGAGACATCGAACCCGTCGACTTCGACGCGGCCCGAGAGCGGCTCGAGCAGCGACGCCATGATGCGAATCGTCGTCGTCTTGCCGGCGCCGTTTGGCCCGATGAAACCGAAAATCTCGCCGTGCCCGACTTCGAAGCTGACATCGCGAAGGACATCGAGCTTGCCGAAGCGATGCCACAAATGGCGCACGCGAATCGCGGGGATCGTCGTCTGATCGAGCCACGCCGACGACGGCGGAGACTGGCTGCTGATGGGCGCGATGTCTTGAGTCATTTGGCGCTCACGACGCGGAGGAGCAAGCGATCGCTCTCCACGGAAAGACCGTTGTCGGTTTTGAGATGCTCGCCACCTTCGACTTCTGCGAGCACCACGGATTGATCATCCGGCCACCAATCGACGGCGTCACCGGCGACGGTGGTGATCGGGTTCCACGTCTTTGTGAGGTGCTCGCCATCTTTCGTGGGGAGCATGGCTGCGAGCGTGGCGGGGTCGAGCGGGTGAACCGTGAGCGAGCCCGCGCTCACCGTACGGCGCGCGGCCGCGCCTTGGACGAGCTTGCCGGTCGATGCGGTGACCTTGTCGCCGTTTTTGATCGCGTCGAAGTAGTGGATGCCATCGCCGGGGACGTACACGAGAACGCCGAGCAGCGAGCCGCCCGTGTTGTTCGAAACTTCGGTGGCTGCCGAAGTACCGGGCGCCCCTGCGGTCGTGGTGACGGTGACGCCGCCTTTGAGATCCATGAAGCCGTTCTCGCGAACGACGAGCGTCTGCCACGGGAGCGACGTGATGTTCTCGAGCGAGAACCCATCGCGGTCGACACGGACGAGCGCGCGGTCATCCATGATGGAGTCCGAGCTCAAAACATCGAGCACGGCGCTGCGATCAGACGCGGTGATCGAAAGCGCGCGCGTTTCGCTCGTGTAAAATCCACGGAAGCGCGTGATCGATGCGCGCGTCGAGCCGGAGCCGGTTTCGGCGAACGAGAGGTGACGCGTGCGGCCGCGCCAGCCCTTGATGGCGAGCCCGACGACGACGATTGCCGCGAACGCACCCGCGCTGAAAATCGGAGCGAGCATGAGCGGGCGAAGCGGCTTGCCGCGGTTTTTCGCACGAAGAAAATTCACCGGCCCGATGAAGATCGAATAGAGCACGAGCAAGATCGCGGCGAAGCCGAGTGCCGGGCGAAAGTTTTCGTTCGGGTCGAGCGCGCGGCGCACTTCATCGGTGCGCCCGGGGCCGTAGCCGTAATAGGCGAACGTCGCGTTGCGTGCGTTCGAGCCGGGAGGGAAAACGATCGGCGCGTGATGGTCCCAGGCTTTGTTCATGAGATCGACCATGCGGCTCTGAACCCAAACGTCGTCGACGCCGGGCGACTCCGTGGGATCGAACGCGAGCATGTGCACTTCGCCGCGGCCGTAGTGCGCGGATGCACCGAAGTTACTGTCGACGAGGTTGCCACCGGTGAAGCCGGTGAGCTTTGCGAGCACCGCCGCGCTGGGTCCTCCCGAAGGTTTCACGTAGAGCGGGCTCGTTCGAATGAACTCGTAGGCGTTTGGCGCCAAGGCCGCGCGCGCGCCGTCGTCGTCGTCGGGATCGAACGAGATGCCGCCGAACCCGCCGCCGCCTGTGCCCGTTCCCGTTCCTGTGCCTGCCGGGATTGGTTTCGGGATCGCCATGATCTTTTCGAGCGCCGGATTCACCGCGCCGATGATTGCGCCTTTGCCGAGCAGCTTCTCGAGCTCGGGCCCGTGCAAATCTTCCGGCCGCGCGAGGACGACCGCGATCGTTCCGCCTCCTGCGACCCAATCCATGAGCGCGTCTTTTTGATCGGGCTCGATGCGCGCGAGCAAATCCGAATGCACGAGCACCGCCGTCACGCCGGAGTACGCAGCGCCGTGCGTCGGCAAAACCGGATCACCGGTGACCGCATCGAACACGGGCGCCGCAACGGCGATGGTCGTTGCCGTGGCGACGGGCGTTGCGTACGCGTAATAGCTGTACGTCGGCGTGGTCGAGTACGTGACCGTTGCGGGCCAACCGCGAAGTGGAATCGCGATGCGCGCTGGGTTGTCGATGTCGACGAGCGTCGGTTGCACGGCCATGTTCGCCGTGACCGGAAGCGTGACGATCTCCGCGCCCTTTTCGTCGAGCGCGCGGAGCGTGAGCATCGGCACTTGATCGTTTCGCGCGCGCATCGGCAAACGCACCGTGGCCGTGTGGCCGGCCGTGACCGCGAATGGAGCTTTGGCGACGAAGCTGTCGCGGTCGGCGGTCGCTGCCATGTGCGAACGAAGCTCGATGGTCCCTTTGTGCGCAACGGGCGTTGGGTTGTCGATCGTGACGACGAAGTCTTGCCAGCCGTAGCCCATTGCGGCTTCGTTTCCGAAGATGGGCTGCACACGCACGGCGAGCGGCGGCGCACCGGGTTTCCCGGCCGCTGCGCTCCCCGATGCTGCCGCGGAAGCCGATGCGGACGCGACAGCTTGCGCGTGAGCCTCGCCTTCCGCGACGAACACAGCCTCGCAAAGCGAAACTGCCGCGACTAGCGCGGTCGCGATCGCGATCGCGACCTTCCTCATGCCTGCGCCTTTTGCTCCGCCCTGACTTCTGCCGGACGCGTGGGAACGGCTGCGAGCAGTGCGTCGACGATGGCGTCGGTGCTGATGCCGTCGGCTTCGCCCTCGAACGAACGAATGATGCGGTGACGAAGCGCGGGCTTCGCAACTTTCTGGATGTCGGCGAACGACACGTTCGGGCGACTCTCGCAAAGCGCGACGGCCTTTGCGGCGAGCACGAGCGATTGCGCGCCACGCACGGCAGCGCCATAGCGCACCCCCTTCTTCACGAGCTCGGGTGCGTCCTTCGCTGCGGGGTCGCTCGCACGAACGAGACGCGCCGCATAACGCACGACGGGCTCGGCGACGGCGATGTCACGACAAAGCGCACGCAGCTGCAGCACGCTCTCGCGCGACATGACGCGAGGAGGCGCACCTTGATCGCGACCGGTCGTACGCATGAGGACATCGCACAGTTCGTCTTCGCTCGGCTGCGGCACGATCACTTTCAAGAGAAAACGATCCAGCTGCGCTTCGGGTAGGGGATATGTCCCTTCCATCTCGATCGGGTTCTCGGTCGCGAGGACGAAGAAGGGTTGCTCGAGCACGTGACGCGTCCCGGCGATCGTGACGGCGTGCTCCGCCATCGCTTCGAGGAGCGCGCTCTGCGTCTTGGGCGTCGCGCGATTGATTTCGTCGGCAAGCACGATCTGCCCAAAAATAGGGCCTTTCTGCACTGCAAACATGGAGCCCGCAGCGCGCTGCGTGGGGTCCATCACGAGGACGTTCGTGCCGACGACGTCGCTCGGCATTAAGTCCGGCGTGAACTGGATGCGCGAGAATTTCAGATCGAGACACTGCGCGAGCGTTCGCACGAGGAGCGTCTTGCCGAGACCCGGCGCGCCCTCGAGCAAGATGTGACCGCCCGACACGAGCCCCCACATCACCTGATCGACGACCGAGCTCTGACCGACGATGACGTGACCGATGGCATCACGCAGCGTCCCGACGGCGCCCGCAGCTTGCCCTAAGACCGCATCGCTAGATTGTGTCATTGAATTTTCCTCTTTTTGGCGCTTAGGCCGCGCGCGCGGCGGAGCTACGGCTGGAAGTACTGCCGAACTTGCTCGCGGTATTCCTGCGGAACGTCGCTTCGCTCGACTCCGTCGACCTCGCTTGGGCCGACGACTTTCAAATCGCCCGAGCCTCGCACGTTCGCGGTGCCGCCTGCACGTCCTTGTGCGGTGGTCGTCACCGAGCCGGGCATGCCCTGCCCTTTGTTGATGTGGCTGTGCGCGCGCGACTTCAGCGTCTCCGCGTTGAGCACGCCCGTTGACCCGTTGTGATTTCCGGTGCCGACATCGTGTGAGCCGGGCCCGCCGCTCTGACCGTTCTCGGCGTTGCCTTCGCTGCCCGAGCCCATACCTTGGCCTTGCTGCTGCCCTTGGCCCTGGCCTTGGCCTTGGCCTTGCTGACCTTGGCCCTGACCTTGTTGGCCTTGCCCTTGTCCTTGCTGCTGCCCTTGGCCTTGCCCTTGTTGCCCTTGTCCTTGCTGCTGCCCTTGGCCTTGTTGGCCCTGCTGCCCTTGCTGGCCCTGTTGGCCTTGCTGGCCCTGCTGACCTTCTTGGCCTTCGCCCTGTTGGCCTTTTTGTTTGCCGATGTCTTTCTCGGTTCCCTCTGCGCCGTTTTGCGCGTCGTCGAGGCCCTTCTGACGCTTCGACTCTTTCGATTCGTCGTCCTCTTTGGCCATCTCCTTCAGCTTGTCCTCGAGTTGCTTTTGCCCCTCGGGGGTCGACATCTGATCGGCCATGTCTTTCAAGTCTTGAGGATCGCTTTGCGCGCCACCCGCTTTTCCCTTTTGCGCTTCCGCGTGCATGCGATCGGCGAGCCGCTTTTTCTCTTCGGGCGTGAGCTTGTCCATCGCCTTGCCCATGGCGTCGGAGAGCTTCTTCGCTGCTTCGTCGGTGCCCTTCTTGTCGAGCGCTTCGCTTTGTTTTTCGACGTCGTCGTTCTTGATGCCTTCCTTTTTCATGGCATCGGCGAGATCGCGTAGCGCCTGCGCGCGCTTCTCGCGTTTCTCCATCGACTTCTTTTCGTCCTCGAGCGCCTTCGCAACATCGCCGGCGCCGTTGCGACGCGCAGCATCGGCGGCGTCTTGCACGGATTTCTTCGCGAGCTCGCGGTCCTGCTTTTCGCGGGAGTTTGCGAGCTTCTCCATCTCGGCGTCCATCGTCTCGAGATCGTGATCGCCGAGCGCCTTTGCTGCGCGCCGCAGATCGTCGTTCTCTTCGAGCTTCGACACGGCGCTCTCCAGGCCCGCGCGCTGCTGGCGATCGCCGAGCGTGAGTCGTTCGGCTGCGATCTGTTCCTTCAACTTGGCGATGCGATCTTGTGCGTCGCGGCGCTCGAGACCTTTGTTGAGATCTTCTTTGAGCTTCTCCGCTTCCTTCGCAATTTTGTCGAGGCGGTCGCGCTGGGCGTCATCACGTGGGTCGAGCTGCGCGAGCTTGATGACCTTCTCGAGGCCTTCGACCTCCGAGAGCTGAATCTTCGTCGTGCCTGGATCGGTCGCGACGATGGGCGCCGGAGGAAGCGGCACGCGCGTGACGTACGCAACGCCCGCGAGACCGAGCGGCAAAAGCAAATGCGCGGGTCGCAACCATTTGGGGCGCGCGACTTTGCGATCTTTCGAGCCGAGCGCTTCCGCGGCCGACTGCATGACCACGGCGCGCATCGCCGGATCGGTATCCGAGTCGGGTGCTTCGTCGCTCAAATCGACCGCTGTCGAAATGGCTTCTTCGCTCGAGAGCTCGCTATCGAGATAGAGAGCGACGTCTTCATCCGTCCAACGCTTGCGTCGCGCGACGACGATGCCGCCGATCATTCCAATGCCCACCGTGAGCGCTGCATAGGGCCGCAAGTTTCCGTGACGAAGCTTCCACGCGAGCCCCGCCGGCACGAGGGCGAGGATGGCGCCGAGCGCCGCGCCCGTTAGGACGTGCCGAAGCGCGAGGCGTCGCCGCACGCGCGATGCCCAACGATCGAAGAGCGGTTCGAAGCTCGATTGCGTCGCCATGATCCCTCGGATTCTCCTATCCCCCATTTGTACGAAGGAACGGGCGCGTTTGTTCTCTCAATCGGCATGGATCGTCCGACCCCCAACCATGGGGTCAAATCGAGGGAAAATTGGCTAACTTACATTTGCATACATGAATTTTATCGTAACATATCGATATCTTACAGATGTGTGGGAGAGGTGAAAGCGATGGACCAGGTCCTGCAGTGGAGGATCCCATGCTCCCCTTTCACAAGCGCTCCCGGGTGAACAGCAGCATCGAGATCGGCACAGGCGAGCTCGAAGCCATCGAGCTGCCCCCGGTTCGCCCCCCGAGCGTTCGCCCCCGCGCCCAGTTTTCGAGCTTCAGCGATGACGAGATGACGGTCATCCGCCCCGACATGCGCAAGAGCTCGGCGCCCCCTCCGCCCCCGTCACGCCGCGACGTCGACTACGACTACGTTCCGCGCATGCCCGCGAACCCGATGCCGCGTTTCGCGAAGCCCGAGCGTGTTGCGCCGCCGCGTTACAATGACGACGAGCCGACGATGCTCGCGCCGTCGTCTTCTTCGCGTCCGCTCCTCGCGATGAGCACGCGTCAGAACGTTGCGCTCGACTCGGACATACCGCCGCCTCCTCCTTCGTCGTGCGCGGCGGTCGATCCGTCAGCGTCGTCGTCGCACTTCCGCGCGTCGGACCTGAGCATGACGTCTTCGGTCAGCGGCTCCACGGACTTGCGCCGCATGCGACCCAACGCGGGTTGGGCGATGGGCCTCGTCGCGGTCGGGATCTTCGCCGGTCTCGTCGTTGCGTTCGTCGCGCGCGGCGAAGGCATCGCCGCTGCTGCATCGCTCATCGATCCATCGCACGTCAGCGCGGATGTCACGAAGTCCGTCGCCGCGGCTCCGCAAGCGCACGAACAAGCGCCGGTCGTCGTCGCGAACACGCAAGGCGCTGGCGTCGTGCAGCCCGCGTCGCAGAAACCCGCGGCTCCGTCATGCAACGCGGATGCGGTTGCTGCTGCGGTGGTCGCGAAGTTCGAAGCGAAGCCCGAGTCGAAGCCCGAGGTCAAAGTCGAGGCGAAGGCGATCGAGACGAAGCCCGTCGTGGCGACGTACACCGCGCCGCGCCAGCAAGCCGTTTATCACGCGCCCCCGCCGGTCGCGCGCGAAGTCACGCAGGCCGCGCCCGCGATCACGAAGCCGATCGGCAAAGCGGTTCGCCGCGGTGGTGACGACATGGAGAGCGCAAGCGCCGCCGACGCGCTCGCAAAAGCCCAGCTCGACGCCGCGCTCAGTCGCTAGGGCGAGCAAGCAGCGATATTGCCTTCGCCGGTCGCGACGACCTCACACGTCGTGAGGCCAGTGACGGACTTGCAGTCGATGTCGACGGTGCGGCCGCGCACACATGCGAGCAAGTGACCCGCGTCGCTGCATGTGTCGTCGGTGCATCCAGCGTTGATGCGACACGCGTCTGCGGGAACGGTCCCGGATGCGCCGGAGGGAATCGCAACACACGTTCCGCCGCCGCTGATCGCCGTGCAGTCGATGTGCTCGGGGACGCCCGCGGCGCAACCCTGCGCGACGATGTTGCCAGGCGTGCACGTGACCGCGTTCGTGTGTGAGCACGTGCCGGAGTCGACCATGGGCAAACACGCGGCGCCGGCGAGATCGCATTTGCCCGCGCCGACGACAGTACAGTCGACGCCGTGATCGATTCCCGCGTCGTCGCAGAGGCTCAGCCACCGCCCGGAGACGCAGCCCGTGCCGATGCACGCGCGACCGGCATGACCCACACATAGGGCGCCGTTGTTGGATGCATCAGGGTCGAGCGAATCGCAAGTCTGTCCGAGCGGCGCGCAGTTCTCACCTGCGGCGGCGGACGTGGTCGCGACGCAGTCGACACGAGAGTCGATGTTATCGGACGACTGCGAACAGCCGAGGAATCCACCATTGGCGCATGGCGGCGGGTGGTTCGGAAATGTGCACTCACCAACGTCGGCGCAGCTAGTTGCAGACTGCATGCATTCCCAGAACGCTTTGGCGGCGCCGGCCGGGCGGCGATTCGGATTGGCTGCGCAGTCGTAGGCGAGGATCGCGTTGACCATGCACGTGCCCGTCTTGTTTTGTCCGATCGGATGCTCGCACCCGGCTAGAAGCGTGCAGGCGTGTGCGGCGCGTGATTGAGCGACGCCGGCGTCGGGTGCGCACAGGCTCGGCGGCCCCGCTTCGATAGGAACCGCGGCGTCGCATCCGGGAGCGCTGGCGTCGAGATCGCAGAGCGACGCAACATCGGTCGAGTGAAAGAGATCGACGCACGCAATCGCCGACGCGACGATGGCAACCGCGGCAATCGAAAGGCCGACGCGACGATTCACTAGAACGTCCCCGTGAACGCGAGCCCGCCGGGACGAGCTTCGATGCGCGCCGAGCTCGACGACGAATGCGACGGCGTCGCCCACAGCACGATCGCAATCGTGGTGAACGCGGCGGCAGCAATCCAGCTCGTGAGCGCGACGGCGTCCCATGTGCGCACGGTCGTCTTGAGATCGCCGCAATCGGTCATCGTCGGACACATTTGTTGGAGGTTCGTTTGCGCGCCGTCGGCGGCCATGTACGCGCCAATGCCAAAGCCGAGCGCACCTGCAGCGATGACCGTCATGACGATCGCGCCGACTTTCACGCCACCGCTCGTGGACGACTCCGGTGGATGCACGTCGGGCGTGTCGTGGCTTGGTTGCGTGTCGTCGTTGACGACGGGGATGTCGACCCAGCGCACGGTGCTCGTCGTCGCTTCGCGTTCGCGGAGCTGCACTTGCGTCGTGAATGGGCGCTTTCCGGTGGCCTTCGCTTGCACGCGATGCATGCCGGGCTCGACGGGCATCGCGACGCCATACAAACCGGGCGCGACCGTTTTCCCGTCGAGATCGACTTGCGCGCCGCTCGCCGCAGGCACTTCGATCGTGAGCGTGGGCACACGAATGCGAAGCGTCTTGAGCGGCTCGGCGACGGCGTCGATGACGTCTTTGTTGTTCGCCTCGCGCGCGGCTTGATCCGCGGCCGTGTAGTCGGCGAGAGCGGCGACGAGCTGCCCGAGCTTCTCCTCACAAAGCGCGATGTGATAGCGAAGCCCCGGCGTGGGTTTGACGCTCACCGCGCGTTTGAGCTTGTCGAGGGCCTCGGACCAATTGCCAGCGTCTTCGTCTTTCTCGGCCTTCGAAAAAAGATCACGCGCGGCCTGAAGCTCACTCGGCGATGGATCGGCGTGGACCAAACGCGCGGCGAGCATGAGCGCCATCGTGAACGTCGCCGCCTTACCCCGCATGCTGCCGTTGTAGCAGAAACGGATTTGCACCCGCAAAACGTGCTACAAGTAGCACATGAAAACGATTGGCATA
Source organism: Polyangiales bacterium (assembly GCA_038239005.1). Lineage (GTDB taxonomy): Bacteria > Myxococcota_A > Polyangia > Polyangiales > Polyangiaceae > DASXHD01. Next base: position 29,338 of record JBBSFE010000049.1, read on the forward strand.
CGCGAGCTAAGACAACGCGCGAGCCAGGTCCTCCGCATGGTGGAGCACGGAGAGTCGTTCGAGGTTACCGATTGCGGTCGCGCCGTTGCGCGCCTGATCCCGCGGAAAGCTTTGGAAACGCTCGCTACACTGCGCGAGCAGGGCGACATCACCAGCCACACGAAGTCGTTCGACGATCTCCCGCTACCGCTTTTGTCGCCAGCGGGCCGCAAGGCTCCCTCGGAAACGCTCGCGCGGCTAAGGCGCCATGAGCGTTGAGAAGCTGACCTACGTCGATTCGTCCGCCATCGTGAAGCTCGTGGTTCGCGAGCCGGAGTCGAGGGCTTTGCTCCGCTACGTCCGGCATCGCGCGCTCATTGCGAGCGCGCTCGCACGAACCGAGGTGGCGCGCGCCCTCCTCCATTTCGGCGACCTCGGTCTCGCACGCGCGAAGGAGGCACTCGCGCGCATCGACCTCGTCCGAATCAACGATCGTGTTCTTGCAAACGCCGGCGAGCTGCGCCCGCCGACGCTCCGTTCGCTCGACGCAGTTCACCTAGCAACGGTGTTGCTCCTTGGTAGTGAATTGAAGGCGCTCGTGACCTACGATGACAGGATGGCCTTGGCCGCGAGAGCGATGGGCTTTCGCGTCGTGGCCCCGAGCTAGAGCCCGAATGATTGCGAAGACGCCCGATGAATTGCGTGCAATCTGCAACGATGCGCGCGCAGCGGGAAAGCGCGTGGGGTTCGTTCCAACGATGGGCGCGCTTCACGATGGGCATCTCGCGCTCGTGCGCGCGGCGCGCGATCAAGCGGACTTCATCGTCGCTTCGATTTTCGTGAACCCGACGCAGTTTGGTCCGAACGAAGACTTCACGCGCTACCCGCGCGATCTCGACAGCGACATGGGCAAGCTCCTACCGCTCGGCGTCGGGGCGGTCTTCGCGCCCGAGCCCGCCGCGATGTATGTAGCGGGTGAGCAAACGCGCGTTCGTGTCGGTGCGCTTGCCGAGCCGATGTGTGACCCGTTTCGACCCGGACACTTCGAGGGCGTCGCAACGGTGGTCGCGAAGCTCTTCGCGCTCGTTGGGCCGTGCGTCGCGGTGTTCGGCTGCAAGGACTACCAACAGCTCGCGATCGTGCGACGCATGACGACCGACTTGTTCTTGCCGGTCGAAATCATCGGTCACCCGATCGTGCGCGAGCACGATGGCCTCGCCATGAGCTCGCGCAACGCGTACCTCAGCCCCGCCGATCGCGCGCGCGCACTCTGTCTTTCGCGCGGGCTTCGTGCGGCCGAGAGCGCGTTCGATGCGAGCGAGCGCGACGCATCGAAGCTCGAGGCTCTCGTGCGCGCCGAAGTCGAGCGCGGGTCGGATTCGATCGATTACGTCAGCGTCCTCGAGGCCGACAATCTCGCGCCGTTCTCCGCACCGATTTCGACGCCCGCGGTGGCTGCGATCGCATGCCGCGTGGGCAAGACGCGCCTCATCGACAACGTGGTCCTTGCCGCGCGCCCGGGCGTAAAGTAACTCGCCGATCATGAGCGGCCGATTCATCGTCCTCGAGGGCATCGACGGCGCTGGCACCACGACGCAGACGACCCTGCTCGCTGCGCGCCTTCGCAAAGACGGCGTCCAGGTGCGCACCACGCGCGAGCCCAGCGACGGACCCGTCGGCAACATCATTCGGCAGATCCTCGCGGGTCGCATCGTCGGTGCCGGCCAGCTCGCGCCGGGTTGGGCGACCATGGCGCTCCTCTTCGCCGCCGATCGCATGGACCACGTCGAAGCCGAGATCACGCCGTTCCTGTCGACGGGCGGCACCATCATCTCCGACCGCTACGACGCATCGAGCCTCGCGTACCAAAGCGTCTCGAGCGGGCGCGGAGGCGAGAGCGCCGTCGAATGGATTCGCACGCTCAACGCCAACGCCCGCCGGCCTGACCTCACGATCGTCCTCGACGTCACCGAAGAGCTCGCCGCGACGCGACGCGCAGGCCGCGGCGATGCCGCCCAGCTCTACGAGCAAAACGAGCTCCAGCGTGCGTTGTGTGCATTCTACAAGGATTTGCAGCGCCACATGCCTCGCGACAAAGTGGCCGTCGTGTCCGGCGCGGGCACGGTCGAGGCCGTCTCCGCCGCGGTTCATTCGGCCTATAGCGCCGCTTTCGGCTGAAATCTGCGCCGAAAAGTTGCGCGTGCGCCCATCCATGGGCCACGTTTCGCGCATGCTTCGCGCAGCGTCCCTCGGGCTCGTGGTGAGTTGTGTCCTCGCGTGCGGCTCCGCGCCCGTCGCGAAAACGCGCACGCCATCGTCGGCTGCCGGTGGCGATGCGCTGAACGTGATGCCACCGCCCAATGGCGGCTCGCTGCGTCGCTCGGAAGTGCGCCAAGCACTCTCTGCGGGCCTTGGCATGTTCTTGCAACGCGTGACGCTCGACGTCGATCATCCCGTGTTCAAAGATCATCGCTTCGTCGGTTTTCGGATCAGCGCGCTGAATGGTCCGGGTTGGAATGGAATCGATCTCAAACCAGGTGATGTCGTCACCGCGGTGAATGGTTTTTCGGTCGAGCGACCCGAGCAAGCGCAGCAAGCGTTTCTCTCGTTGGCCGTCGCGAGCGAGCTCCGCGTCGATTACGAGCGCGAGGGTCAACCGCAGTCTCTTCGCCTTTCGATTGTCGATGATTGAGCGATGAAGGATGACGAGCGCGAGCTCGAGGAAGTAGAGCGCGCGCTCTCGATTCTCGGCGGGCGGCATCCCGAGCAGATCCGCGCGGCGCGTGAAGACGCCGTCGCCGCGGCGCGACGAAAGAAAGAGCTCGAAGAAGAATCGGCGCGCGAGGCAAATCGATCGCGACGCCGGATGATGCTGGTCGTCATCGCCACGGGCTGCGTCGTCGTGGTGGGTGCGGTCGTGACGCGCATCGCGCTCGCGCGGTCATCCGAGGACGCAGAGGTCGCGCCGCTCGTCGCGCGATACGCGGCGCTCGGGTTCGATGTACTTCCGCATGGCTCTTTCGCCGCGCAAGATCGCGCCGAGGTCTCGACGATCGCGGGCGATTGCTACGTGTTCGTCGCCGCGCGAAAGTCGCCGATTCGCATCGAGCGCCCCATCGGCTCCGCCGGCGCGAAAGGCGAAGCGCTCGTCTGCACGTGCGCGGCCGAGGCCATGACCGTGAGGTCGACCGACGGCGCTCCACTTCGCGCGCTCCACATCGGAGGCTCAGCGCTCGGTGGCTCGCGCGCTCTCGCGTATCGCTTCGCCGATCACGCGCCCACACTCATCGCAGGTGACGACGCATGCGCAGACGACACGCTCGCATCGTTCGCACAAAACAAACGCTACCCGAAGCAAGAGGCAGATGGTGCTTGGCTCGCGGCGCATCCGGCGCTCTCGGGGTCGGGTTTCACGACGCTCGCAAGCGCGCCCGCGCGTTTGCCGTTCGTATTCGTGGAAGGCAGCGCGTCGTCTTGTTTCATCGCAAGCGGCGGCGAGCTCACGTTGTGGACCATCGGCGACTCCGTGCAGAAGCCGGTGCATGCGAAGTCGGCAGTCGCCTGGTGTGCCGTAAAACCCGCCACTTTCGTCGTCGAGAGGACGGGCGCAGAAACGGTGAGCGTCGTCTCTGCGCCATCGAAGCGCATCGCGGGCATGCTCGGTCTTCGTGAGATCCTCGCGCGCGATTCGATCACAGCGGCGACGTGGACGCGCGACGAAGACCGCGGTGAGATCGCCGCCGACACACTTCGCGCGAGCGTCGTCGCAGACCCGGTGACGCAACCTCTCGAAGCCATCGACGCGCGCAAGACACGCGACGTGCGCGTCCTCGTCTTCTCGATCGCAGGCCAAGACGGTTGGACCACCGACGATCTCGACGTGCGCTGCTCGCCCGCGCTCGGCGCTGCCGAATCACTCTGCGTTCAGCCGCGCGCGCTCGATTGGCATCCGCCGCCGCCTTCCGCGATCTGTGGCGCCGCGCTCGGACCCCTTCCTTATTGGATGTCCGCGCTCACCGATGCGCACGCCATCGATGCCGAGCTCGCGCTCATGGCGTTTGCGCGTCGCATGACCGCGCGCGGATTTTCCCCGGGCGTGATCGAGGGCATTACCGAGAAAGCGGACTCGGTCGACATCCTCGGTCGCAGCGGCGACGACGCCATCATTGCCGTCGGCCTCTGGCCGGTGGCGCCGTTCATCCATCCTTACGCCGATGAGGGATCTGCCCCTTGGACGCTCGATGGCGAGCCGCACGTCATGCACATTGCCGCAGGCGAGCGCGTGTCCTTGCCGGTTCACAGCGCCGCTGCAATTGCGCCGGAGAAACGCCGCACCGTCGTCTTCCGGAAGTGATTTACACCCCTTACGGGGCCGGGCTACGTTCACCGCGGGGGCTCCGCCCAAACGATGAACGAACACTCCCGCTCTGCGAGGCCTTCACGCTCTGCGAGGCCTTGGCTTCTCGCGCTTGGTCTCGTGGGCATCGCGTCGACTGCACCTGCTGGTCAGGTGCGCGGCAAAATCGCGGGCCAAGACAAGCTTTTGTCCGACATCTACACGGAGATGGCCAAGGGCGAGCACCACTACACGTGGCGCGAGCCATCGCCCACCGTGAAGCCAGAATTTCGCGCGCTCACCGCGAACTTGTCGCGTGACGTCTGCATCGCCGCCGTATCGACGGGTACCGCGCAACCGCACGAAGCCATTCAGATCACGGTCACGGGCGGTCACACCGTGCCGACCACGATCGCCGTCGCGCCAGGCACGAAGCTCCTCTTCGTGAATCACGATCCGTTCAACCATCGCCTCTATCTCGCCTCCAACGAGTCGTTCAAAGAAGCGGAGACCACGCCCAGCGGCTCGCGCGAGTGGGTTGCGTCGAGCGTGGGGCGCTTCGAATTTCGCGACAAGCTTTCGCCGACGCTCCGGTTTTTCGCCGTCGTCGATCCGGGCGTCGTCGAGGTTGTGTTTCCCGGCCACAACGGCACGTTCGCGTTCCGCGATTTACCCGCCGGCGATTATTTCTTGAAGGCCTTTTTCCAAGGCAAACAAGTCGGCAAGCCCGTTCAAGCCTTCGCCACGCGCGGCAACATCGAGCTCCGTGAGCCCCTGACGCTAGAGCCCGCCGCGCCATGATGCTTCTCTCGCGATTCTGGTACGCGATCCTCGCGGTGCTCGCGGGGTTCGCCGTGTACTCGGTGATGCTAGCGGTGGGGCAGTACAACCGCGTCAGCGTCAAAGGCACCAACGAAGCGCTCGCGGGCGACAGCCTCGTCGTGCGTTGGGCCGTTCAGATCGATTCACGTCGTCGCATGGACGCGCTGATGGTCCTCGCGCTCGACAAGAGCATCCAAGACAGCCTCGTCGCGGCGATCGACAAGGACAAGATCCCCCAGAAGTCGCGCGAGGATTCGCACAAGGCGCTCGCCACGCTCCAAGAAAAAATTCCCGCGCAATACAAACCCGACGCAACGTTCGTCGTCGACCGCGATGGTCGCGTCGTCGCGGAGCTCGGCTTCCCCGCAGCCGACAAGTTCGACGACTTCGAGCTCGGCGGATACTCGTCCGTGAACGACGCCCTCCACGGCTGGCTCCGCGACGACACCTGGGTCTGGAACGGGCAGATTTACCGCGTCGCCGCGCGTCCCGTCGAATACGACGTCGCCCAGCCGCCGGTCGGCGCGGTCATCGGTCTTCGCTTGGTCGATCACAAGTTCGTGCAGGACCTCGTCAAGGACACGCACACCAACATCGCGTTCTATGCGCAGGGCGTGAAGGTCGCGGGCGCGGGCGTGCAAGGGTTCGACGAATCGCTCCTCGATCAAATCAACGCGGAGCTCCCCAAGCTCGACGCGGACGCGACCTACAAAGACAAAGCGCACACCGAAATTCGCGATCTCTCGCCCACGCTCGGTGCGGTCTTCGCAAAGCTCGACGGCGACGGCTTCGAGCTCGGCGCGGGCTTCGCAGTCATGCGCCAGCGCGTCACGATTCAAGGCGGCGGCACGTTCCTCTCGAACGCCGACGAAACGGATCGCAAGAACGTGAGCTGGCCCGCCATCGGCGGCATCGTCGTCGCGGGGCTCGTGTTTGGTTTGCTCCTCACGTTCCTCGAGCACGAGCGCCCGCTCTCGAAGCTGCGCGCGCAGGCGATCAAGCTGAAGAAGGGCGAGGTCGACTTGCTGCAGCTGCCGCAGCTGAGTGGCGGGTTGCGTGACATCGGCAACGACATCAATGCCGGCATCGAACGCGTCGCTGAAAAGGGCGGCGGAGCGCCGCGAAAAGCCGCCGACCTCGAGGCCATCGTCGGTCACGCCGAAGGCGGCATGAGCGCGTTTGCGTTCCCGCTGAACGAGCCGTCGTCGGGCCCACGCAGCAATCCGATTTCGCATCCGCCCGCATCGGGCCCGCGCTCCGCGCCGAACACCGCGCCGCTGCCGCTTTCACCGCCGTCGGGTCCGAACCTCGCGAACCTCGGTCCGAACCGGCCGCTCAGCAAACCGAATTTCCCCGCGACCGCACAGCCCGCGCCGCACGCGATGCCCAACATCGTCGCGGCTCCTCTTCAACAACCGGAGACGAGCCCCACCACCGTGATGCAAATGCGTCCAGGTGATGGGCCTGCCATCGCCCCGCCGCCAGCAATTCCTTCCGCGCCCGCGACGATGCCTCATCGTCGCGACGAGGAAGAAGAGCAGACGATGGTCGCGTCGGTTCCTCAAGAAGTTCTCGCGCGTGCGAGCGGCGAGGTCACCAACGCCGATGAAGTCGAGTGGCCGACGGTGTACGACGACTTCGTCAAAACGAAGAAGCAGTGCAACGAGCCCACCGAAGGTCTGACGTTCGACAAATTCCGTCAGACGCTGCGCAAGAACCGCGACGCGCTCGTAACGCGTCACAACTGCAAACGCGTGAAGTTCACCGTCTACGTTAAAGACGGCCGCGCGTCGCTCAAGGCGACGCCGATCAAAGACTGAGGCCAAATGCGTGACTCACTTCGAATAGTCTGCCTTTCGCTCTCCGCGAGCCTCGCGACGGCAGGTGTGCTCATCGCGGCACCGGCCGCAGCGACCAACGTCACCGAGTTTCCCGACAACGGCTCCGAGCAAATGGGCCGCGGCGGCGCTTGGGTGGCCCGCGCATCCGACCCGCTCGCGACGCAGTACAACCCCGCGGGTCTCGCTGGCCAACCCACGCGCCTCACGCTCCAAGTGAACATGCCGTTCTCCCAGACGTGCTTTCACCGCTTGCGCGACGGCTCCGACGACACACAAGACCAGGCATTGCTCGAGCCGCCGGACGCGAAAGGCCGCCTCTACTATCCGAAGCAATGCAACGACGTCGGCACGTTCCCCGTTCCGTCGCTCGGTCTCACGATTCGTGCGTCGTCGCGCGTCGGCATTGGCATTTTGATCAACGCTCCGAGCGGTGCCGCGGCGCAAGCGTGGCCCGAGTTCGTCCAAACGACGTCAGGCCAATACTACCCGACGCCGCAGCGCTACCTCGCGACGTACACGAATGCGTTCTTTCTCACGCCGACGATCGGCGTGGGTTGGGAGCCGGTCAATAATCTTCGCATCGGCGCGAGCTTCATCGCGGGCCTCGCGAACGCGCAGTTTTCGAACGGCTCGATGAGCAACAACGTCGCCAACCCCGATCCGCGAACGAACGACATCAAGGCTTCGCTCTCGACATCGACGGTGTTCGTGCCGGGCTTCACGCTCGGCGCCATCTGGAGCGCCTCACCGATGGTCGACATCGCGGCGTTCTACAAATTCAGCGCACCCGTCGACGCGAACGCCGATTTGAAATCGTACGCGAACTACTACCAGCTCTCGTCGGCCGTTCAGACCGGCGACACCACGCTCTCCGATTGCGGCGCCGGCGCGCGCGGCGCGGGCGTGTGTCACCCCGGCATGGGCCACGTGTACTTGCCCGTTCCGATGGAGGCCAAGCTCGGTTTTCGTTTGCACAAACCGCGTCACGGTCTCGATCTCGAAGGTGGCGCCGAACATCGTCGCGATCCAATGGCGCAAGACCTCTGGGATCTCGAGCTCGACCTCACGTGGGCCAACGACAGCGCCATCGACAACCTCCAGATTCGTTTCCCCGCCGCTGCCGACGGTTACGACGGCGTCATTCCCGTCAACGGAACGCCCGGCACGGTCCCGCCGAACGCGGACATCCCGCACAAGTACAACGACGTCGTCGGCGTGCGCCTCGGCGGTGACGTCAACGTGATCCCAAACCGACTCGCGATCCGCGCGGGCGCGTTCTTCGAAAGCCAAGCCGCCTCGAGCGTCAACGGGCAGAACCCCTATCAAGGCACCGACTTCGCAGCCGGCGCGCGCGTCGGTCTTGCGCTCGGTGCGAGCGTGCGCATTCCTTTGAAGAAGGATGCGCTCCCCACGCAGGGCGGCGCCATCGAGCTGAGCTTTGGGTACATGCACATGTTCGTCGCCGATTTGAACAACGACGGCTCCGCTGGCGGCATCCGAGCGCTTGCAGGCACGGCGTGCAGCAACACGACCTTGCCGACGCTCTCGAACGGCACCTACGTCTGCTCGAACGGCGTGCAAGCCTTCCGCAGCAACTGGCTGGCAAACCTCGGCACCATCAGCAACGCACTCGACGTGCTGAACCTCGGAGCGTCCTACCGCTTCTAAGTTCGCTCTCCGCGAGGCTCATTTCGCTCTCCGCGAGGCTCATCCATGACAGCACGAAACGTCATCATCATCGGCTCCGGTCCGGCTGGCCACACGGCCGCCATCTACGCCGCGCGCGCGAACCTCAAACCGCTCATGTTCGAAGGCATGGTGCGTGGCGGCATTCCTGGCGGCCAGCTCATGATCACCAACGACGTCGAGAACTATCCGGGCTTCCCGTCGAAGATCGCGGGCCCCGAATTGATGAAGGCGTTCCGCGAGCAATCGGTGCATCAGGGCGTCGAGGTCGTTGGCGAAGACGTCAACAAGGTCGACCTCTCGTCGCGTCCATTCAAAGTCTGGGTCGGCGACGACAACGTTCTCCACACATCGCAAACGCTCATCATCGCAACGGGCGCTCAAGCGCGCTGGCTTGGCCTCGAGAGCGAGCACGCGCTCAAAGGTCGCGGCGTCTCCGCGTGCGCCGTGTGTGATGGCGCATTCTTCCGCAACGAGCCCGTGATGGTCGTCGGCGGCGGCGACACCGCGATGGAAGAGTCGATGTACCTCTCGGGCCTCGCGAGCTCGGTCGTGCTCGTTCACCGCCGCGATTCATTTCGCGCCTCGAAGACGATGCAAGAACGCGTCTTCAAGAACTCGAAGATCCGTGTAGTTTACAACTCCGCAGTCGACGAAGTGCTCGACGTCGAAAACGGCGAGGTCACCGGCGCACGCCTCCGCGATGTCGTGACCAACAAGACCGAGGTCGTCCCGGTGAAAGGCTTCTTCGTCGCGATCGGCCACACGCCGAACACGGACCTCTTCAAGGATTTCCTCGAGCTCCACGACAACGGCTACATCAAGACCAAACCCGGCACGACGCAAACGAGCCTGCCGGGCGTCTTCGCCTCGGGCGATGTCCAAGACTTCGTGTACCGCCAAGCCGTGACCGCTGCGGGCACGGGCTGCATGGCCGCGCTCGAAGCCGAGCGTTGGCTGGCCGCCAACGGGGCGCACTAGATTCCGTTTCCGTTTCCGTCTCCGACTCCGACTTCGGACCCAACGTGAGGTGGAGAGACGTGTCTTGTTCTCCGTGCGCGTCTTTGTGCTCGTGATGATCTCCGGCTGCTTCGCGAATGCGCAGCCGTCGCGCGATCGAACGACGCAAGCTCAGCCATCACCATCGCGGCCGGAGCTCCTGACGGCGGCCGAAGTTGCAGCGCCGATTGCGCCGGAGCTGCTTTCGCCTCGATTGCGGAACGCGGAGCTTCGGAGTCCGATGCCAGGCGGATCGATCGGCGGATGGTTCGGCGATACGGGCATGGACATTTCTGGACGGTTCTTGCCGGTGCACGCGATCGCCGACGGAGTGCTCGAGTATTCCGAGCACGGGCACACACTTTGGACGGGGAGAGGTGATACGGCGTTCTCGATTCGGTTGCGGCTCGATGCGCCCATCGCCCTCGGGAAGCGCCGCGTGACGCATGTATATTACACGCACCTGTCCGCGCTCGTGACGGATCAGGCCGAGTCGAGCGTCGTGAAGAAGCACGTCGTCGCCGGCGAGCGCATCGCGACGTCGGGGATTGGGAACGGCGTGCCGCATCTACATCTCGGGTTTTTGCTCGATGGGCAAGTCGAGCAAGACAGCTGGGAGTTCATCTTGCGCGAGGACGCCATCCGCAAAGTGATGGGCGGCTACAAGAACGGCGAGACACTCCGCAAAGCCTAAAAGGCTGACTACGATGGCGCGGTGGGGCGTTCGTCGAAGCGGACCAAACCACGACGGCGCCAACCCGCGCCGCCGAGCCAAGTGCGCGACGCCACAACGGGCGGCTCGGGCGCGCGCTCGAACGTGCGCGTTGCGAAGCCGGTGAACCACGGCGCTGACGACCATGAGTCGACGCCCGACGGAATGCGAAAGCGATGCTTGCGCGCGTTCATGAGCACGTACACGAGTGCGTTGCGGACAGCGCGCGGCGTCTTCAAATCCCGCGCGTGATAGCGGTCACCCCAGACGGGGCCGGGGGTCGACAGAGCGCGGTTCACGGCGCGCGCGAGCCGAATGGTGAGGCCGCGAATGCCGCGTGAGAGCGCGTCGCTGTCGCTCGCCTCGATGATGAGGTGCACGTGGTCGTTCTGCACGGAAAACTCGACGACGCGAAACGCATCGCCCACCGCCGGCGACCGATTGGCGCCACGCACCGCGCCACAGACCTCCTCGAAAATGCTGGCCTCGCGAAACGGCGGAAGCCCGCCACGCGCGCGCAGCGTGACATGCACCGGATGCGCCCCGCGATGCCGCGGGCGCGCGCGATGCGCAACACACGGCCGCCCACCTTTGACGCGCTTGCGTCCCGCCCCCTCACGCGCGCCGCCCCAGGTGCGGAACCGCAGCGGAAGCTGCTTCGTTTTCGCGTGTCGCATCTTGATTGGGCTATATTTACACTTTCGTCGCCGGAGTCAAACGGAGACGGAGGGGGTCCGGATTAGAGAGATGGGTAACAGTCCATCTCGCGGACAGGGGTGACCGGGTGACACATCGTTCCAGAGACATAGGTGACAGTCACCGCCATGCCTTGGCAGGACACGTCACCCATGGATCAACGCCAGCAATT
>JBBSFE010000050.1:0-40003 GCA_038239005.1 Polyangiales bacterium
CGCATCTTGAAGAAGTACATCGCCATCATCGCGAGCGCGAAAAGGGCGAGCAACACCATCGTAAAGATGTGAAATACGCTGAGGCCGGCCGCGTGCGGCTCTTCGCGCGCGACGGGCGAAGCCAGATTCATTTCGCGCTTGAACCAGTCGAGTGCGAGGTTGCGTGGCGCCTTGCCCTCGGTGAGAACGCGCCGCGCTGCGATTCCCGCTTCGAGCTGGTCGAGACCCTCGCGCATCACGCCGATCGCTTGCTGCGCGGCTGCGTTGTCGCTCGTCTGGGTGGCGTGGTTGAGCGCTTCTGAGCCCTTGGCGAGCTCCGCCAAGCCCGCGTTGATTTCCGTGGTCGCGAGCGCGTCGATCTCAGCGCGCCTCTCAGGCGTGAGCGCCGGCAGAGTCATCAATTGCGGATAAATCGGTTTCGCACTGCTGGCCGATCCGCAATCCCCACCCACGCATCCACCCGACTCGGGGAACTTTGCGCCAGCTGACGTGGGTTTCATCATGCCCGCCATCATTGCGTCCATCCCGCCGCCCATTCCGCCGCCACCCATTCCGCCCGCTGCCGAAGCAGACGCGGCACCCTCGGGGTGATGAGCCGCGTGGTCGTCGCTGTGCGCAGTGCGCGGACCGAGCAAAAGCGCGGCGACGAAGAGGAGACGCGATCGGCGTCGCATCACATGTGGCCCATGCCACCGGAAGCCGCGGGATCCATACCGCCCATGCCTTTCATTTTGGGCTTCATTTCGTCCATACCTCCCATACCTTTGCCCTTACCCATTCCCGTGCCACCCGATGCACCACCCATGTTCATTCCGGATGCGCTCGTGGCTGGTGACATGGCGCTCATTTGCGTTGAGGCCATCGTTTGGGAGGCCATCGCTTTGCGTTGGGCCTCGGTCAGCGTGCCTACGGCGTTGCCGATCGCCCGAATGAAGTCCATGCGCTGCTGCCCGCCTAGACGCGTGATCTCTCCAATCTTGGATTCGATTTGCATCGCGTTCGGTTGCTCGGACGACGTGAGCACCCACAGGTCTTGCTCGCCTTGATCGATCTTACGTTGCGTGGTGGCGTACGTCGTCGAGGCGTTCTCCTTGAGTGCCTTGAGCTTGGTCTGCTGCTCGGGCGTCAGCGCGATCGCTGTTGCCTGATCGAGAAAGAACGTGTCGGCCCCGGCGTGGTAAAGGTGCGGCGCCCCGAGCGCAGCCGGCAAACCTCCACCGCCGTTCGAGGTCGTCACCATCGGCGGCTGGCCAAGCATGCGCGACATTCCAGTCGGCGCGCCCATCGTGGCGGTGTTCATCGCCATCGCCGGATCGGCCGGAGCTCCTCCCGCGTCATCGGTCATGTGCGCATGAGGATCGTTTGCCGCCTGAGCCGCAGCGATCGACGTTTGCGCTGATTGGACTTGTGCGCTCGCCGCGGGCGCGTCGTCCGCATCGGCCGCTTTCGAGCAAGCGACGAATGTCGTCAAGGAGATCCCGACGAATAGTAGAGACAGAGGCTTCACGAGGCCCTTCATCGAGGCCCCATCTCACGACCCATTTCGTGGCCAGGCCCCATGTGCCCACCGTCATGCATCGAGTCCATTCCCTCGTGTTCGCGTTCCATGTGTCCGCTCCCGTGCGTCGCCGGGTCGGCCATCGCCGACCCTGGCATCGCTGTCGACGTAGTTTGCATCGTCGCAGCCGTGGTGGATTGCACGGTCGTTGCGTTGTCCTTCGTCGGGTCCTTCGAACAAGCGGACGCAACTGCGATGCACGCGACCGCTGCAATCGTATGCAGTTTGGTTTGGATGGACATGACCGGGTCGCTTAGCACGTGGCGTGCCGGCTAGTGTGAACATGTGGTGCACCGTCGAATGCGACCACCAGCGGACCCTTTCACGCAATCTGCGAAGCACTATTTTGCAAAACGCGATATCGAGCGTGCCAGCGGTGTCGCTGATGGTAACGCCGCAGTATGAATATTTGGCACGGTCGAGATGCGATCCAATTGCGACGCCACATCAGCTCGCAGGAAACACTCGGAAGTCGCAGTGATCGGCTCCGCGAACGAGTGTCTTCGTGCGCACCAGCGTTTGATGCGTCATCTCGCCGAGCGCGTAGTCGAGATTGCACCACGCGGCGGTGCAGAGATCGACCGCGCCGTGCTCGCGAAAGTAGCTGGCCACAGGGCACCGCACGACGTTGAAGGCAATGCCGCGCTCGGCGCGCACGGACTCGATGAGGTAGCCCGGTGCGTTGAACGGGAACCGCAGCCCACCGCCACTTCCGCCTTTGGCGAAGCCGAGCGCTGAAGCTTTTCCCGGCGTGAGTCGAGCGACGCGCGATGCCAAGCGCCCCAGAAAGAATAAACGCCCCACGCCGCATCTGCGATGAGCTCGATTGCGTATTCGCGCTCGACCCCCTCAGCCAAGAGCGCCTCGAAGAACGAAAAGGTAAAGCACGCGAGGTGTACGTTCATCGTGCTGCCAGCCGTGGGTTGCTTTGCAAGCGTGGGCGCTCCGCCTTCATATCTGCGCCACGCTTCCATCAGCAACCTGTCGACGTCACCGCGTGTGAACCGCCCACGTTCGGCCTCGGTTCGCGCTCTAAGGCGCCCGCTGAGCACTCGGCGCGCGACCCTCGTTGTCCACGGTTGATAGAGAAGTCTGACTACGTCCATTACAGCTCCTACGTGTCGCGCGGTGAGGCCGCGCCCGGCGTTGATAGGTCATAGCCCGCAGCGCGGAGCGCACCTCGCATGCCGTCGATGGAGACCTGCGCCTCGTCGAAAGTGACCTCTGCGGTCTTCGTTGCGAGTGTTACGTCGACCTTGGCGACTCCTGGCACCGACGAAAGTGCGCGAGTCACGTTGGCGGAGCAACCACCACACGTCATGCCCGAAATGTTGAGAGTGTCTGTTTTCATTGTTTTACCCGTGTCTTTTTACGTCAACGGTGGTCCGGCATACTCATCGCGTCGTGGTCCATCGCGGGCGTCGTGCTGCGGTGCGAATCGACGGCCGACGCGTTTGCGCTCCCAACCACGAGCCCAGCGGCGAGCAGGCTCGCGGCGACGGCGACGATTGCAAGATGCTTTCTGCGATGACGATTGAGCATGGGTGATCCTTCGGTTGTCATTCAGCTGGAGCAACGAACATGCCGGCGCTTGTTGTTTCCATGTGGCGCTTTGGCGCTTTAATTAATTGGCCCGATATGGGCCTTGACTTGTCCGCTCCGTAAGCGCAATAGGACGAACCCTCCCCCTCAGGGGAAGCGCACCCGTGGCGAAACGAGCACCAAAGGACGACACTGCCAAGGCGAGCATCGTGGCGCGTTTGCGATCGGCACAGGGCCACATGCGCTCAATTGTCGACATGGTCGAAGCTGATGCCTATTGCATCGAAGTTCTTCAGCAGACCACGGCGGTTCGTGCGGCTTTGGTGAAGGTCGAAGGCTTGCTTCTTGCTCGACACCTACACCACTGCGTCTCGACCACGCTCGCATCCGGCAGCCAACGCGAGCGAAAGCTTGCGCTCGAAGAGGTGCTCGAGGTCTTCGCCGCAGGCCGAAGGTGATCCGAATGAACAGATTCATTTTCGCAATGCTCGCTGGAGCACTCTGCGCATGCGGGCCCACCGTTCCGTCGACCTTTCCCGCGGGCTCGGCAGCAGCCGACAATGCAATGGCGGCGCCCACACCTTCGCTCGCGACCGCGCTCCGCGAAGATCCGCGGCCAGGCTGGGTCGGGCTCGGGTCTGCCGACGCGGGAATGACGACAGGAATGGAAGACATGCCGGGCATGAGCATGCCAGGCGACGGTGGCCATGCTCCGTGACGCCGCCCGATGCGCGCTCGTCGCGTTGTCGATGACCGGGTGCGAGGGCATTCGCAGCGATCTGCGCTCGGTCGAGGACGCAACGCACGAGCGCGTCGCCGACGTGACGGACGACGCGGATCCCCAAGAGGTTCCGGAAGCACGTGCGCTCCTTCGTCAACCGATCAATGCCGACACGGCAGTTCGCATCGCCATGCTCGACAACCGCGAGCTTCGGGCGCGGCTCCGAGAAATCGGCGTCGCGCGCGGTGAGCTCGTGCAGGCATCCGTGCTCCCCAATCCCGTCGCGGAGCTCGAGGTGCAGCCCGAGAGGGACTCGGCCTACTCGCTACGCGCGGAATACGACGTTACGGGCCTCGTCCTCGCGCCGATTCGGGCTCGCGCTGTAGGTCCCACGCTCGATGCTGCACGCTATCGCGCTTCATCGGCTGTCGTCGCAACTGGCTATGCGGCGCGCGCGGCGTTCTATTCGCTTCAAGGTGCCGAGCAGAGGCTCGCGATCGCGAATCGCGCCCTCGATGCGCTCGCGGCGGCACGTGACGCGGCGGACGCACTTCATCGAGCCGGAAGCATGCGCGAGATCGACTTCGTAACGCAGGAGGCCGCGTACGAGACCGAGCGCGCCGACGTCGCCGAGATGGAGCTCGACGCGCGAGATGCCCGCGAAGCGCTCGTTCGTGTGCTGGGGATCCACGGCGGTGACGTGGCCTTCGTCGTTCGCGGCACGTTACCCTCTCCTCCGGAGAAGCTCGATGAGCCCATCGACATAGAAGCGCGCGCCATCCGCGCGAGCTTCGAGCTGAAGGAGCGCAAGAGCCGACTCGAGAACCTCGGGCGCCGCGCGGGTCTGGCGCGCGCGGAGGGATGGATTCCGGATGTAGCCGTCGACATGCACGCGCTCGCCCCGAGCAACACACCACGCGATGCCCGAGACTCCGAGTGGCTCATCAGCGGCGGCGTGCGGGTAACCGTGCCGATCTTCGACCGCAAACAGGGGACGTCGTCCGCGCTGACATCGCAGTTCGAGGCTGATCTCGAGCGCTACTACGGACTCGCGGCGGACACCCGGTCGATGGTTCGCTCGGCGCACGCACGGCTCGTCACGGCACACGCGCGCGCCACGCAATACGACAAGGTGATTGTTCCTGCGCGCAAGCGCGTGGTCGCCCAAGCACTGCTCGAGTACAACGCCATGCAAATCGGGATTTTTCAGCTCCTTGGCATCGAGCGGAGCGAGCTGACGGCGGAGCTCGCGGGTGTCGACGCACGGCGCGACTATGCGATTGCGCGCGTGGCGTTCGACGCAGGCCTCGCGGGTCACGCCGTCGAAACCGAGCGCTCCCCGCGCTCGCTGTCCGCGTCGTCGATGGCAGGAGGTGAATGATGGACCGCAGAGACTTCATCGCGCTGACAGGCATCACGGCGACTGCCGCGTTTCTCGAGCAAGCCCGCGCAGCACGCGCCGCTGGCGACGCGGCGTCAACCGTCGCACCTGGCGGGCAGGTCGCGGTCGTGACGCCGAACGGAAGCACTCTCCCGTGGCGCGTGGTCAACGGCGTCAAGGTCGGGCACCTCGTCATCGAGGCGTTCGAGCACGAGTTTGCTCCAGGCTTGCGCGCCGAATGTTGGGGCTACAACGGAAGCACGCCCGGCCCGACGATCGAAGGCGTCGAAGGTGATCGTGTGCGCATCTACGCGACGAATCGCCTTCGCGAGCCGACGACGGTTCACTGGCACGGGTTCGTCTTGCCGAACGGCATGGACGGCGTTGCGGGGCTCAACCAAAAGCCAATCCCACCGGGCGAGACATACGTCTACGAATTCACCCTCAGGCATCCGGGCACGTATATGTATCACTCGCACTTTGACGAGATGACGCAGATCGCGCTCGGGCTCGTTGGGATGTTCGTCGTGCATCCGCAAGTTCCACGCGGTCCGCACGTCGTGCGTGACTTCGCGCTGATGACGCACGAGTGGAGAGTCGTCGTCGGAGCACGCCGGCCCGACCCGACGGAGATGACCGACTTCAACGTGCTCACGTTCAACGGAAAATCATATCCCGCGACCGAGCCATTGCTCGTCGGAAAGGGCGAGCGCGTCCGCATCCGTCTCGGCAACCTCAGCCCGATGGAGCACCATCCGATTCACCTGCACGGTGTTCATTTCAAAGTCACCGCGACCGACGGCGGATACATTCCGGAGTCCGCGCAGCAACCCGAGACGACGGTGCTCGTGCCCGTGGGATCGACGCGGGTCATCGAGATGGTCTTCGACGACGCGGGCGACTGGGCCATGCACTGCCACATGACGCACCACGTGATGACCCAAATGGGTCACGGCCTGCCGAACATGATCGGTGTCGACACGTCGAGGCTCGATGCGCGAATGGCTCGCGTCGAGCCGCAGTACATGTCGATGGGCACGACGGGCATGGGCGGCATGGGCGAGATGAGCATGCCGGTACCGCCGAACAGCTTGCCCATGCGTGCTTCGCCAGGCCCGTTCGGCGCCATCGACATGGGCGGGATGTTCACCGTGATCAAGGTGCGCGATCGGGTGGCAGGTGCCGATGCGAAAGCCTGGTACACGCACCCCGCCGGGACGGTCGCCGACAAGGCCGACGCTTCGCAGCTTCAGCGTGACAGCATCGATCCGAAGCGCGCTGCAAAGTCGTAATGGCTCCGACGTGACCGACGAAGCGCGAAACACTTTTTGAGCGTGGCACCAACGTTGCAGCGTTCACCGACTCATCATGCGCGAAACCAATTCAATGCTTCTCGTCATTCCGGCCGTTTTTTCGCTCGTCGCATGCGCGTCGACGCCAGGCGCACAGCCTCACGACATGAGTGTCACAGGTCACGAAACGGCCTCAGGTGACCACGCCCAGATGGCAGAGGCTCATGCGGCTCAATACGACGCCGGGGCATCGGTCGGGGTCGAGCGTTGCTCGCGCGAGGGCCTCACGAGCGGAGCATGCTGGACCTCGCTGAGAAATCCGACGGGGCATCATCTCGAGGAGGCGGAACGACACCGCAAGATGGCTGCTGACCACCGTGCCGCGTCGCAAGCGCTGCGCGACGCCGAAGGCAAGGCGTGCGTGGGCATCGCAGATATCGATCGTGACATGAGCCCGTTCGAGCATCGCGAGGAAATCGTGAGCGTCGAGCCCTCGAACGCGACCGGTAGCGGCAAGTTTCCCTCGACGCAAACGAAAGGCGCCGTGGTGACGTTTCGCGCGACGCCCGGAATGACCGCACAGTGGCTCCAGCGTGTTGTGGACTGTCACCTCGCGCGCAACGCCGCGCTTGGTCACGTCGTGCCGGAGATGCCCTCGTGTCCGCTGGTGCCCAACGGCGCCTCGGCCAAGGTCTCGGCGACCGATAGCGGCTTCGCCGTAAAGATCGAGTCCGACGACAGCGTTACCGCGCAAGAAATCCTTCGGCGTGCGCAGCTGCTGACGAAGCCATGACGACCTGCGCTTGCGCGGTCTCGAAGCACGACGCAGAGGATTTCCGTCACAAGACCGACGTGCGCGGCTCGACTGGCAGAGCTCGTTTCAGCGTGTGGCGCCTGCCATGACGGCAAGCTATACTTCGTGGACGTCCGATCCGAACTGAGAGGTCCCGTGCAAGAATCGAAAGAAGAAGAGTTCTCCGAGCAGGATAAACAGGAGCTGGTCGAGCGCATCGTCGCGAAGGCGGAGCTCGAGTTCAAATGCTCCGGGAGCCACTTCAGCTGCGCGGGCGAAGCCGGCATCGAACGAGAGTGATCCGTCCGCTCGAGGACGTTCTGCGGTACGAAAACAGCGAGGTCGTCAAACGCTTCGGCGTCGATCACGGCGTGAGCATGGAGGAGGCGCAAGACGTCTTTCTCGAGACGAAGCGCTGGCTTTGGCTCTGCGCGAGCGAGCCTGCCCGTATTCCACTGCTCAGCGAAGCGCGCGTGATCGATCTCATGTGGCACACGTTTCTTTTGTTCACGCGTGACTACGCGCAATTTTGCGAACGCTACTTCGGCGCGTTCATTCACCACTATCCGCGCACGAGCGTCGTCAAGGACGCGTGGGAGCAACAGCTCGCCGCCGACCCGGAAGGCGCCACACGCGAACGGCGCGCGACGCTTCGAAAGGCGTGCGAGACGGTCTGCGAGCGCTTGGGTCCCGCAACGCTGAAGAAATGGTGCGAAGACTTCCCGGCTCGTTTTCCAATCCCGTGACGCGGTCAGCACCAGCGAATGCGAACGCGGTACGTGATCTTCACGTTGGCGCGCGCGGGAATTTTCGGTGAGAACGTGAACGTGTTGGCGTCCTTCTTCACGTGCGGCATGCTCTCGTGGATGATTTCCCAATCGCCACCGATGGGCTCGTAGACCTCGACGTCGGCTGCGACGTCTTTGTGGTTGCGGAGCTCGATTTCCCAGGCGCTCTCCGAGACGCACGTGCCGAGCGCTTTCCACTCCGTCTGCTTGCGATCACCGACGACGTCGAACGCTTCGCCCATTTTGATGCGAATCTTCTCGTCGCGCGGCGTGTGGTCGATGCTGTCTTCGCCGATGAACTGTTTGGCGCCGGTTTTGTCGGCCTTGTAGACACGCACGGTGCCCTTCGGCAGCGGCATGCCCATGTGATTCTGCGCGGTGTTTTGGAGATCGAGGTAAACGCCAACTTTTTGGTTCGACACGACCTGCCCGTAGTTGCCGCGGTAGTAATAAGCGGCGCCGAAGAAGATCATCTTCTTGTCGAGATGGATGGCGTCGGCCTCGAGCAATGTGACTTGCTTCTGCTCGGCGTTGAGAAGGTTGGTCGGTCGCTCGAGCGTGTAGAGGTGGTACTCGAAGAAACTCTCTTCGTGAAACGATGAGCCTCCCGTTGCGGCGGTCGCGGCGGGCATGTCCATCGCGCGATATCGATTTTGCTGAATGCGTTGCACGTCACCAGCGACGAGCTTGAGCTTCGCGTTCTCGTACGTCGTGCCTGTCGTGTTGTTGAGCGTGACCCAGCCGACGAGATCGCCGGCGTTGTCCGCGTCGTTGATGGTGAGCACATAGTCCGCGGACCACCCAAGGTTGCGCGTGAGATACGTGACCTCGACCTTTTGCTTGCCACTCGAATCGAGCAGCCACACGAGCGTGGGCTTCGAGATCAAGTTCGCGGGAATCGAAGGGAAGGCGATGCGGCCGGGGAAGTCGTAGGTGATTTCGCCATTGATGCGCATCACCGTGCCGCCGTTGCCGGCCGAGAGAACCTCGGCGTCGTACGAGTCGTCTTTGCCGGTTTTCTCGTTCCAGCGGTAGACCTTCACCTTTTGACCCACGTACTTTTCCAGCAGTTTTTGGGGCGAAAGTAGATCGTACCGGTAGTTTTGCTCGAGCACGTGCAGCGTGCCGCCAAGCGATTTGATGGCGACCGTCTGCGCTTCGATTTGCTCGCTCACGTCGCGAAACTCGAGCGCGGTACGCCCGGCTGCGAGATCGATGTTGCGCACCTCGCGCACGAGCCCGAAGTTTTGGTTGTAGACGGTGATGCCGACTTCTTCGCGCTCGGCGCTCGTCGACCGAGCTTGCACGACCGCTTGAGGGCGCTGCTGCGCATGCGCAACCGACGCGACGGCGAGCACGAGCCCGAGAAGGAGAGACGCTCTTCGATTCATGTCAGCACCATTTCACTCTTACGCGGTACGTGATTTTCGTTTCGCCGCGCCCGGGCACCTTCGCGAGGAACGTGAAGGTGTGCGCGTCTTTCTTTTCGTAGGGCTGCGACGACGAGAGGACCTCCCAGTCGCCTTCGATGGGCTCGTAGACGACGATCTCGTCTCCCGCGTCCTTGTGGTTGCGCAGCGAGATTTCCCAACCGGTCTCGTCGACGCAGCTCGAGATTTGTTTGAAGTCGGTTTGCTTGCGATCGCCGACGACGTCGAAGCTCTCGCCCATCTTGATGCGAATCTTCTCGTCGCGCGGGGTGTGGTCGATGGCGTCTTCGCCGATGAACTGCGATGCGCCCGTTTTGTCGGCCTTGTAGACGCGCACGGTGCCCTTCGGCAGTGGAATGCCGAGGTGGTTCGCCTCTTCGTTCTTCACTTCGAGGTACACGCCGACTTTTTGGTTCGTGACGACCTGCCCGTAGCTGCCGCGGTAGTAGTAAGACGCGCCGTAAAAAATGAGCTGGCGATGCACTTGCACGCCGTGCCCTTCGAGCAGCGTGACTTGCTTTTGCTCGTTCGAAAGAAGGTTCGTGGGCCGGTCGAGCGTGTAGAGGTGGTACTCGAAGAAGCTCTCTTCGGTGAATTGGCGGCGCCCGGATTCCTCTCTGGCATCGTCTTCGCCGCTCTCCATGGGGGCCTTCTCGAGCGCCGCGCGGACGCGCTGCACGCTGCCGGCGACGAGCTTGAGCTTCGCGTTGTCGTACGTGGTGGAGGTGTTGTTCTGCAGCGTGACCCAACCGACGAGATCCGCGCTCGACATGGCGCTCGTTGCGGCTTCGTCGCCGACCGTCAAAATGTAATCGGCCGACCAACCAAAACCCTGTGTGAGATACGTGACCTCGATGGATTGACGCTCGGTTTGCGAATCGAGGAGCCACACGAGCGTGGGCTGCGCGATCAAATTCTTCGGCACCTCGGGAAACGAAAAGCGACCCGGAAAGCCGTACGTGATTTCGTTGCCGACCTTGAGCACCGGCTGGTTGTCGTTGACGGCGATGACCTCGGCGTCAATCTCTTCGTCTTTGCCGGTCTCTTTGTTCCAGCGCCAGAGCTTGACCTTCTTGCCCTCGTATTTCTCGAGGAGCTTCTGCGGCGAGAGAACATCGTAGCGATAGTTTTGCTCGAGGATCGAAAGCGGGTGGCCCTTCGCGAGTGATTTGACGTGGACCGTGTCGGGCTCGATCTTCGACGACACATCGCGAAACTCGAGCGCGATGCGGCCCGTGCCGAGGTCGACGTTGCGCACCTCACGAACGAGGCCGAACCCGTCGTTATAGACCGTGACCGACACCGCGGTGCGCGTGTCGGAGCGCGAGATGCGCGATTGGGAGGGCCCGCCATTCTTCGGCCCGTTGCCGCCGCCGCACGCAGCGCACAGCGCTAGAAGACCCAAGGTAGAGAGGCGCATTCGGACGTTCGACCGTACTCGACGTGCCAGGGGGTCGAAAGTTCTATCGATTAGAATCCCATCACACTTGGCACCTGCCACACCAATACGTCGAGCGACGCTCGATTCCCTGGACCGCGCGCCGGATGGGTGCGCCGCATTCGAGGCAAGGTTCGCCTCCGCGGCCGTAGACCCAGACCTTCGGGCCCGCTTCGAAGCGCGTGATGCGGCCGCCGCGAGACTTCGCGACGTTCAGCGTCATGAGCTTTCGTGCCCGGTCGAGAATGCCCGTGAGCTCGGCGTCGGTGAGCGATGCGGGGGCGCGGCGTGGGTCGACGCGGGCCAAGAAGAGGAGCTCACTTTTGTATTCGTTACCAATACCCGCGACGTCGCGCTGATCGAGGAGCGCCTCGGCGATCGACGGATGAATGCTCGCGCGAATGCGACGTGCGGCTTCGAGCGCGTCGAACGCAGGGTCGAGTAAATCGGGACCAATCGATCGAAGCTTGTGGTCGCGACGAAGAGCATCGGCCGTGAGCAATCGAATCACGGGAGGGGCGCCGTCGCCGCCGTCGAAGCACACGGCCACGCGGTCGTCGGTTTCCAGGATGATGCGTGCAGTATGCACGGGCCTCTTCCACGAACGGCCTTTGCCGTAGAGGTGCCAGTCTCCGCTCATCTTCAAGTGCGTGTGGAGCGTGCGGCCGTCGTCGAAGGCGATGAGCAAATTCTTGCCCCGTGTATCGACGCTCGTGATCGTCTTGCCTTCGAGCTCCGCGTCACGCAGCGCCGGAAGCGGCGACGCAAAACGCTCGATGACGTGGCCGACGAGCGCGCCGCGAAGGACCCGCGCAATCCGCGCGAGCGTGTCGCCCTCGGGCACGTGTCACTCTTCGGGTTGAGCAAGCACTTCGAGAGCGCGCTTGCAGTCCTTGCAGTCTTTGGCGTGCGCATCCATGAACGCGATTTCGGACGTGGTGGCCTCGCCATGCTCACGGCGCCAAAGTGACGACGCCGCGATGTGATCGGGCGTGTACGCGAGCGACGACGACTCGACGTCGCGCTGGCAATCTTCGCAGACCGCGAGGTGCGCGGCGTTGTGCTTCTGCGTGATGTTGACTTGCTCGGGAGCCTCTTGAAGGCGATAGAGCGACACCAAAAAATCGCACTGGCTGCGCGCGGTGAACCACCAAGCGGCTTCGCGTTCGCTCGCGTCGAGTGCGGCCGCTTCTTTGCGGCGCATCGTGTTCAGCGCGACGAGTGAGCGCGCTTGTTTCACGAGGCCTTTGTCGACGAGGGCGAGCTTTTCGTCGAGCTTGCTCGTGTCGAGCGAGGCGAGGTTCATCGCGGCGCGAACGGACGCGAGGGCGTCGCGTGCGCCGAGCGCGGCTTCGGCCGCGTGAACGTAGAGGACGCGTTCGTCGCCTTCTTCGAGCATCGCTTCGAAGGCTTCGTCGATTCCGTGGCGGAGCTTCTGGTGCTCTGCTGCGGCATCGATCGATTCCACGTATGCGTGAGCGGCTTGCGCTTCGACGCGATCGATTGCGAGCGTTACGTCGCGCGTCGTATCGCCGAGAGCGTCGCGCCGGCGGAGCAAGTCGCCCGCGATGCCGAGCACGCGGCCCGCATCGAGAGCGGTAGTGATGACGGACTGAGTGGCGGCTTCGAGACTTTGCCGAAGCATGCCGTAGCGAGGTGCGAGCGTCGAAGCGAGGTCGCCATCGACATCAGGCGGGGGAGCCAAGACAACCTCCCGTCAACCGTCCGTCAATTCTTGCAAGTAACGCCGAAGGTACGCTTGCGCTCGACTGACGCGCTTGTACGAATTGGCGACCGTGATTCCTAGTTTCTTGGCACATGCTTCGTGGTCCTCGAGATCTTGGTGGTGGTAGGCGTCCCAGGCGCCTGCCTCATTCGGGTGCTCTGATTTCAACCGCTCGAAGGCGGTCCAGTAGAGCGACTGAGCTTCGTCGCGCTCGGCGGCGCGCTTGGAGAGATTGATGGCGTAGGCGATTTGGCGAGGCGACTCGCGATTGTCTTCGTCGTCGTCACGGGCGGGAGCGTCGAGCAGCTCGCGTTGACGGCGGTATGCGTCGATCGCCGCGTGCTTGACGATGCGAAGGAAAAAAGTTTTCGGTGACGCAGCCTTGCCGGGGTGTGCTTCCGACAAACCACGAAATTGATCGAGGCCGCGCTCGATGAGCTTGCGCACGGCTTCTTGGTAGAGCTCACCCTCGTCATCAGGGGAGCCGGCTCGGTAGCTAGCTTGTACGCGGCGTACGACGACGCCTGCTGCTTTGCGCCACCGCTCGCACATGACCCCGAGTGGGGAGCTCGGGTCTTCCCCCTTCGCGCGCATTTGCACGATGAGGTCGAAGAGCTCCGAGTCTGTGAGCTTGTCGAATGCGGCCATGAGCTCTGAACGAAGGCTGCGAAATTGCAGCGAATCGAGCGAATGTAGCCCAGGGCCGTGGGGTGCATCCAGGGGACATTGACGGCCCATGCCCTCGTGCCTGACAAGAAGGCATGAACCCGGGCTCGAGAGTGGTCATTTCCCGCATCGCAGACACGCCGCTCGAGGCCATCGATTCGGCTGTTTTGGAGCCCATGGAGGCCCCAAACCCGGGTCTGCGCGACGTCGTCGTGGCCATCAAAAGCGCATCGGTCGGTTGGGTCGATCTTTTGATGACGAGCGGGCAATACCAGCACGCCCCGAAGCCTCCTTATTGTCCTGGGCTCGAATACGCGGGGGTCGTCGCGGCGGTCGGGACCGAGGTTTCCGGATTTGCGGTGGGCGATGAAGTGCTCGGCGACGGGCTCGCAGTGGGGCCGCGATCGCTCGGCGCCTATCAGGCGTACGGAGGGTTCGCGTCGTACGCGATGGCGCCGATGGACGCGGTGAAGAAAATCCCGGGCGGTCTGTCGTTCGATCAAGCGTGCAATCTTCTCGGAAATTACGAGACGGCATTTCACTGCCTCGTGACGCGCGGCAAGCTCCAAGCGGGCGAGACCGTGCTCGTGCATGGCGCATCGGGGTCGACGGGGCTCGCGGCCGTGCACATCGCGAAGCTCATCGGCGCGAAAGTGATCGCGACCGGTCGAAGCGAAGCAAAGCTCGCGATCGTGAAAGAGCAGGGCGCCGATCACGTCGTCAACTCGAGCGGCTTCAAAGACGAAGTGAAATCGCTCACGGGTGGAGCGGGCGTCGATGTCGTGTACGACGGCGTCGGCGGTGACATTTCGCTCGAGAGCTTGCGGTGCGTGAAATTCGGCGCGCGCTTTTTGATTGTCGGTTGGGCGTCGACGCCGTTCGTCGCGAAGACCACGCCGAACGCGCTGCCGACGAACCTCATCATGATGAAGAGCCTCGACGTGCTCGGCTGCCCGACCGTCATCTCGACGGTGATGAACCCCGCGAGCCGCGCGCCGCGTTTGGCTCAGGTGTGGAAGTGGGCCGAAGAAGGAAAACTTCGGCCATACGTGTCGCGCGTTTTCCCGCTCGCCGATTTCAAAGACGCCATGCGCGCAAAGTGGAACGGCGAAATCGTCGGCGGCTGTGTTGTCAGGCCGTAGCCGAACGCACGTCGGTAACACTCACAAGTTTCGAAGAAGTGACCTCCCGAGAAGGCCATACACGCAAATCTCTCTAAGGAAAGAACACGTTCTTGGGCCCGTAAAACGGCCGCTCGAACAAGGCTTCCTCACTCGGACACTTCTTCTAAGTTTTGCCACGCCTTCTCGTGAAGGCCCTACACGCAAAAAACATGTCGGTTCGACTCCGATCAATTTCGCATTGAAATTGTGGCTCAATGGAGAGCACTCCGCTCATAACGGAACCAAAAACCGCGGCTTTCTCACTCGGGCGTGGCAAAAATTTTCGCACATCACCTCTAGCCGAGCAGCAGCTGCTCCAAACGGCGAAGCCATCCCGCTTCGCCGTTTGTTTTTTGTTCACCCCACGCCCGCAACATGAAGCGCGTGCCCAATGGCGGCTGTCGTGGCCATTGCGAGGCCGCCTCCGAGCATCACGCGCAGCGCTCCACGTGTCATGGACGCGCCACCGAGCTTCGCGCCCGCTGCGCCGAGTCCTGCGAGGCTCACGAGTGACGCCACCGCGATCACGTGGAGGCGCAGCGGCGCCGGGCTCAAGAGGAGCGCAACAATCGGAATCGCCGCGAGCGACGCAAAGCTCCCCGCTGACACGAGTGCCGCCTGAACCGGCCGCGCGCGCATGCGCGGATCGAAGCCGAGCTCGTCACGAAGGTGCGCGCCAAGCACGTTGTGCTCGGAGAGCTTCATCGCGACTTTGAGCGCGAGGTCTTCGTCGAGGCCGCGCTCTTCGTAAATATTTGCGAGCTCGCGGAGCTCGGCTTGTGGATCTTCGGCAAGCTCGCGGCGTTCGCGCTTCACGTCGGCGAGCTCGGCGTCACGTTGCGAGCTCACCGAGACGAACTCGCCCGCGGCCATCGACATCGCACCTGCAACGAGCCCGGCGATCCCCGCGACGAGGATGGCGCCCGTCGATGCCGATGTTGCAGCGACGCCGATCATCAAGCTCGACGTCGACACGACGCCGTCATCTGCGCCGAGCACCGCCGCGCGAAGCCAGCCGCCGCGCGTCGAAACGTGCGTCTCTTTTTTCTTCATCGTCACGGCGCTAAGGCCGCGCGCGCAGCTGGACGAGTCGTGCGTCCCCTGGACCTTCACGCAAACCGAACTCGACGCGATGGCCCATGACGATGGTCGCAATGCGATCGCCCGTCACGGTGTAGTCCCACGGCGCCTCGACGGTCGCGGACCAGAGCTTCACGCCTTCCAGCGAGAACCCCGCGACCTCGAGCTCTCCGCTCATCACCACGATGTCATCGTGGCGGCTCCACGAATGAAATGCGTAGGCCGTGATGTCGTGATGAAGCTTGGTGCCCGTCGCCATGTCGTAAGTGCAGATCGATTCGCCGCACCCGAAAAAGAGAACACCCGTGGGTTGCGTGAGGTGGACACCACACGCAAACCCAGGGCGAGCGCGGCCAATCACGAGAAGCGTGGGCGCGCCGCTCGCGCGTTGAACGAGCACGTACCGCGCGGGGCGATCCTCGTCTAGAGACGGTCGATCGACGGTCACGCGACGCTCGTCGAGGCCGGGGGGCGGCTCCTCGGAGAGCGTCACGCGGAAAGCTCCCGCACCAACCTCGAACATCGTCCTTTTCTATCGTGTATCGTGCCGACATGGAACTTCGCGCCGACGCGAACATCCCGTTTCCCCGCGACGTCGTCTTTGCGGCCTACCGCGACAAGCTCATCGACATGCTCCCGTATCTCCCAAACGTGCGAGCGATCGAGGTGCGAAAGCGCGAGGAGGACGGCAAAGTCGTCAAGATGCTCAACTTCTGGAAGGGCGGCGGCGACATCCCCGCGGCCGCACGGGCGTTCGTCAGCGAGGGCATGCTCTCGTGGCTCGACTACGCCACGTGGAACGAAGAAGCCTTCACCTGCGACTGGAAAATCGAGCCGCAAGCCTTCACGGAAGCCATCACCTGCGTCGGCAACAACAAGTTCATCGTCGACGGTGAAAAGACGAAGCTCGAGATCCGCGGCGAGATTTCGATCGACCCGAAGAAGCTCAAGGGCATCCCGGGATTTTTGTCCGGCAAGGTTGCGAAGGCTGTCGAGGAGCTTTTGATTTCCAAGATCAAACCGAACCTCGTGAGCACGGCCGATGGGCTCACGAAGTACCTCGAAGCGCGGGGCGGCAAACTGTGAAATTCCGGGCAGCGTTTTTCGTGTGCATCGCGGGATGTTTGAACGCGAATCATCTCGTCATATCGACGTCGCCGATCGACGAGCACACGCCGAGCGACACCGGCGACGACTACGACTTCGAGCACGTCGCGACCGATGGGTACACACGTCAGAAGACAGGGTTCTACGTCGTCCGCGATGAGAACGATTGGCGAGCCATCTGGAAAGACACGAAGGACAGCGCAGCGCCGCCCAGCTCGCCCGCGAAGATCGACTACAAAAAGAAAATGATTTTCGTCGCCACCAGCCCCAGCGACGACGCCAAGCTCATCGAAGTGCAGAAGGTGACGCACACGTTTGCGGGTCTGCAGATCTACGTCGTCGAGACGCTTCCGCCGAAGAATTGCCCGCCGCGCGCGCCGCTCAAGTCGACGCCCATGGACATCGTTGCGTTCGACACCGTCAAAGACGACGTACACGTGCACTACGATCGTTTGCGCGCGGAGACGTGCGGGCCCCCGCCCGACGCGGTTGCCGTGTGTCGCGTTGCTGGGTCGGGTGCGGCGGGCTCGGAGAAGCTCGCGTCGTCACCGGGCGACAGCATCGACTGCGACAGCACACAGAGCAAACCGCAAGAAGGCAAAATCATCGACCGGCAGTGGCAGCTTCTCGGCACGCCGGCCGGGTCGGCGACGAAGCTCACGATCGGCAAAGACAACATCGGCGTCACGTTCCCCGTCGACGCGTGGGGCAGCTATCAAGTCAGCTTGAGCATTCGCGATGCAACGCGCGAAGGGTCGGCGATTGCCATCGTCGGTGTGCTTCCGCCCGATCTCGGCATCGAGCTCTTTTGGCAGCGCGCGGATCCATCGGCGCCACCGCGCGGAGAGCTTCACGTCGTCGAGCTCCCGTTTGGCATCGGTTCCGCGAACGCCGATTGCAGCTCCACGATGCAAAAGCCTTGGTGCGAGGTGCACACCGTGCTCGCGCTCCAGCAAGCGCTCCTCCGGCCCGAATCGAACAAGCGCTATCACGTGCTCGTGAAATACGCGGACGCGCGCATGCTCGGCGGGCCCGTCGCGTGCCTGCGTGTGTTTCCGAAAGGTGCGCCCGCAATCACCACGTGCGACTCCGACGACGCTCAACGCAAAGCGGGCGCCGCGTGGGATGTTGGCGCGCTCGATCCTGCGCGCGGCAACTTCTACGATCCGCGTCTCTCGAAGCCGCCGGTCGCCACCGCGAATGCAGATGCCGGCGCGCCGGCTCCGACATTTACCGGCACGGTCGTGGCTCCGCCGCCAACACACACGACGGTCAAGCCCCCGCCGCCGCCTCCTCCCACGTCGACGAGCAACGTCGTCGAGCTCTAGCCCCGAGGACAACCCGATGGCCAATCGCAATCCGCCGCTGCTGCCCGAATCGCAAATCGGGCCGGCAGAGAAGCTGCTCGATCTGATTTTGAATGCGTCAGCGCACCTGTGGCACAACCGACCTGGGCTCGACGTCGGGGGCCATTGGTATCCCGCGAAGGGCAAATCCAAATTGCCCAAGGGCGCCAAAGGCGTCGCGGTGAAGCCCGGGCTCCACGTGCCGGCGGCCGAGCGGCTCTATGCGCGCCTGCTCGACGTCTACAAGCTCAACACCGATTTGATGGCGCACTTTGCGAGCTACGCGCTCACCGAAACCGATTGGCGCGATCTCAAAGTCGCGTGTGCCGCGCTGATGCTCGTGCAGGCGCGCTCGGGGCAACCCATCAAAGAAGACGACGGCACCGTCGGCTTCTACGACGACGATCTCCGCGCGCTCGGCGAAGCGATGATGCTTCGTTACGCAAAAAAATCGACGCGCATCATGACGCCGAAGAGCGTGCTCCGCATCGCAGAGCTCCTCGAGACGCCCGCGATTGCCGCAATGAATCGCCGCGCCGGTTTCGGCGACCCCGCATCGAAGCACGCGCCGCTCGGCCGGTGGAAGCGCGCCGCGCACAAGTGGCTGCGCGTGCGCGAAAAGAACTTGCCGATGCTCCACGGCCTCACCAAGGCTGGCTACAAAGAGACGATCAAGACGCTCTCGCGCAAAGCCGGTTACAAACCGGAGACGCAGGCGTTCTTCGAAGTGCTCGGCTGGAAGCAAAAGCAATCGGCGAAGGGGCATCGCACCGTCGGGCTCACGGGGCTCAAGCTCGAGAAGTCGAATCGCTTCGACGATCTCAGCGAGGCCGAGATCTGCGAGACGATCGAGACGCAGCGGCTCTCGTACAAGGAAGCGGTCGGGCGATTGCCCAAGGGGATGGGCCTCACGCCGGCGATCCTCGCCGCGCTTTTGCCGTCGCTCTCGGATCGCGATTTGCGCATCCTCACGCCGACGCTCGAAGAGCTCGGGCTCATGGCCGACGCAGACGTGCGTGCGCGTTGGGAGAAGGCTGTCGAGGGCGCGGAAGATCAACGCGCACTTCACATCGCGAAGAACGTGAAGGGCAAAGAGCTTCGCGAAAAGCTCGAAGGCGCAGCGGATGCCGCGGCGAAGAAAGCCGTGACGGAAGCGACGAAAGACGCCGACGTCCGCGTGATGGTGCTCATCGACAAGTCGGGCTCCATGACGGGCGCCATCACGAAATCGAAGGAAGTGCTCTCGCGCATCCTCGCGGGCTTCCCGGCGGAAAAGGTGCATATTGCAACCTTCGACACCGTGGGCACGGTGCTCAAGCCGAAGGCGCCGACGCGCGCCGCGGTGCAACACATGCTCAAGGCGATTTCGGCGTCGGGCGGAACCGTGCACGCCGCGGCGCTCTACGCGCTGCAGACGTCGGGCGTCACCTTCCCGCCGGAGTCGAAGCTCATCGTGATCGTCATCGGTGACGAAGCAGGCGAGTCTGGAAAATCGTTCGCCGAAGCCTTCGGGCGCTACGGGTATCAGCCGGCGGCGATGGCGCTTCTCTTGAGTGTGACGTCCGCCGCGCAGCGCGGGTCGACGGTCACCGGGTGCGCGACCGAGCTCGGGCTCCCGTTTTCGATGGTCGACGTCGAGCAATTCGACGACCCATACCAAGTGACGCGCGTGCTCACCGCGCTCATGGAGGCGCCGCGCGCAGTCGGCACGCGCACGAGCGGCTGGGTCGAGAAGGTCATGCGCACGAAGCTCCTCACGGAAAAGTAGAGAAGCATGGCCGACTGGCGGAAGTTCATCGGCAAGAAAGATTCGGTCGTCGCAGTGTACATCGACGGCGGGCGCGTGCACTTCAAAGACCGCGAGCTCGCGTGCGAGCCACGCCCGGGTGGCGCGGGTTGGTACCGATTCGAAATCGAGGGACGCACGGCGAAAGCGATGGAGCCCGCGGACCCAGTGTTCGAAGGTTTGGCGAAAGTGCGCGGCGTGCTCGCGCTCGGCACGCTGTTCGCTCCGAGCTCGCCGCCGGAATACGTCGAGCTCATGCCGCCCGACGAGCCACTGATGTTTGCATCATGCACGTGTTACCGCTGGCATTCTGGCGATCTCGTGTTCGGCGAGCTCGACTTCGAAGGTGAGACCGAGGAAACGGCACGCGCGGTCTTCGCCGAGCGCGGCGGCCTCGAAGACGAAAAGGGAATGGCCGCGAATCTGCGCGGCGCGTTCGCGTGGGCCACGGTCAAGCGAGCGTCCACCGACGTCGGCATTCCGTGCAGCGCGCGCGAGGCGTGGCCGCACGCGAACGACGTCGCATCGAAGGGCCACCCTGCAGCAGTCGCGCTTCTCGACCGACTCGACGAGCTCCGCCACGGCGGCCGCATCGTCGTCGCGGGCCAAACGATTCGCGTCCGCAAAATGGTCGAGCGCGCCGTCGCCACCGACGCGACGATCGGCAATGCCCCCGATCGCGCACGCGAAGCGCTCGAAGCCGCGGGCGCGCGCGTCACGGCAATGCGCCGCTTGGCGGGCGGCTACCAAATCGAAGCGAGCTTTACGTTCGGTGGCGAACGCTTCATCTCGATCGCGGACTCCATCACGCTACAAGTCGTCGACGCCGGCATCTGCCTCGTCGACCACCACGACGGCCACCGCGGCGACCGCGAGCTCACCCTCGACAGCCTCCCCGCCGCCATCCGCGAGGCCATGGACCTCAGTGTCCTCGTGATCACGCGCCGCTGACAAGTTGGGCGGGTCAAGGACAGGCAGCCGCGACCGTGCTGCGGGCGACGGCGGCTTCGGCGCTCGAGCCTGCGAGCGCGACGAGTTGGGCGAGGCCGACGCGTGCTTCGTCGCACTTGGCTTCGTTGCCGAGCGCCTCGAGCGCGCGAACGTAGACCTTGCGGACGTACGGCCGGTCGCGCGCGAGCGCTTCCCGAACGGCGGGCCGAGAGAAAGCGATTTGTGAATCGTCGACGCCGTCGCGGTCCCAGTCCTCGTCGACGATGCATTGCACGACCAATGCACTCGCGGTGGCGTTCTCGACCGACGCGCCGCCGGCGAGATCCACGAACGAACGAAACGCGACGCCGCATCCCGAGCGCTGGAGTCGTGTCGATGCGAGTGCGAAGCTCCACTCGAGGCGCTTCGCGCTCCCGATCATGATGGCACGCGAGTACGCGAGCTCGGCGAGAGCGAGGTCGTCATCGTCGGGTTTGTTTGCGCTGCCCGACCAGCGTGTCACGACGTGGCGTGCGTCGTGCCATCCGCCGCCGTGAAGCACGACTTTCCGTTTGAGCGCGAGCTCGCCGAGCATCGCCCAACCCATGGCGACCTCGAACGTGGCGGGCGCCGCACAGCGCGAGATGTCGCTCGCAGTCCCAGCATCGCGCATACCGCAGACGACTTGCAGAAGCGCAGCGGTAGCGTCGTCGTAGCGCCCGGCGACAATGGAGTCGTGCGCGGAGTCGAGATGCACGGCGACATCGCTCTTCACCTCGACGTGCTCGGTCGGCGCTTGTGCGACAAGCGTGATCGCGGGCGCGCCGCCCGCGTGCGTGCACGCCGCGACGAAGACGGAGAGAGCGAGCACACGCACACCCGAAATATCCGCGATCGTCGGGCGCGATGCGAGGGAGAACTCAGAACGCGTAGTCGAGCACGAGTGGAAAAATGGCGAGATCGACTCTGCCCGGATAGAGCGTGGCGTATGCCGCACACGGCGCGAGCATCGTGGGGTGCGTTCGCGCGAGCGCGCACTGTGAATCGACGACGTATGTTGGGTGACCCGCGTACGTGCTCGTCGTCTCGACGAACGCCATGAAATCGAGCGCCGTTTGCTCGAATTCGCTCGATTGCAGGAGCTGACCGGCGAGATACAGCATCGAGATCTCCATCGACGTGTGCCCGTCGACGAACGTCTCGTTCGGCACGTAAGCCGGATCGAGGAACCCGAGATACTCGTGGTTCTTGCGGACGGCGAGCTCTTGGTTCTGCGACATCACGGCCGCCTTTCCGCGCGTTCGGGCGTTCGTGTCGGCGCCGTATCGATTGTAGACGAGGGAGGCAAGCCCTAGCTCGATGTTCGTGTTCTTCACATACCGATTGGCGTCTGCGCTCGCCATCGAGTACCAAAAATATCCGCAGCCCGGGCAATCGACGCTGGTCGTCGTGTAAGCGTGCGCCGAATAGTTTTCGAGCACGCTCGTCGCGATCGCGCGGATGCTCGCATCGCCGAGTACGTCTGCGGCTTCCGAGAGACACCAGACGGCATAACCCGTTTCGTATGCGAAGATCGTCGACGCCGGATCCGTCGTGCCGTCCTGAAACGCATCGAACGACGCGGGGAGCCCGTAACCCGGACCACCCCAATTATGCCATTGTCCGCCTGCGCCCTTCAGCCATGCCACCGCCGCTTCTACCGCGGGCACGAGCTTCGCGCGGAACGACGTGTCGAAGGACGCACATTGGCGAGCGCGCCGCTCAGCAGCCGCAGCGCCGATGCAATGAACGGCGACCTCCGTTGTCTGTGCGACGTGATTCGGCTGAATCGGAGCCGTCGGATCCGGAAAATCCGAGATCGACGTCTTCGGAACGAACGTCTGCTGGAAGAGCGCTTCTTCCGGATCGAGCGGCCGCCCGCACGCCACGTCGTCGGTGGACGCGTCAGGCTGCGCGGACGCATCCTCGACCGGGTGCGCATCGGACGCGACGCCCGCATCCGCGGGCTCGTCGCCGGAGGCGCTACACGCCGCGAGAAAGAGCGCGACGACCACGATACGAATCATCGCGTCCTCCGCTTCGCTACCAAGACCACACCGACGAGCGCGAGCCATCCCCACGTCGTCGTCGATTCGCTACTCGAGGAGCATCCACTCGAGCCGGTTGGAGGCGGTCGATGGCTGCCTGCGTCCTCGGGGCTTGCGCCGCCGTCGCCCGTAGGCGGGGGAAAGCTCTGCTCGTTGCATCCGTCGACATCGGCCGCGATCGTCGACCACGCGCCGAACGTCACGCCGTCGAGCGACGTCGCCACGCGGAGTGCGTTCTGGCCGTCGACGACGAACACGTCGAGCGCCCCATCGGCGCGCGCAAACGCGAACGGTGCGGACGCCGCAGTCACGCCCGGAATCTCCGTGAGCTTCGCGCCAGGAACGGCTTTCGCGAAAAGGACGCGCGCGTCGGTCGATCGTCCGACGACGACGGCTCCGCTTGCGGTCGGCGCGATCGATGGTGAGGGCATCGCGTTGCCGTCGAGCGCGCTCCACGCGGAGAACCCGCCCGCGGTCGATGTCGCAATTTCGATCTGCGCCTTGTCGTTCGTGGCGGCGAGCACGATGGTTCCGTCGACGAGAATCGCTGTGGCGAGCTCTCCAAGGTGCAAGCCCCCGAGCGATTGGAATGCGCTCCACGCGCCGAGCGTGGTCGATGCCGCGCTCACGCCGCCCGCGCGATCCAGCGCGAACGCGTGCGAGTCGCCGCGTGAATCGCCGATGACGACAGCCGACGCGACGTTCGAAATCTCGAGCCCCGTCCAGGTGGGCGCGGTCGCGCCGTCGAACACGCTCCAAGAAAGCGAATCGTCAACGCCGGTCGCGAGGACGCCAAGCTTTCCGCTGCCCACGCGCGAAGGCACGACACTACGCGCCGTGATGCCTGGCATCGTGAGCGGCGCCTTCCACACGAGGTTGGTGGCGTCCCAGCTCGTCGCAAGCGCGGAGCCCGTCACGTCGACGCCGACGACGCTCGGTGCGGCGGCTCCGAAGATTGCGCGCTCGCCACACTGCGCGTCGAATCCGATCGCGCTCGACGGATGCCACGACGTGCCGACGCGGGAGACTTGGAGGATGTTGCCCCCCACGTTGCGAGCGAAGGCCTCTTCGTGTCCATCGGGCCAACCGATTACGGAGATCGTTCCGTTCCCCCCGAGCTGCTGCGCGCCGCCCGACGCGAGCGCGCGAAGTTGATCGAGCGTGCCGACGAAGCGATCGGTGTCGACGACCTTCGGAACGCCGGCAACGTTCGCCGTAACGCTGTCCTGCCAGAAGAGCGCGGGGCCGAAGACGTCCGGTACATCGTAGCAGTCGGCCGATGTCGGCCAAGAGATATCGAGTGGCCAGCTCTCGAGCTTCGTGCGATCCACGCCCGAGTCCCAAAACCAATAGTCGTAAGAGTAGATGATCGGTCGGCGCCCGGTCTTCGCCTCGACGCCGTCGAGAAACTGCACGATGCTCGACGTGAGCACCGATGACGCCACCCAACCGTTCAAGGCCACGCCGTCGCAGAACTTGCTCCGGTAGCTCGGATCGCTCGACGTCGGACACTCGAGATCGATCATCGGCGGCAGCTCGCCGGGTTCCCAGAAGTCGCCTACGAGCGACACGAATAGATCGATCTGCGCTTGAACGTCGCTCGTCGGATCGAAAAAATGATAGGCGCTTCGCAAGAGACCGGCCGCGCGCGCGTTCTTCCAGTTTGCCGAGAACTGCGCATCGTTGCTGTTCGACCCGCCCCACGCACCTTGCGACGACTTGATGAATGCGAACGAGTAGCCGGCAGACTTGACGATGTTCCAGTCGATCGTTCCGTTGAGATCGCTGACGTCGATGCCGGAGGGAAGGGCAGCGCGAGACGCCACGCACTCTTGGTGCAACGTCGCTGCGCGCGCGTGAGCGCTGACGAGCGTCCCGATGAGCGCGGCGCCGACGATGTGTTTGTACATTGACCAGCGTGCACTGCAGCGACCGTGCCGAAGAAGAAGTGCCCTTCTTTCGTCGCGTGGTGCGTCCCGCGGGACGCAGCGCGTGCCCAAAAAATCGCGTCTGACTGCGACGCTCCGATCGCGCATGAGCGCGCGTCGTTCGGCGATTCCCGTCACTCAGAGGCGC
The DNA here is from genome assembly GCA_038239005.1 of Polyangiales bacterium. Taxonomy (GTDB): domain Bacteria; phylum Myxococcota_A; class Polyangia; order Polyangiales; family Polyangiaceae; genus DASXHD01. Next base: position 24,911 of record JBBSFE010000050.1, read on the forward strand.
GCACGTCGTTTGCACTGCGGCGCCGCCATGCGACTCCACCCACTTTCGATTCTCCCAATCCTTCTCGCTTGCAGCAGCTCGCCTTCGACGTCATCGAGCGATGCGGCTCCCGAGGAAGCGAGCACCTCCGATGCCGCGAGCGACCACGTCACCACACCCGCCGACGCCATGTCGACGCCCGACGCCCAGCCACCTCTCGTTGGCGACATCTTCGCGATCAATCGCGTGTTCATTGGCGAGGCCGATCGCAACGGGCTGGCGAGCGCACAAGCGTGGAAGGCATTCGGCCGCAACATCGACGGCCTCACGACGACCTCCATATCGACCGATGTGTGTATTCTGCAAACAGGCAGCAGCAAGCTCAATCAAGTCGACGGCAATGCGGGCATCGACAATGCGTGGGGCGCCCTCGTCCTGCCACTGTTGCAATCGCTCCTCTCCGAAGTAGCGCCGTCGGTGGATGCTACGACCGCAATCTTGGCTGGTGCCCCAACTGTGCTCGTTCAAGTCATCGGGCTCACGAGCGACCCTGCGCAGACCGCGAGCGGTCTCACGGCGCAAGCATTCGCGACCATCGCGAGCTCGTCGCCGCCGCCGTTCGACACGAGCGGGTCGTTCGTGATCGACGGTTCGTCGCTCGTGGATCACACGACGCTCGCCTCCGGCGCGGTGGCCGCATTTTCCGTAGCGTCTATCACCGCTGGGTCGTTCGCGAGCGGCGTCGCGAACGGGCCGCTCATCGTGAACGCAGGATTCGGCTCGGTGCCGTTCCCGCTCGTGCTCCACGCTGCGGTGATCACGTTCGATCACCAGGGTCAAGACAACATCGTGAACGGAACCATCTCGGGCGTGCTCGACACGAACGAGCTCGTCACTGCGTTGACGGTCGCAGCAGTCGATATGTTCGGTTCGACCATTTGCGGAGGCACCGTGGACGAGATCGCAGCGCAGATGAAGCAGTCGCAAGACATCTTGCTCGACGGCACCAACAATCCGGCCGTCGCGTGCAACGGAATTTCCATCGGCATCGGCTTCAGCGCGAAGCGTGTTGCGAGCCCGACGATGGCGATGTCGCTCCCGCCACCGAAAAAACCGTGCCCGTGAATCAGCGATCGACGCGCTGACGAACTATCTGCGATAGTCGCATGCGATGCGAGAAGTCTTCTTCCTGATCGGCCGCGGCAACGCAGTGCTTTGGTCGGACGCAGGCGACTCCGCGGCAGCGCTCCCCGACACACGCGAGCGGTGGGACGCAATCTGGCGCCTCCGCGACGAGATCGAAGAGCTCGCCCACAGCCACCCGGCGGGTCCCCAGGGTTTTTCGCACGAAGACGAAACGACGATGGAAGCGCTCGTCGCGGGTCTCGGCCGCGCGATATGTTTCTCGGTCGTGGCGCCGCATGGCACCGTGCGTCGTCAGAAGGAAGGCGACGTGCGCGTCCCAATCAACGAAGAACCTTGGTGGGCGGCCCTCATGCGCCGCGCATCTGGAATGGAGGAACCTCGATGGCAGTCTTGAACATTACCTACAACGGTCTCTCGGCGGATTACCCGCTCGACGTGCAAGTCGCGCTCAGCGACATCGACGTCAAGCGCATCGCAGTCGAGGTCGTGCGTGCGGGCGGCTTGCGCGGTCTTGCAGTTCCGAACTTGGCCGACGGCGCATTCGACAACTTCGTCGTCGACCGCTTCGAGGGCGGCGATCGGATCTACTTGCGCCCGAAGGTTCCGTTCGGCGCCTGAGGCAACACGATGTCGAGAATCGTTTTCTGCGGCGTCGGGGCTCTCGGGTCCACGGCGGTGTGGTTCTGCCGCAACCTCGAAGCGCAGCTCGTGTTCATCGATTTCGATCGTGTCGAGTCGAAGAACGTGATGGCGCAAGCGTTCGTCAAAGCATCGATCGGTAAGAACAAGGCCGACGCTTTGAAGGCGCAGCTCCTCACGTTCTTTGGCGCGAAGGCGGAAGCATTCGGTGTACGTGTCACCGAGTCGAACGTCGAAACGCTTTGCGGCACCGCCGATCTGATGGTCGATGCCTTCGACAACTCGAAGAGTCGCCTCATCCTTTCGGAGTTCGCCCGCAAGCACGGCAAGCCCCTCGTGCACGCTGCCGTCTCGGGAGATGGCACCTTTGGCCTCGTTCGCTGGGACGAGCGCTTCGCACCCGACCGAGAAGACGCCGAAGGCCAAGCCACGTGCGAAGGCGGCGAGCACTTGCCGCTGATCGGCGTGCTCGGGAGCTCGCTCGCGCGGGTCATACAAGACTTCACAAAAGACGGCACGAAGCGCGATGTCATGGTGGGCCTCCGCGGCGTACAATCCACCTAATGCTCGAACGAAAAACGCTGGGGCCTGCCGGTCCGCCGGTCGCGCGGCTCGGTCTCGCTGGCTCGTACGGCATCGACGCGGCGGGCGTCGAGCGCGCGTTCCACGAGCTTGGCATCAACTATTTCTTTTTCACCAATCGCAACGACGGCCTCCTCGAAGGTCTGCGCCGTTTGATCAAAGCCGGTCACCGAAAAGATCTCGTCATCGCCGGCGGCGCCAACATGCCCACGGGCTTCGGTGTGCGCTCAGCGATCGAGAAATATACGAAAGCGCTCGGCACCGACTACATCGATGTCTTCCAGCTCTTCTGGGTCCAGTACCACTGGTACGTCACCGGCCAAACGTGGCCCGCGATGCGCAAGCTCAAGGAAGAGGGCCGCGCGAAAATGCTCGGCATGTCGATTCACGATCGCAAGATGGCGCGCACACTCGTCGACGAGCTCGGCGTCGACGCGCTCATGATTCGCTACAACGCCGCGCACCGCGGAGCCGAACAAGAAATCTTCGCGACGCTTCCCGAGGCGCGCCCCGCGATCATCGCGTACACCGCGACGCGCTGGGGAAGGCTCCTCCAGCCCGCAGGCGACAAGACCGCCATGACGCCCGAAGAGTGTTACCGCTTTCCGCTGAGCAACGACAAAGTCGACGTCGTCTTGTGCGGCCCGAAAAATTACGCCGAGCTCGAACAAAACGCGCGCGGCGTCGCACTCGGCCCGCTCTCGGCATCACGCCTCGAAGAGATCCGCGCCTTCGGCGACGTCGTCCGCAAGAGCGCCTCGAGCCGCGTCGCCTGGGGCACCTGATTCAGGGAGGAACCAGGCGCGCGTTGAGCTCGCCTGTGCCGACGCCGCTTTCGGCGGTGCCGATGAGCACGTCGTCGGCGGTGAGCGCGCCCGCGCCGCGGAGGACGCTGCCCGTGTCGACGGCGAAGCTCGCGGTGAGCCTCGTGTTGCGAAGGGTGACGCTCGGGCTCGTGACGAACACGTCGACGGGCTCGTTCACGAAGAGCGCGCTTCCGTCGGTCTGATCGACGACGCAACCTTTCGCGACGAACGAATACGCGGCGGGTGTCATGTTGATCACGAAGTCTGGATATTCGTCGGTGTTGTTCGCGGCAGTCGATGGCGCAACGCATGCGGGCGGACCCGGCAACGTGCGACACGCGTCGGTGGTCGCGCAGGGCGGCGAGCAGCGATTCGGATCCGTGTTGCGCGTTGCGCTCGAGAAGAGCGCGTTGAACTCGCCCGTTGCGTCGACGTCGATGGTTGCGAAGAGCTTCACCTGCGTGCCCACGGGCTGTTGGACGTCGATCAAGATGAAATAGTTGCCGCGCGAAGGCAGCACGACCGACGGCGCGTTGCACACGAGCTTCAGCTGATACGAAAATACGAGCTTCCGCCGCGCGACGATGGGTACGTGAAACTCGGCGTCCTCGAGCCCAGGCTCCACGAGCAAGGCGAGCGCGGGCGTGAACGGAAGCGCATCCTTCGGCGTGATCGTGAACGTGGTGGCGTCGGCCGAGAGCACGCTCGTCCCGCCGTAATCGCCGCGAAGTGGATCGTACGTATAGAGCGTCGACAGCTCACCCGGCGGATCCTGCTCGTCGGCGAGCAGCCCGCGATCATCGGTGATGTTGCGCGCAATCTCGAGCGTCAACGTGCTCGGGTCGATCGCGCGATCGAACTGCACGACCACGGGCGCCAATGGATCCGAGAGTAGCCCACTCTGCGCTTCCGGTAGCGATGGCTCCGGCGGCGCGTGAAACACCTCGCACGCAAAGAGCAGCAGAAAAAACCGGGATGCGTTCATTGGAGAAAGAAGGTGGCGCGGGTTTGGAGGAGCCAGCTCGTCACGGCATAGCCGTCCACGTTTTGTAGCGCGTCGCCGGGGAAGAGCACTGCGCCTTCGACGTCGAAGAGGAAGTGCTCGAGGTAGCGGTATTGCACGCGGAGATCGAGCTCGGTGCCGTAGAAGTGCCCGGGTTTGCCGCCGGCGTAGTTCACTTCGTTGTCTTTGATGTTCACGCTCGTGTGGTTTTGTAGCGACGCGATCGGATCGATGAGAGGCACAGCCGTCCACGCGAACATCGCGCCTGGGCGAATCAAGAGCTCCGGAACCGGGTGAAAATCGGCCTGCGGAAAAATCACCATCGCGTTCGTGAGCGCGCCTTGTGTGTCGAGCGCCTGCGCGGGAAACGTCGTTGCGCCGAGACGCTTCAGTAGCTCGACACCCGCCGCGGCCGCGCGCCCCGTTTGAAACCCGAGCACTTGCTTGAACAGCAAGAGACCGACGTTGGTGTCGGGCGAAAACGTGAATTGCGAAAGCGTCGCGCGCGACGTCGGATCATCGCTGCCCGATGCGTAGTCGCCTTCGAGATAGAGCCCCCACTTGGGCCGGTCGTAACGCACGCTCACGCGGGCGCCGCCTTGGAGCACGTTTTGATCGACGACCGGATCGTTCGTGATCTTCTGATACGCCTGCGACACCTCGCGCGTCGTGCCGAAGTTCATCGCGGTGTCGAAACCGAAGCGCACATCACCGACGCGCGCGTGAAATCGGAGGCCCGCGCCGCTCACGTCGGAGAGCCCGTCTTGCCAGCGGTGCGAAAAATAGAAGTTCGCGAAGAGATCATGAACCGGTCCGAGATCAGGCGCGAGGTATCGCAAAGCGCCGCCGAGCTGATGGACGTCGTCGCCGAAGGCTTGCGGATCATCGATCACGATGCGGTCGTATGCGAGCCCGAGGATGAGTCCGCGCTTCGCCGAGGTGTCGCGCTTGCTCGACGTCTTGAAGGCTTCGAGCGGTTTGGTCGCGAACAAGATTCGGTCGACGTAGTTTCCCGTGCCTGCGGTGCCGAAACGATTCTGTCGCCCGTCGCCGTCGGTCGCGAAGATGCCCATGCCGTCGATGACGGGCTGCCTGCCGACGCGGAAGACGCCGAATGGAAGGAGCGCTTCGCCGTAGAGGCGCCGCACCGTGATGGGATTGATCGGACACAGCGTGACGCCGTACGAGTCGCGCGAGAGCGGATCGAGAGCCGAATTGCGCAAACCAACGCAGGGGCGCGTGTCGTTTGGGCTCTTGGCGTCGATGCTCGTGCCCGCGTTCGATGATGGTGTCCCGCCGTAGCTGCCGTTGTCGCCGAAGAGATCGCCGTCGAGCACGTCCGACGAAAAGACGATTCGGATCTTGTCGAGATAGTCGAAGGTGGCGTCGAGCCGAAGTCGCTGCTGCATGATGCTGACGTTGCGCGCCGTCTCGGTGGCGAGCGAAATCGGGTGAACGTAGAGCCACTGCGCTCGATATTCGGCGCCGCCGCGGAATCCGAAATCACCGCGCGAATAGCGCTTCGCGGGGTCTTTCGGATCGTCGTCCGACCACGGCTCACCTCCGGCGAACGCTCGTGCGGGGAGTGCCGCGACGAGCGCGAGCCCCATCATGACCTTTCGAAGGTTCATTTCGCAGCGGGTTTGATGAACGTGTTCTCGAGGATGGTCGCAATGTGATCGAGCGCGCGCAAATCGGTCGCCGCGTAGACACCCACTTCGGGGTTCGCCTCTTCGGCGGGCGGCGCGCTGAGCCCATCATGCAATGCGGCGTATTGAACGGGGAGCTGGCGCGCCGGAGGAACTTCGATGCGCGATCGCACGGGCGCGCCGCCATCGGGAAGCGTGAATGTTGCCTCGCCGCCGACGTGAATGCCTGCGAACGCACGCTTGAATGTCTGGCTCGTATAGGCCGTGCCGAGCCAACCGAATCGGTAACGCACCGCCACGAGCGGATCCTTTGCAGCGGCGGCCGCTTGCGCTGCGTCGTCCATGTCGGGGCCCATTTTCACGTCGATCAAATCGGGCGAAAAGATCGTGCGCATCGCTTTGTTGAACGCAGCGACGACATCGGCTTCTTTCGGCTGGTCCGCCGTTGGGTCGAAATATTTCGTGACCTGCTTCGCACCGAACGCGCGATTCGAAGGCGCGCCCGCCATGAGCTTGTCGGCTTGGACGAGCGCGGGCGAAACCTCGCGCCTGAAGATGACGGTGACGTTCGTGCCCTTCAGCTCGAGCTGCTTCGCGAGCCGCTGAACGAACGCGAGGAGCTGTGCGTCGTCGCTTGGCGCGTTCGCACGAAAACGCGCGACCGCCGCGGTATACAGATCGTGCCGCGCGCCTGCGATCTCGGCGCCGAGCTTGTGGTTCGGATATTTCTTCTCGAACACGGCGAGCGACGCGAGCGACGCGCCCTTCTTCGCCTTGCCGAGCTCGCGCAAAAGCGCTTCACGAAGTGCGTCTTGTGCCTCTCTGTCGATCGCGCTTTGTGGATGCGCCGTGATGAACGCCGTGATCGCTTCGACGCTCTGCTGACCTTTGGCGCGCTCGAGCTCGGCGCGCGGAAGGAGCGTGCCGGCGACGTCCTCGGTGTGACGCTTGCCGACGCTCAAGTACGACTGAAAGGCCTCGGGAGAGCTCTCGGCGATGGCTTTCTTGAGCATCGCGTCGTCGCTGGATTTGTTGTGAACGAACCAAATCATCGGACCGAAGGCGACCGCCATACCAAGCGCGATCGCCCAATCGAAACGACGCCATGCAGGCGCGCGATCGATCATCGGCTCTTTCGGACCGATGGGGCTCGTCCAACCTTTTTTGGCGTCGTAGAAAGGGTCGAGCGTGGTGAGCTCGGTGTCGTCGCTGGTGGCTAGCGCGTGCTTCACTTGCTCTTGGGAGTTGTCGATGCCGCGGTTGAGCATCTCGGCGTTGTGCGAATCGCCACCCGCGAAGGAAAACGAGCGCCCGCCGCGAAACGAGAGACGAAGCGAGCCGCCGGGCGTTGCTTTGCCGATGCTCGCGATGTCCGTCATCGCGAAGATGCGCAGCGTCTTGTCACGCGCGTCGACGAGACACATCGGGAACACGTAAACGCCCGGCTTGTACGGCAAGAGCTTCGCTGCGCGCCACGAGCCGATCGCACGAAGCGCGGCGAACGGCACGACGAATGCGAGCGCAGCGTCGATCAAAATGAAATACGGCGGATGAACCGCGAGCGACGCACCGAGCACGCCGAAGCGCACGAGGTAGAGAATGACGAGCGCAATCGCCGCGACTCCCGAAGCGACTGCAAAGCGCACAGTGCGGCCGCCGTCGCCTGCCCGATGAACAATCGACGCTGGCGGCGCGCTCCCCTTCGTGCTCGCGAGGAACCTTTCCTGTTTCTCGCGAGAGAGTTTGTAGAAGTCGATCCTCCTCACCGTTCTCTCGGTGGCCACTCTATCATGCTCGCGTGGTTGCTCGCGCACACCAGTTCCCGCTGATTTTCGCGCTTTGCGCGTGTCGGCACGATGCGCCTCCCTCGCCGATCGCGAGCGCTTCCGCGTCGGCTTCTGCCGCGCCGTCGGCGTCCGCATCGACCGATGTCGCGACGCACGCTTCGATGATCGACAACGGAGGGACCCCGTCGATTTCGAATGGCACACTCGACGGCGACGCGCTCCGAAGGAAACACCGCGCACGCATCGCAGCGGACGACTCGCCCGTGACGATCTTGCACGGCTCGAGCGCGCGCGATCTCGGCCAGCGCATCTGCGAAGCCAAAGTGCCTCGCGTGCCCGCCGACACACCCATCCTTCTCAAGCCCAACATCGGCGGATTCGATTGGTTCAAAGACCCCGCCAAGAACGACGGCGACGACGGCGTCCACGGCCGCACCACCGATCCCGAGTTCGTTCGCGGCGTCGTGCGATGTCTGAAAGCGCGCGGACACACCCACATCACCGTGGCTGAAGGCTGGGGCGCGCGACACGAAGACTGGGTCAAGCTCGTGAAGGTCACCGGCTACGACGTGATGACGCACGAAGAGAACGTGCCGCTCGTAGCCATGGACGATGACGGCGTCTTCGATGTCGAAGGCGACAAGCCCGGCTCGATGCTCAAAGTGAGCGGCATGGACAAGAGCGGCGTGCCGACGCTGCTCTCACCGAAGCTCCTTGCCGAAGCGCTCACGCGCGGGATGTTCATCTCGCTCCCAAAAATCAAAGCGCATCGCTACGCCGTGTATTCGCTCGCCATCAAAGGCACGCAAGGCACGATTGCCCTTTCGGATGCGTCGCCTGCGTACAAACAGAAATGGCGCATGCATCGCGAGCTCAATCCGTATCTCGAGGCGCGTGCCAAGAACATTCCGGAAGATCGCGCCGCATACGTGAAGTCGCTCGAGACGTTCGCCGAGCGCATCGCCGACGTCCTCGAGATCAACACGCCCGATGTGGTGCTCGCCGAGGGAGCGCCCATCATGCAAGGCGATGGGTTTCAGAAGCTCTATCCGCTTCACGATCGCGTTGCAGTCGGCGGCACGAATGTCGTGAGGGTCGATCGCATCGCCGCGGAAATGCTCGGAGCTTGGAACAGGCCCGAGCTCGCGCGTGAGCTCGGAGGTCACGCGACGTCGCCGCTGCTCGAATCGGCCGCGAAACGCTTCGGCGTCGACATCGCGATGCGCCCCTCGGTCGACGGCGATGGGCGCGCGCTTCTCGATGCGCCGCGGCCGTATCACTTTGTCGGGATGGCGCCGTTCACAGTCGACGTCGAAGCCGCGCATCCGAGCGTTCACGCCGCCGCGCTCGGACAAGATGCGATTCGCATCGACGGAACCGGTGACGAGCCCGCATGGTTACGCGCAACGCCGGCAACGTGGAGCACCGATTTTCGCGGAGGCGCGACATCCGCGACGACGCACGCGCGATTTCTCTGGTCCACGGGCGCGCTCTACGCGCTCTTCGAAGTCGAAGGCACGGGGCTCAATGTCGACGCGAGCAAGCCCGTGAACGTGGATCGCGCACGCCTCTACGACGAAGATTGCGTCGAGATGTTCCTCGCGCCGCAAGGCAAGTACGCCCGCAAGTACGACGAGATCGAGCTCGGCCCGCGCGGCCACTTCCTCGACTTGCGCGTCGACCGGCTCACGCGCGCCGGTGACGCTCTGTGGTCGAGCGGTGTCGAAGTGAAAACGCACGCCGACGAGTCAGCTCACCGCGCCGTCATCGAAGCGCGCATACCTGCAACCGACATCGCCAAGGCGATGAACCCCGGCACGTCGATCCCGCTCGGTTTGTTTCGCGTCGAAGGTGCGGGCGCGAAACGCGTGTATCTTGCATGGAACCCCGCGCATACCGATGGGCCTGATTTCCACGTGTTCGAGGCTCTGGGCGAGCTCGTCATCGACCGATGAGAAGATGCGCGCGAAGCGTGAGGTCGGCGTCGTCGCGCCGCGCGAGCAATCGTTCGTCGTAGAGGGCGCGAGGCGCGCGCGTGCGAAGGTCAGTCACCACGCGCAAGAAGTTTTCGCGCCGCGTTGGAGCGACTGCATCGAGCGACGCATAGGACGTCCCGAATTCGGTCACGAGCCATGATGCGCCGGCCGTGAACACGTAGAGGATGTCCTCGCGATCGCGCGCAACGCGTTTCTCTTCGCGTGTCACCTTCTTCGACAAGATGAGCCCGCCCGTGAGGATCGCGGCGCCCGGGCTGAGCTTGCGCTCGGTTGTCTTCTTGGTGGTTTCGCTGCGGAGCGATTGCGCGGCGCGCACGAGCGCGAGCATGTCTGCATAAGCAATCGCAACGCCGTCGACATCGAGTGATGCCGCATCGAAGCGAAATGCGCGGACGAGCGTTGGCTCGAGCACGGTCTCTTCGTCGCGCATCGAAGCGCCGTGTCCGCGCGAACGCAAATTCGCGAGGAGCGCGCGCCCCGCCGTTTCATCGGGTGTGCGCAGCACGATGATCGGCGGTGGTTGCGAGAGCCGCACACGAGCGTCGTAAATTGCGAGGCCCGTTTCGCGCGCAAGATGTGGAGCTTCGACTTCGGGCGACGTCGCGAGCGTCGAGATGCCGACCGCGATCACGGAAGAAGCGCAGCGCAAACGGCGGCGAACATCACGCACAACGCCGCACGCACCGCTTGCGACGTGCGTGACGCCGGCGCTCCCGCGTTGTGTCGATCGACCGCAGCAAGCGCCGTGAGCGCATCGCACGCGACGACGAACATGGCGAGCGCGATGGCCTTCTCGCTGCGCATCGCGACTGCGCCGATGCCGCACATCGCGATGGCTGCCGCGAATACGCCGCCCGCAACGCTCTCGCCGGCATAGAAATGCCCCGACCCAATCGGAAGCATCCACGCGAGCGCGAACGCTGCGCGCTTGTATCGCGGCATGGCGTCGGGTGCGCGCGCGCCGGCGTCGCGATAGGGATGACCTGTTGTGGCGAGCACCATTTCGTCACGCGATTCGATGGGCGTGCCGGGCGACTCGAGCGCGCCCAATGCCTCGAGCGCATCGGAAAGATGCTGTTCGCGAACGACGAGCCGAACATCGAGCACGGTGTCGAATCGATTGAGCACCGCCGTGGCCCCGCTGTTGCCACGAAGCGCTACCGGAACGCCGTGATCCCGCAGGAAATCGAGCGCAATCTGCGCCGACAGCCCATCATCGTAGTGTCTGACGACAACCCACTCCGATTTCGTGCGCGTCACGACTTAAAAATCCAGTCGAGTTGACCGTCGTGCGAGGTGTTCGCGATCGACATGCGGCAGCGCGACAAAACCGGCGGGGCCGGCGCATGGACGCTGGCGGAAAGCGCAAGCCGCGAGGGTTCTGCCGCCTGTCGCCAGTCGATCGCCGCGTCGTAGCAAGATTCGATCGCTTCAAGTGACATCTGCCTTAAGAAGGGTACCACGCTTGACGCGCTCGAACCCGTGCGCAACTTGCTCCGCGGACGTCTCCGATCATGCCCCCGATTGCCGCGTGTCCCCAATGCCGAAGCACCGCGCCGATCGTGTATCGCGGCGTGCTCGCGTATTGCACCGCGTGCGGAGCGTCGCGCATTCCGCTCGCTACCAAGTCAACCAACCACGCGGGAAAACCTTCCATCATCGGTGGTGCGCTCACACGTGTCTTCGGGTGGATTGTGCTTTCGGGCGGCGTTGCGTTCGGGCTCGCGATGCTCGGCATCTTGCAGGCGATCTTTCCGGCAGGGTTTGCGGGCTATTTGGTGGGCGGGCCCATCATGCTCCTCGCGGCCATCTTCGGAACACTCCTCTTGCGCGGTGGTCGCTCGCTCGAGTCGACGGGCGTGAGCGAGCAACGCGAAACACGCACCACGGCCATCTTCTCGCTCGCTGAAAATCGCGGCGGCATCGTCACGGCGGCCGACGTCGCGGGCGCGCTCGGCATTTCGAACGCCCAAGCCGACGACATGTTGACCGATCTCGCGAAGAAGAGCTCCGACAACGTCGTCCTCGAGGTCGACGACGAAGGCCGCGTGTTTTACCGCGTGAACGCGCGTGGCCTTTCACGTGTGCAATCCTTCGACGAGAAGCTCCGCGTCGCCGAGCGCGAGCGCGACGCTCCGGACGAATCTACCCACGACGACGCAGCCGAGGTCCTTCGCACACGCACGTGAGCTTGCTATACGGGGAAACGTGCGCCGCACGCTCTATCCGGAAATCGAGCCCTACGACCGCGGCATGCTCCATGTGTCGCCCGTGCACACGATTTACTACGAGCAATCGGGAAACCCGCGCGGCAAGCCTGTCGTGTTCGTGCATGGTGGCCCCGGCGGCGGAAGCGATCCGAAGCAGCGGCGCTTCTTCGACCCCGAAGCGTATCGCATCGTTATTTTCGATCAGCGCGGTTGCGGCAAGTCGACGCCGCATGCATCGCTCGACGACAACACGACGTGGCATCTCGTCGCCGACATGGAAGCGCTGCGCACGCATCTCGGCATCGAGCGCTGGCAAGTCTTCGGCGGCTCGTGGGGCTCGACGCTCGCGCTCGCGTACGCCCAAAAGTATCCGAAGGTATGCACCGAGCTCGTCTTGCGCGGCATCTTTCTTTTGCGAAAGCGCGAGATCGATTGGTTCTACCAAAGCGGTGCGTCCGCGATTTTCGCTGACGCGTGGGAGGACTACCTCGAGCCGATTCCCGAGGCCGAGCGCGGCGATTTATTGCATGCATATTACAAGCGTCTCGTGAGCGACGATCGCAACGAGCGCATTCGCGCCGCCAAAGCGTGGAGCGTATGGGAAGCGCGCACGAGCTTCCTCGTGCAGAACGAAGAGCTCGTCGCCAAGAACGACGAAAGCGACTACGCGCTCGCGTTCGCGCGCATCGAGTGCCACTACTTCGTGAACGGCGGTTTCTTCGAAAACGAAACGCAGCTCCTCGACGACGTCGCATCCATTCGTCACATCCCCGCCGTGATCGTCCAGGGTCGGTACGATGTCGTCTGCCCGATGGCGAGCGCGTGGGCGCTCCATCGCGCGTGGCCCGAAGCCGCGCTCAAGCTCGTCCCCGATGCGGGGCACGCCGCGCTCGAAGTGGGCACGCTGCACGAGCTCGTCACCGCGACCGATCGCTTCAGGTGAGCTCTCATGCTCGTGCGGCCCATCCAACCATCTGATGCGGCGGAGCTTCGGCGTGCGTTTCGCGCGCTCTCGCCGGAGACGCGCTATCGCCGGTTTTTCGGCGCGATCACCGATCTCGACGACAAGGCACTCGAATATCTTACCAACGTCGATGGTCGCGATCACGTCGCCTTCGTCGCAACGACCGAGTCGCTCGATTTGAAGAGCGAGGTCGGCATTGGCGTCGCGCGATTCGTTCGCAGCAAGACGGACGACAAGGTCGCGGAAGTCGCAGTGACGGTCGTCGACGACATGCAACGAGGCGGCGTCGGGACGATGCTCATGCGCGCGCTCGTCGGCGCCGCACGCGAGCGCGGTATCGAACGATTTCGTTGCGAGGTGCTCGAGTCGAACGAGGTCGTCATTCGTACGCTGCTCGACGTCGGCGCCGTCATCGCCCTGCGCGGTGAAGGCGCAGTCATTCTCGATATACCAATCGCTGACCTCGAAAGGCTGGGCCTTCCGCAATGACCGAAATCGTTTGGGAGCGCGAGCTCCACGCGCCGCCGGAAGCCGTGTGGCCTCACCTCGTGGTGCCCGAAAAAATGAGTTGCTGGTCGAACGCGCCCATCGCGCGTGTCGACGACGGTGATCGCGGCGCACCCGAAGGCGTCGGCGCACTTCGCAGTGTGACCATTCGCGCGCTCGGTCGTCGAACGAAATTCGAGGAGGTGGTTGCGGCGAGCGCTGCGCCGTCGCGGTTCGTCTATCACGTGGTGCGTGGTCTTCCGCTTCGCGATCACGAAGGCATCCAAACGCTGTCGCCGGCCGGGCAGGGAACCCACCTCGTGTGGCGTGTGCGCTTCGAACCGCTCGCCGCATCGCTGGGGCCTGCTGCGTCGCGCATGCTCGATGGCCAAGTGAAATCGAGCCTCGTCGCGCTCGACGCAATCCTTCGCAGCGCGCCCGAGCCCGCACGCGAGATCGCGCCACCCTTCGAGGACGACGCGGACATCGCTTCGCTCGAATCCGACGCCGCACGCATCCTCTCGACGCAACGCGCTCTCGCCGATTCGCTCGAAGGCGATCCGAAATATTGGTTCTCGCGCGTCTACCAATACGTCACCGAAGAGCAGCTTCGTTTCGTTCGTGAGCGCGCGACGCATCGCGCGTGGGTGCTCCGACTCTTGCCGGTGTTCCACCGCTTCTACGTCTCGAACCTCGAAGCGCATCGCGCGGCTCTTCGTCCGGAAGCGCCATGGCGCGTCGCGTTTTCGGCCATGGACCGCGCGAAGCGCGGCGATGGTGTCGCAGTGATCCGCGGCCTCCTCCTCGGCGTCCGCGCGCACATCGAAGAAGATCTGCCGCGCGCCCTTGCCGAAGTGTGGCTCGATCATTACCGCGATCGCTGCGACTACGTGCGCCTCCGCGCCGACTACCTCCGCATGGCCGACGTCTTCCGCATCGCGAGCTCGCGCCTCGTCGCGGAAATGCCCCCAAGTTGGATCCCGCCGCAACTCCGCGTACTCGTCCGTTTTGCGCCCCTCGAAGTGCAAGACTGGGCCTTCTCGCGCAACTACTATGACGTGGCCCGGGCGAGGCGGAAGGCGTTCGACCGCGGGCGGGGGATCGCGGCGTGGCTGTCGGCACGCTGACGCCAACGCAAACGCGCACGCCAACGCGCACGCAAACGCGCACGCGCACGCGGAACGCGGAGCGTTTCGCTCGGCGGTTTTGAGTTTCGCACGGTGGTCGCGCGGTTCAAGGACGACGCTGATGCGTTTGCGTTTGCGTTTGCGTTTTGCGTGCGCGTTTGCGTGCGCGTTGGCGTGCGCGCGTGCGTTTGCGTTTGCGAGTGCAGGCGCGATCCGGATCTTGCTCGGCAGCTGCGGCGAGCGGCGAGCAGCGTCGTTCTCAACATCGCCGAAGGGAGCTCGTCGCAGGGCAAGAACCGGAACGCCAGGTACTACAACGCGCTGGGGTCTGCGAAAGAGGTCAGAGCCTGCCTCGAAGTGGCCATCGCCTTCGGATACATCGAAAGCGTCGATGAAGCGCTCGTGGACGAGCTCGAGCGCATCATCGCGACGCTCATCAACCTCATCGTCTGAGGTGCAGCACGTTGACCAACGTGTTTCGAACCATCATCGGCCGCTCGCGAATGACCTTCGCGAGCGGCGCGATGTAATCCATGTATTCCGCACAATCGTAACAAGCGCTGACCTCCCCCGCGCTCCCCCTGGCGGTGTGATACCGCTGCCTTCGATTCCCGCCATACGCCCCACTCCCTTCGGCGATGTTCAAGGCGACGCTCGTCCCAGCCCGTCGAATCTGATCAGGAAGGTTCTTGTCGTGCCGCTCGATCTCTTTGGCAAC
>JBBSFE010000051.1:0-40002 GCA_038239005.1 Polyangiales bacterium
CGCGTCACGCGCTCATCCATCACGCCGCGCAGCTTGCGATACTTCGCACGAACGGAATCCACGTTGCCCATGCTGCACCAACAGCCCGCGCGCGTCGGCTATTTCCATGAGCGGATCGATAAATTCGACCAGGCTCCTAATCGTCCAAGCGGGTGATGGCGCTGTCGTAGTAGTGTATTCGGGCCAGGGTAATGCGCCGAAGTTCTGTACCGCATCTACGACTCACGTCAGCTGGGGAGCAGTGACGACTTGGGACTATGGGAAGCATTGGTCACACAATCCCGATTCGTCATGGATATTCGATGCACACAACTATTCATTTTGCGTATTGAGCGGCGTCGTTGGCCAAGGTGGCAACCCGTCCTTCAACGTCGGCATCCGAGATTTTGGGTTTGTGCGCGATGGGCGCGGCCGCTACTACGCGGCAGTGCATGACACGAAAGCGACTATCAGACTCTTTCAGAGCAACGATGATGGAATTCACTGGCGAGAATATTGCCCATCGCAAATCGGGTTAGACCCTGCGGGACCCGGCGGCTTGAACAAGCAGACGTCCAACTGGCTTCAAACCGGCTTCGTGTGTCAGCGGGCCATGCTGGACGTCTCCGATGTCGGAAGTGAGTTTCACGATAACCTGTCTCTTGCGTGGCCGACGCTTGCTGTTGACGGTGACGTGTGGAGCAACTCTAGGGTTCCGCGCCTGGACCGCTACCGAAACCGCCTTGTCTTGAGCTACTTGGAGTCGAATACGCGACTCGGCGGTGCGAGCCACACCGCCGCCGACTCCGCTTTCTCGACGATGGTGGAAACGACTACCGACACTCTCTCTCCACGAGACGGAACACTTAAATCCAGCGATGCTATGCAACCAGCGATCCCGAACACAGATGGGACGGTCGGCGTGTCCGTGGGAACCGCGACGTTTTCGCAGCATGTACCGGCGCTGGGCGACTACATGGGAATCGCCGTCGCACAAGCAACCGCTGATTGCACGTTTGGAGTCAACTCTGCGGGTAACGTGGACTACACATGCGCTGGTGCAGGCACGTTTGGAAACACGTCGACGTTTTTCCCGTTTTGGCCGCAGATCGTTCTCGATGGCGCTGGGAATCCAAGCACACAAATTGGCGACAAGGCGGCGACGCCAAGCGATCCGTAGGGTTGACGCGTCTTCGATCGTCGCCTACCAGGCGTAAGCTTCCGGCGCCGGCCCACCCGGGCCGGGAAAGATTTCGTCGAGTTTCTTTTTTGCGGTGTCGTCGAGCTTTACTTTGAGGGAGGCGAGGGCGCCGTCGAGGTGGGCCATCGTGCGTGGGCCGACGATCGGCGCGGTGACGACGGGGTTCGAGAGCACCCATGCGAGGGCGACGTCGGCGGGCGCGTGGCCGAGGTCTTTGCAGAATGCAACGAATTGATCGAGCTTTTCGGCGTGTTTTTCGATGGCGCGCTGTTGTGGTTCGCCGGCGCGACGCGCGGCTTTCTCTTTGTGGTTGCCGCCGAGCACGCCGCCTTTGAGCGGGCTCCACGGGATGACGCCGAGGCCGTAGGCCGCGCACGCGGGGATCACTTCGAGCTCGAGCGTGCGATCGATCAAGTTGTAAAGCGATTGCTCGCACACGAGCCCGAGAAAGTTTCTCGACTTCGCCGCTTCGTTCGCGCGCGCGATGTGCCAGCCCGCGAAGTTCGATGAGCCGACGTAAATCACTTTGCCCTGCGCGACGAGAAGCTCCATGGCCTGCCAGACTTCTTCCCAAGGTGCGTCGCGATCGATGTGATGCATTTGGTAGAGGTCGATGTGATCGGTCTTGAGCCGGCGCAGCGAGTCTTCACACGCGCGCCGGATGTGGAGCGCGGACAGGCGCGACTCGTTCGGCCAATCGCCCATCGAGCCGTAAAGCTTCGTTGCCATGACGACCTTCTCGCGCCGGCCGCCGCCTTGCGCGAACCATCGACCGACGATGTTCTCGGTGATCCCCTCACCTTTCTTCCAGCCGTACACGTCAGCGCTGTCGAAGAAATTGATCCCGAGCTCGAGCGCGTGATCCATGATCGCGAACGAATCGGCTTCGGTCGTGTGCGGACCGAAGTTCATCGTGCCGAGGCAGAGCCGACTAACCTTGAGCGCCGTGCGCCCGAGTCGCGTGTATTCCATGCCGCGAACGTTACGACGTCCCTACAAGATCTGATACGACGTCCGCATGCGACGCACGGTCCTCGTTCTCCTTGGTCTCTCCATGACGTTGGCTAGCTGCAAGAAAAAGGTCGACGCCGCGTACTTGAAGCAGATTCAAGACGCGACGACCTCGATTTGCGCGTGCAGCTTGCTCCCCAAGCCGCAGCAGGTTGCGTGCATGGGGAAGGCCGGGTCTCCGCATCCGAAAGCAGGACCGGACGGTGAGCCGCCGGGCCTTTACGAAGAGAAGCTCGACGACGCGTCCAAATCGGTCATCGACGCCGAGCGCGCGAAGTATTCCTCGTGCGAAGCCAAGATCATGCAGTGACGCATTGCTGAACGGACTCTATCCCGTAACGTCTCGCGGTATGCCGTTCGCTCAGCGAGCCGTCGCGAATGCGATGCACGACGATCCCCAACGCACAACTGACTTCGACGACGTCAACCATCTGGCTCTCGTCGAATTGCTCTTTCATCGGCGACAGCTCGCCGCCGCAGCTCGGACACGTCTTGTCGCCTCGTCGAGCTCGAAGACCTCGTCGACGACGGGCAGCGCGGACTGGTCGGTGTTCGAAGACTCATCGAACGAGAGACCCGGCAATCCAAGCTCGAACGAGCGAGCAAGAGAGGCGCAAGACTTCGCCGTGGCGTTCGGATATGGTTTCCGGTGAGATGGTGACACGTGCGAGCGTGGTGATCGTTGGTGGTTTCCTCTTTGGCGCGTGTGTCGGTGACTCGACGCTCGCAGACGGCGGAGCAGACGCAACGTCCGACACCGCAGCGCCCGATGTCGCGGTCGACAGCGCAAAAACCGATGGCGGCGTCGACGCGGCAACCACATGCGACGTGACGAAAGCGTTCGCGACTCCGGTGCTCGTCACGTCGCTCGCATCGGGGAGTGCAAGCAATCTGCGGTTTGATCAGAACCTCACGACCGCATTCTTCAACTCCACCCGCGACGGCGGCCTCGGCGGCGCCGACATTTGGCAAGCGACGCACACGGACGCCGGCGTGTTCGGTGCCTTGACGGACGTGCCCATCGTGAACACGACCGGCGAAGACGACTACCCGACGATTTCCGGCGACGGCAAGACGCTCGTGTTCGCCAGCGACCGCGGCGGCGGCGCCGACGACATTTGGGTCGCGACACGAACATCGACCCTCGTGAACTTCGGCGCGCCGAGCTTGCTCGCCAACGTGAACTCGGCATCGTCGGAGAACGCCCCGTTCCTTCGTGAGGACGGGCAAAAGCTCTACTTCGCATCGGACCGCTCGCCTGGCGCAGGCACCGACGACATCTGGGTTTCTTCGGTGAGCGGCTCGAGCTTCAGCGCACCCACCCACATCGACGAGCTCGCGACAGCGAGCAGCGATGCTTACGCCGTGGTCACACCAGACGATCTCGTGATCTACTTTGCGTCGAACCGCGCAGGCGGCGCAGGTGGCCGCGACGTTTGGGTCGCGACACGAAAGACGAGCGGCGATGTGTTCAGCGCACCAACGGTCGTCGCGGAGCTCAACACGACGTTTGAAGATCTCCCGAGCTACATCACCGCCGATCGCTGCACGATCTACTTTAGCGCGAACATCACGGGCACGTACGAGGTGTACGTCGCTACGAAGACGCCGTGACGTCGCGCGCTACCAAGCGCTGACGCCGGTGAGCATCGAGTGCACGCCCGTCGCGGTGCAGCCGAGCCGGCCGTTGCGACGAACTTGGCTGCAGCCGTTGGTCATCGCGTCGCCTTGCCAAGCTTTGCTCGTGGTGTCGATGTTGCCGACCTTCGTCGAATCGCAATAGACGTCCCACGCGCCTTGGCAGTTGGACGGTGCTTGATACGTCGTGACGCCGACGTTGCTCACGCACGACGTCGTGCCGGTGCACGTCGCTTGCTCACCGACCGTGAGGAGCGAGGTGCCGTTGGTCGACGACAATTGTACGTTCCTTGGGAGCACGGGTTTCCGAGCCAGCACCCGCTTGTCGTCGACGAGCCGAGCGTGTTGAAGGCTTGTCGTGTTCCGATGCCGAGCACGTTGCGGAACATTTCCCGCCGTAGCAGTTTCGGAGTGCCGAGCACGTGACGCCGCATCCGCCACAGGGATGCGCTGAGAGCGGTGTCGGCACGGCAGACCTAGAGTTTACGGATGGTCCGAACATGTTTGAGGGACCAAACCGGACACGACACCTGATGTGGCTTGCGGCGGCGTATGGGTTATTCAGTTTTAGGCGGCTGCGAAAAACCGGCCCGTCGCAGTCTTTGCGCGCGGCAATGCGGAGGGCTCGCCTTCGAAGACGATCTTGCCGCCTGCGGCTCCGCCTTCGGGGCCAAGCTCGATCACCCAATCGGCCGCAGCGATGACGTCGGGGTGGTGCTCGATCACGACGAGCGTGTCGCCGCGATCGACGAGACGCTGGAGCACGTTCGTGAGCTTGCGGACGTCGTGCAGGTGGAGGCCCGTGGTCGGTTCGTCGAGCACGTAGACCGTGGGCTCGTGCGCCGCACCTGCAGTGAGCTCGGCGGCGAGCTTGAGGCGTTGGGCTTCGCCGCCCGAGAGCGTGCTCGCGGCTTGGCCGAGCTGGAGGTAGCCAACGCCGAGATCGACGAGTGTCGCGAGCGGGCGTGCGATCTTCGGCATCACGGCGAAGCGCTTTGCGGCCTCGTCGGCGGTCAAGTGGAGAGCGTCGCCGATCGAGAGATCGTTGTATTTTACATCGAGTGTGGCGGGCTCGAAGCGCGAGCCGCTGCACGTTTCACACGGCGAAATCACGTCGGGCAAGAACGACATCTCGGCGACGATCGCGCCTTGGCCGTCGCATGCGGTGCAGCGGCCGCCCTTCGTGTTGAAGGAGAAACGCGAGGGACCGAAGCCGCGCGTTTTCGCGTCGGGGAGCGAGGCGTAGAGCTTTCGGATTTCGTCCCACACGCCGAGAAACGTCGCGGGGACGCTGCGCGGGGTTCGACCGATGGGCGATTGATCGACCGCGAGCGCGCGGCGAACGGTTTTGTATCCCTTGATGCCATCGTGTGCGCCGGGTGGGACATCGTTCACGAGACCGAGCGCGCGTCGTAGGGCAGGGTGGAACACGCGACGCACGAGCGTGCTCTTGCCCGAGCCGCTCACGCCTGCGACCACGGTCATGCGGCCGACGGGGACGCGAAAGTCGACATCCTTCAAGTTGTGCTCGCGCGCGCCGAGCACCTCGATGAAACGATCGGGGGGCGGTCGGGCGAGATCACGGCCCGGTGCGCGTTCGCGGAGAGCGATCGCGGTGGCGGTGTCGCCTTCGAGCACCGATGACGCCGAGCCTTGCGCGACGATGTGGCCGCCGTGGGTTCCGCCGCCGGGCCCGAGCTCGACGAGGTGGTCGGCCGCGCGAATCGTTTCGGCGTCGTGCTCGACGACGAGCACCGTGGAGCCTGTCTCGACGAGCGCGCGCAAGTTGTCGAGCAAGCGGCCGGTGTCGCGCGGATGCAATCCGATCGTGGGCTCATCGAGAACGTAGAGCGCGCCTGTGAGACCGCTCCCGAGCTGCGCGGCGAGACGAAGGCGCTGCATCTCACCACCAGAGAGCGTTCCCGCGGAGCGATCGAGCGCGAGATATCCGAGGCCGACGCGCTCGACGAACTCGAGACGCCGCAAAAGCTCGGCGAGTGGCGCGCGCGCGATGAGCGCATCTTTTCCGACGAATTTGAGCTGCCTGGCGCGTGCGAGCGCGCTCGTGACGTCGCGCGCGCAAAGATGCGGATACGTCTCGCCAAAGAGACGCACGCGGCGCGGGATCGGCGAAAGGCGCGTGCCGTCGCAGTCGCGACACGCGGGCCCGTTCGGCTTTTCGGGATCGCGCAGACCCGTGCCGGTGCACGTCTCGCATTGACCCTGTTTCGTGTTGAACGAAAACCATCGCGGGTCGACTTCGGGCACGCCCGTTCCGCACTCGGAGCATGCACGCGCCGTCGACAGCACGCGCTCGCCGGTGGTCGCGACGCGCGGCGCACCGCTCGCGATGCGCAATGCGCCTTGGCCCCACCCGAGCGCGCGATCGAACATCGCGCGATCGAGCGACGCGAGCGCGCCATAGTGAATGATGAGGTCGACGTCGTGCTCGAGCGTCTTCTTGAGCTTGGGTGGTGGATCGGTGACGACGATCACGCCGTCGACGCGCGCGGTTTTGTTTCCCCCGCGCGCCGCCTCGTTGAAGAGTTCGAGATTGGTGCCTTTGCGCGCACGAACGGCGGGCGCGTAGATCGTGTGCTTGCCTGCATCGCTGTGCGTGACGCGCGCGAAGAGATCATCGGGTGAGCTCGGACGCACGGGCGCGTCGCAGCTCGGGCAGTGCATCACGCCGACCTTTGCGTAGAGTAGGCGCAAGTAGTGAGCGACCTCGGTGACGGTCGCGACCGTGGAGTTTGCTCCCGCGCGCGTCGTTCGTTGCTCGAGCGCGATGCTCGGCGGCACGCCCGTCACGCGGTCGACGTCGGGCCGCGGCAGCGTGGGCAAAAACTGGCGCGCATACGGCGTGAGCGTCTCCATGAAACGACGCTGGCCTTCTGCGAAAATCACGTCGAACGCGAGCGACGATTTTCCCGAGCCGCTTGGGCCCGTCACGACGCAGAGCTTCCCGTGCGGAATGTTGCAAGATACATCCTTCAGATTGTGCTCGCGCGCGTGCTCGACGGCGATACGCGCGGGCGCCGCAGTACGCACCTCGGCGGGCTCGTTCGCCATCGCGACCGTCGAGAGCGCGATGCCCGTCTTCGTGGACGTCTTCGCAACGGCTTGCGGCGTTCCTTCAGCGACGACGTGTCCGCCTTCGGGACCCGCGCCGGGACCGAGATCGATGACCCAGTCGGCGGAGCGGATCACGTCGAGATCGTGCTCGACGACGATCACGCTCGCACCGGCATCCGCGAGCCGCCCGAGCGCTTGCGTCACCTTCGCGGCGTCGAGCGCGTGAAGTCCCGCGCTCGGCTCGTCGAGAACGAAGAGCGCCTTCGATGCATCTTCCGAAAGCGCACGCGCGAGCTTGAGCCGCTGGGCTTCACCACCCGAGAGCGTCGAGAGCGGTTGGCCGAGCGGCAAATATCCGAGGCCGACATCGATGACGGGGCGGAGCGCGCGTTCGAGCACGTAGTCGCGTGCGCCCGAGCGATCGAAGTGTGCGAGCACGTCTTCGACGGTCATCGCGAGGATGTCGGCGATGTTCTTGCCGTCGACGTGGATGGCGAGCACCGCGGGCAAGAAACGTTTGCCGTGGCAAACGGCGCACACGAGCTGAACGTCTGCGAGAAATTGCATCTCGACGGTCTCGAAGCCCTCGCCCGAGCATGCTTCACATCGACCGGCGTTGGCGACGTTGAACGAGAAGTGCGCCGGGGTGAGGCTCGCGCGAATCGCCGCGTGGTCTTGCGCAAAGCGCTGGCGCACGCGGTCCCACGCTTTGGTGTACGTCGCCGCGTTGCCTCGCGCCGTGCGACCGAGGGGCGTTTGGTCGACCAGGACGGCGACGCGAAGCGCGCTCGTTCCTTCGATGGATTCGAATGGGCCCGGACGCGTGACGCGCATGTCGCCGAGCTCGCGTGCGATCGCGCGATAGACGATGTCTTCGGCGAGCGTCGACTTGCCGCTGCCACTCGGCCCGGTGATGGCACATACGACGCCAAGCGGGATTTTCACGTCGACGCCGGCGAGGTTATTGGCGCTCGCGCCGTGGACCTTCAGCCACGAGGTCGGTTTGCGCGTGTCGCGCGCGACCGGACCACGAGCGGCGAGTGCCCAACCCTGCGCGGTCGGCAGATCCTTGCATTCTGCAAGCTTCGCCGGAGTGCCGTCGTAAAGGACGCGCCCGCCGTGCGTGCCGGCACCTGGCCCGAGCTCGATGATGCGGTCGCTCGTTTTCTGAATGAGCTCATCGTGCTCGATGACGAGCACCGTGTTGCCCGCGCGCGAGAGATCGCGCATCGCACGCGCGAGGCGAGGGACGTCCGCGGGGTGCAAACCCACCGTGGGCTCGTCGAGCACGAAGAGCGCACCCGTGATGCGCGCGCCGAGCGCCGTTGTGAGCCCTGCGCGTTGTGCTTCACCGCCCGAGAGCGTGCGCGCTTGGCGATCGAGCGTGATGTAACCCAGGCCAACTGCGTCGAGATACCCGAGGCGCGAGCGAAGCTCGTCGACGATGACGCGCGCTTGCGCATCCTTCGCGGAGAGCGCGCGCGTGAGCTCGAGCGCGCCGCTCACGGTTGCGTGATGCCACTCGGCGAGGTTCTTTCCGAAGACGCGATACCCGAGGGCGGTTGCGTTGAGGCGCGCACCATCGCACTTCGAACATTTGATGTACTCGCGGAAGCGCGAGAGAAACACGCGCACGTGCATCTTGTAGGTGCGCGTCTCGAGCCATTTGAACCACAAGCGAATGCCCGGAAATTTGCCGCGCTTCCACGTGCCGTCTCCTTCGGCGATCGCTTGGCGCTGCGTTTCGGTGAGCGTGCTCCAGGGGACGTTGACGGGGATCGACGAGCGTCCGCAAAACTTGATGAGCTCGCGGCGCTCCCATGATGCGCTCTTGCCGGCCCACGCTTTGATTGCGCGCTTCTCGATGGAGAGCTCGGGATCGGGGATGACCTTGTCCCAGTCGACGGCGATGATGCGACCGAAGCCGCGACACTCTTCGCACGCACCAAGCGCCGAGTTGTACGAAAAGAAACCCGGACGCGGCGGCTCGAATGCGCGCGCACACTTCGGACACGTCAGTCCGCGTACGAACGTGATGCCGTCGATCTCGGCGCGGCCGCTGCCGCGATCCCACGCGGCTTCGATCGCTTGCTGGAGACGGCGCAAGCTCTCTTTGCGAAGCTCGACGCGATCGACCACGACCTCGAGACGCGCACTCGATGCGAGCGCTTCACTCGGTCGCACGCCGTCGATGTCGCGCACGACGCCTCCGACCAAGAGACGCCGATAGCCGTCTTTTGCGAGCGTTTCGCGCACCTCGAGAAATTCTTCGGTGTCGCGAACGCGAAGGCCGTAGCTCACGATCGCGCGCGCACCTCCGCGTTCGGCGATCGCGCGCGCGGCTGCGGCCGATGGGGCCGTGGCGATGGCTTCGATGCCGCAATCGGGACACGTGGGCACCGCTTCGCGTGCGAAGAGCGCAGCGAGGTACGGCTCGAGATCGGCCATTGTTGCGAGCGTCGACCGACTCGACTTGATGGGCGCGCGTCGATCGACGGCGACCGTCGCTGCGATCGGATCGAGCGAATCAATCGGTGGCCGCTCGAGACGCTCGAGGAACTGCCGCGCGTACGGACTGAAGCTCTCGACGAAACGGCGCTGCCCCTCGGCGTAGAGCGTGTCGATCGCGAGCGAAGATTTGCCCGCGCCGCTCGGCCCCGTGACGCAAACGAGCTCGCCGGGATGCAAGTCGAGTGACACGTCGCGGAGGTTGTGCGTGCGTGCGCCGCGAAGACGAATCGGGTGCATTCCGGGACCCACCTTAGCTCGACTTCCGCGAAAAACACGCTTAGATGAGCCTCATCTTGAAGCGCTTGCTCATCCTTTCCATGTTGGGCGTTTTGGGTCTCGCGGGCTCGCCCGCGTGCGGCGGCGACACGGTTGCGCCCGACGCAGGAAACGACGCATCCGTTGCTGACATCGGTCCGGATGTGGACAACGGACAACCATCGACCGATTACCCCGCGCCTCATCCGCCACTACCGACGCTCGTCAATGCATCGCACGGCCCCGTGCTCACGACGCCGAAGATCGTCTACGTGTTTTATCCGAGCTACGCAGACGAGCCTGCGCTGCAGACGTTCGCACAATCGCTGGCCGCCTCTACTTACTGGGCGACGACGGTCAGCGAATATGGCGTGGGCGCGCTCACGTACTCGACGACGATCGATCTCACCGACACCCCACCGACGACAATCAGCCAAACCGAAATACAATCGTGGGTCGCGAGCGAGCTCCAGAGTGGCGCCTTCGGCACGCCTGATCCGCAAGCCATCTACACGATCGTCTATCCACAAGGCACAACGGTGACGCAGCCGAATCCCATCGGCCCGCTCTTCGGCACCGTGCAGAGCTGCGTCAGCTTCGGCGGCTACCACGACAACACTGCGGTCGCTCTCGGCGACGCCGGCACGACAACGTTCGCCTACGCCGTCATTCCGACCTGCGGACCCATCACGTCGCTCACCGAAGTGATCAGCCACGAGTGGGTCGAAGCGGTCACCGATCCGCAAGTGACATCGGGCGGAACGTTCACGCTCATCGGTGGCCCGAACACCGCATTTTACGGGCCCGATGGCGATCATATCATTTGGTCGCTCCTCGGCGGCGGCGAAGCAGGCGATTTGTGCGAGCCCGAAGGCGCACGCGCATACATCATTCCGCCCGACATGAGCCAGCGCGTGCAACGCACGTGGTCGAACCTCTCGGCGGCCGCATCACACGATCCGTGCGTGCCGCAAGTCACCGGCGCATTCTTCGACGCCGCACCCGTGCTCGACGAAACAGTGACGTTCACATCGGTCATCACCGGCGACGTCACGACGAAAGGCGTCACCATCGCGCAAGGCGCGAGCAAAACGATCGAAGTCGACATGTTCAGCGACGGCGACACCGGCGGCCCATGGACGGTCTCCGCCGCCGACGTTCTCTCGACCTACTACGGCCAGTACGGTCTCAAGCCGTCGCTCTCCTTCGTGTGGGACCGCACGACGGGCGTGAACGGCGAGAAGCTCCACCTCACGATCACCGTCACGGGTCCATCGCCGGTCGGCGGCGCGCACGCGTTCATGATCACATCGAAGCTCGCCGGCCGTTCGACGACATGGCCTGGCCTCGTCGTTGAAGGCGGCGGCTAGGTTGCCATTCGACACACTCCCCAACGGCGCGCCGCTTCCCGCATCGCTTCGAAAGCTCATCGCCGAAGAGCCCGCGTGGCTCGCGGCGCTCGGGTGGTTCACGCTGGACCCATTCACCTGGACACCACGCACGCTCGCGCAAATCGTCGCGGCCGAGCTCGGCGAGCCCGGCGATGCATTCGAAATCTCGACGATGCAAACGTGCTTCCTCTTGCCCGGCGGCACCGAATCACGTCGCGTTTACGTCATCACGAACGAACCTGACTCCACCGGCGAATATCCGATCGTCCTCGTCGACATCGACGACGTTCCGTTTCTCTGCGTCTACATGGCCGGCCTCGATGTGTTTCTCGCCGAGCGTGCGGGCACGATCACGATGCCGAAAGGCGGCACCTACGAAGACGTCTCGCGCGACGAACGCTTTCGTGCGCGCATGAGCCATCACGGGAAAAAACTGATGAAGGGCCGCATCTCTACGGACTTCCCGCGCGACACGCTCACACCACGCCCCGCGCGCAGCGCGAAGAACCCCTTTTCCGGCGCGACCCTAAAGCTCCGAGCGATCCCGGCCGGCGAAGTCGCGATCGACTGGGACCGTACCGACGACGACTGATCGGGCTCGCGTTCACCCACGAAGGTTACACCTGCTACGCTTCTTGGGTGAACGACCTACCCGATGGAGCGCGTGAAGCGCTCGAGCGCGCGCGAAAGAAAAAGCTCAGCTACGCCGTGCGCCTACTGCGAACCCCGGATGGTCGCACGCTCGCGATCCTCGGTGAGGCGCACATGAAGCTCGCGGAGGCGGCCGAAATCGGTCGCGCAGTCGTCGCGGCGTTCGAGCTGCGCGGCGTCGAGACGTTCCAACGCAAACAAATTTTTCTTGGTCGCGCGCTCGGCGTTCTCATCCACTGGCCGCGGCTGCTTCTGCGCGTCCTGTCATTCGGCGCGATGAAGGGCAGCACCATTACCGACGCGAAGCAACTTCCCTCGGGTTACACCGTGGAGCTCGAGCGAACCAAGCGTGTTCCGTTTGGTCTCCACGTGACGTCGCTCTACATGACGACGTATTTCGTCTTCGCGTTTCTCGGTTTGCTGTTGCCGCTCATTGCGCCGATTTTCCCAGCGCTCGCTGCAATCATCGTGGCCGTGCTCGTCGCGTTGCAAGCGCACATGATCATGCTCTTACCAGCGATCGTTCTTCGCCGATTTTCGTGGAGCTGGATGATTCATCCGCTCATGGGAATCCTGACGCTCCGCGACGAGCTGATGGCCGCGGGCACCGTGATGATGTTTGCGGATCACCCGCGAGAGCGTGCGGCAGTCGTCGTGATGGGGCGCGCGCACGTCCAAGGCTACGCGCGGCTACTCGTCGAGAAGTACGGTTACTTCTTGGTGCCTTCGTCGTTGAGCAGCTCCGCGTGAAGCGGGGAGAGCACGAGGCGCTGCGTTCCCTGCTCGACGTCGAAGACCGAGCTCAAGAAACCAAACTTGCCGTTGCCTTTGACGAGGACGCGGACGTCGTCGATGTGCGTGCGCCAATCGCCTTTGACTTTGGCGACTTCGGCGCATGATGCCTTCGTCGCGGCCATGTCCGTCGTGAACTCTTTCTGAACGGCCGGCGGCGCCGTAGCAAGATCGGACGGCGCAACCCACGGCATCGTGCACGATGCTGCAAGCGCTTTGCTCAAGCGGCCACCCGCTTCGACGACCGCGGGCGCCGACTTGTCGAGGCCAGGCGTCGGGTCTTGGAGTGCGGTCTTTTCATGTCGATTCGCGACGGTGCCATAACGCACGGTCTTGTCGGCGAGCAGGATGATGCGCGCGTTGACCTCGTGGTGCTGATCGGGCGCAGGTTGCGCGAGCTCGCCGAGCTCCATCTCCACGGCGACGATTTGCAAATCTTTGCCAAGCACGTCGATGAGCTTCTTGTCGTCGGGGTCGGTGAGGTTCGAGACTTTTTGTTGCGGATCCTTCGCGAGCCATTTCGCATCGACGGGTTTGCTCACCGCGGCGTTGACGAGGTTCTGCGCGACCTCGGCGACGAAGGCAGCGACTGCCGTGTCTGCCGGATCTGCGGGCACCGCGCTCGGCGGTGGGGCGGACGACGACGTAACGGTCGACGCGACGGACTTCGCGCTGGCGCTTGCGCTCGCAGCCGATACGCTCGCGGAGCCAGCAGCGCCTGTGGAGTCGGCGGGTTTATCGCAGGCGAGAACAAGGGAGAGCGTGACGAGGAAGAGTCGCATGGCGGGAGACGCTAAACGCACCAAGCGAATGAATCAACCGAAGAGCTAATCCGTCAAAGCATCTAGGGCAAACCACCCCGCTTGACCGCCACACCGAGGCCCCTCTACCGTGAACGGGTAAACCATGAGCGACAAACCTTCATCTCTGAAACGCCGCATCCTCGCTGCCATCGCTGCGGGCCCTGCATGTCTCGTCGTTGCGACCATCGTCGCGATGCCCACCGAGGCAAAAGCCGCAACCGGCGCAGACAAGACCAAAGATCCAGTTACGCCTGGCGCCGCGATACCATCCGACGCTGCACCGTCGCCGCACCAGTGGTGGGCCAACGGCTGGCGTCATCCGTGGGGCAACTGGAACAACTGGCACAACTGGCCGAACTGGAACAACTGGCATAACTGGGGAAACTTCTGACCCTGACGCCTCTCCCAGAGGGCGGGCTGCAACTTCTCATTCTGCAGCCCACTCCGTTCTGCAACATCGACTGCGAATACTGTTATCTGCCGAATCGCAGCTCGAAAGCGCGCATGACCGATGAGGTCTTGGCCGCTGCGATCGATCGCGCGGTACAAAGTGGTGTCGTCGGCAAAGAGCTGACGATCGTCTGGCACGCGGGCGAGCCGCTCGTGCTTCCACCGGATTGGTATCGCCACGCGATGGACATCCTCGACGCGCGCGTCCCAAAGGGCGTCGACGTCACGCATTCGATCCAGACGAACGCGATGCTCCTCGACGACGCATGGTGCGAGTTCGTTCGCGAGCGCCCGCGCCTCCAAATCGGCGTCAGTGTCGACGGGCCAGCGGTGCTGCACGACGCACGTCGCAAAACGCGCACCGGAAAAGGCACGCTCGCGCAGGCACTACGCGGCATCGGGAAGCTCAACGAATACGAGATCCCGTTTCACGCGATCACAGTGCTCACATATGCGTCGCTCGAGTTTCCCGATGAGCTCCACGAGTTCTACGAGGAGAACGGCATCGGTCGCGTCGGCTTCAATGTCGAGGAGATCGAAGGCGGTCACACGAAGTCGAGCTTGCTCGCGCTCGATACGCAACGAAAGTATCGCGCGTTCATGCGGCGCTTTCTCGAGCTCGTCGACGAGCACCGCGGCTCACCCGTCGTCCGCGAAGCCGACATGGCTTTCGGGATGATCCAAACCGCACGCGCGAACAGACCATCCGAAATGCGCGATCAACAGAACGCCCCCTGGACGATCGTGAGCGTCGGCGTCGATGGCGGCTTCACGACTTTTTCGCCCGAGCTCATCGGCGTTTCGAGCGTCGACTACGGCGACTTCGTCATCGGCAATGTGCTCCGCGATTCGTTCGCTGATGCGGCTGCGACGCCGCGCTTCATGGCGCTCTCGAGTGACATCGAGGCCGGCGTCGAGGCGTGTCGGGCGTCGTGCGAGTATTTCGAATATTGCGGCGGCGGCGCACCAGCCAACAAATATTTCGAGAACGGCTCGATGCGCTCCACCGAAACGCTCTACTGCCGTTTGACGAAGAAGGCGCTCATCGACGTCTGCCGCGAATTTCTGACCGCCGATCACGCCCAACCTGCCGCCTGAAGGAGGACTCGCGTGGCGCGCCTTCGCATCGCTTCGTATCGGCACTATCTTGGGGCGTGGGATCCCGCCGCGCGTTTGCGCATTCTTCACGGCGCTAACGCCGCGCGCGCGGCTGATCGCACACCGGACGATCGCGAGCTCGCAGCCCTCGGCGCGCACGATCTCATCGGCGACGCCGCATCGTTCGCCGCATCCGACGACGCCATCGCGGCCGCGCTCACCGTTCCCGCGCGCGTGCGAAAGAAACTTTGGGCGCTCGACTGGGACGACGAAGCAGCCGTGATGACTCCACGCGATGCGGCGGCGTTCCAAGCATACGGGCGTAGCGTTGCTGCGTTCTTGCGCGGCGCTGGCGTGCCGCTCGCCGAAACATTCGAGACGCGCCTCGTCGCTGGCGCGCCTGGTACGAATGGCGTCGACGATCTCGCGCTGCACCGGGCGAACGCAGTCGTGCTGATTAACGTCGGCGAGTCGGACGTCCTCGTCGCGATCCACGGCGAGCTCGCCGACACTCACGCCGAGGTTTCGCTCCGCATTCCGCCCGACGAAGGATGTTTGCTTTCGCCGAACGCGCGTCCCTATGTCGTCATCGTGCCGGCAGAAGCGGAGTTCGGCCTACTCCTCGAGCTCGCGTAGAGCACTCGCGGCGTTAATCGCGGTACGCTAAAAGGTAACGATGGCGACGGATTCGCTTCACGATGCCGTGCTCGCCGTGCGCTTCGACGTGATTGCGCTCGCGGGCAAAGGCGGGATGTCGACCGTGTTCCGCGCGATGCACCGCGACACCGGAGAGATCGTAGCGCTCAAGATCGTCGACGCATCAGACGAGGCACGCAAGCGCTTCGAGCGGGAGGCCACTGCGCTGAAGAACACGACGCACCCATGTGTCGTTCGCTATCGCGACCACGGCGAGCTCGGCGACGGTCGCATGTTCTTGGCGATGGAGTGGATCGAAGGCGAGCTGCTGAGCGCGCGGTTGCGGAGCTCGCGTTTGGATCTGCGCGAGGCAATGACCATCGGGGCGAAGCTCGCGCGAGCTCTCGCGCCGCTCCACGCGAGCGGTCTCGTTCATCGTGACGTCAAGCCGGGCAACGTGATGCTTCGCAACGGCGATGCAAATACGCCCGTGCTGCTGGATTTTGGTTTGGTGAAGCCGGTCGTGGGTGAAGAGATTACGAGCGTCGGGCTCGCCGTCGGCACGCCGGGTTACATGGCGCCCGAGCAGGCCCGTGGCAGTGCGCGTGTCGATGCACGCACGGACGTGTTCGCGCTCGCGTGTTTGCTCTTTCGTTGCGTGACGGGCCATCGCCCGTTCGATGGCACGGACGCGACTGCGATTCTGACGAAGGTGCTGTTCGATGCGGCGCCATCGATGCGTTCGTTCGAGCCGCGCGTTGCGTCGGACCTCGACGCGCTCGTCGCGAAGATGCTCGCAAAGAACGTCGAGGACCGCCCCCGCGACGTGACCGAAATTGCAGACACGCTCGAACAGCTCGCGATGCGTGAGGCACCGTCACAGTCGCGCCTTGCCGACGCGACCGCGCTCACACCCGCCGAGCAGCGCCCCGTCAGCGTCGTGCTCGTCGCCGAGGTCGCGCCCGATGCACCCACGATGGTGGCGTCGCTCGAGAGCTCGGAGGTTTTGCTGCGCCCCGTTGCGTCGCCGATGGCGCACGATTCTCTCGTGAATCTTGCGCAGAGCTTGGGCGGTGTCGCAGAGACGCTCGCCAACGGCGCGCTCGTCGTGGTGTTCGACGGCAGCACGAACGCGCGTGATCAATGCATGCGCGCTGCGCGTTGTGCGCTTCGTCTCGAGGCGATGGTTCCCTACAAAACGGTGGCGCTTGCGTCCGGTCGCGCGCGAACCTCGGGGGGCTCGATCGTGGGAGAAGCCGTCGATCGCGCCGTCGAGACGCTTCGGGGCGCAGCGCAAGAAGGCGGCGTGAAGGTCGATGCAGCGAGCGCGCATCTGCTCGAGTCGCGCTTCGAGATCGCGTCAGGCGCAACGCAGCGCCTCCTGCGCGAGCGCGACGAAGGCCTCATCGCGCGAACGTTGCTCGGAACGCCAACGCCATGCGTCGGGCGCGACATGGAAATCGGCGCTGTGCTCGGCGCGCTGGAGCAATGCGTCGAGGAGAAAGTGTCGCGCATCGTCGCGATCACCGCAGACGCCGGCGTCGGGAAATCGCGCCTCGCGAGCGAGGTCGTCGCGGATGCGAAGGCGGCGCATCCGAACCTCAGCGTGTGGCTCGCGCGTGGTGATTCGCTGTTCGAGCGCTCGGCGCTCGCGCTCGTCGGAAAGTTGTTGCGCGAGCTCGCGGGCGTCAGCCAAAGCGGCAGTGCCGACGAACGCCTCGCGCGAATGTCGGCGCTCGTTGCGCGCCACGTGCCCGAAGATACGCGCTCGCTTACGGCGCAGTTTCTCGGCGAGATCTGCGGCGTCCCGTTCGACGACACCGGCCGCCCGGCGTTGCGAGCCGCACGCAGCGACGCACAGCTCATGGCGGGCCAGCTCAAGATCGCATTCGACACGTTCGTTGCCGCCGAGACAGCAGCGCGCCCGCTCCTCGTCATCATCGAAGATCTTCACTGGGCAGACGCGCGAAGCATTTCGTATTTCGAACGCGCTGTGGCGAGCGGCAGCGGGAGCGCGCTGCTCGTACTCGCGCTCTCGCGTCCCGAAGGCGAAGCGCGATTCCCGACGCTCTTCGCCCAGGCCACGCACCTTCGCATGCGTCCGCTCGCGGCGAAGGCAGCGACGAAGCTCGCACGCGACGTCCTCGGCCCCGACGTTCCCGCCGCGACGATTCAGCGCGTGATCGATCTCGCCGCGGGAAACGCCTTCTATTTGGAAGAGCTGATTCGAGCCGTGTCGGAGAATCGCGCGGATCTTCCGGAGACAGTGGTGCTCATGGCGCAGGCGCGTCTTCAAGCGCTCGATCCGGACGCGCGTCGCGTCTTACGCGCCGCGAGCGTTTTCGGCGAAGCGTTCACGGAGGAGGACGTCGCAGCGCTCGAAGGAGGTCCCGAGGTCGCCCATTGGCTTCCGACGTTGCTCGAGCGCGAGGTGCTCACGGGAACGCCGCACACGAGCACGTTCTCGTTTCGCCACGCACTGCTCCGCGAGGCGGCCTACGCATCCCTCACCGATGATGATCGCGTTCTCGGTCACAAGCTCGCGGCAAAGCGCCTCGAGACGCGCGGCGATCGCAACGCCATGAGCATTGCCGATCACTACGCGCGCGGCGGTGAGCCAGCGGCGGCGGTGGCTTCGTACGTTCGCGCTGCGGAGCAAGCGCTCGACGCAGGTGAGCTCGAAGCGCCTTTTATCGCGATGCAGCGTGCGCGCGATTGCGGTGCGGCGAGCGTGATGCTTGGTCGGCTCGAAGGCATGGCGACGAGGGCAGCGTGGCTGCGCGGAGACATGGCCACGGCCGAGCAACTGGGCCGCGACGCGCTGACGCGACTCAAGCCCGGTGAATCGTCTTGGTACGAGGTCATCGCCGACTTGGGCAACGCGCTTCAGGGCCGCCTCGATCATTCGGGCATCGAAGAGCTCGGGCGGCTCGTCCTCGAACATCCGCCGAAGGTGATCAGCGCCGCATACGCGCGATCGATATCGCTCGCTTACACGCTCGTGATCCAAAACGCGCCCGATTCGCCACTCGCGCGCGATCTCACGACGGCCATCGAGCACGTTGGCGCAACGGTCACGGACGATCCGCTGATCGAGGCGCGCGTTGCAGTGAGCCGCGCGTTTGGCGCGATCGCGCGCAGGCATCCATCGGTCGCTTCGCTCTTCGAGCTTGCTGCGCGCCGAATGGAGGAAGTCGGCAACGCCGAGATCGCGCGAATGCAGCGCAACAGCCAAGGTACGGCGCTCGGTTGGCTTGGTGCGTGGGATCAAGCAGCGGCCGTCGTCGGCGCGATTGGAGCAGCGACCGGGCGCGCATCGCTGTGGGCTCGCGTGACGCTTGGCTGGTCGCTCGCGCAACTCGGCCGGCTGGACGAGGCCACGCGCGCCGTCGAGGGAGCCCTCGCGGAGGGTGGCGCGGATTCGTTTCTCATCGTCGAGAGTCACTTCACCCTCGCTCGCATCGAGCTCTTGAAGGAAAAGCCCGACGTCGCCTTGACTCGAATCGAAAAGTGTCTCGAAGACACGTCGTTGCCCCTCGCGATCCAAGTGCGTCTTCATGCGGTCGCGTTCGAAGCCACGATGCAGCGCGATCCGGAACGCGCGCGCGTGCACGGACACGCAATGGAACAAGGCTTCGCGAGCGGGGTCGCGCT
Organism: Polyangiales bacterium; assembly: GCA_038239005.1. Taxonomy (GTDB): domain Bacteria; phylum Myxococcota_A; class Polyangia; order Polyangiales; family Polyangiaceae; genus DASXHD01. The sequence goes on from JBBSFE010000051.1 coordinate 19,146, forward strand.
CGTGGAGGAAGCGATCTACGTGCGATGGATGGTGATCCTCATGAGGCGAATGTCGAACGAGCACGAAGGCGCCGCCGCGCTCCTCCGCGAGACGCGCGCGATGATCGCCGACTACGCCGCGCTCATCGACGAGCCGGCTCTTCGAAACAGTTACCTCACGCGCGTGCGCGAGAACGCAGAGGTCTTGAAGCTCACTGAAAAGGCGATTCCGACACGCGGTTCGCCATGACGCGTAGCTCGATTCTCTTCATCGGAGTCGTGGCTTGCGGCAGCGCGAGCTCGCAAACGCAACGCGTCGAAATCCTTCCGCCCGTTCATTCGACCGTCGCGAGCGAGGCGTCGCCGGAGAATCCTGCGCAAGACGCACAATGCAAACCCGAGGCGCTCGCCGCAATCGAACCCGACGCGAGCGGCGGGCTCGACGGACCCGCTGTCCACCAGGCACTCGAATCAGCGCGGACGTTCGCGCAGCGTTGCTGTAACGGAGACGTTGGTGGCGAGGCCTCGGTCACCGTGACGATTTCACCGGAGGGCTACACGACGGGCGTGAGCATCGCGCCGGATGCACTGGCCGCAGCCGCGACGGGCGCATGCGTCTACGCGAGCTTTCATCGCGTCATCGCAAAAGCATTCAGCGGCGGCGCTTTGACCGTGACGATTCCCGTCCGCGTGACGCGCTAAGCCTGCGTGTCGAAAACCGTATGAGCACTCGGTGATCAGCGCATGCCACGGCGCAACGAGGGGAACGAATAGCCAAGGATCACCTTTGCGACGAACGGATTGCTCGCGCTCGTCAGGCCTTGGCCGAATCCGATGTTGACCTCGACGTTGTGAATCGCGAGCACGTTCACGACCTCGTACACGTAGTGCTCTTGCTGATCGATCGGCAAGATCGCGGAGAACGGCCCAAGCGCTGCGTAGTACTCGAAGCCGAGAGAGACGCGCTCGCCGAATTTGTACGCGGCCGACAGCGCGGGCTCGAACATCGGCCCCGCGCGGTAGTCCGGCCCCGCGAGAGCTGCGTCGACGATCGGATTGAAGACGAACATGAAGTGCGCGTTCTCCCACGCGATGATGGGGCGAATCTCGAGGCCCCATTCGTCCGGGTCGAAGGCTTGCGGCAAGAGCGAGAGCTCCAAGTTCAACCCGAGGCGCCAGTGCGCGTCCCACCCCGGCGGCGTGACGAACTTCGAACGCAGCTTCACGCCGGCGTAGTCGAACGAACCGTTGCTCGTGAGCGCGGTCTGAAAATATCCGCCGAGCTCCCACCATCGAAAGACGCCAATCGAAGGCTCGAGCGTGAAGTGCGCTTGACGGTTCTCGCTAGGCGTCCCGCGCACCACGAGGTTCGTATGGAGCTCGAGCCCGATGACCGCCGGCGCATTCGCGGTCCCGTCGTAGACTTGGATCTCGAATGGATCGACAGCGCGCGCCGTTGCGGCGGGCGCGAGCACGACGAGCACGCAACTGACGATCATCGACGGATTGCGGCCTCGCACCAATTCACTCGGCTCCGTTGCTAGACGGTAACAGGCGCGTGTTGCGGTATCATCGACGAATGCGGTCCGCTTGCTACAAGGCCGAGCGACGTGTTTTGTTGCTCCTGCTGGGAACGGCAAGCTGCCTCTTTCCATCGCTCTCCGATCTCACGCCGACCAACGACGCCGCGACCGACGCAACAACGGACTCGGCGGACGCCGCGACAACGGACTCGGCGGACGCCTCGAGCACATCGTACGTGATCGAAGTGTGGGCCGATTCACCTGCGTCGTGGTGGCGCCTCGGCGAGCTCGCGACGTCTGCAGTGGCGAAAGACGAGACCGACGCACAGCCTGGCGCATATCGCGTCCCGGGCGTGGTGCTCGGTCAGCCCGGCGCGCTCGCGGGTGATTCGAATGGCTCCGCGCAACTCGACGGAACGAACGGCGCCATGTTCCTTTCCGGTAGCGCCTACGACTTTGGAGGCTCGCCGCCGTTCGCCGTGGAGGTTTGGGTCGCGCCCGATCCCGCGCCAGATGCTACCGATGTCGTGCGCCGCATCGTCTCGCACCGAACTGCGTCGCCAACCGGGACGGGCTGGGCGCTCGTGATCGATGGAGGACAACACGTCATGTTCGAGCGACTCGTCAACGACGCAGTTGTGGGGTCGGCGACGTCGACGACAGCGCTCGCAAACGGGAAGTTCGCGCATGTGGTCGTCTCGTGTGATGGCGCGACGATGTCGCTCTACGTGAATGGTGCGCTCGACGGCACGGGCGCAGCCGCAACGGTTCCCACACAAACTGCGCCGGCTCTCGTGTGGGGCGCATCGAGCGCGTTCGGGCAAGAGTTTCTCGCGGGCAAGCTCGACGAGCCGGCGATATACACGCATGCCCTCCCCGCGGACCGCGTTCTCGCGCACTACAAAGCCGGAACGCAATGAGCGCGGCGCGGAAGTCGTGAAGCTGCTCGAGCTCTTGGAGATCGACGCGCCCATCATTCAGGCGCCCATGGCTGGCGTGTCGACGCCCGAGATGGCGGCTGCGGTGTCGAATGCGGGCGCGCTCGGGTCGCTTGGCGTCGGCGCGACGAACGCCGCCGGCGCGCAGCAGATGATCGCGGCGTTTCGTGCGCAGTCGCGGCGTTCGCTCAACGTCAATGTGTTCTGCCATGCGCCCGCGCGCGCCGATCGCGAGCGTGAATCGCGCTGGCTCGAGACGTTGCAGCCCGAGTTCGCGCGTTTCGGCGCAACGCCACCGACGACGCTGAAGGAGATTTATCGAAGCTTCGTCGAGGACGACGACATGCTCGCCGTGCTCCTCGCCGAGAAGCCGAAGGTCGTGAGCTTTCACTTTGGCATGCCTTCTCGTGAACGCATCACGGCGCTCCGCAACGCGGGAATCGTGCTGCTCGGCTCCGCGACGAGTGTTGCCGAAGCACGCGCCCTCGTGGAAGCGGGCGTGGACGCGATTGTCGCGCAAGGATACGAAGCGGGCGGACATCGCGGCGTCTTCGAGCCCAACGCGCACGATGATCGTCTCGGCACGTTCGCGCTCACGCGACTCCTCGTTCGTGAGATCGATCGGCCCGTCATCGCAGCGGGAGGGATCATGGACGGCGCAGGCATCGCCGCGGCGCTCCGACTCGGCGCGAGCGCAGCACAGCTCGGCACCGCGTTCGTCGCGTGCGACGAGTCCGAAGCCGACGCCGGTTTTCGCGCAGCGCTCGCGAGTGACGCCGCACACCACACGGTGATGACGCGCGCGATCTCCGGCCGCCCCGCGCGAGGCCTTGCGAATCGCTTCACCGCGCTCGGCCAAAGCGTCGCGCCCGAAAACGTGCCTGACTACCCGATCGCATACGACGCCGGAAAAGCGTTGCACGCGGCTGCCAAAGCGAAGGGCGAATACGGCTTTGGCGCCCAATGGGCCGGGCAGGGCGCGCCGCTTTCGCGAGCGATGCCGGCCGCCGATCTCGTCGCGCTCTTGCGCCGCGAGATGGGTAGGTAGGGTATCTTCGGTCGTATGACCTTCTCCATCGTCACCGGCGCCAACAAAGGGATTGGGCTTTCGCTCGTTGCGGGCCTGAAGCAGCGCGGTGATACCGTGCTTGCCGCTTGTCGGCGCTCGTCGCCCGAGCTCACGAAGCTTGGCGTCGAGGTCGTCGAAGGAGTCGACGTCGCCACCGACGCAGGAATCGCCGCGCTCGCGAAGGCGGTGGGAGCTCGCAAGATCGATCTGCTCGTGAACAACGCCGGCATTCTCATCCACGGCGACAAGCTCGGCGAGCTCGACGTCGAGGGCATTCGAAAACAATTCGAAGTGAACGCGCTCGCGCCGCTTCGAGTGACCGACGCACTACGCGACAACCTTGCACAAGGAGCGAAGGTCGCGCTCATCACGAGTCGCATGGGTTCGATCGACGACAACTCTTCCGGCGGCGCCTACGGCTACCGCATGAGCAAAGCCGCGCTCAACATGGCGGGCAAATCACTCAGCGTCGATTTGCGCGGGCGAGGCATTGCGGTTGCGATCCTTCATCCCGGAATGGTGAAGACCGAAATGACGGGCACCCACGGCCAAACCGAGCCCGCGGATGCCGCGCGTGATCTGCTCGCGCGCATCGATGCGCTCACACTCGAAACGAGCGGCACCTTCTGGCACGCCAGCGGGCAAAAGCTGCCTTGGTAGCGACATGACCTCGTTCGTGCAGCTCCAGGTTTCGGACGTGCCGCGATTGAAAGAATTGCTCGCGGTGTTCGGGGATGCGTTCGACGACAAGGACACCTATCTCGGGGCCGTTCCGAGCGACGCATATCTGACGGCGCTGCTTTCGAAGCCGCACTTCATCGCGCTCGTGGCGCTCGAAGGCAGCGAAGTCGTCGGCGGGCTCGCGGCGTACGAGCTCGAGAAGTTCGAACGAGATCGGCGCGAGATCTACATTTACGATTTGGCCGTCGCGGAGGCGCACCGCCGAAAGAGGATCGCCACCGACTTGATTCTCGCGCTCAAAGAAATCGCCAAGCGACGCCGGGCGTACGTCATCTACGTGCAGGCCGATCTCGTCGACCCGCCCGCGATCAAATTGTACGAGTCACTCGGCACGCGAGAAGAAGTTCTGCACTTCGACATCTTGATCGATTCCCCAGGCATTTCGTAACCGCTGGCAGCGCGACGGTTGGTCGACGAGAGAGGGCGAGAGCGCGGCGCTGGATTAGCTCTTGAGGAGCTGGCGCACGACGTAGTGAAGGATGCCGCCGTGCTCGTAGTACGCGAACTCGTTTGGCGTATCGATGCGCACCGTGGCGCTGAACGCAATGCCACCGGCTTTCACCTGCACGGTTTGTCCGCCCTTGGCCGTGCGAATGATCGCTTCGAGACCGCGGATGTCGAACTTCTCTTTGCCGGTGAGGCCGAGCGATTGCGCGGTGTCGCCGGTGGCGAATTGCAGCGGCAAGATCCCCATGCCGACCAAGTTCGAGCGATGAATGCGCTCGTAGCTCTCCGCGATGACCGCGCGCACGCCGAGAAGTGACGGCCCTTTCGCAGCCCAATCACGCGAGCTCCCCGCGCCGTATTCTTTTCCGGCGAGCACCACGAGGGGGACGCCGTCTTTTTGGTAACGCTCGGACGCGTCGAAGATCGACATGACCTCGCCGGTCGGGAGATACGTCGTGAGACCGCCTTCGGTGCCGGGCGCCATCTGATTGCGGAGGCGCACGTTCGCGAAAGTGCCGCGCACCATCACCTCGTGGTTGCCGCGGCGTGAGCCGAGCGAGTTGAAGTCGCCGGATGTGATTCCGTGCGCGAGGAGATATTCCCCGGCGGGCGATTTGGCTTTGATGTTTCCGGCGGGTGAAATGTGATCGGTCGTAATGCTGTCACCGAGCATCGCGAGCACCCGAGCACCCACGACGTCCGTGATTTTCGGAAGCTCGCTCGTCATGTGCTCGAAGTACGGCGGGTGGCGCACGTAGGTGCTCGAGTCTTGCCACGCGAAGCGCTCGCCTTCGGGGATGGCGAGCTTGTTCCAGTTGTCGTCGCCATTGAAGACGTCCGAGTAAACGCGCACGAACGACTCTTTGCTCAAGCACGAGCGAATCGTTTTTTCGATTTCGTCGGTCGACGGCCAGAGGTCTTTCAAGAAGACGTCTTTGCCGCTCGAATCTTTCCCGAGCGAGTCCTTGGAGAGATCGATGTCGACCGTGCCCGCGAGCGCATACGCAACGACGAGCGGCGGTGACGCGAGATAATTCGCGCGCACTTCACCGTGCACGCGGCCTTCGAAGTTGCGATTGCCGCTGAGCACCGACGCGACCGCGAGGTTACCCTCTTCGATCGATTTCGAAATCGCAGCGGGAAGCGGCCCGCTGTTGCCGATGCACGTGGTGCACCCATATCCGACGACGTAGAACCCGAGTTTCTCGAGGAAGGGAAGGAGCCCCGCCTTCGTGAGGTAGTCGGTGACGACTTGCGAGCCGGGCGCGAGGCTCGTCTTCACGTGAGGCTTCGTGACGAGCCCGCGCTCCACGGCGTTCTTCGCGAGAAGACCGGCGGCGATGAGCACGCTCGGGTTGCTCGTGTTCGTGCAGCTCGTGATCGCCGCGATGACGACCGACCCGTGATCGATCCCACCGGTGGGATTGGATTTCGCGCCGCCTGCGGGACGATTGAGCATCGAGTCGAGCGCGGAATAAAAGCTGTGACGCACCTCCGACACGAGCACGCGATCTTGTGGCCGCTTCGGGCCGGCCATGCACGGCTGCACGTCGCCGAGGTTCAAGTGGAGCGTGTCCGAGAATGCGGGGACGAGCTTCGGGTCGAAGAAATATCCCTGCGCTTTTGCGTAGGCCTCGACGAGCGCGACCGATGCATCGCTGCGGCCCGTGAAGCGCAAGTATTCGAGCGTCTTGTGGTCGATCGGGAAGATGCCGCACGTTGCGCCGTATTCGGGTGCCATGTTCGCGATCGTTGCGCGGTCGGCGACGCTGATGGTGGCGACGCCCTCGCCGTAGAACTCGACGAACTTGCCGACGACGCCCTTCTTGCGGAGCATCTGCGTGACGGTGAGAACGAGATCCGTCGCCGTGGCGCCTTCGGGGAGCTTGCCCGTGAGCTCGAAGCCCACGACTTGCGGCACGAGCATCGTGACGGGTTGGCCGAGCATGGCCGCTTCCGCTTCGATGCCGCCGCAGCCCCAACCGAGAACGCCGAGGCCGTTGACCATCGTCGTGTGCGAATCGGTTCCGACGAGCGTGTCCGGATAGGCCTCGCCGGTTTTCTCGTTCACGAAGACGACGCGCGCGAGAAATTCGAGGTTCACTTGGTGAACGATGCCCGTATCGGGCGGGACGACGCGGAAGTTGTCGAACGCGGTCTGGCCCCAGCGCAAGAATTGGTAGCGCTCTTTGTTGCGCTGAAACTCGAGCATGCCGTTGATACGGAGTGCGTCTTTGCTGCCGTATTCGTCGACTTGTACGGAGTGATCGATGACGAGCTCGACCGGCTGAAGCGGGTTGACCTTCTTCGGATCACCACCGAGTCGCGCGATGGCGTCGCGCATCGCGGCGAGGTCGACCACGGCCGGCACGCCGGTGAAGTCCTGAAGGAGGACGCGGCTCGGCATGAACGCGATCTCGCGCGACGGCTCTGCTTTGGGATCCCACTTTGCGACCGCTTCGATGTCGGCCGCCGTGACCGATGCGCCGTCCTCACGGCGAAGGAGGTTCTCGAGAAGCACCTTCATGGCGAAAGGGAGCTTCGATGCCTGCGGAAATTTCTTCTCGAGCGTCGGAAGGCTGTAGATGGTGTGACCCTGAAAACTCGCCTTGGTTCCGAACGTGTCCATGCGCCGCCTGTATCATAAGTGGATCAGCCAGGCACCAGCGTGCGCGATCCAATCGAGACGTACGCCGTGAGCGATCGCCTGCAGAACAACGTGGAACTTGATCGGCGTCGCAATTGCATAGATAAGGTCACCTTCGTTTTTCGACCATGGATACCCTTCCCCGATTTCGACTCCCCGACGAGAGCTCCTCACGTGACGTGAGTAAGGTCTCCGGCGCCTGGTCGGATTTCGACGACATCGACAAGCTCGAGACACGTGTCCTGACACGCGTTTCGAAGAGCGCCGATTTTTCGGACGCGATGCCCACCATCGTGCGGCCCCGTTTGAAGAAGGGCCTTCGTGCGGTCACGAGCGCCAACGTCGATGACGTCGTGGAGGAGCTTCGCGCGGCGGCCGCGGGTCGGTCGTCGAAGGTTCGCGAGCTCACCTCGGATGATTTGCTCGAAGAAATCCCGGACGCCGACGAGGTCCAAGAAGTCGACGTTGGCGAGCTCGTGTTCGACCGTCTTGCGGGCAGCCGAGACGTCTGGAACGTCCACCATGCGCTCTCCGCGAGCCTCGCCGGCCGATCCAGTCGCGGCATGATCGCAGGCCCGCGCGAGGTTCCCACGCGTTTTTTGGCCACGGCCGCTCTCGCCATGCTCCTCGGCGGATTGCTCGCAGTCGTTGCGGCGTTGGCCTTGTGGAAGCTGACGGGTCTGTCGCTGTAGAAAAACGCTCTCACTGTTTCAGCGCTTTTTGTGGACGGTTTTCGGCTGGACTTCTGCCCTGCCTAGGCAGAAACTTCACGCGCCATGCAGGTTCCGCGTTCGCCCGAAAGCAGCGCAAGGCTGGAAACCGCTGAGACCAATCCTCTCCCGGTGATCTCGTCTTCGGGCGCTGTCGCCCGGAGGGTTTCCAGCGCGCACACTTGGATGTCGTTGCCGAAAGCCGCGCCGGTCATTCGCAACAAAGCTGTTGTCCCGCGCCCCTCGTATCGCGTTCGCGCCGATGGCACCGAGGAGATCCTCGCAGAAGACATCCTCTTGATTGTTCCTCCGGCTGAAGCGTTCCGTCCGCCGACCGTGTCGGTCCACGCAACGCAAGAGATCCTCGCAGACGACGTCTTGGAAGTCGCAGACCAACCGATTCCGGACGAGCGCCCTTCGACCGTGCCGCCACCGTGGACGATGGACGCGAACCCGATGGACGAGTTCGAGTTCCCGTCACCGCCGCACTTCTCGGCGCCGTACGCGGCAATCTCGCGCATCACGACGTTCTCGGCCACGCAGGTCTTCCGCCGTCGCAGCGCGAACCTCAAAGTCGTCATCGCAAGTGTCGCGTGCGCTGCATCCGTGATGATCGTCGCAGGCATCGCGCGCTTCGCTCCTCCTTCGGGAGCCGCGAGCGAAGGCCCGATCGGCATCGCGATGCACACGCCCAAGAAGCTCGACAAGACCGTGCGCACGCGAACGCTCGCGTATGGTTCGGCGCCGCACGTCAACGAAGCCGTGTCCGTCTCGATCGATTCGCTCCCCTTGCGTTCATCCCGCGCTCATCGGCGTTAATTGCGCTCTCCGCGAGGCTCCTCTCTCTGATGCGAAAACACGTAGCGGCGCTCGGAGCCCTCTTTTTGGTCGTCGGCTGCTCGAACACGAAGAGCACGACGAAGTCGAGCGTCGAAGCCGCATCGACGACGCCGCCCATCACGAGCGCGTCCGCGCAGGCCGATCTCGACGCCGCCGTCGAAGCCGCAACGCCTCCTCCCGAGGTGCTCGCCGGCGCTGATTACGCGCCCGAAGCGAAAGCCCTCTTCCGCATCGCAGCGTGCGGCGCGACCGACACCGCCGTGCCGAGCGCGTTCGAAGCTTCCGTCGTCGACCCGCACTGCAAAGAGCTGGCGACGATGATTGCAGAATACAAGAAGACCTGGGTCGACATCGCTATGCCCTTCATCGCGAAGCTCGTCCCCGCCACCGTTCCGAAAACGGTCGTGTACCCGTTCGGCGGCGGCGACTTGCTTGGCGCGCTCGCGACCTACCCGGCGCTCACCGAGCTCACGACGGTCTCGCTCGAGATCGCCGCGGATGTTCGCAAAGTCGACGTCGTGCCGAAGGGTCGCCTCGCGCCCGAGCTCGCGCGTTATCGCATCGTGCTCGGCAAGCTCTTCGAAAAGGCCCACTCGCGCACGGACAACCTCGACATCGGTAGCAAGAGCGTCTTGCCGGGCGAGATCGTCTTCGACCTCGTCGCGATGGTGGTGCACGGCTTCGAGCCCACGAGCCTGCGCTACTTCAAGTTCAACGATGACGGGTCGCTCCACTACTTCGAGCAAAACGAAATCGACGCCGCCGACAACGCCGTGAAGTCCGGCAAGAAGCAACGTGGCGAGATCGACGACGCCTACTTCTCGAACATGGAGCTCCGCTTCCGCAAAATCGGCGAGCAGCAGACGCGCATCATTCGCCACGTCGCCTTCAACCTCGACGACAACCACATGAAGGCGAATGGTCGCCTCTTGAAGTACTTCGAGGCGAAGGGGAAAATCTCGGCGATGACGAAAGCCGCGAGCCACCTCTTGTGGTCCGACGACTTCTCCATCATCCGCAACTACCTCGCGACCCACACCGATTGGATGATCAGCGATTCGACGGGCTTCACGCCGACGTACGCGAAAAAAATGGGCTTCGTGCAAGACACGTATGGCACGTACACGTGGCCCGAGCCCTTCGGCACGGTCGACGCGAAAAACGCCACCGACTTGAAGAACCTCTTCACCACGAACCCGCACACCGATCTCAGCTTCCGCTACGGCTACCCCGACAAGGACCACCACGGGCACATCGTGGTCACCCGCAAGCCCTAGTCACGCTCTCTCGAGGCTCGTGAAACAGTATCTAGATTTATTGAGGCACGTGCTCGAGGCGGGCGTCGATCGCCCCGATCGCACGGGCACCGGAACGCGCGGCGTCTTTGGCGGGCAGATGCGTTTCGATTTGCGACAAGGCTTTCCGCTCGTCACGACGAAAAAAGTTCATCTTCGATCGATCCTCCACGAGCTCTTGTGGTTCGTGAGCGGCGAGACGCGCGTGGAACCCTTGCAGAATGCAAAGGTCTCCATTTGGAACGAATGGGCCACGGCCGAGCAAACGGCGCGTTTCGGTCGAAAAGAAGGCGATCTCGGGCCCGTGTACGGCCACCAGTGGCGAAACTTCGGCGCGACGCCCGAGGCCGATGGAACGTGGAAGCATGACGGCGTCGATCAGCTCGCGCGCCTCCTCGTCGACTTGCGCGAGAAACCATTTTCGCGTCGCCACATCATCACCGGTTGGAACCCGAAGGAAATCGATCAAGTCGCGCTGCCGCCGTGCCACACGCTGTTTCAATTCTACGTGACGCCCGAGAAAGAATTGTCGTGTCACCTCTATCAGCGAAGCGGCGATGTCTTCCTCGGAGTGCCGTTCAACATCGCGAGCTACGCGCTGCTCACGATGATGATCGCGCACGTGAGCGGGATGCGCGCGCGTGAATTCGTTCATTCGTTCGGCGACGTGCACCTCTATACGAACCACTTCGAGCAGGCGCGCCTTCAGCTCGCGCGCGAGCCGAGAAAGCTTCCAACGATGCGTCTCAATCCCGATGTGAAGGATCTGTTCGCGTTTCGCTTCGAGGATTTCACGCTCGAAGGCTACGATCCGCACGCGGCGATTTCCGCGCCGGTGGCCGTGTAGTGCGTCTCTACTGGGCGTTCGCGTGCGCGGCGATCGCATGCGCGCGGCCGGCGACGCCCGTTCCGCCTCCTCGACACGCGCACAAGCATCTCGACCCAGCGAGCCCGTGGCTCGCGCGCAATCGTGAGCGCATCGATCGGTTGCTCGACCAAGGCGGCGGTTCGCGCGTTGCCGTGTTCGACTGGGACAACACGATGATGCGCAACGACATCGGCGACGCCACGTTCTTCTGGATGCTTCGCCACGACGAAATCATGCAGCCGCCCGCGCGTGATTGGTCGATCACGAACAAACATCTCACGGCTGCGGCGCGCCAAGCGCTCGGCGCGGCGTGCGACTCCATCGCCGAGCCGGGCAAGCCACTTCCGACGAGCCACGCGGCTTCGTGCGCGGATGCGCTCGTCTCGATGTACGATCGCAGCAAGACACCGAAAGACGAGCCCGCATTCGACGACGAGACGACGCCAACGATCCATCAGTCGTATGCGTGGGGCGCGCAGCTCCAAGCCGGGCACACGCCGAGCGAGATGCTCGCAATCGCCGAAAAAGCGTACGCCGAAAATTCGACAGCCCCCATCGGAACGACGCAAACGATCGGAACCACCTCGAATCTGGTCGATTGGGTTCGCATCTACGATCCCATGCACGATCTCGTATCGTCGCTCCAAGCGAATGGGTTTTCCGTGTGGGTGGTGTCGGCGTCCGCGCAGCCGCTCGCCGAAACGGTGGGCTCACGGGTCGGCATCGACAAGAGTCACGTCATCGGCGTGCGCACGACGCTCCGCACCGATGGCCGTCTCGATTATCGTTTGCAAAGCTGCGCGACCGAGCCCGATGGCTCCGACCAAGTGATGACCTACGATCGCGGCAAGCGCTGCTGGATCAACCGTGAGATCTTCCACCTGCCCGCAGCGGAGCGACTCGAGCGCGCGCGCGATCCACACATGCGCCCCGCGTTCGCGGCCGGCGACTCCGATACGGATCTCGGAATGGTCATCGACGCAACAGAGCTCACGCTCGTCATCAATCGCAATCGCCCACTCTTGATGTGCAACGCCTACACCAACATTCGCGATCGTTGGCTCATCCAACCGATGTTCATCCAGCCGCTGCCGCAGCTCACGGCGGGCTACCCGTGCTCGAAGCTCCTCGATCACGCGGGCCAACCCGCCACCGACGAAGACGGGACCCCCATGACCGACCAAGTCGATACGGTGCATCAGTGAGCAATTGCTGCACGAGGATGCGTTCGCTTTTGTTCGCGGTTGCGCTCGTCGCATGCAGTGTCACGAAGACCGCGCACGACGGCGAGAAGGTCACCGTGGGCGCCGAAGATCACGTGATCGTCGGCTCGCTGCGCATCGATGTAGAGTCGCGCGACGATGGCCTAGCGCTCCGAATTCACGACGGCGTAAGGCCCGATGACGTGCGCCTGGTGTCCGGCAATCGCCTCGTCAAGTTCGGCGGATACCGCGTCAAGTTCGTGGAGAACGGATCGAGCGTAACGATCGTCGTGCGGGCTCACGCACAATCGTCGCCGATCAGCTCGGGGGACGCGATCCTTGCCGCAGATGAAGCGATGGCCGCGACGAACACCGTGGGAATGGTCGAGTGCACGAACGCGATACTCAGCGAAGACGGCGCGGCTTTCATCGTGCACTGCCACGACACCGGAACGACGGGCTCCGATCACGCCGTGAACGTCAACGTCGTCGACGGCGCAATCCTGTCGCTCTGACAAATTCTCGTGACGCCTCCGGCATGAAGCTCAAGGGCCGTCCGGCCCAACGCACCCCGCTGATTGATCGCAACCTTGATTGTGTCCGAGGTTGGCGAAAAGAATGTATCGGCATTCTTGTTCGGGAAGCGGACAGCTATAGGGAAACGCAACGTTGCAATAGGGGCGAACCTGGTAGCACCCGTCGTGCTCGATCACGACGAGGGGAAACGGACTGCCATCATGCGGGTTCGTGCCGCCATCAGCGCAGTTACCAGCCCAAAACCACTGACAGCCGGCGGCGCCCATCGCCGTGCACGCGTCGACTTCGATGTAGCCCGAACAAATGTTGTTGGCAGTCTCAGGAGCGGCATCGAGAATACTCGCGTCGCGCAGCTCCAGCGTGCCGCCGCAACCGGCAACGGCGATGCCGACAAAGACCATAAAAATGCGTTCCATGGAATGGGTCAGACAATTCTATGGGTAGGATTTAGAATCCGGTCACAGGAACCGGGCTGGCTTGCGACGTGGTCGTGCCGTCACCAAGCTGACCTGCAAAATTGCATCCCCAACAGCTCACGCGGCCGGTCGCGAGCAGCGCGCATGCGTGACACTCACCGCACGCGACGCCGACCGCGCCGCTTGCGAGCGCCGTTTGCCATGTCGTTTGCGGCTTCGTGGGATCTGCGCTTGGTGCCCCGTTACCGAGCTGGCCCTGGTGGTTTTCGCCGATGCATTCCACGGCGCCTGCGGATGTCACCGCGCACATGAAGTGATCGCCCATCGATACCGCGCCGATGTTTGCGAGCGTCGTCGCAACGGGTGTCATCGCGTCGATCGTCGTGCCATCGCCGAGCTGACCTTCTTGATTGTCGCCCCAACAAAACATCGAACCGTCGTGCCTGACGACGCAGATGTCGTCGTTGCCAATGGCAACTTCGAGTGCGTCTACGATGTGCGGCACCATGAACGGCGATCCATTCGTGTCGGTGGTCAAGCCATCACCAAACGAATAGACCATCTGCCCCCAACATACCGCGCGGCCGGAATCGAGCACGGCACAGATGGCGTGATCAAATGTATAGGTAGACCCACCAAGGGCGACGGCGTTCGTGATGAGCGATGGCTGCGGTGTCGCGGAGCCGTCTGTCAATTTACCAAGCGCCATCTCTCCGTACGCATTCGTCCCTGCGCAACTCACAAGCCCGCCTGGCGATAGAAAACAATTGGCGTAGTAGCCCACGCCCGCTACTGCGACGGCGTTGAGCTGACTCGTGCATTCCGTATCTGCACAAACAGCACTAGGCGCAACGTAAATCTCGCCGGTGGACAGCATCGAGCCATTGCCCAACTGTCCATAGCGGTCCTCGCCCCAACAATATGTTGCGCCCGTCGCATCGATCGCGCACGTTCCCGAGTTCCAGGCCGACACCATCACCATTCCCGCTGCCATGTTCGCTATCGGTTGCGGCGTGTCGAACGTCACGGGCAGCGGGTTCGACCCAAGTATCGGTGTCGCAGGTGTTGGTCCGTTGCCAAGCTCACCAAACTCGTTGGCGCCCCAGCAATAGAGCGCACCGCTCGGGTTGATGGCGCACGTGTGGCTCGGACCAGCGGTGATACGCTTTTGCAAGGACGGCATCGCATCGTGCATGCCGAGGTCCGCCCCCGCTTCGTTTGGCACGCCATCGAGCTCCGACCGCGCGCCGCAGGCGACGCCGCCGATGAGAACAGGAAATCCGAACGCGACCAAACGACGAAGAAAGCTCACGCAACGCCCGATTATGCGGTCGCGAGCTAACTCGCGCAATCGGCTGGACTTGCGCCGCCCTTGAAGTGCTTGCCGTGAAGCGTGGGGCTCAAGTTAACAGCGCGACGAGCCGTATCCCCACGTATGCGGCTTTTGGTTGCGGCCCTCGCGGGGTGCGTCGGGTGCGGGGCGACGGTCGATGTGACGCGTGTCATGTCGATCGCGGACGCAGCCCGCGCACAATCGAGCAACTTCGAGCCGGTTGCCGTCATCCACGAGGGCGTTCGCACCGAGCTTCCGCGCGGCGCACACGTCGACCGCGCACACGTTGCGCCGACGGACGATCCGGAGACGGTCGCGCTCGGCTCGGAAGACACGGTCGAAATGCACGGCAAATTCGCGCCCGGCGATTCGATTCCCGGTGGCGGCCTCGTCGAGTCGAGTCGCTCGACGGGCGCGCTCATCGCGGGCGTCACGCTCTTTGCGATTTCGTATGCGCCATCGGCCTACATCGCGTCGCAATCAGCGGTCGACAAATCGCTCTTCATACCGCTCGCGGGTCCGTGGATGGATCTCGCAACGCGGCCAGCATGCACGCCGCCTCTCGTCGCTGCGGGCTATTCGCTTCCGGTCGATCCGTGCATCGGCGAAACGATCACGCGCGCCGCGCTCGTGCTGAGTGGCGCGATTCAAGACCTCGGCGCGGTCATCACGCTCTTCGGTTTGCCCTCGCATGCGCAAGTTGCCGGTGGTGATCACGGAGTTCACGTCTCCGTCGTTCCGACGGGCCTCGGCGCTGCGGCGTTTGGCACGTTCTAAGTTTCGTGGTTTCATCACACTGGTGGTCCCTATGAAAGTTCTGCTTGTCGGAATCGCCGCGGAGTCGAGAGCCGTCGTTGTTGGCGTCCTCGGAGCGCGTGGCCACGAGCAGCTCGTTGCGGAGCGCGGCGATCAGGCGCTCGAGCTCATTCGGCAGCAGTCTCCCGCGCTCGTCATCATCGAGGACGTGCTCGCTGACATGACCGCGTCCGAGTTTTGTCGGCAAGCGCGTGCGCGTCGCGAAGGCGCAGACGCAGTGATCCTCGTCATCACCAACCGGGAAGACGAGCTCCCCGCCGTGCTGGACGCCGGAGCAACCGATCTCTACACGACCTCGCATGGTCCGAGCGCTCTCGAAACACGGGTTCTCATCGCCGAACGCTTGGTCTCCGAGCACGCACGCCTCCGGGACCGCGAAGCTCGATTTCGTCGATTGTTCGAATCGGGCGTTGCGGGCGTCACCATTTCGGATCTCGACGGCAACTTCAAAGAAGCCAACGAGGCGTTCTTGAAGATGCTCGGCTACACGCAAGCCGACATGCTCGCGGGTAAGCTGAATTGGGAGGTCATCACGCCTCCCGATCACCTCGTCCCCGACACCGAAGCGCGCGCTCAACTTCGTGCAACCGGGTTTCTTCCTCTGCAAGAGCGTGTGTACGTACACAAGGATGGGCGCCACATCGCGGCGCTCGTCGGCGCGGCCGCGCTCGAGGGCACGACCGAGTGCATCAGCTACATCACGGACATCTCCGCGCGTAAGGCTGCAGAGGAGGCGCTTCGCACGTCCGAGAGCCAATATCGAGCTCTCTTCGAAAGCTCACCGCTTCCAAAGTTTCTCTATGACGCCACCACGTTTCGCATTCTCGTCGTCAACGACGCCGCAATCCAAAGCTACGGCTATTCGCGTGACGAATTCGTCGGCCTCGCACTCGCCGACATTTGCACGCCCAAGATTGGGGTGCTCCCAGCGACACATCGGCGCAAAGACGGAACCATCATCGATGTCGAGATGACCGTCCACCCGTGCACACTACACGGACGTGCGTGCATGATCGCCGTCGCGACGGACGTGACCGATCGCAATCGTTTGGAGCGCCAACTTCGTCAGGCGCAGAAGATGGAAGCGATCGGAAGTCTCGCAGGCGGTATCGCGCACGACTTCAACAACCTCTTGTCGATCATCCTCAGCTACAGCGAAATGCTCACGCTCGATCTCAAGGAGGGCGATCCGATGCGCGAGGACCTCGAGCAAATCGCGAACGCCGGCACGCGCGCCGCCGATCTGACACGGCAGCTTCTCGCATTCAGCCGGCAGCAAATCCTCCAGCCGCAAAACCTCGACCTTAATGTTGTGGTCGGTGGCGTCGCGAAGATGCTCCGGCGTCTCGTCGGCGAGGACGTCGAGCTCACCATCATCAACGGTTCGGCGATTGGCACCGTGAGAGCCGATCCAAGTCAGATCGAACAAGTCTTGTTGAACTTGGTCGTCAACGCACGAGACGCCATGCCCGAAGGCGGCAAGCTCACGATCGAAACCGCGAACGTTCAGC
Organism: Polyangiales bacterium; assembly: GCA_038239005.1. Lineage (GTDB taxonomy): Bacteria > Myxococcota_A > Polyangia > Polyangiales > Polyangiaceae > DASXHD01. The sequence continues at coordinate 36,018 of JBBSFE010000051.1, forward strand.
ACGACGCCGTCTACGCAGGCAAACACGCTGACGTGACACCAGGGCCATACGTGATGCTCGCGGTGACCGACAATGGCTCCGGCATGGACGCCGCAACACGCGAGCGCATCTTCGAGCCGTTCTTCACGACGAAAGAGAACGGACAAGGTACGGGCCTCGGTCTCGCAACCGTGTTCGGCATCGTGCAGCAAAGCGGCGGAAGCATCTGGGTCTACAGCGAGCCCGGTCAGGGGACGACGATCCGCGTGTATCTCCCGCAAACCGATGCCGCACCACGGAGCATCACCGGCGCGTCACCCGACACGCGAACGCGTCGTGGGAGCGAGACGATCCTACTCGTCGAAGACGAAGAGCCCGTGCGTGCGCTCGCGCGAACCATCCTCGAGCGGCACGGATATCACGTGCTCGACGCGCAAAACGGCGGCGAAGCGCTGCTCATCTGCGAGCAGCACAAGGCGAAGATCCACGTGCTCCTCACGGACGTCGTCATGCCGCGCATGAGCGGCAGGGTACTCGCGGAGCGCCTCACCGTCGTGCGCCCGGAAATGAAAGTGCTCTACATGTCGGGCTACACCGACAACGCCGTCGTGCGGCACGGAATCTTGGAGTCGAACGTCGCGTTCCTCCAAAAACCGATCACGCCCGACGCGCTCACGCGCAAGCTGCGCGACGTCATCGACGCCTGACTCAGCTCACGAGAAGCTTGTTCGCGTCTTTGGTTTTGTTTTTGTGCGGGAGGTAGTGCTCGTCGAGGAAGCGCTGCTTGAAGTCGCGGCTCGATGCGATGCCGCCGAAGAGGCCGACGAAGCGAATCAGCATGTATGCGGTGTCGAGCTGCCACCACAAGAACCCGGAGCGAACGCCCGCGGGATAGAGATGGTGATTGTTGTGCCACTCGCCCGAGACGGTGCCCGCGAAGAATTGGTTGATCGAAAGATCGCGGCGGTTGAAGTCGACGCCCACTTTGCGTTTGTCTTTGCCGCAGCCGTGCGCGTCGTAGTTGAAGTCGCGGATGCCCATCGCCCAGATGGCTGACATTCCGAAAATCGCACACGAGAGTGCGTGGCCGCCCATCAAATAAAACGCGCCGTACCAAAAGCCCCAGTTGAGCGCGTAGTGCGCGTAGAGCCGCGCGGGGTGGCAGATGGTTCCCCACTTTTGGTATTGCTCGTAGCTGTTGGGGATGACCCCCGTGTGGCTCACGAGCCCAACGACGCGCGCGTAATCTTTCGCGTCGAGATTTCGCGCGATGGGTTGGTGGAGCTCACCAGCGAGGAAACAATAGAGACGCCCGCCGAGCGCGTTGTATGGGTCGCCTGCTTTTTCGGGGAACGCGTGATGCACGAGGTGCGACACGACGTACACCTCTTCGGGCACGACGCGGATCGTCAGGTTCCGAACGATGAAGCGATAAAACGGATGCGAGAATGCGAACGCCTTGTGCGTGCAGTACCGATGCAGCCACACGATGTTGACCGTGCCGAGCCCGACCAGCGAATACACGAGGCCGGCAGCAAGCAGCTTCCACGAAAAGAAGCGCATGAAGAACAGCACCGTGAACGGCGTGAGCGCGAGGTTCCACACCCAACCCGCGATCGGCAGCCAGTTCTTTCGAGAACGGAAGATGTTCATCCGATCGAGCCAGTGCGACATGATCTCGCGCACGGTGGGGGCGTAAAACTCGCCGTTGCGAGACCAGCCATAGGACGGCGGCTCGAGCACTCGCTGTAGAAAAGTATCGCGCATGAGCGGGGGCACTCTACATCCGTTTGGTCGCGTCAGGTAAGGTACGCTTCAAAAAGTATGTCGGATCGCAGGGCGCTATGCATGGTTTTCGCGATGAGCGATGCGCGCGTCATCGGCAAAGGAAGCGGCTTGCCGTGGACGATTCCCGAGGATTTGCGGCACTTCAAGAACGTGACCGTCGACCACGCGATCATCATGGGCCGCACGACGTACGACACCGTCGGCAAACCCTTGCCGCGCCGGCGAAATATCGTGATTTCGCGGAATTCAAAAGCCAAGCGCGAAGGCGCCGACGTCGTGCCCACGCTCGAGGCAGCGCTCGAGCTCGCCTACACGACCGACGACGAGCCGCGCATCATCGGGGGCGCACAAATTTACGCACTCGCTCTCCCCGTCGCCACGCGCATGCTCGTGACGTTCGTCCATCGCGACGTCGAGGGCGACACATGGTTCCCCGAGATCGACTGGAGCGTCTGGCAAGAAGTCTCACGCCGCAAAGCCGAGACCGAGCCTGACGTCGAGTTCGTCGAATACGTCAGGGTAAAGATCACTTGAATCGAGGGAGTCTTGTCACGGCGGTGCGATCACCCGGCGGCAGCGAGACCAGCGCGGCCGGGCCGCGAGATGTTCGATCCAAGATGCGCTGGCGGCAAAAAAACTCGCGGCTCGCGCGTTCTGTGACCATCCACGCGCCGGTCCCGCCGGTTCCTCCCGCTGCCGCCCGTCGACCATGAACACGTCACACGACGGTCAACCCAACTCAGCTTTGGATTTCGCCGGTTGCGCCGTCGATCGAGATGGGCGCGCCTTCGAGAATGATGGTGTCAGTGGAGCGGATCGAATCGCTCGTGACGATGAGCGATGCGCAGCCGACGATGCATGGCTTGCCCAGCGCACGCGCGGCCACCGCGCCATCGGCCGTGATGCCTCCGCGCGCGATGATGACGCCCGCTGAAACGCGAATCGCGGGAACGTCTTCCGCGTTCATCTCGTTGCGAACGAAAATGGGAGGCGTGCCACGCGCCGCGAGATCCGAGGCTTTCGATGCAGAAAGAGCAAGCGGCCCACGTGCGTTGCCGGGGCTTGCGCCTTGGCCTTTGGCGATGATCACTTCTGGATCATAGCTGGTGCGCGCACGAACGCGGGAGTCGCGCTTTTGAATGTGAGCGGATAGCTGTCGTCCCATTCCGAGCCGTCGAGCAGGCTGCGGACGCGAACCCGAAGAGTCGTCGAGCCAGAACGCGCTCCGCTCGCTTCGAGAGCCACCGAGCCGTCCGAGGTTGCCGTCGTCGATTCGCTCACCGTGCAAACGCCATCGTCGCAAGTAGCCGACACGAGCGCGATGGGCGTCTCTGTCGTTGGATCGCACGCGACGTTCGTGGTGCAGCGATCCATGCGCTGCTCGATGCGCCGAACCGTGACGATCTCGGGCGAGCCGACGACGAGCGAGCCACCGAGCGGCGCCCCACCGAACTCGAGCTGCACGCTATAGCCGTTGGCTTCGGGAACGGGCGAAACCGCGCACGCCATCAAAAGAGGAGCAAACATGAGGAAATGACGCATACGAATCTCTGGCTCAGCAAGGGCGATGCCATGGCTAAGTGCTCGAAAAGACGAGCACAATCTGTCCATAGTCAACTTCCGTTACCATACTACACACACCCACATAAGGCCGACTTCCTGGCTATGAAAGGCGAAGCGCATCACGGTCGAAACGATAAACAGCGTGCGCAGCTCAATGCGCATTCAAGGTGCCGGTTGTGGCAGGCCGCCGTTTTGCGTGCTCCCACCCGTTCTCACCCACGATCCTTCCGGATTGCTTATGGCCGCCCGATCACAAGGTTGTCTTGTTTACTCTGGGCAAGGATATTCCGTTTACGCTGACGGACGCCTGCGACTCATCGCCCATCGTTGAAATCGCAAACGTTACCAGCAATCAGCCGGTTTCTGGCGGTGGATCCGGAAACACATCGCCGGACCTGCTATTCGGCAAGAACGACGTGTGTCTGCGCGTCGAGCGCGACGGCACCATTGCGCAAGATCGCGTATATACCATCACGGTTCGAGCGATGGATTCATCGCATAACGCGACGAACGTTGAGGGTCTGACTCCATCCCTGAGCACGCCGGCCAGGATACGGCGATCGTTGGCACTGGAAGATTCTGTGGCGACTGGATCGTGATGAACGAGAGCATGAACGAGGCGTGAAATGCGGGGCAGAGCCTCTATCGTCGAGTC
>JBBSFE010000052.1:0-39580 GCA_038239005.1 Polyangiales bacterium
AACCCGGGTCGCTTTAATTCGTTGTTAGAGACCGCGAAACGCTCGACTTGCTCGCCCATGGCGTATTCGCGTCGGCCGTCGGGTAGGAGAATGCGAAGCCAGAAGCCGCCGCCTTGTCGACCGTCGAGAGCGAACGTCTCGCCGCGATGTGCCGTGTAGATCACACGAAACGAGACGCCCGGACCCGTGCGCATGTCGGTGGCGTCGACGACGACGCGCGCGAACGCTTCGGCGTGATCCTCTTCCGCGCTCGCCCACACAGTGACGAGCAAGAGCGCTGCTGCTGCGAGCAGCGCCACGAAGGCTCTTGTCACCCGCTTCGGACGCGCGAGCGTCATGGAGTGGCGGCCCACTGATAGATGATATTTTGCAGCGCAGCGGGGTCGTTTGCAGGATCGAAAATCTGCCGCGGGTGGGCGTCGGTCTTGGTCGGCCGCGTGAGCACGGGCGCTTGGCACGATGCGTAGTCGGGGCAGTTGCGGCTCATCTCGAGCGAGACGGCGCTGAAGTTCGCGTTCGCTGGGCTGTTCGGCCCGACGGCGCCCGACCCCGCGGGATCGCCCTGCACCGGGTGATCACCTCCGCCGCAATTGATGAGCGGATGATCGATGAGTGCCATCCCGCTGACGGCGGACGAATTGAAGTGGCAGTTGCCGTTGTCGCCGGAGCCGCCTGCGCCGCACTGCGTCTGCGCGGCATAGATGTATTGCGGCTCCACGTGGCAGTAGAAAAAGTCTTCGTTGAAGACCGACAGCGGGATGACGAAGTTCGCGCCCGGGTCGATCGTGCAACCCCACGACGCGGCAACGATGGCGACCACGATGGTGCCCGCGCCGCTCGCAAACCATCGCATGGCAATCACGATAGACGCTTCGGTCGAGCCACCGCAAGTGAGCGAGCGCGTGTCGGGGTGCCCACGCGCCCGTGTCCGTTTTTCCTTGCAGTCCCCAATGGCGTCGCGGCCTTGCGAGCGGAACGACTCCTGCTCTAACGCCTGCCATGCCCCGTTACGGTTTCACTTGCATAAGCTCGAGCCGACTCGCTACAAGTTTGGTTCACTGCTTCAGCGTGTCGTATCTTATCTTACATGTGGGGATGAGGAGATCGATGAAGCTGACACCTTGGTATTTGGCAGCAATCGCACCGCTCGCAGTCGCGAGCTGTTCGGGAGCATTTTTTGGCCAGTTCGCCGTGCTCGCGCTCACGCTGGGCATCTTCATCGGCACGCTCTCGCTCGGTCGCGTCGCGGCCGCCCGCGATGCGAAGCCCGCCGTGGTGACGCAGACGCATATCGACGTCTGACGAGCCTGGTGGTACGCGTCAGGCTCTCTCACGACAGGTCAGGGCGCATAACTCAGCGGTAGAGTGCCACCTTCACACGGTGGAGGTCACAGGTTCAAATCCTGTTGCGCCCACAACGAAAACCCCGCCCAATTTCGCGACGCCCAATGTTTGTCATCGTGAGCGTCAACAGGGCCGCAGCGGTCGTTTTGTTCGGTGTCATCGGTGTCGCTTGTTCCAACAACGACATTCACTGCGCACCCGATCTCTGGTGTGGCACCGGAACGACATGCCATATCGATTCCAACGCGGGGGGTGGTATGCTTCAGCCGCCATCTGTGTGGTGGACGGCGGAGTGTATGGCAATGTTCGTTGCTCGGACCCGAGCCAGTGCTCGTTGGCAGGCGAGCATTGCTGTCTGGGTAAACAGTATGGGCTCGGTTTGCAGATCGCGTGCGCCCCTCCGGGGGACATGCATCCGCAGTTACTGTTCGGGTGACGGCGACTGTTTTCCCGGTGAAAATTGCGTGACAGATACCACGCTGCCGTGGCTCAAAAGCTGCCACTGACGACGCGCCCATTCATCGAAAAAAGGGCGCGATCGTTTCAAGGCTCGCGCGCTCTAGACGTCGCATCGCCGGTTTGCGAGGTGAGCCACGTGGCGATGATGTTCGAGGCGCGGTTACGTTCGACGAGGAGCGCGAAGTGGCCGCCCGGGAGCTCTTCGTAGCGTGAGCCCGTCATCATCGCGTACGCGTGCACGCTCGGCGTCGAGACGAGCGCGTCGTCGCGGCCTTGGATGACGAGCGTTGGGATGTTTGCGTCCGGCGCGTCGGAGGCGGCGCCGGAGACGAGGATGAGGCCCGCGAACACGCCGGGCGTGCGCGGTGCGAGGCGGCTCGCGCCGAAGCCGCCGTTCGAAAGACCCGCGAGGAAGATGCGCGTGTAGCCGCGCTTGTGGAGGGATTCCACGGTTTCGCGCACGATCGTTTCGCCACCGCCCTGCCACCAATCGCCCGCAAATCGGGTCGATGGGCACGATGTCGTCATGTGCGCGCGGGCCGCTGCGCGTGCGAAGAGCCAGCATGAGAGCGTGTAGTTTCCCGTCGATCCGTGGAGAAAAATAACTGCCTCGCGCGCGGCCTTAGCGCCAGGATCGTACGAGCTCGAGACGAATTCGAGCGTGTCCGACGCGTGATGGGCACCTTGAAGCCCGAGCATCGTCGGCACGAGCGGCGACGGGAGAGCGCCTTCTTCGCGATGCATTTCGTCGTATGCGTCACGCATCGCTTCAGGCAGCCGCGCGACATCCGGGTCTCGGACGACGTGCGTCCACCGAATCGCGCGCGCGGCGTTCACCGTGACGTCGCGTTCGTCGATGACGCGGTCGATCACGCGCGTGTCGCCCGCGCTTGGTGTGGTTGCGATGCGACCGGTCACCATCAACACGACGAGCGCCACACCAGCGACCGCGACGCGTTTCGTCCACGGACGCGACGCCGTCAGCGCAATGGCGATCGCGAGCGGTCCGATGACGTATGCAACGCCGGACGGGCTCGGCGATCCGGTGAGCACGATCGCAGCGAGCGGCACGACGAAAACGAGCATGGCGATGCCTACGAGACGCTTCATGCCTTGTTCGTACGCATGAGATCGCCGGTTGACCCTCGCAGACGCCGTGAACGGTCGCGCGACGCGGCCCGGCGGTCGCTGCTAGGATTGGGCCGTGACTCGCAGGATTTCACTCCCCTTGACGGACGCCGGGCCGATGACGCTCGCCCGCGCTCGGCAGCGGCTCGGCGGCCGCACGGTTTCGCACGGCAATGCAGGCGCTATCGTCACCATCGCGCGCGGCGCCGAGACGATCCTCGGTGTGATCCTTTGGTCCGACGAAACGACGTGCGACGTCTGGATGGGCGACGAGCTCATCAAGCGCACGAGCCGAACCTCGGTGATGCCCGCCGTTGCCGATGCTGGCTCGTCGGTCACGTCGGTCGCGGCCGACGCGCGTGCGTTCGCTCGGCTCGAAGAAGGTCAGGACGTGCGCTTCGATGCCGGCTCGACCGGTAGACTCATCGAACGCTGCCGATGGGGCGCGCTCGTCGCCAAACCGGACGGGAAAATCTTCGCTGTCGGCTTTCGCCGCTTCGACCGGACTTCGAACTAGATGACGCTCGTTCAGCTCACAAAGAAAAAGTCGTTCCTTCCAACGACGCGCGAAGAAATGGTCTCCCGCGGCTGGACCGAGCTAGACATCTTGATCGTCACGGGCGATGCGTACGTCGATCACCCCGCTTTCGGTCCCGTGCTCATCGCGCGATTTCTCGAAGGTCGCGGATACAAAGTCGGCGTCGTCGCGCAGCCGCGGTGGGATTCGATCGAGGACATCGCCCGCATGGGCGCGCCGCGTCTCTTCGTCGGAGTGAGCGCGGGCAACCTCGACTCGATGCTCAACAAGCTGACGGCGCAGAAAAAAGTCCGCGGTGAGGACCAATATTCGCCTGGCGGCCGAACCAACGCCCGACCCAACCGCGCGTCGATTGCATACTGCAACCTTTCCAGGCAGGCATTTCCGGGCGTTCCGGTGATTTTGGGCGGCATCGAAGCCTCGCTCCGCCGCATCGCGCACTACGACTACTGGAGCGATTCGGTGCGTCGATCGATCGTGCTCGACAGCAAATGCGATTTGCTCGTCTTCGGCATGGGCGAGCGCGCTGCGTGGGACATCGCCCGACGACTCGACGCCGGCGAGCGCGTCTCCGATCTACGCGACATCCGCGGCACCGCGTACGCCATCGGTCGCCCCGCGGATTGGGAGCCGATTGCCGCGAAGGAGAGTCGCTACACGACCGATGGCGGCGTCGTCGTGCTCCCGTCGTACGAAGAGATCCTCGAATCGAAAGAAGCGTTCGCGAAGATGGCGCGCGCATTCCAATTCGAAACGAACGCCCACAACGGGCGCGCTCTTTTGCAAGTGCATGGCCGCGAGGCGGTCTACTTCAACTCGCCTGCTCTGCCGCTCGAAGAGACCGACATGGACGGCCTCTACGATCTCCCCTTCACGCGCACACCTCACCCGAGCTACCGCGGCGAGCGCATTCCCGCATACGACACCATCAAGCACTCCATCGTCACCATGCGCGGCTGCTTCGGCGGTTGCACGTTTTGCAGCATCACCGAGCACGAGGGCCGCATCATCCAGAGCCGCAGCGAAGCGAGCGTGCTTCGCGAGGTGCGCGAGCTCTCGCGCATGGAGGGCTTCTCAGGCGTCATCACGGATGTCGGCGGCCCCACGGCGAACATGTACAAAATGCGCTGCAAAGACGAGCGCACCGAAAGCGCATGCCGCCGCCTCTCGTGCGTACACCCGGGCATCTGCGAGAACCTCGTCACCGATCACGATCCGCTCGTGTCACTTTTGAAGAGTGTCCGAAAAGAGCCGGGCATCAAGCGCGTCTTCATCGCGAGCGGCGTTCGCTACGATCTCGCGATGCGAAGCCCCGAGTTCATCAGCGAGCTCGCAACGCATCACACCGGCGGCCAGCTCTCGGTCGCTCCCGAGCACAACGATCCCGACGTGCTCGACAAGATGAAGAAGCCACCCGTCGAGCACTACGAGCGATTCGCGCAAGCGTTTTGCCAAGCGAGTGAAGCCGCGGGCAAAGAGCAGTACCTCGTCCCGTATTTCATCACGGGCCACCCCGGGTCGACGCTCGCCGACACCATCGCGCTCGCGCTGTGGCTCAAAGAGCGCAACATGCGCCCGCGCCAAGTCCAAGATTTCATCCCGACCCCGATGGCGATTGCCACGGCGATGTATTTCACGGGCCTCGACCCACTCACGATGAAACCCGTGCATGTTGCACGCGATTTGCGCGAGAAGCGCATGATGAAAGCGCTGCTCTTCTACTGGGACGAACAACACTGGCCCTTGGCGCGCGAAGCCCTTTTAAAAGCTGGCCGCGACGACTTGATCGGCGTGCTCATTCCGCGACATAGCGGGTTACGAGACGCGCCACTTCGTCCACGAAGCGCGGGTCCTCGAGGAGGTCCCGGCGGAAGAGGACCGCGCCGTGGGTCAATGCCTCCACGGCGTGGACGATGACGAACGAGGCGATGTCGATGCTGCGTTTTTTCTCGAGCTCGGGGACGCGCGCGTGAAGATAGACGCGGACGATTTCGAGTGTCTCTTGTTCGAGGCGGTGGATGCGGTCGAAGCTCGCGATGCGCGGGAGCTCTTCGACGAAGACGCGGTGTAAATCTGGGTCGACGCGGTGCGCGGCGATGAGGCCCTCGATGAGCGTGCGTGCGGCTTCTTCCAGCGGTTGGTCGAGCGCTTTCATCATCGCCTTGCGGAGCCACTCTTGTTGCTCGGCGAGGTGCTCTTCGAGGAGCGCGGCGACGATCGCTTCCTTGTTCGGGAAGTATTGATAGAGCGAGCCGATGCTCACGCCCGCGGCGAGCGCGATGTGGTTCGTCGTGGCGCCGTCGTAGCCTTTGCGGACGAGAATGCGAGCAGTTGCTCGCATGATGGCATCGACCGTGGCCTTCGAACGGTCCTGATGAGCTTCTTTTCTGGGTTTGACGGCGATTCTGCGGGACATGGGGAATGCGAGTTGTGATTGTGAGCTTTTGCTCACATTAATAGTGCCATGAGCGCTGCCGCCGTCAAGCCCCTTTCCGCCCCCGTCTACCGCGTTCCTGGGTCGCTGCTTCTTGGCAACCTGATGGACTTTCGACGCGATCGCATCGGCTTTTCCCAACGTGTCGCGCGCGATCACGATGTCGCGCGGGTTCGGCTCGGGTTGATTCCGCTGTTGATGGTGTCGTCGCCTTCGGTCGCGCACGAGGTGCTCGTCGAGCACGCCGATGCGTTCACGAAGAGCATGGGGCTTTCGGTGTTTGCGCGCCCCATGCTCGGCAATGGGCTTCTCACGAGCGAGCGCGACGTGCACAAGCGCCAGCGCCGATTAATGGCGCCGCTCTTCGCGCACAAACGCATCGCGGGTTACGCGGACGTGATGGCGGAGCGTGCCGCCGCCGGTGTCGACACACTCCTCGCGCAACGACGCACGCTCGCGGTGGACGCCATGATGCGTATCACGCTCGAGATCGTCGGCAAGACACTCTTCGACGCGGACCTCGGCAAAGACGCGGACGAAATCGGTGACGCGCTCACTGACGCCATGACCGAGATGATGAACGGCCTCGTGCGTCTCGTGCCGCTCCCGCCGCAAGTGCCGACGCCCGGAAACCTGCGGCTTCGCGCTGCGGTGCGGAAGCTCGACACCATCATGTATCGCCTCATTCGCGAGCGACGCTCGAGCGGATCCGATCGCGGCGATTTGCTCGGCATGCTGCTCGCAACGCGCCACGAGGACGACGGCTCTGCGCTCTCCGACGTCGAAGTGCGCGATCAATCGATGACGCTCATGCTCGCGGGCCACGAGACGACCGCGAATGCGCTCGCGTGGGCGATCTACTTGCTCGCGCGCAATCCGAGCGCGCTCGCGCGCGTCGAACGCGAGATCGACGAAGTCATCGGCGACCGGCGCATCACGCACGCGGATTTGCCTTCGCTACCGCTCACACTACAGGCCATGAAAGAAGCGATGCGCCTCTACCCGCCCGCGTACGTGCTTGGGCGTCAGGCTGCGCGCGACGTCACCGTGGGCGGCGTGCGGGTGCGGAAGAATCACGTCGTGCTCGTGAACGTGAGCGGCATCCACCGGCGCGCGGACGCGTTTCCGAATCCAGACACGTTCGATCTCGATCGCTTGAGCGTCGAGCGCGAGAAGAAGTTGCAGCCGCTTTCGTACATGCCCTTCGGCGCCGGGCCGCGCGTGTGCATCGGCAATCACTTTGCGCTCATGGAAGCGCACGTCGTCTTGGCAACGCTTCTCCAGCGCGCGCGATTCGAGCTCGAGGACCCCGCGGCCGAAGTGCAGTGCGAGCCACTCGTGACGCTCCGACCGAAGGGCGGCGTTCCGGTGCGCGTGAGTCGCAGGCCCAAGTCGAATTGACCGTCTCGCCAGGTCTGGGATGATTCCGTCGTCAACTTGAAAGCGCGGATGACAGGATCGCCGCCCACAGATCGTCGTGGCCAAGGTCCGTCTCTGCGCTGAAGGCGATCGCCTTCGACGGCACGGCGCGAGCGGCAGCGCGGAGCTTGTCGAGGGCGGGCTTGTGGTGCGCCTTCGGGAGCTTGTCCATTTTCGTCGCGACGAGCACGAGGGGTTTCTTCGTTTGCGCCCAAAACTCCACGAGCTCGATGTCGTCCGGCTCGACACCGCGCCGCACGTCGACGAGGAGAACGAGCGACCGCAGCGACGGGCGACCGAGGAGATACTTCTCGACCATCGGACCCCACGATTTGCGCTCTTCCTTCGAGCGCGACGCGTAGCCGTAGCCCGGTAAATCAGCGAAGATGAGCGTCATGTCCGGGATGCGGATCTCGAACAGATTGATTTTCGCCGTGTGACCGGGCGTTTTGCTCGTGCGCGCGAGCGAGCGGCGCATCACGAGCGCGTTGAGCAGGCTCGATTTGCCGACGTTCGAGCGACCCGCAAACGCGATTTCGGGCAGCGCCGGTCCGGGGAGCTCTGCGATGCTCGTGCCGCTCGCGATGTACTGCGCATCGAGGATCTTCATGGAGCGGCGAGAGCATCTATCGCGCGAGGCGGCGACGCAAGCCCCCTACGATTTCTTCGAGCTCCGCGGACCGAACGGCCCACGCGACGACGAAGAACACGACGCCGAACACGCCGAGCGCGGCAACGCCTGGAATCACGTGCGACGACACCCCGACGAGGCGCGCCACCGAATATGCGCAGACGCCCGCGATTGCGGAAGCGAGGATGACGCGAATCGCGGAGCTACCGACTTCGCCGGCTTCGAGACCTCCGAGCTTCTTGCGAAGGAAGACCGCGAGAAGGAGCATTTGAACCGCGCTCGAGCCGGCGACGGCCGCGCTGATTCCCGCTTGACCCATGGGCCCGCGAAGACCGAGGGCGAGCGCGATGAACGCGACGAGATCGAGCGCGCTCACGATCACGGGCGTGCGCGTGTCACCGAGCGCGTAATAGACGGGCACGAGCTGGCGTACGACGGCCACGGTCCAAATCGCTCCGCCTTGCCACACGAGCGCACGCGCGGTTTCGTGCGACGCGACCGCATCGAACGCGCCCCGCTCGAACACCGCACGCACGATGGGCTCACCGAGCGCCGCAAGACCGACGCTGCAAGGAATCGCAACGAAGAGCGCGAGCCTCAAGCCGTGCGCGTACGTTTTGCGAAGCTCACCGAATTCTTTCTTTGCCGCGAACGTGGAGAGCGAAGGAAGGGCGGCCGTCGAGATGGCCATCACGAAGATGCCCTGCGGAAAATCGCAGAGACGCATCGCCCACGAAAAATAACTTTGCGAACCCTGCGGAAGCTCCGAGAGGAAGCGGCGTGAGAGGACGAGGTCGATGTAGTAAACGCCGATGCCGAACATCATCGGCGCCATGCGAGCGAGCGCGTCGCGCACGGCGGGGTCCGAAAACGCACCGAAGAATCGCGGGCGGGAGGCGTACCCAATCGCACGAAGTGCCGGGATTTGCGCCACGACCTGAAGTGCTCCGCCGACGAGTGCGCCGATACCGATCGCCCACACGCGATCGAATCCCGCGCGTTCGAGCGGGCCTGGCAAGAGAAGCGCGCACACGAGAAACGCAACGTTGAGAAGACCCGGTGCGAACGCAGCGACGGCGAATTTCCTTTTCGCATTGAGCGCCGCCATCCCGAGCGCGGCTGTGCCCATGAAGAAAATGTACGGAAACACGATGCGCGTGAGCGTCACCGTGCGTTCGAACTCGCCGGTGCGCGCGTGATATCCGGACGCGAAGAGCTCGCAAAGTGGGCCCGCGAACGCGATGCCCGCGGCCGTGACGATCGTGAGCGCGACGAGCGACACGGCGCGAATGCGTGCGAAGAACTCACGGGCGGCGTCGTCACCGTCACTCGCGAGCTTCGCGCTCAGCACGGGCACGACCGAGCTCGCGACTGCACCTTCACCGAGTAGCTGGCGAAGCGCATTCGGAATCGTGAACGCGACGAAGAATGCGTCGGTCTCGGCACGCCCGAAAATGGCGGCGAGCGCGATGTCGCGAAACAACCCTAAAATCCGTGATGCGAGCGTGCCGAGGCCGACGATGCCCGCGCGGCCCGCAAGCTTGCGTCGCTCGAGCTCGCCCTCGCTTGCCATCAGGCCCTCGGGATGGTCTCTCCGTGCGGACCGTTGCAAGTCGTGCACTGACAGAGCGCGCGCAAATAAATGTAGCTGTAGATGCCGCTCGCGTGGCTATCGGCCCACGTGATTTGGAGCGCGTAGTTGCCGACGGACTCGAGCTCGTCGATTTCGAGCGCTATGCCGGTCTGCTCGATGAACTTGATCGTACCGCTGTGCCCTTGGCAGCCGGCGCACGGGCAATAACCGCGAAGCACTTCGTGCGGAAGGACGCCCTTGTGCCCGTCGGCCCAGTCAATTTCGGTCGTGCGCGCGCCGCGTGGGGAGCGGATCGCTTTGGCGACGTGCTTCGGATCGGTCATGGGAGCTTGCAACCAACGACGCCCGTGACGGCGCCAACTTTGGAAACGGCCTGGCGGCCGAGCATATGCCCGACGGCCAGCGCGTCCGAAAAAACGGCGGAATCGCGCCACCCGGGCGTGCCGGGAAATGCGCCGCGTGACGTGAGAACGGCGAGCGCGCCGCCGAGAAATGCGTCGCCAGCGCCCGTTGCGTCGACGCATCGGGCAGCGCGCGCCCGTTTCTCGACCGTGCCGTGCTCGCCGATGGCGCGCGCGACCCCCGCGCCGGCCGTGATGAGCGCGGTTGCCCGAATCTTCGAGAGGAAGCGCTCTCCGCCGAGCGCGTCGAGATCGGCCGTCGATGCTTTGACGAGCGCCGCGCGCGAAACGAGCTCGGCGATGCGCGATCGCATTTCGCGTTCGCTCTTCCACAAATGCGCGCGCACGTTGAGATCGACGACGAGATGCGCCTTCGCACGCGCGGCGAGCTCTACGAATCGCCACGTCGTCGCGCGCAGGTTCTTGCCGACGAGCGTGCTCGTTCCACACACCGCGAAGCCCGCGCCGCGAAACGCGCTCGGGCGAACGAGCTTGGGCGTCAGCATCATGTCGGCGGTATCTCGTCGATAAAAGAGGAACGTCGGCTCACCATCCGCGCGGCGCATGACGAACGCGAGGCCCGTGCGCTCGGGCAATCGTGCGATCGACGACACATCGACGCCCTCTTTCGCAATGAGCGCACGCAGCGCATCACCAAATGCATCTGCCCCGACGGCGCCAATCACGCGCGAGCGAACACTAAGACGCGCGAGAACGACCGCGAGATTCGCGGGAGCTCCGCCGATCACGCGGCGATAGGTGTCCTGGTCGATTTCGAAAACGTCCCAAAGCACTTCCCCGAACGTGACGACGGCCTTCATTCGACGAACCCCGCATGCGCTGCCATCGCCGCTTCGACGAGCTCGACGAGCGCGCGCGCGTGCGGCGTGACCGCTTCGAGGTTTCGCTCTTGCGCTGCAATGGCCGCGCGGCGAATCGGCGCGCGTAGGAGCGTCCGTGCGCCACCACACTTCTGGCAAACGATGCCGCCCTTTTCCGTGTCGAGCTGCGCGCTCGCGTCTTCCGGACACGGCGCGCCACATCGCACGCATCGCTCGAGCTCGAGGCCCCAACCGACATCCGCGAGAAGCTTCAACCCCGCGACGGCGAGCTCCGCGTGCGGATCGGTTCCGCCCGCATCGAGCGCATCGAGCGTTGCGATGAGCGTCGCGAACGCATCGGGCTCGGGCGTCTTCGGTGGAAACATGTGACGCGCCCAACGCAAAAGCGTCCCTGCTGATTCGATCGCGTCGAGGCGCGTCAGCAAGTTCGTTCGAGGTCGTGTGATCAGCGCTTCTTTGAGCGTGACGAGCTCGGTGCCCTTGTCGTCGTAGCTCGTCGTGAGCGTGTGCATCGGCTCGAGCGCGCCGAATCGTTTGCTGCCTTTTCGTACGCCTCGCGCGATCGCGGAGACCTTGCCTTCGCGCTCCGTGAGAAGCGTTGCGATGATGTCGGCCTCGCCAACCACCACATGGCGGACGAGGAGCGCTTCGGTCTTGACGTGTCGCGCGGCGCGACGCGCTACACGCGCAGGCAATCGACTGCCGGCTGTGAGCCTCGCGGAGAGAGTGACGAGCCTCGTGAAAGCTCCGACGGCACGCCGTGTCCGCGCGGCGTCAGCACGATGGAGAGGGCGAGCGTCACGAGGATCAAAAGCACGACGAACGCGATCGCAACACCGAGCCGGCGATTGCCGTCGCGCACGGCCGTGACGGGCGACGTTGCCGGAAGAGCCGTGACGATGGGCGCGCTGCGTGTCGATGCGTAACGAGCAAGCACGGTCGCTGGCGCGATGCCGACGGCTTGCGCATACGCCTTCAAGAACCCGCGCACGAACACTTCGCCGGGCAAATCATCGAAGCGATCGGCCTCCATGGCGTCGAGCGTGCCAACGGGAATTCGCGTGATGCGCGAGACCTCGGTCACGCTCATGCGCTTGCCAACGCGCCCTTCCTTGAGCATCGATCCGATGGTGTTCAAGTGGCCTTTTCTACCATCGGCGTGCGATCGCCGGGCCAGGAAACCTTGGCGGGGCACGATTTGACGAGTTGCGCGGTGCAGATCTTCCCGGCCTCGGTCTCGATGGAGATATCGCGGCATTTGCCGAAATCACCGCACGCGAGCTCGGTGTGCCCGAGCTTCATCCGCACCTCGGCGCGCTCGCGCCACGCCTCTTGCAGGTTTTGGCAATCGGGGCTGTCGACCGCGAGAGCGCTCGAAAAGTTTTGCTCGGCGGTCGGAAGATCGCCTTTCTTTTCGTACGCCATGCCGAGGCGATAGAACCCCACGCAGAACTTCGGCTGCGTGATGGCGTTGCGAAGCGAAGCGATGCCTTCGTCGATGTGGCCGTCTTGGACTTGCGCCCAACCGAGGTTGCCCCACGCGAGGTGCGCTGCGTTGTACGAGGGATCCTTCACGAGCGGTTCGAGCGTCGTGATCGCTTCTTTGTATTTCAGCTCGAGGATGTAGATGTTGCCGAGCAGGTTGCGCGCATCGCGGAAGTGCGCGTCGCGCTCGAGCGTCTTTTTGGCGTAGCCCTCGGCTTCGGTCATCTTGCAATCGGCGGCGTGGAGGCCTTCGTTGCCAGAGCAGAACGAGAGATAAATCGCGGACGTGAAGTAGAGCGCCTTCACGTTGGCTTCATCGAGCTTGTTTGCTTTGAGGATGTGGTCGAGCGCTTCGCGCGGGCGCGCCTTGTAGAAGTACTCGCGCGCCAAATCGTATTCGGCTTCGGACTGCCGCTCGGGGCTTTGCGCATGCGGTCCGGTCGATGCGCCCGACGAGCCGCACGCGGCGCAGAGCAAAACAGACACAAAACCGACCCAATGCACGGCCCTTGGCCTACCTGATGGCGGGTGTTACCGCAACGGGCAACGCCCTCGGCGGGACTATTCGCCGCGGAGCTCGTCTTTGGTCGCGAGGAGCGCGTGCAGTCTTCGGAGCGCTTCGAGATCGGGCAGCTCGATGCGTTCGCCCGAAATGCGCACGTAACCTTGATCGCGGAGGCGTTGCACGTCGCGCTTCACGCTGTCGACGTCGGCGCCTACGCGGCTCGCGAGCTCGACCGGCGACACCGCAAGCTCGAGTGGCGCCGAGCTCATGTCGGCGGGCGCGCTGCGCGTGGCGAGCTTCAGCAGTGCGCTCACGACTTTGTATTGGCTGCCCTTCAGCATGAGGATCTCGATTTGATCTTCTGCGTCGCGGACGCGCCTCACGAGCTGCTCGGTGACGCGTGCAGCGATGGCTGGATAGTTCACGAGCATCGAGCGAAACGTAGGTCGATCGAGCGCGATCCCGACGCCATCGACGAGCGCGACGGCCGTAGAGCTACGCGCAGCCGAATCAAGCAGCGCGGACTCGCCGAAGAGATCACCCGGCTTCAGCACCATCAAGCTCCGATCGACCGATCGCACGCGCTTCTGCAAACGCACGCGCCCATCTTGCAAAAGAAACGCCTCGCCCGCCGGATCGTTCTCGCGGAAGATCACTTCACCTGCTGCGAACGTGCGTCCGTAGCGCGCCACGAGGCGCTCCTGATCTGCCGCACCGAGCTCGTCGTTCTCGCTCACGAAGCACCCAGACTAAGGCTCTAGTGTCCCTTTGGTCGAGGGGATCCCGCCCGCGCGTGGTTCGATGCGTGTGGCTTGGCAAAGAGCCTTTGCAAAGGCCTTGAAACAGATTTCGACGATGTGGTGGAGGTTCTGACCCTTCTCGAGCTGAACGTGCAGATTGCAACTAGCTCCGCGCGCAAAACCTTCGAAGAACACCTCGGCGAGCTCCGTGTCGAAGGTGCCGAGCTTGGCTTTCGGCAGTGCGACGTCCCACACGAAGAACGTTCGCCCACACAAATCGAGCGACGCCGATGCGCGTGCTTCGTCCATCGGAAGCGTCGACCATCCGTAACGCGCGATTGAAGCCTTGTCGCCGAGCGCGCGCGCCACGGCTTGGCCGATCAGCATCGCGACGTCTTCGGTCGTGTGATGCCCGTCGATGTCGACATCGCCCTTGGCGTTCACTTTCAAATCGAAGAGCCCATGCCGCGCAATCTGCTCGAGCATGTGCGACAAAAACGGAAGCGGCGTCTTGATGTCGTAAACGCCGGTCCCATCGAGATTCAACGTGACCTCGATGTCCGTCTCTTTCGTCGCGCGGTGCACGGTCGCGCTGCGGGCCATCTCACGAGTCTTTCACGCGCTCGGGGCGAGGGCCAAGAACGCGTTCTCAGGACATCTTTCGTGAACTTCGTGCGAAGGAGGGGACTTGAACCCCTACGGGTCGCCCCGCTAGCACCTCAAGCTAGTGCGTCTGCCATTCCGCCACCTTCGCGAGTGGGACTGGGGAGGTAAAACAGATCCTTCACTGACGTCAAGGCCTCCGCACCCTGACGCATCCAACTCATCCTGTTTGGTGGGGTCAGCCGGCGGTGCGGACGCGGGCCAAGAGAGTGACGAGCTCGCCTACCTCGAAGGGTTTGCGGAGCCACGCCGCGCCTTCCATGCCTTCGGGGAGGGCTTCGGCGCTGCCGGTGATGAAGACAATGGCGGCGTCTTTTGCCTCGCGCTTGACGAGGTCGAGCGCGCCCGCGATGTCGCTGGCGATGGGCGATAGATCGACGAGGACCGCGTCGCAGCGAGCGTCGATTCGCTCGGCAAGCTCTGCCGCAGTGCGTGCGATGGTGACCTCGGCGCCGCGTGCGGTGAGCGCTGATTCGAGGAGATCGGTGACGTCGTTGTCGTCTTCGACGATGAGCACGCGTGTGCCGGCGAGAACTTGCAGCTTCGGGCGCGATGGGCGCGCTTCGAGCGAGCCCGAGGAGAGCGTCGTGACGGTGGGCACGTCCCGCGGCCACGTCACGCGGAAGGTTGCGCCGGCGATTGCGCCTACTTTGTCGAGCAAACGCAGATCGCCGCCAGCCGCACGTGCGATCGCGCGCGCATGACGAAGGCCAACGCCGGCACCGCCTTTACGCGTCGAGTCACCTTCGAAAATCGAGAACGTGCGCTCGCTCGAGACGCCGGGGCCGTCGTCTTCCACGTCGACGACGACCTCACGCGCGCTCGCCGTGGTGACGATTCGCA
Organism: Polyangiales bacterium; assembly: GCA_038239005.1. Taxonomy (GTDB): domain Bacteria; phylum Myxococcota_A; class Polyangia; order Polyangiales; family Polyangiaceae; genus DASXHD01. Next base: position 15,027 of record JBBSFE010000052.1, read on the forward strand.
AATCGGTGCCTTTGGGCGCGTGCGCGAGAGCGTTCAGCGCGAGGTTCGTGACGATTTGCGCGAGGTCTTCGCCCAGCGGAATGCGGCAGGTCTCGCCCGCTGGAAGCGGCGAGCTTTTGCGCGAAATGCGTATGTTGGCGCGATCGGCTTCGAGGGCAAGCGCCTCGACGACCTCGCCGAGCACGGCGTCGAGCTCGGCGTCACCGGGGGGCGGCACCTTCGCGCCGATCGCACGCCGCGCGAGATCGCGCGCGGCACGTGCGCGCTGCTCGACGATGCGAAGTGCGTGCCGAACATCGTCGGGCTCGGCGCTCGGATCGCGCGCTTCGGCGACCCAACCGAGAAGCACCGTCAGCGCGTTCGACACCTCGTGCAGCGCGCCGAGAGTGTCGCGCTTGGGATCGTCGCTCACTCGTTTGCTCCGCCGCGCTCGGGCAGCGGCGGCGCCTTCGGAAGAGACGGACCTGCGAGACGCCGCACGACCTGAACCAAATCTACACCCGTGGCAGCACGAATTTGTTCAGTTGTTGCAATGGCTTTGCGTGCCATGTCTCCACCGTCGGATGATGACGGCAAGACCGTGAGCTTCTGGATGGAAATCTTCTGATTCGACCCGGCGATGTGGTGCGCGAGCGGCAACAATTTTTGGACGACGAGTACCTCCCGCGCGCTCGGCCCCGAGCGTTTCACTTGCTCGATGAGCGCATGGAGCGCGCTCGCTTGCGCCCTTCCCTGCTCGATGATCCGCGCGGCCGAGCCTCGCGCGTTTTCTTCCGCGGCCTTGCGCTGCGCTTCTGCGGGCTGAATCACCTCGGCGTCGAGCTTGCGCTGAACCTGGAGAACGCGCGCCTTCTGGCGATCGATGTCGGCGCGCACGCGCGCGACCTCGGACGAAACCTGCCCTTGGGACTCGGCAATCATCGCAGTGCGCTTCGTGCGCGCATCAGCGATGCGCTTGGCGTACTGCTGGCGCGCGATCTCGAGGTCGGCGTCGATCTTCGCGACCTCGGCGCTCATCGTGTTGGTGGCTTTTTGGACGGCCGTGTCGGCTTGCGCCGATGCCTCGGCGATGGCCGCGTTCTGGCGCACGCCCGCGCCGCGGATGCGGCCGATCGAGTTCAAGTAGCCTGCGTCGTCGGAGACGTTCTGGATCTTGAGCGTGTCGAGCATGAGGCCCATGCGGTGCATGTCGTGCTCGGCTTCTTCGATGAGCGTCTGCGCGAAACGAATCTTGTCTTCGTTCACTTGCTCCGGCGTGAGCTGCGCGAGAACGCCGCGAAGGTTTCCTTCGAGCGTCTCTTTGGCGATGCGCATGATCTCGCCGCCCTGTTTTCCGAGGAATCGCTCGGCGGCGTTGTTGAGAAGCGGCTCGTCTCCGGCGATTTTCACGTTCGCGACGCCGACGACGTTGAGCGGGATCCCGCCCTTCGAATAGGCGTTCTGCACCATGACGTCGATCGTGAACATCGTGAGATCGATGCGCGTCACTTGCTCGAGGAGCGGAACGCGCAAGCTTCGACCGCCGCGTAAAATCCGATAGCCGACGTCGCGATCGCCGATCAACCGGGGCCGGCCGCTGAAGACGAGCGCCTCGTTTGGCGCCGCTACATAAAGAAGCCGCCGCACGATGAGCGAGAGCGCGAAGAACACGACGACCGCCGCAACGAGCAAAACGACGATCACGCCAAGCGGGTTCATACGTTTCCTCGCTTTGCTCGGGCCGTATGGACATTCACTCGCCCCTGCGGGGCTCGCTTCGAACGTTTCATACGTTTCCTCGCTTTGCTCGGGCCGTATGGACATTCACTCGCCCCTGCGGGGCTCGCTTAGAAGGTTTCATTTCCCACTCCCGCGCAGTGTATGGGGCGAATCTTCTGTGGGGGGTGCGGCGCCGGAGACGAGCTGGCGGATGTCGATGCCCATCGCGCGGCCGGTCTCTTCCAGCACGCGGCCGACGCTGAGCGAGAAGCCCGACGCAACGGCCGCGATGCTCTCGGCGTCACCGCCGTCGACGATTTCGAGCTCCTTGATGCTGAGAGCGTTCACACGCGCCACGGCCGCAGCCACGATCACATCGAGCTGCTGGAGCAAATAGATGTCTCGCGCTTGCGGGCCTGCAGCGGTCCATTCATCGACGAGCATGCGAAGCGCATCGGCCGTAGCTTTGCCGTTTTCGGCGACCGGTGCGGCGTCTCCACGCGCGCGCGCGGCCTGCGCGGTCGCGGCGGCCTCGGCGGGAAGGACGGTCTCGACTTGGAGTGCGAGCTTCGCGAGGTCGGCGCGCAAACCTTGGAGCTCTTGCTCGGCGGTCGCGCGCGCGGTTTCGGCCGCGACCTGCGCCTCGTTCTCGATGCCTTGCGCTTCCGACTCGAGCTTTGCGATCTCGGCGCGGAACCCGTTGCGCTTTTGGAGCACCATCGATTCGGCTTGTTGCTGCGCGCTCTCGGCACGCTGGCGCGCCTTCGCCTGCTCCTCGCGAACGCGCTGCTCGGCCTGGTTTTCCGCGTTTTGACCGTCGCGGAGCATCGATGCGATTTGCGCGCGCCCGAGGTTCTGGAGATATTTTTGCTCGTCGGAGACGTGTTGCACTTTCAGCACGTCGAGCTCGAGGCCGAGCTTGTCGAAATCGTCTTTCGCGTTCTTCACGAGCGAATCGGCGAACTTCAACCGATCTTGGTTCACCTCTTCGGGCGTGAGCTGGCTCAGCACCTCGCGGAGGACGCCTTCGAGCGTTTGCTTGGCGACGAGAACGATCTGACTCGGCGGCGCATTCAAGAAGCGCTCGACGGCTTGGTGAACGTGCTTTGGGTCCGTCGAGATCTTCACGTTCGCGATCGCGTGAACCGTGAGCGGGATGCCGCCGCGGCTGAACGCGTTTTGCACGTGCACTTCGACGCCATAGAGACGCACATCCATCATCGAAACTTGCTCGAGGAGCGGCCAGCGGAACCCGCGACCGCCGTGGAGCACTTTGAAGCCCACCGTCGACCCGTCGGCGAGGCGATGTTTGCGGCCGGAGAAGACGAGGATCTGACTCGGCGGACAGATGTTCAGGAACTTCGTCAGAATCAAGACGAGGACGATGAGGCCGATGATGACGCCGCCGCCGATCAACAGCGCTTGCAGGAGATCAGTCGGGTCGAGCATGGCTCGACGCTATCATGGGGCCAGCTCTTTCGGCGCGCGGCTCACGAGCACCTCGCCGTCATCGCATTCCTCGACGACGACCGCCTCATCTGCCTCGAGCGTCTCGGCGGACCGCGCAACGTAATCGACGAAGCTTCCGCGGACGCTGACGCGCACCTTCCCGCGATTCTCGGTCGATGGCGGCACAATCACGCGTCCGATGTGGCCGACGACCTCGCGGTCGTTCGAGACGCTCGACGTGCCTTGACCTTGCAGACGTTTGACGACCGTCGCTGAGATGCCCCCCGCAAGCACGCCCGCAACGCCCGCGATGATGGCGCTCGCGATGGGCCCGGCGAAGTTGAAGAACCTGAGCAGCGTGCCGACGAGACCGAACGCGAGAAACGTGAACGCCCAAAACCGAATGCTGGCGAGGAGCAAGAGCGGGCTGTCGTGCCCGCCCGCGTCGTGCCCGCCCGTATCGTGACCTGCGTCGTGCCCGCCAAGCAGTTGAATGGCAAGCGCGCCGATCCCGATGACGAGCGTTGTGAGGAACACGGCCATCATGTTGACGACCCGAGTCTAGCGCTTTTGGTCCCTCAGGGCGTTGCCCACTTACCTTTGAGATAAGCCTGGATTCCGGCTTGATCGCTCGAGCTGAGCACGCCCTTCACCGCGATCATCTCGCCGATGTCGCCGTCGAGGCGCACGAGGTTGGCGTCGCCGTCGGCGCCGATTCGGATCGGCGTGCTGCTATTCGATACGTCGTGGCCCGTGGACGTCGAATTCACGACCGATGTCCCATCGACGTACAGATCCATCTTGCTGCTCTGGCGCCGGATCGAAAACACGTGCGCCGCGAGCGTGTTGTACGCCGTCGATGTCGTGATCGAGTCCGTTCCGACCGAGCTCTGCGTGTTGAACCACATGCCAACGGTCGGATTGACGGAGCTCGACGGAAGGTTTCCGTAGAGGAGAACGCCGCTGACGCTGGAACTGCCGGAGAACGACGCCTTCGAGAAGAAGTTTCCGACGCCGAGGTTTTGGCCTTTGGTGATGTCGTTGTCGAAGTCGCCGACGATCGCGACGAAGAAATCGCCCGTGCCCCATTGCAAGCTCGTGTCGGAGTTGTCGTTGATCGTGAGCATGTTCCCAGCGCCCGTGAGCGGCGACTGATCGAAGTGAATCGCGGGGAGCGCGTTGATGGCGGCAGCTTTCACGCTCGGGTTGCGCGCTTGGAAATTGTTGATCAAACCCTTGGCGTCGTTGTGGTGGGTCGTCTGATCGCTCCACTGCGTCACCTTTTGCGGACCTGCATCCGGCGTGATGAGCGTGATGCTCTTCGCGATGTCGGCCTCGAGCCACAAGACGAGACCGCTCACCGCCGACACGTCGAACTTTCCCGCGTCGACGACGGGCGAATCGGTGGGTGCGTCCGCCGGATTGCCGCCATCGGTCGCGCCGGTGTCGCCCGTGCCGGTGTCCTTCGTCGTTGCGTCGTTGCCGCCGCCTCCGTCGTCCCCGCCGTCCGGGATGGTTGCGTCACTGCCGCCGCACGCCACAACGAGCACCGCACCAAGCAGACCGATCGATTTCATGGGCAAGCCTCCGTAAGTGAAAAGCGACTCGTGTGGAGCAAGCCCGATGCCATCTCGGTAGACCTGCCGAATCGTGTTTTCTAGAGGCGCGCGGACACCAACTTCGTTGCGTGGCCCCGCACTTATTGCGATGTAGGTGCGGTCCCGCGGAGAGCGATTGAGACTTCGAGCTCGCGCGCCTCGGCGGACTTGTCGCGGACGACTTCGAGGGCTTTGCTTGCGGCTTCGAGCGTGATGTCGCGTGCTTCGACGATGAGTGACGCAACGCGCTCGACCTCGCCGCCGATGGCACCCGCTGCGAGCGCAACCGAGCGCGCGTGAAGCGCCATGTGTCCGCGTTGGATGCCGCACGTTGCGAGCGCACGAAGCGCGGCTAGATTGGATGCAAGACCGACAGAGGCCGCGACGCATGCGAGGTCTTGTGCGTTCGTGACGCCGAGCAAGCGTAGCGAGAGGCGTGCCGCGGGATGAACCCGAAGCGTGCCGCCGACGGTGCCGAGCGCGAGCGGGATTTCGATCGCGCCCAGCAGCGTATCGCCGTCGCGCTTCCATGTGGCGAGCGGAGAGTAGCGACCGCTCCGTGCGGCGAATGCGTGAGCGCCGGCTTCGACTGCGCGCCAATCGTTCCCCGTGGCGATGACCACCGCGTCGACGCCGTTCATGATGCCTTTGTTGTGCGTGGCCGCGCGGTAAGGATCGAGCTCGGCGAAGCGCGAGGCGTTGACGATGCCGTCGATCACTTCGGTGCCGGGCATCTCGTCAGTGGCGAGCACTTCGGCGGGAACGCGGCAGCGAACACGAACGCACCTGCGATCGCAGAGGTTCGACAAGATGCGAAGGCCGATGCGGCCGCCCGCGAGCTCGGCGAGATTCGGCGCGACGGCTTCCGCGAGACCGTTGACGAGATTGGCGCCCATGGCGTCGCGGCAGTCGACGAGAAAATGCACGACGAGCATGGCGTCGGCGTCGTCGCCGATCGCGCGCACGTCCATCTCGCGTGTGCCACCGCCGCGTTCGATGAGCCCGGGAATCGCCGTATCTGCGAGCGCCATCAGAGCGACTTGCGTCGCGCGAATGCGTGCAGCCGCGCCGGCGCGATCGGTGACGTGCGTGAGCTGGACCTGCGCCGTCATGAGAGGCGGGTCGACGTCTGCGGTGAAGCCGCCGCCTTCGCGGATCATGCGTGCGGCGTTCGACGCGGCCGCGACGACGCTTGGCTCTTCGACGACCATCGGCACGACATAGTCATGCGCATTGACGCGAACGTTCAGCGCGACGCCATAAGGCAGGCCATATGTTCCGATGACGTTCTCCACGAATTTGTCTGCCGTCTCTTCGTCGAGCCCGCCGCCTTCGAGTGCGCGGCCGATGTCGTGCGCGGCTTCGCCGGTGGCGTCGGCAACGAGCGAGCGGCGCTCTTCGACGCTGACTTTGTAAAACCCGGGGAGTCTCGACGTGCGTGCCATGGTCATGGTCCTTCGGTAATGCGAACGCCTCTCGTATCGATGCCGAGGCGGATCGGGGTCATACCCGAGCCGAGGGCTTTCTGGTTGAACGAAGCCGAGGCAGGCGTCGTACCGATGAAAACACCGACGTCGCCGCCGCCCGCGCCGGACGGGATGAACGCGGCACCCTCTTGCCGCGCGGCTTGACCGAGCTCGGCGAAGGCTCGCGTCATGATGGGCGCATCTGCGGCTGTTCCGAGGGCAGCGAGAGCCGCGCCGCTGGATGCGATCGCGTCGACGAAAGCGTGGGGATCTGCGGCGTCGATCGCGCGCGATGCGGCTTCGGCGGTCGTGGAGAGTGCATCCATGCAGGCGCGATGAGCTTTCGAGTCGCGCGCACGCAGGGCTTCGACACGCTCTCGAAGCGTGCTCGTTCGAGCCGAGGTGCCCGAGAAAAACGCGCTGACGACGATGCTCGGTGGAAGCGACACCGGCTGGGGTAGAGCGTCGCGGACGTAGCGTTGGACGCCACCGAACGTGCTCGCAGCAACGTCGACGCCGCTTCCGCCGCCTTGAACTTGTGCGTGCACCTCGCGCGCGCGGGCGAAGATCGCGCGCCGCACTGCGGGAGTGCCAACGTCCTCGCCGCGCTCGGCGGCGCGAAGTGCGAGCGCCGCAACGAGAGCAGCCGCGCTCGAACCGAGACCGAGCTTGGTTCCTTCATGCTCGAGCTCGCGCGTGTCGATCGCGGGCGGGCGCGAGAGCGCGGCGCGCACTTCGGCGGTTGCGCCCCGTGCCTCGCCATCGGCTGCGTATGCGAAACGATCCACCCCGCACACGATCGCCGGCGCGCCTTCGAGCACGGCCCAGGCACCGGCGAGGATCAACTTTCCGGGTGCAGCCGCGCGCATCACTCAAAAGCCCAAATGAGCGACTCGATCGATTCAAGTGACATCTGCATGAGTGTCCCTCTCCACGACGTGCGCGCCTGGACCGGGGCGCGCTTCGATCACGCGAAGTACGCCGGGCATCGCTTCGAGCACCGCGCGCACCGACGTGGCATCGCGCGTAGCGACGAGCACCTTCACGTGTGGCCCCGCATCGCTCGTGGCCCACGCTGATGCGCCACTCGCGCGCAAATCGCGGACACGCGACATGAGCTCCAGCGTCGTGCCGCGCGCGTAAATCACGCCTGCGGCCATCGCCGTCGCGTGCATCGCGAGCGCGCTTCGCTCTGCGAGATCACCCACACGCGCGAGATCGCGCTCGGCGAGGGCGCGTTTCATGTCGGCGCAGATGCGTGGTGCTTCGGCGAGCCAGGCAGCGAAAAACGGGCTCTCTTGGGACGTTTTCGACATGCCATCGCGTGACGACCATGCCTTCTTTTCGTCGGTCACGACGCACACGAGAACGCGGACATCGAGCGCATCGGGCGGTGCGAGCTGCATTGCGGCGAGCACGTCATCTTCGGAGCCCGTCACTTCGCCTGCAGCGAGCTCGACGAAACCGCCAAACAAACTGCGCGCTGCGCTCGCCGAGCCGCGACGCGCGAGATCGCTCACGCGCTCGTCAGCCCAGTCGAGCTTGGCGGCCGTGGCCGCGGCGAGCGCAAGAGCCGCAAAACCGGACGCGCTCGATGCGAGACCGCTTGCGGTCGGAAAGTCGTTGGCGGACTCGACGCGGGCGCGTCTCTCGTCTCGCGCTGCGGTGCGAACGCGATCGAGCACGAGCGTAGCGCGTGTGAGATCTTCTGCGGATGCAGCGACACCGCCGATGACGATCGCATCCGCTGCGAGCGATGCGTCGAACGTCACGCGCGTGCGCGTGGTCATCCCGGCGAGCGTGACCGACAAGCTAGGGACGGCGGGGAAATTCCCCGGACGCGCGCGCTTACCCCAATATTTCGCGAGCGCAATGTTCGGATGCGCAACGACGACGGCGGTGCCGCTCATGGCGCCGCCCCGGCCTGAACGACGACCGGCCGGATGCCGCGTGCAGGCGCCGTCTCTGCGACGAAGCCGGTTTTGCCGTCGCCCTTCCACGCTTCGAGCACGTGCTCCGCAATCGCGCGCGTTTCGACGAGCGCGATCACGCACCCGCCGCCGCCCGCGCCCGTGAGCTTCGCGCCAAGCGCGCCAGCTGTGCGAGCCGACACGCACATCGCTTCGATTTCTTGCGTGGAGAGAAGCAGTCCCGCGAGAAGCATCTGATTCATGTCGAGCAGCTGGCCCACGGCGCGCAAATCACCGGCCTCGATCGCGAGGCGCGCGTTGCGAACCACAGCGGCGATGCCGTCGAACGTTTTTTGCACGAGCGCGGGCTGGCGCGTTCGCTGACGCGCGACCGACGCGACCATCGTGCGCGTGCTCGACGCCGTGCCCGAGTGACCGATGGCAAGCACGAGCGGCTGCGCCGATGCGACGCGCTCGATGATGCTGCGATCACCGTCGCGGATGAACGAGAGCGTGCCGCCGAGCGCGGCAACTGCGGCATCGACGCCCGATGGATTGCCGTGAAACACGCGCTCCCATGCCATCGCGTGCTCGCGCACTTCGTCGTCCGAGGGGCCTGCCACCGCGCGAGCGATGGCCACGCCGAGCGCCGCCGAGCAGCCAAGTCCGGCGCCCGCGGGCAAATCCGTTTCGACGTCGACTGCGACGGACTTCGCGCGGAGCGATGCGAGGAGCGCGGCGTACGCTTTCGCAAGCGGCTCGTCTGATTCACCGGCGACGACGCGGAGCGTGATGCCATCCGCGAACGTCACGCGAAGCGTGCTTGCGTCGCTCGCGCCGAGCGTGAGCGCACGCGCGGATGCGCCGCGGTCGATGCCGAGCGCAATCGCCGGCGCTCCGTAGACGACGGCGTGCTCACCCGCGAGGATGACTTTGCCCGATGCGCGTGCGGCGTCGACCATCAGTGCTCACGCTTTCCGAGCGCATCGACTGCACCGAGGAGCAACGATTTTCCTTCGAGGCTCGCCGAGAGCGGGAGTACGAGCGACAGCGCTTCGATCTTCTTGCGTGACTCGCCAAGGAGCGTATCGATGCGTGCTTCGACGCGCGCTTTCGCACCGGAATCCACGAGCCGGCCAATGAGCGCGTCGACTTCTTCGTCAGGCGCGTCGACGACGCCAAGCACACGCGGCAAAAGCAGTTGCGATGCGCGATCGTCCTCGAGCTCCGCAACGAGCGCCGTGCGTTTTCCGCTGCGCAGATCGCTGCGACACGATTTCCCCGTGCGCGCGGGATCGCCAAAGGTGCCAAGCAGATCGTCGGCGAGCTGGAATGCAACGCCGAGCGGCTCCCCAACGTCGCGCAGCGCTTCTTGGGTGCGAGCGTCGGCGCCTGCGAGGATTGCGCCGAGCACGAGCGGGGTCGTCGTCGTGTAGCTGCTGGTCTTGAGTCGGTGCATCTTCTCGACGTCAGCGCGGCTCACGGCGTTCTTGCGGACGTCGAGCACTTGGCCGCACACGACGTCAGCGAGCATGCGCGAAACCTCCGCAACGGCTGCGCGCACGCGATCGGGTGGGGCCTCCAGCGTGGCGAGGATCTCGAACGCCACCGCTTGCCCGAAGTCGCCCGCGAGGATCGCGCACGCGTCGCCGTCTTGGGTGCTTCCGAAACGCGAACGAAGCGCCGCATGCGCCGACGGACCGCCGCGGCGTACGTCGTCGCCGTCCATCCAATCGTCGTGGACGAGCAGATACGCGTGAAGAACTTCGAGCGCCGCGCCTGCCGCAATCGTGACCGCGCGATCGTCGCCGCCGGAGCAGCCGACATGGGCCGCCGATACGAGCGCCGGCCGGACGCGTTTTCCGCCGCGCGTGACGAGATCGAAGAGCGACGAGACGACCGCGCCGACGTCCGGCGAAATCTTCTCCGCGCGTGCGACCCTCTCCGCGGAAATCCGCGCGAGTCGCTCGTCGACCTCGACCTTCACGCCGCGCGCAAACGCCGCGAAGTCCGTGCGGGGCTCGGGGGCGGGCGTCATGACCGAGGGAGCTTTCGCGCAGGTTGAAACAGAATGCAAAGGGACCCTCTTGAACGATGCTCGGAGCGCTTCCGTACGTTCCCAAGTAAACTAGGGAACCCTGGCCCCTCAGTCAACGTCACTTTGGCCACTTTTTGGTAACTATTTCAATTGCTTTCAGTTTTATTTGAACTATTCGAAATGACATGAGCGACCCCATCCAAACGCGAAAAAGCGACCACCTCGCGCTCTGCGCGGAAGGTGATGTGGGGTTTCGCGGACAAGGCACTTTGCTCGACGGCGTGCGCTTCGTGCACGACGCACTTCCCGAGCTCTCCGCCGACGAAATCGATCTCGGCGTCACCGTGTTCGGTAAAACGCTCCGTGCGCCAATCCTCATCGCCGCCATGACCGGCGGCACGGACGAATCCGGCCGCGTGAATCGCGATCTGGCCGCCATCGCGGAAGCGCGCGGTTACGCGTTCGGTCTCGGCAGCCAGCGCGCGATGGTCGTGCGGCCCGAATCGCGCGATTCGTTTCGCGTTCGCGACGTCGCCAAGTCCACGCTCGTCTTCGGCAACGTCGGCGTCGTGCAAGCCAAGGCCATGTCCACGGCCGAAGTGCGCGCGATGGTCGAAGCCGTCGGCGCCGATGCGCTTTGTGTTCACTTGAATCCGGCGATGGAGCTCGTGCAATCGAACGGTGACCGAGATTTTCGCGGCGCGCTCGAGACGATCGAGCGGCTCGCGCGCGACCTCGGCATCCCGGTCATCGCGAAAGAAACCGGCTGCGGAATCTCTCCGAGCGTCGCACGCCGCGTGATGGGCGCAGGTGTCGCGGGTATCGACGTCTCTGGCGCCGGTGGAACGTCGTGGGTCGGCGTCGAAACGCTGCGTGCCGATGCACGAGGCGACGCAACCGCGCGCTCGCTCGGCGAAGCGTTTTGGGATTGGGGAATTCCGACGGCCGCGTCCGTCGCGGCGATCGCCCCGAAAAAAGGCACGATCACGCTCATCGCAACGGGCGGCGTTGGAAGCGGGCTCGACGCCGCACGAGCGATTGCGCTCGGCGCGGATCTCGTCGGCGTCGCGCGGCCCGTGCTCAAAGCGCTTCGCTCGGGTGGGCCCGCAGCAGCAACCGCGCTGCTCGACGGGTTCGAACGAGAGCTTCGAACGGCCATGCTGCTCACCGGCAGCCGCAACCTCGCCGCGCTCGCGAAGGCGCCGCGCGTCCTTTCGCGCGAGCTGGTAAGCTGGCTCGAGCAATTGCACACGTAGCCCGAGGGGAGCCGTGAAGAAAAAGCGCACCACGAAGCAGCCTTCCGTCCGCGAGCCTCCCCGCGAGCCTCAGCCGAAGCGCAAGATCAGCGAACGACCTCCGGCCGATCGCGCGCGAATCGAAACGTTCGTGCAACAGTTCTTCCGGAAGGGCGCACAGCTCACCGAAGAGCTCATGCAAGACAACGATCAACTTCGGCGAATGCATCTCCAGCTCGAAGCAGAGAACACCGCACTCCGCACACAGCTCGCGAGCGATCACGCGATGCGCGACTTGCTCCGCAAGATTCAGCAGCTCGAACACGAGAAGAGCGATCTGCTCTCGCACGTTCACGAGGCCGAGCTTCAGTCGACGCGCTTCGGCGCGCGATTCCACGAGATGGAAGAAGAGCTCTCGAAGCTCGCGAACGTCTACGTCGCGAGCTACCAGCTCCACTCGACGCTCAACCTGCCGTCGGTCGTCAAACATCTGAAGGAGCTTTTGCAGCAGCTCGTTGGCGCGCAGAAATACGCGGTCTTCATGGTCGACCCGGGGCGCAAGTTCCTTTCGCTCATCGCCAGCGAAGGCGTGGACGAGAAAAAGCTCTCGCACGTCGCGCTCGGAGACGATCAGGCCGCGGCGCCGTTCGCCGAACGCGTATTTTTGACGGGCGTCCCGCGCATCACCGAGGGGCCGCTCGGCAAGGCCACCGAGCGCGCTCCCGCCGCTGTGCTGCCGATGCACTTCGACGACAAAGTCGTGGGCGTCATCGTCATCTACACGGTGTTTCCGCAAAAGCCCGAGTTCGGCGCCGTCGACTTCGAGCTGTTCAAGATGCTGGCCGCCCACGCCGCAAGTGCGCTTGCGGGCGCTCTGCTCTACGCCGCCGCCGACGCGCGGCTACCCGATGCGACGAAACTTTCTTCCGCCCGCCAAACTCCGGTACGCTAACCAATCTGCCCAATCAGAAAATGACCGTCGAATACACGTGTTTGGTCGTCGAAGACTCGCCGATGATGCGGCAGCTTCTCGTCTTCGCACTTTCACGGGTGAAAAACCTGAAAGTCACCGAAGCCGATGACGGCGTCGACGGTCTGCGAAAGCTCGCGGGCAACAAATTCGATTTGATCCTGACCGACATCAACATGCCGATCATGGACGGCCTCAAGCTCGTGAAGCGTGTGCGCTCCGATCCGATGCACAAGGAGACGCCCATCATCATCATCACGACCGAGGGCTCCACCGAAGATCGGCAGCGTGCGCTCCAGCTCGGCGCGAACGCGTACATCATGAAGCCCATTCAGGCGCCGCAAGTCATCGCGAAGGTCAAAGAGCTTTTGAAGATGGGCGGCTGATGCTCTCGTCCTCGCGCTCGCCGCGAGGCACGCGCACGAAAGTGTGCGGCGTCACCTCGGTGCGCGACGCAGAGCTTTGCATCGCCGAAGGTGTCGACGCGATTGGCATCAACTTGATCGCTTCGAGCGCGCGCTTTGTCGATGAAGCCACCGCGGCCGACATTGCGAAAGCGATCCGCGGCCGAGCAATGTCCGTGGGTGTGGTCGCGAACATGAGCGCCGCGGCGATGCTCGCGCTCCGCGATCGACTCGCACTCGATTGTCTTCAGCTCCACGGAGATGAGCCCCCCGAAGCGCTCGCTCCGCTCCTGCCGCACGCGTACAAAGCCATTCGCGTCGCCACGCGCGAAGACGTCGCTCGCGCCGACGCATTCGGAGGCGACTACATCCTCGCCGACGCGCGCCACGGCGCCGAGCTCGGCGGGACGGGCCACACGTTCGACTGGACACTCGTTGCGACGCTCGCGAAGACGCGCAAGCTCACCCTCGCAGGCGGGCTCACGCCTGAAAACGTGGCCGAGGCGATACGTGTAGTTTCCCCGTATTGCGTGGACGTCGCCAGCGGCGTCGAGATCGTGGGCGATCCACGCCGCAAGGATCGGGCTAAAATCCGCGCCTTCGTCGCCGCCTCACGCGGTTCGTGACCCCAAGTCGGTGCGGGCGACCAACTTTTTGCGGGCGTCGTCACTCGTGCCGATGTTCGCGAGCAAATCCTCTGCGGGCGTGATGCCGCGCGAGATGAACGAGGTGATCTTCTCGAGGTAGATTGTTTCGTCTTGGCCGGAAGCGTTCTTGCACGCGCGGCGCTGGAGGCCGCCTTTGGCGATGTCGATCAGCTTGGCGGCGTGATCGGCGAGCGGCGCGCCGCGGAACTTCGCTTGGAGGCCGAGCTTCCATACGTCGCCTCGCGTGGCGTTCACTTCGTCGTGGGTCCACGACTCGACCATCGCTTCGAGCTCGTCTTTTGCACGCGCGTCGTAGAGGAGGCCGGCGTAGAGCGCGGGGAGCGTGCCTACGAGCGCGGGAGGTTGGGCGTCGGCGCCGCGGATTTCGATCGTTCGCTTGAGACGCACTTCCGGAAAGAGCGTGTTCAAGTGCAGGCGCCAATCGTTTTGCGTCGCGCGAGTGCCGTCTTTTCCGTTCGAGAGAAACTCGGCGAAGGTTTGCTCGGTGTTCGGGATGACGCCGCTCTCGCGCTTGATGATGAACATCGGCGACTCGAGCGCCCACGCAACATAGTCCGTGAAGCGTGCGTCCTTCTTCCAGAGTGCGGGCACGAGACCCGTGCGTGATGGGTCGACATCGGTCCAGACGAGGCCGCGCATCGTGAGGCCCCCAAAGCGTTTGCCTTCGACCCACGGGCTGTTCGCGAAAATCGCCGTGGTGAGCGGCGAGACGGCGAGCGAAAGCCGCATCTTCCGCATGGCGTCCGGCTCGGAGTCGTAGTCGAGGTTCGCTTGCACCGTGCAGGTGCGGAGCATCATGTCGATGCCGTACTTGCCGACCTTCGGGAAATACTCGCGCATCGTCGTGTAGCGGGATTTGGGAACCCAGCGCAAATCGTCGCGCGTCGCAAACGGGTGAAAGCCGATGCCGAGCCAGCTCACGCCGAGCGAGCTCGACACACCTTCGAGCTCCCGCATGTGCGCGCGCTGCTCTGCGTCGATCGCATGGACGTCGAGTGCGGGTGCGCCCGAAAGCTCGAGCTGCCCACCCGGCTCGAGCGTGACGCTCGCGCCATTCTTGGTGAGTGAGATGACCGGGCCGCCTTCGCGCTCGCGCTCCGCGGACCACCCGTGGTGATTGGCGAGGTCGACGAGGACGTTCATGACGTCGCCCTCGTAGGTGACCGGCGAGAAATCGGCCGTGTGTACGCCGCATTTCTCGAGCTCGGGCCCGATGCGCGGAGGGCGCGCGGGGTCGGCAGCTTCGAAAAAGACCTCGAGAAGGTCGTCTCGTGTGCGAATGGGGTCGTCGCTCGCGGGGATCATGGCGTTCGATAAAAACGGCGCGGCGACGCAGCGCGATTCTTGTATCAGGTACTGAGATGCTCCGCGAGCTGATTCATCTCGCACGCCACGCGCCTGCAACACTTCTTCTCAAACGGAGAGTCGATCAAGTCGAGCTCTACGAGACGGTGATGGCTCGCGCGAATGATGCGGGCCTGGCGGAGCGAAGGCGCGCGCTCGTTTCGGATCTGGAAGGTGACGTCCTCGAGATCGGATGCGGGACAGGGTTGCAGTTCGAGCACTACTCCGAGCAGGCACGCGTACGCGCCATCGACATGGACGACCGCTTCCTCGAGCTCGCACGCACACGCGCGACGTCATCGATCCACATCTCGCACGGCGATGCCGAGAAGCTCCCCTTCCCCGATGCATCGTTCGATGCCGTGGTCGCGTGTCTCGTGTTCTGCAGCGTCCCAAACGCGGCGCGCGCCTTCGCCGAAGTGAAGCGCGTGCTGCGCCCCGGCGGCGAGATTCGCATGCTCGAGCACGTCGTCTCGGACGGCGCGATCGCAGCATCACTCATGCGCACGTTCGATCCGCTCTGGCTCCGCCTCAACGAACAAGGATGCCATATGGACCGCGACACCATCGCTCGAGCACGCGAAGTCTTCGGTGAGCTCGACATCGATCGCTTCCAGATTTTCAGCGCCGGGCTTCCCGCGTTTCCCATGTGCGTCATGAAGAGCGCGTGGCGCGGGGAGTGAATCAGGCGCGCGCGACGGCCGTCGACGGACGCACGGTTTTCTTGCGGTCGAAGAGGCGCATGCGACGCATCAGGAGATCCAGCAAGTAGACCGCGATCGCGAGGCCGACGAACCACCGCCAGAGATCCTGGTGGTACGTAATCGTCTGGCCCGCCGGGTCGAACACTTCCTTCAGAGCGGGGTCGAGCTTGCCGCCCGTGACTTCGGCGGCACGTGCGAGCGTTGCGGCGTCGGGCGCGAGCGCGAGGTATTCGCGCGGGTATGGGTTGGTGACATGGCCGTAGCTCTCGGCGACCTGCGCGCGCTTCGCGCCGCCGCGGCCGTCTTCGACGTCTTTCTCGAGTGACGCGTGCAAGAGAAACGAGCCGTAACGGTCGAGCGGGAAATCGATCTCGTAGCGACCCGGCGCCGTTTGCTTCATCGAGAGGTTCTTGATTTCTTGCGATGGTTGCGGGCCCTTGATTTGGAATTTCGCGTCGAGGCCGTTTTGGAATTTGTCGTCGCCGCCGATGGCGTCGATCGAAGCTTTGAGGTGACCCGTGGCGGGATCGATCTCGGCGCGCATGTCGAACTGTTGGCGCTTCTTCTGGCGCATGTGCTCACGAACGAGCTGGCCCCAGAATTGGCCGTATCCGGGCCACTTGAGCCACTCGACGGCCCAGAGGTTTTTCACGTCGCTCGTCCACGCGACGGACCAACCAAGCCCCACGTGCCAGCGCGCAAGAATGGGCTCGGAGATTTCGCTTTCGAGAACCTCTTGAGCGGGTGCGGGCTTCATCTTCGTTGCGACGTAGCCGTGGAGGAATGGCGCCGCGCTCATGTCGATGCCGCGCAAGAAATCGGCAGGGGCAACGACCTTCGGTTGGAAATATTCTTCGACTGCGGCCGAACGGCTGACAAGCTCGGTCTCTTTCGTGAAGACGCGCGGGAGCTGCGACGGATCGTTGACGCCGTAGTAGCGGCCGCCACCGAGATCGCTCATGCCGCGAAGGAGGCCCGCGTCGACGTCGCCGCCGAGACCGACAGTCGTGAGCGTCATGCCCTCGGCCGCGATTTGTTGCGCGAGCTCGCGGAGACCGCCTTGGGGCGCCTGGCCGTCGGTGAGAAGGATGATGTGCTTCTTGCGTGCGCGCGTGACGGAGAGCGATTGGTAGCCGGCGTCGAGCGCTGAGAAGATTTCCGTTCCGCCACCTGCTTGGATGCGCGCGATGTCATTCTGAATGCGCGCGCGGTATTTTGCGCTCGTCATCTTGACGACTTTGTTCGGCGACGAATCGAACGCGATGACCTCGAGCATGTCGTCGCCGGTGAGGGTGTCGGCGGTGGCTTTTGCGGCAGCCTTGGCCATCTCGAGCTTCTGACCCGTCATCGAGCCGGAGCGGTCGATGATGAGATCGAGCGCCACGCCGGGCTCGTCCTTCTTCTTCTCGGAGTCCATGCGGACAGGCAAAATCCGCTCGATCGTGGTGTGGTACCAGCCGCCGAGGCCGAAGCCGCTCTCGCCGCCTGCGAAGAGGAAACCGCCGCCCATGTCGCGCACGTAGCCTTCGATGGCGTCCTGCTGCGTGAGCGACACCGCGTCGGCTGGAGCGTCGCTGAGGATGACGAAGTCGTATCGCTCGAGCTCGCGAAGGCTCGATGGGATCTCGCGCGGCGCGCGCACGTCGACGTCGAACTCTTGCGCGGCAAGCGCGCTCGCGAGGTAGCTCGCGCGCGACACGTTGCCTTCCACGTAGAGCACGGCGGGCCTGCCAGGAACGGCGGCCGTCACGGTGTAGTAATTGTTCTCTTTGAAGCGGTCTTCTTCGATGTTGGTGAGGTCGAGCGCGTACGTCACCTCACCCGCGACGCGCACGACGCTCTTGAAGGTGACGTCGTTGTCGCCGGCTTTGAGGTCGAGCGTGCGCACGCCATCGAGACCGTTGATGGCCTCGCCTTGCTTCAGCGTCGCGCGCGCCTTCTGGGCGCGGCTCGCAAAGATGTTGGCGTGGAGCTCGAACGGCTCGCCCACGCGAACTTTGTCCGGAACGCGGAGCTCGCGCAGCGCGACCTCGCCCGGCACGGGGCGCTTGTAAGCCTCGGTGTAGAGCTTCACCCCGAACTCGCGCGCGCGATTCGACTCTGCGAGTAAATCGCCGTCGGTCTGTACGCCGTCGGTGAAGATCATCGCGCGGCGAATGTAACCGGCAGGATAGAGGCCATACGCGAGCTGCAGCGCCGAGGCGATGTCGGTTGCCGCGTCGTGGCCGAGCTTCTTGCTGTCGCCCGTCGCGGTTTTGACGTCGGGAAGCTCTTTGTGCTCGCGGCGTTCGATAACGTCGTGGCGCTCGAGCGGCGGAACTTTGGTGTCCTCGTCGCCCATCGGAACGACACGCGGGCGCGCGGAGAACGTGATGACGCGAATGATCGAGTCAGCGGGCTTTTGATCGACTGCTTTCTGAATTTCGGCGCGCGCATCTTCGATGGCCAAATCCGGAACGGACTCCGACACGTCGACGACGAACACCGTGCAGACCTTTTGCG
This sequence comes from Polyangiales bacterium, assembly GCA_038239005.1. Taxonomy (GTDB): domain Bacteria; phylum Myxococcota_A; class Polyangia; order Polyangiales; family Polyangiaceae; genus DASXHD01. The sequence goes on from JBBSFE010000052.1 coordinate 33,013, forward strand.
TCGTTGCGGTGCGCGCGAGCCGCGCAAGACCAAACGCGAGGAGCGACACGAACACGATGCGCAAGAACACGGAGAGAATGCGCTGCGGCCACGGCAAATCGGCGAGCGAGCGGCCGATCATCCAGATGAAGAAGGGGGCGCCAATGACGGCGATGATGAGGTTGCGTGGCGAGAGCAGCTCGTACTCTTTGCCGCCGCGCTTCCACGCGATCGTCGGCCCGGCGTAGTGGATGTAGTGGAAGTAACCCCAGAGCCCACCTGCCGCGACGAGCCCGACGACGAGCAAAAACCCGACGCGCTTGAGGATGTCTTTGAGGCGCGGGCTCATACGGTGATCCGCCGGTGATACGTAATCCACTCGAGCGCGGTGATGCCGATCGCGATGAGCAGGAGGTAAATCCAGATTTCGCGGCGCACGCCCACGTGGAACGCGCTGACCGACCCTGCCTCTTTCCCATCGACGACGAGTTTCTCGGCCGGCGCGATCTTGCTCTCGACGTCGTCGAGGAGGTTTGCGGCGAAGCGAACCGTCGTGCCGGCTTGGGTCATGTCGGTGGGGTCCTTCGGCTTGGGACTCGGCGCGCCCGCTCCAGCTTGGGCGCCAGCCTGCGACAGATCGAGCTCGTAGAAGCCCGAGCGCTGCCCGAGGTACACGGCTCGACCTTCGTGAACCGGAACCGGCTCGCTCGTGCCGCCGGGGATCATGAGCGTGGCCTGCGTCGACCCTTGCCCGACGGGAATGCGCCACACGTCACCGGTGCGGAAGCTCGAGAGGTAGCTCGAGTCTTCGTCGGTGAAGTAGTTGATGATGTTGAGCAGCAAGACGGGCCACGCCACGCGCAGCGCAAGATCGCTCTCGCGAACGTCGAAGCCCATCGCGACCATTTTGTTGCCGCCGCGATTTCCGGCGACCAAGATCGCGCCCTCCTCGGACGCGCCGATGACTTTGTCGCCTGGCTCGGGCTTGAGCTTGTGACCGCGCGCGATGTTCACCTGATCGAGCGCGGTGAAGCGCACGATGGGGTGCTTGCGATCGATCTTGTCGAACCCGGGTTGCTTGATTTCGCCTTCGACCTTGAATGGCGAGCCCGGCCCGCGCGGATCGAGGTAGAGCGCGTTCGTCTTGGGCATCTCGGCGGGCGTTGCTTCGTCGAAGACGATGGCATCGAACGATGCGGATTTCGCGGCGTGTTTCGTGGCGTATTCGAGCGGCGTCGCGGTGGTGACGTCGAGGTACTCGTCGAGAAGGAGAGCGGCCTCGAGGTACGTGTTGCCTTGAGACACGATGAGGACTTTCGCGCGGCGACGCTCGGGCAAGAGCGCGTACGCGTGATCGTCTGCGGGGAGCGCATCTTTCGTGTCGCCGATCACGGCGAGCTTGGCTTCGAGCGTGCGCGATGCACCCGACAAGTTCGGATAAAAACGCGGCAACCGATCGCCTGGACGCAAACGGAGCTTCGTGAGATCGACGATGGTGCCGTCGCCGAGGAGCGTGAGCTCGACATCAGCCTCCGCGGGGCCGGTGTTCTCGACTTCGAGCATCACCTCGTAGCGCGACTTGTCGAGCGGGTAGCGGCGCACGGAAAATTGCGTGATGGCAACGTTGTCCTTCGCTTTGCCTACGGGCATGTACGAAAGTTTCACGTCGCCGATGTGCACGGGCCCGGCCGAGTCGATCGCTTCGCCGAGGTTGCCGTCGCTGACGACGACGATTTCTGCGTTGTCGACGTTGCGAAGCGTGTCCGTGGCGAAACGAAGAGCGCGCGGCCAATCGGCGCGTGCGTCGGTGGCTTTCACGGAGTCGACTGCGCGTTCGAGCTCGCTCGTTTCGCCGCTCATGGGTCCCATCGGTGTGATGGCGGCGTCCATTTGCGCGATGAGCATGCGATCGGCGCCGCCCATGCCGCGGATCAAGCGCTTGACCTCGTCCTTGGCGCCGGCGAGGCGGGTCGGTGTGACGTCGGTGGCTTGCATCGACGCGCTCGCATCAACGAGCACGACGACGTTGCGGCCTTTGATGAGCGTGGCTGCTGCGCGCGGATCACCGAGCGCGAGAACGAGAAGCGCGAGAAGCGCGAGCTGCAAGAGCAGCGAGAGCAAGCGCTTCAGCTTCGAGAAGAGGCTCGTCGCCTCTTTGTCTCGAAGGATGCGCTGCCAGAGCGGCGAGAACGGAACTGCAACGACGCGGCGCCGCAGCTTCAAAATATAGAGCGCGATCATCCCGGCCGCGACCGCGCCGAACACGGCAGCGAGCGTGGCGAACGGCAGGCCAGCGAGAATCAACGGAGAAACCCTCCACGACGGAAGATCTTGAGGATCAATTCATCGAACGGTGTGTTGATGTCGGCTTGGATGTACGGGACGGTGCGCGTCGTACAGAACCGCTCGATTTCGTGGATGTACTCTTTGTAGATTGCACCGAATCGCTCGAGCACCTTTGCGGTGACGGTGACTTCGCGTTCGTCGCCGGTCTCGCAGTCGTAAAGAAGAACATCGCCTGCGAGCTTCGGCTTCTCTTCGCGTTTGTCGACGATGTGGACGACGAACGGATCGAACTTGTTGTAGCGAAGGACGTTGATGCCCTTCTCGAAGCCCGCCGGATCGTAGAGATCGGTGATGAGCACGGCGAGGCCGCGACGCTTGTGCTGCGCGACGAACGTCTTCAGCGCGTCGCCTAGATCGGTGACGCCGGCGGGCTCGAGCGCGCGCAAAAATCGAAACACTTTGAAGATGCGACCCTTGCCGCGCGTCTCGGGCATGCGGTCCATGACCTTGTCGCTCGTCGAGACGATGCCCACGCGATCGAGGTTCGCCAAGCCCACGTACGCGAGCGCGGCGCACACTTTCTTTGCGTACTTGAGCTTCTCACCATCGCCGAACGCCATCGAGCCCGACGCGTCGACGATCAAGTAGACGCTCAAGTCCTCTTCTTCTTCGTAGAGGCGGAGGAGCAGGCGGCCGAACTTTTGATACACGTTCCAGTCGAGGTAGCGAAAATCGTCGCCGGGTTGGTAATCCCGATGGTCGGCGAATTCGATGCCGCTGCCGCTCTTCTTCGTGCGGCGCTCGGCGCGCATGCGACCGTTGAATACTTTTCGGCTGACGAGCGCGAGGTAGTCGAGCTTGCGCTGGAACTCGTCGTCGAAGAGATCGTCGTCCTGGACTTTGGCCTGACGTGCAGGCCGCAGGCTCAGCGGACCGCCGGGCTGGAAGAGATCGAGCAGACCCACTCGAATTTATGCTCCGGCGCTTTGCGCCGCCGGACCATCCTTCGCCGCCGGCTTTTCGGCGCCTACCTTGGCTTCCGGAAGCGCCTTGAGGATGGCATCGATCAGTTGATCGGTCTTCATGCCCTCGGCCTCGCCTTCGAAGTTGAGCAGGATGCGGTGACGGAGCGCGGGGTGAACGACGGTGCGGACGTCGTCGATCGCGGCAGCAAAGCGACCGTCGAACAGCGCCTTGATCTTCGCGGCGAGAAGCACCGATTGTGCACCACGCGGCGAAGCGCCGACGCGGCCGAACTGTTTGACCATGTCGGGCGCGTCTGGCCCGTCGGGGTGCGTCGCTTGCACGATGCGAATCGCGAAATCTTGGACGTGACGCGCAACGGGCACGCGGCGTACGAGCTTTTGCATGCTGAGGATGGTCGCGCGATCGACGATGGCGTGCGGCTTCGGCATCTCTGCGCCGGTCGTGAGGTCCAAGATGTTGTGGAGCTCTTCACGATTCGGAAATGGGACGTGGAGCTTGAAGAGGAAGCGGTCGAGCTGCGCTTCGGGAAGCGGATAGGTGCCTTCCATCTCGAGCGGGTTCTGCGTTGCGAGGACGATGAAGGGCTCCTCGAGGATGTGCGTCGTGTTGCCAACCGACACGCGGCGCTCCGCCATCGCTTCGAGCATCGCCGATTGCGTCTTCGGCGTGGCGCGGTTCACTTCGTCGGCGAGGACGATGTTCGCGAAGATGGGTCCTTTGCGGAAGTAGAATTGATTCGCCGCGCCTTGCGCCTGATCGATGACGGTGGTGCCGAGGATGTCGGCGGGCATGAGGTCGGGCGTAAATTGGATGCGCGAGAACGTGAGAGAGAGCGTCTCGGCGAGCGTGCGCACGAGCATCGTCTTGCCGAGGCCGGGGACGCCTTCGAGGAGAGCGTGACCTCCCGCGAGCAAACAGACGAGAACGCCGTCGACGACGTCCTTGTTGCCGATGATCACTTTGCCAATCTCGGCGCGCATCGCCGAAATCTGCTCGCGGAATTGCAGCACGTCGCTGCGAACGCTTTCGGTCGCTGTCGGCTCGGTCATGTTCTTTCTCTTCGTTTAGTCGCGCGGGCGAATGAGCTGGAAGTAACGGCGCACATAGAAACGATAGCCGCCGGGAATTTCGTCCTTGTTGAGCGCTTCCTCGGCCACAGTGTGATACTCGCGATAGACCTTCGTGTAACCGCGATTCGCGAAGCCGCGCTCGGCGGCACCGAGGATGACCTGGCTGCGTGACTCGCCTTGGCCGGTGTCTTGTCCCTGCACTTGGGTGTCTTGCGTGCCGACCTTCGGGTTCGTCGCTTGACCGGACATGTTGGTGTCGTGGCCGGTGCCCCAACCCGGGCCATGGCCGGCTTGACCGCCTTGACCGCCTTGACCCTGGCCGCCGCCACCACTTGAGCGCTGGAGCATCAGGATTTTTTCGCCGTTCGGACCGACGACCCAAACCTCGCTCTGACCTTGGCCGCCTTGGCCGCCTTGACCTTGGCCGCCCTGACCACCTTGGCCGCCTTGACCGCCTTGGCCTTGCTGACCCTGACCACCTTGGCCGCCTTGACCCTGCTGACCTTGGCCGCCTTGACCCTGACCTTGTTGCCCTTGGCCGCCTTGGCCCTGACCCTGTTGGCCCTGACCCTGTTGCCCGCCGCCTTGGCCCGTGGGCCCTTGGTTTTGGCCGCCCGCGCCGCCTTGACCTTGCCCGTGCGCGCGCTGTTGAAAGCGCTGCAAGCGAACCATCTGCTGCTGGCCGCCCTGACCTTGTTGGCGAAGAAGCTCGCGGAGCTCTTGGAGCTTCTGACGGAGCTGCTCTTTCTCCTGATCGGTCATCTCCTGCTGCGCCATGCGCTCCATGTCTTCGGCGCCCTGATCGAGATCGTTCGCGGACGCACCGAGGTCGTGCATCAGATCTTCGGCGGCCTTCTGGAGATCTTGGTCGAGGCGATCGAGTGAGCGCTGGTTCTGCGCCGACTGGGCCGATTGCTGATCGAGACGCTCGAGCTCGCGTTCTTTCTTCTGGAGGAGATCTTTCTCTTTGTCGTCGGGGGCGCCGCCGTCGGGGTGATTCTCGGCCTGCTTCTTCTTGAGGAGATCGATTTCCTTCTTCAGCTCGTCGCGCTTCTTCTCGAGATCGGCCTTGTTCTTCTCGGCGTTCTCCGCCGCGGCCTTGAGCGCTTCGCGCATCTTGTCGAGCTCTGCTTTGTCCGGCTTGGCGGTGCCATCGCGGAGCTTTTTGGCGAGCTCGTGGAGGTTCTTTTCGGCGTCTTTGAGGTTCTTGTTGTCGAGCGACTCGCCCGCGGGCTTCGTCAGATCGCTCTTCTTCATCTCCTCGCCGATTTTCGCGAGCTGCTCCTCGAGCGATTTGCGCTCGGCTTCGCTACCCGTCATCAGCTTGTCCTCGAGCTGCTGCATGCGGCGGAAGGCTTCGGTGCGATCGAGGCGCTTGGCGGCGAGGTCTTCGATGAGCTGGTTGAACTCGCGCGTCGCCTCTTTGGCTTCGTCGCTGTTGTTCTTCATTTCCTCGTTGTGGAGAAAATCGCGCATGGCATCGAGATCGTCGGCGTTGACGTCGACCGGATCGATCGTGTGTTGACTCATCGCCGGCTTGTGCTCGCGAATTTCGAAGAGCGCGATGAGCGCAACGCCGACGCCGAGCGCAGCGACGACACCGAGATCGCGCGGCGTGCGCATCGGAACCGCTTTGGCCGGCTGCACGTTGCTGACGACTGCGAGGGCGTCGTCGATGGCGGCGTCCATGAACGGCGTGCGTTCCTGCTGCGGCAGATCACCGAACGACAGCGCGCTTGCCAGCCTGTCGGCGAGGCCGTGATGCCGATCGAGTGCGAGCGCACCCGCACGCTGCGGCATGCGGCGCAAGTACGCGAAGATGGTGACGCCGATGACGAGCGCGATCTCGACGCCGAAAGCGATCAGCGCCTTCTTCTCCGAGATGGTGCCGGTCTTGCGAAGAACCAACGTGGCCACGGCGAGCCCGAGTGCGACAGCCGTCGCGGTGGTTCCCCACGCGAGCGCGCGCACGGTGCGGAGACGTCGCTCGGCGCGACGAGCCACCTTCGCGATCTGCGAGATGTCGATCTGGGCCCGGTCGCTCTTGCGGCTCGGAGGCGGAGTTACATCATTCATGACTTTCCTCGCTGCGCTCGGGCGTCATGGACAATCACTCGCACCTGCGGTGCTCGCTGCGATGGTTTCATGACTTTCCTCGCTGCGCTCGGGCGTCATGGACAATCACTCGCACCTGCGGTGCTCGCTGCGATGGTTTCATGACTTTCCTCGCTGCGCTCGGGCGTCAT
>JBBSFE010000053.1:0-39161 GCA_038239005.1 Polyangiales bacterium
CCACTTACAGTTTTCTAAGTTCGATCCTTTCGTAAGAACGTTTCACAAAGAACGCGCGCGCACCGGAACGGAGAGCACGCCGCGTGCCGCGCGGAATCGCCGTGTTTTCGCACTGCGCAGCTGGCCGGGCCAAATCGGGCCAGGCCAGCGGGCCAGTCGCGAAGCGTCACGCGCGTTCGCGATGGGTCGCGGTGATGCGCTCGCGATCCAGCGCGATTCGAGGGACAATTGGTTGGAACGCGCGCTGCAGGAGGTTTCGAGGATGATCCGCAAATTCGTGTCACCGGCGGTGGCCCTTGGAGCGGTCGCGATTGTCGCGTGCTCGGCGCGCGAGAACGTCGGGCAAGGCAGCGAGAAGGTCGACTACGTCTGTAGCGAGGCCGCATCGGCCACACTCGATGGCATTCCCGCGTACGCGTACTGCGGCGACTTCAACGTCTGGTCGAACAACGGCGCCGACACGAAGAGCACGTCGGGCGGCAGCGGTTGGATCCAAACCGAAGGCGGCTACGGATATCAGTGCGTCGAGTACGCCGTTCGCTATCTGCATTTCAAATTCGGCACGGGCACCCTGTGGGGCATCAGTTACGCGAAGCAAATGTGCGCGACGCATCCGTCGAACGTCTCGGTGACCACGACGCCCGTGCACGGCGACTTGATCATCTTCGCCGGCGGTAGCTGCGGCGCCGACGTCACTGCGGGTCACGTCGCTGTCGTCGACAAAGTGAACGCAACCACCGTCGACGTCGTGCAAGAAAACGTCGCCGGCAAGTACACGTACAAACAAAGCTGCGCGAGCTGCTTCCTTCACGCGGCGGGCAATACGGGCGTCGCCGACCCGTGCGCGGGCGCGCCGCTCGATGGCTTCTACTGCGGGCAATCGACGCAGTGGCCCGGCGGAACGAAAGACGACCTGTACGACTGCGAAGGCGGCGCGACGAAGACGAAGACGACGTGCGCGCACGGCTGCATCGTCGAGACCTCGGGCACGAACGACAAATGCGCCGACCCGCCCGCTGACGCCGGGTCCGACGCGGCGAACGACGCAGCGCCCGCCACCGACAGCGGCGCCAAAGCCGATGCGTCTCCGCCTCCTCCTCAAGATGCGGGAACCGGCGCCGGCGGATCGAACGGCTGCAACGCGAGCAACGCTCCGGCGCAACGTGGCGATCTATTTTTCGCTCCGCTCGCCATCGCGGCGCTCGCGATCGCGAGAAGGCCTCGCAGAGCGAAACGCCGAGCTACTCGCCCTTTTTCCTGAGCTGAACGCCGCGAATCTGCGACGACCGACGACGGGCTTCGACGCCGCCCGGTGCGGGCGTCATGCGCGGAGGCGGAGGTGTCGAGCCGCCCGGCGGAATGCTGCGCGCGCGAACGACTTGGCCGTCGTAGAGAATCTCGATCCCGAGTGCGCGGCATCGACGCGACAATCGATCGAGATCGATTCCAGCAGCTACGAGAAGCCCGCCGGTAGGCGAGGGCTCGATGAAGAGCTCGGACGTTGCGCGCCGCGTGCGAAGAAGCTCGCGAATGTTTGCGTCGTCGACCCACAGAAAACCTGCGCTTGGAACGAAGGTGCTGCGACCGAGAACGACACTCGCCTGGGCGAGCGTCTTCGAGAGGGTGTCGGGGAGCGGCGCGACGGCTTCGATGCGCGTCCGCACGGCGTCGGCTTCGAGGCCTGCCGACAGCGCGCGCGCGAGCGTTTGCGGAGCAACGAGGAGCTCGAGCGCATCGGCGCATCGCGCGACCTCGACGAGCGGTGCGATCGCGAGAACGTGCGCGACGCGTGTTTGGGCGCCGATGCGAAGTATGTGCGAATCGATGAACTTCGCTTCACCCTGACTCGAGGTCGTGCGGTTCGCGAGAAGCGCGCGACCACGCGGCGTGAGGCGAAGCATGAGTGCCGCATCTTCGGCTTCTGCGGGGTCGACCGGCACTTCGCGAGGAGCCGCGCCTTCTTCGGTGTCCTCTTCGCCCGTGTCGATCATGCCGAGCGCGGGCAAGCTCTCGCGCACGATGCGGCGCGCGACGGCGATCGGCGCGGCGTACGTCGATGCGCTTTGACTGCGTTCCGCCCAGCGGCGAAAGAGTCGCGTGAGGCCGGCCATGCGGTGGTCCGAGCGCAAGTAGCGTTCGAGCGCGGGCCACGGGATCCAGCCTTCACCGAGCTCGACGAGCGCTTCGAGCAAGAGCTCGCGCACGACGCCAATCGGGCTGGGGTCGCGCGAGTCGACGGCGAGGCGCAAAACTTCGGGCTCATCGCGAGCTTCGTCCCATGCGCCACCGCGACGCCACGCGGCGAACAGAAGGTGCGGAACGTCACCGAGCGTGAGCGACCCCGGCGGCGACGACACCACGAGCGCCGATGGCTCCCACAAACCTACGGCGCGCGAGAGCGCAACGAGCATCGCGACGGTGGTGGCGTCGCGACCAAATCGCCCGCCGAGCTTTTGTGTGAGCGACTTCGGCGTGCCGATGTTCGGCTTCACGTCGCCGGTGCCTTCACGCGATGCGAGTGCGAGCGCGAGAACGAGCGGCGACGGATCGGGCGCGAAACGAGCACGGCGCGGCGCGTGATCACCCGAGCGAACGAAGCGCTTCACTTCCTCACGGCGCTCGGCGCGCTCTGCGCGACCCGCTGCCGAGACGATGAGCGAAACTTCCGTCGGAACGATGTGACGATTCGGATGAACCGGAATCAAAAAACCGCGCCGCTCGAGCGCCGAGCCCACACCACGACGTGACGGCGAAACGCCGGTAGCCGTTCGAAGACGAAGCGGCTCGCGTTCGATCTCGAGGAGCTCTTCGGTGTCGACCTCTCCGCCTTCACGCTCGACCGTTTCGAGAACGCGAAGCTCGCTCGGTGCGAGCCGCTCGATTTCGGCGCGCAACGCAACCGGATCGGAAAGCACTTCCCACGCGGGCTCGAGCGCGAGCACGATCGGCGGCGTCGCGGGGCGCCCGAGATAGTGCGTTGCAATGGTGCTCGACGTCTCGAACGAAGCTTGCGCGAGCAGCGCACGCACGCCACGCGGGTCTTCGCCTTCCCACGAACGAAGCTGGAGCAAGTGCGCCGTCGGCAAGACGAGCTCGATTGTTTTGTGCGTCGACGCGTTCGGATCCGCGGCGCGCGCGAACATCAACCCGCGCGCGAGCAGCGGCTCGAGCGAAGGCGGCACGGCGGTCACGAGAAGTGTGCCCTTCGCCTCGGCGACGCGATGAAGCAAATCGACCGCGCCCGGCGGAAGCCGCGACGGCTCGCGCAAATCCGGAATCGCAACGAGGGCGCGCGCGACTTGCGATGGCGTGTCGAGGCGCTTTCCTGCATCGATGCGGATGCCGAGCCGCTCGATGAGCGCGTCGAGCTCCTTCTGCGGGAACGCCCGCAGGACATCGACGAGTCTTGTGGGTTGCCCTTGCGTTTCCATGAATGCCCGGCAAAACCCGGAATTTGAAGCATACACGCTAAGCTAGCGAGGTGACGTCCCAAGAAATCCGACTTCAGTGGTCTGGGAGGACCTGGGAGTGTGGTTCCGCTCTCCGCCGCGAGGCTCCTCCCTCAACGCACCGCGGCAACATTGCGACGCCCGTTGCTATCGAAGCGGGTTCCGATCGCGCGACACTACTTTTCGGTGACGCACTCGATGCGGCGCGGCTCATCCGCGATCGCGGCGAGCGCGCGCAGCTCGTTTACGTCGATCCGCCGTATGCCTCGCAAGCCGACTACGTATCCGAAGCGCGCCTCGACGGTGTCGCCGATGGCCGCACGCGACGCTCGGTGGCATTCGGCGATCGATGGCGCGGCCCCGATGGCATCGGCGGGTATCTCGAAATGCTCGCGCCGCGTTTGGAAGCGGCCGTGGATTTGCTCGGTGAAGACGGCTCGATTTGGGTCCATCTCGATTGGCGCTCGGCGTATCTCGTGCGCGCGATCCTCGACGAGATCATGGGGCGCGATCGGTTCATCAACGAGATCGTGTGGCGACGCGCGCCGAACTTGGGACGGCAAGCAACGAGCGCGCAGTTCGGCCGAACGCTCGACACCATCATCGTCTACGGAAAAGAGCACGCGAAGATCACGCCGCCGACGCGCCTCGAGCCCATCGAAGCGCGCGCGGTACGCATCGACGAGCAGAAACGCCCATTCACGACCGCGCCACGCGGCGACTACACCGACGCATCGATCGAAAAGCTCGACCGCGAAGGCCGCGTTCATCGCACGGCGACTGGGCGCGTCTACATCAAATATTTTCTGGTGAAAAACGATCGCGGAGAATTTTTCCGAGAGCGTCGCGTCGATGCGCTCTGGACCGATGTCTCACCGCTTCGCCACGCGAAAGCCACCGAACGCACGGGGTATCCGACGCAAAAACCGACGGCGCTGCTCGACCGCATCATTCGGTGTGCGTCGCCCGAAGGTGGGCTCGTCGTCGATTTGTTTTGCGGAAGCGGCACCACGGCCGAAGCCGCGGTCGCCGCGGGTCGCCGCACGATCGTGTCGGACAAAAGCCCGATCGCGATCGCGACGGCGCGTTCGCGATTGATGCGCGCCGGCACCGCGCCCACCATCGAGCACCTTGGAGCGGATTTGCCGCGCGCGAAGGGCCGCGCCGCGCACGATTTCCATTCCGACGGCCTCCGCGTGATCTTACTCGAGCCGAGCTTGCCGCTCGCGTGGGCGATCGATGCGCGCGGCGCAAGCGACACATTTCGCGCGACATGGCACGCGGAGCGCACGCTCGGCGCAGCACCCGCAACACTCCCCACGTTCGTCGATGTCGCTTCCCCAAAGAGCCCCATTCGCGTTCGCGCGTGGGGCGACGACGGCACCCTGTACGAAAGCGTGGTGACGTTCTGATAGGCTGCGCGACGTGATCCTGCGCGATCCGATTCACGGCCTCGTCTCGTTCGAGTCAGAGGAAGAGCTCGTCGTGCCGCGCCTCATCGACACACCCGAGGTGCAGCGGCTTCGTCGCATTCGTCAGCTCGGCGTGACGTCGTTCGCGTTTCCGGGCGCGGAGCACACGCGTTTCGCGCACGCGGTCGGCGCGGCATTCGTGATGAAGCTTCTCCTCGCGCGCCTTCGCACGATCCACGGCTCGCTGCCCTACTGGCAACGCATCACGAGCGATCGCGCACGCGACGCCATCGCAGCCGCGCTCCTTCACGACGTCGGCCATGGCCCGCTCTCGCATCTCTTCGAGGACGCCATCCCCGGCGTTCCCGTTCACGAAGAGTGGACACGACGCATCGTGCTCGACCCCGACACCGCCGTCCATCGCCTCCTTGAAGCCGAAGACGCAGGGATGCCGCAACGCGTCGCCGCGCTCGTGTCAGGCGAGCATCCGCTTCCCTATTTGGCGCGCTCTGTGAGCGGAACGTTCGATGTCGATCGCTGCGACTACTTGCTTCGCGACGCGCACGCGACCGGTGTGCGTTACGGCGTGTTCGATCTCGATTGGCTGCTGCGCAGCTTGTGTTTCGCGCCGTCGAAAAAAGAGGACGAAGCGCCCGCGCTCGCGATCGACGGCGCCAAGGGCCTTCCCGCGATCGAAGCGTTCCTCGTTGCGCGCCTTTTCATGTTTCAGCAGGTCTATTTGCACAAGGCGACGCGCGCCGCCGAGTGGATGATTCGCGCTGTGCTCTCGCGCGCAGCTCGCCTCATCGGCGAAGGCATGCGTCTCGAAGGAACACCACGCGCGATCGAGCTCGCCGCACACGGCGAAGAAATCCCGCTCGCCGATTACCTCGAGCTCGACGACGCATCTCTCGCGATGGCGATGCACGCCTGGGAGAAATGCCAGGACCCCGGCCTCTGCGATCTCACGAAGCGCGTTCGTGCGCGGTCACTCTTCAAGACGTACGAGCTCTTCGGCGAGCAAGCAAAGCCCGCGGGGCGCCAGCGCGCTCTCGAGATCGCGCGCAAGATCGCGAGCGAGCAAGGCCTCGATCCTGACGTCCACGTCGGCCTCGACATCGCGAGCGACGTCCCGTTCGAAGCCGACCAAGAGCCGTACGTGGTGTACGCGAAAGGCCCGGCGCGTCCGCTTTCGGAGGTTTCGTTTCTCCTCTCGCGCCTCAAAGGCGAAACGCTCTCGCGCGTGCGCCTGCTCTTTGCGCGCGAGCTCCGCGAGCCCATCACTACGGCGCTCGGGGGTAGCGCCCCTGACCGAGACGACGATGTTCCTTCTCGCTGAGTCGCTTGCGGTCGTGCTCGCGGCAGGCGCTGGCTTGAGCGAGTCGATGGTCGACGCATCGTATGGCCGCCTCGACGCCGACTCCGCAATTGCGATCTCGGGCGGCGCGGCCATCGACGTTCGCGGTGTTCGCGGCGCGCTCGACCTTCGTTATCGATACTTGCATTCTGCAGGCATATTCCTCACGTACGAAGAAGGCTTCGGCGGGCGCTCAGAGCCGCTCCGTCTCGGCGTCGCTGGTTTCGAGCTCAAACCCCTATTTTTGGCTCGTTTCCTCCAAGGTGGCGAGCTCGGTTCGCCGCGCATCGATCTCTTCATCGACTCGCTCTCGATCGAGCTCGGGGCGTTCGTGGCGCAACCCGCGGGGCGCAACTTCGGGGCCGTCGGGGGCCTCTCGTTCGGCTTTGGTCTCGAGTTTCCGCTCTTGCCGCACATCGCTGGCCCGTTCATCGCGATCCGCGGCGCGCTTCGTTGGAGCCGCGAGGCTCTCTCCGCCGCAGAATCGACCAACGTCGACGTGCGTGCGTTCGTGTTCACCATCGCCTTCGGTTGGGAGGCCACGTTCGGAACGCATGTGATCGACATCGGCGACGTCCGCAAGTGAGCCGTCGCCAAGCGGTGCTCGCGGCCTTCCGCGCGGCGTGTACGCGCGTCGATCTTGCAGGCCGAGTCGCGAGCACGCTCGGCGATGAGGGCCCGTTCGTCGTCATCGCTGCCGGCAAGGCCGCTACCTCGATGCTCGCCGGCGTTCGGAAGTTCTCGCGCGCGCTCGTCGTGATCCCGCGTGGGTTTCCGGCGCCGCCGCATGACCCGCGCGTTACCGTGATCGAGGCGAGCCACCCACTTCCGGACGAAATGTCGATTCACGCCGCGGGAGCCGCGCTGGTGCTGGCGTCATCCGACGTGCCGGAGCCGCGCCTCTTTTTGATGTCGGGCGGCGCATCGTCGCTCTTGTGCGCCCCCTCGCAGGGTCTCTCGCTCCCGCGCAAACGCGAAATCATCAACGCCCTCCTTCACAGCGGCGTCTCCATCACCGACATCAACATCGTCCGCCGCCATCTCTCGCGCATCAAAGGCGGCGCACTCGCGCTCGCGTGCGGCGATCACGCGCGTCGCACGCTGATCGTAAGCGACGTCATCAACGGAGAGCCCCACGATGTCGCCTCGGGCCCAACCGCCATGGACCCCACGACGATCGCGGATGCCCGCCGCATCATCGCCGACCCTCTCCCCTGGGTTGAAACCTCGAAACAGAGAGAGCGCTGCGACGTCATCGCGGAGCCATCTCTCTTTGCGGCGCTGATGACCGAAGAGCTCACGAGCCGCGGCATCAACGCAACGGTGACTATGCAAGAACCCACGCTGCGAATTCCGCTCGACGCCGGCCATGGCGGCCGCTGCACGCACGCAGCAGCCGTCGCGAGCCTCACGCTGAAAGCAGGCGAGCTCTTCGCCGCGATCGCAACCGACGGCGTCGACGGATCGAGCAACACATCAGGCGCCATCGTGGAAGCACCACTTCCCGGCGCGAACGAAGCGATCGCACGCTTCGACACAGGCAATCTTCACATCGAAGCTGGCACCGCGATTCCGCTCGAGCCCACGGGCCTGAACTTCACCGACGTACACATCTGCATCCGTCAGGGGATCGCCGCGCGGACTTCCTGAGCTAGCGCGCAGTTGTTCACTTGGCGCTTCATGGCGTCGAGCGTCTCTTCGTCCGTCACGGGGCGACCGTTGGCGAACATGAATTGACCCTCGGCGTGTTTGCGAACGCGAACAATCTCCTTGTCCGACTTGAGGTCGAGCACGTGCACGCGCGCCCAATGCGGGGCGAGCTGAATCGCCTCTTCGGCGGTGTCGATGCCGCCGTCGGACCACAAAGGTTTTTCGTCTTTCGGATCGTCGGCCGACTCGTCGAGCACGAGCAGGAAAAATTCGGCGCGCTTGATGATGTCGATCGCGCGCGGGATCTCTTCACGCTCTGCTTTCTCGTATTGTTGCTCGAACACGCGAAGGCGCAGCGACTCGTCCGAGTCTTTCACTTGCGTCACCCACTCGGGCGTGAGGATGCGCGTTGCTGCGTACGCTTGCCGCAGGTTCCACGGTTGCTCGGGAAACGCGCCGGCGTCGACGTCGCCTTGCGCGAGCGGTCTATTTTCCGTGCGCAGCAAACATCCGGTGAACGCATCACGCGACGAATCACGCGCGGCCGCGCGAAGCCCCTCGGTGGATTTCGCGGTGGCGAGCCGCAGCCGAAGATACACGCCCGCTTCGACGTGCCCGCTCCAGGCTTTCGCTTCCGGCTCGACCCGATCTTCGGTGAACACGCCGCTGCGATCGAGCACGAACTTCTCGAGCCTGTCGCGTAGTGGTGTCCACTCTTTGCCGACGGTTGCGTCGATCGCGCGTTGCTTACCGAGCAGCGTGCTTCTGCGCCCTTCGAGCTCGCGCCCCGACACGAATCGATAAATCGAAAGGACGGCGATGAGGCCCACGGCGATCGTGAGCCACGCGCGACCAGTGACGCGATTGAAGCGACCTTCGAGGCGCGCCTTTTGGCCCTCGACGACAGCCGGAAGCCCCAGCTTCCGGGTCTCGTTTTTCTTCGGCGGAGCGGGCATCGGTTTCCGCCCACGAGCTCGAGGTCAGTGCGAACGCGGCAGCTGATTCACCATGAAGCTCACGTTCGGGTAGCCCGCGAATGCGGACGTTTGGAACGTGCTCTTCACGACGACGGCCGTGACGTCCTGATCGACCTGAAGCACGACGACGCCGGGAAAATCTTTGCCCGGGTGAAGTTGCTTCCACACTTCGCGTTTGCCCTTGAGGATGTTGAAGAGCTCGTCGATGCGAGCGAGGCGTTTGTTGTCCTCGATCGCGTGTGTGTTGCCAGCAGCTGCGCCGTCGACCAAAATTTGGCTGCCGTTGATGGCGACCATGGGCGCGTCGATCATGTCGAGGGTGTTCTCGGCTTGTGGAAGCACGAGGCCCTTGTTTGGCGGTGTCTCGCCGGACGCGCTGAACGTCATGAGCAAGAACACGACGACCACGATCAAGAAGTCGATCATCGACGTGAGCGACAAGTTCGCGTTCGGTGATCGCCTCCCGCCGCCCGCAACCTTTTTGCGAACGAACGCGAGCCGCACGAAGTGCATCAACCTACGATCGGGAATGGCGACAGTCATGGTCGTTTACCTGCTGAATCAGTTGACCGCGAAGGTGACGTTGAACGACGGCACGTCGTCCGTCTTGCCCGTGCGCTGGTCGGTGAACTTGCGGTGCGGGTGGTAAATCGCGTCGATGACGCCGACGATGTAGAAATACTGAGTCTCGTTGTCGGTGTGGAGCACCGCCTGGTCGAGCTTCTTGTCCGTGGGATCGCGGTGAGAGCCCGTGCTCTTCCACTCTTCCTCGATCTTGGTGGCGAGGTCGGGATAGCGGACGAGCTTCTTGCCCTTCTCCTCTTTGACGTCGTCCTTGCGAACGACCTCGATGGAGTTGACGACTTGAGCGCCCGCTTTCCAGATCAGCGTGAACTTCTCCGGTGCACGCATCTCGATGTGGAGGATCTTCTCGGGCTCGATCTTCTCTTGCTCCACATCGGGACGCGGCGGACCAGGGACCTGGGCGTCGGCGTTGATGCGCGACATGTGAGACCACACTGCCGTGATCAGAAGGAAGGAGATGGTGACCATCAAGAGGTCGATGAAGGGGATCATGTTGATCTCCGAATCGAGCGACCTGCGTTTTCCTTTTTGTCCGCCGACGTCTACGCCTGCCATGCTGGCTCCTTACTGAACTCCGCCGAGGTTCACCTTCTGACGATTCGTGACGACCAAGTTGAGCACTTGAACGCTCGACTCGTTGATGTCGTCCTCGAGGCCTTGCGTCTTGCCGTTCAAGATCGCGAAGCCGATGAGCGCCATGATGGCGACGATGAGACCGAACGCAGTGCAGTTCATCGCTTCCGAAATACCTTCGGCAAGGATTCGTGCTTTCTGGCTCGGGTCGACGCCTTCACCGGAGACCGCGCCGAAGCTCTGAATCAAACCCGACACGGTGCCGAGTAGACCGGAGAGCATCGCGAGGTTCGCCAGTAGCGCGAGGTAACCCGTTCGCTTTGCGATCTTCGGAAGCTCGCGCAGTGCGGCTTCGTCCATCGCAGCTTGAACTTCTTCGTCCGGTCGGTTCACTTTGACGAGACCCGATTGAACGATGCGCGCGAGCGGCGCGTTGGCGGCGCTGCACATCTTCACAGCCTTGGCGACGTCACCGGCCAAAATGCATTTCTGCATGGTTGCGAGAAAGACGTCCTTGTTGATGCCAGAGCCGTAGAGATAGAGCGCTCGCTCGATGATGACGCCGATCGTCAGGATCGACCAGAGCACGATGGGATACATGCCCCATCCGCCATCCCTGAAGTGCTTCCACAGTGCAGCCATTTGTTTTCTCTCCTCGGAGTTTTAAATGCGAACGAAGCCTACAGGAACGCGCACAGCCGACGCAACGATCGTGAATGCGCGATGGGAAGAAGCACCGTGACGCCTCGAACCCAAACCGGTGCGGCAACCAGAATGCAGAATGAGACGCGATGACGTCAACAACGATTGGGTGGGTGTGATACGAAAAACCCACGGTTCTTGAGTGGTTGTTCAAGTTTGCAGCGGCGGTGGAAGATGTCCCGGCGCTAAGGCCGCGCGCGCGGCACCGTTTGACTTCGTGGATCAGCTAACGCTATCGTCCGAAAAACTTTTTCAATCTTCTAAGGTTCTGAAAGGAGCGTCGGGATGTTCGTGGCACTTCTGAGTGCGGCGCCTGCGGCCAGTGGTGGCAGCAGCGGCAGCGGTCTGATGGAGGCGTTCAAGGAGAACCCTACCTTCCTCTCCATCAACCTGGTCGTCAGCGCGATCGTCATCGCGATGGTCGTGGAGCGTTTCGCATTCCAGCTGACGAAATACCGCGTGAACTCGAAAGAGTTTTTCGCGCAGGTGAAGAAGCTGGTGACCGCGGGCAACATCGATCGCGCCATCAAGCTCTGCGACGCGGGTGACTACCCGACGCTGCAGCTCGTTAAAGCGGGTCTCACACACGCGAACAAAGGCCCGGACGAAATCGACGCAGCGATGAGCGAAAAGATCGGCGAGCTCAAGCCCGCCGTCGAAAAGCGCGTCGGCTCGCTCTGGTCGCTCGCGAACATCGCGACGCTCGTCGGCCTTCTCGGCACCGTGCTCGGCCTCATTCACACGTTCGGCGCCGTCGCTGCGCAAGGCCTGTCGCAAGCCGACAAGCAGCGCATCCTCGCGAACGGCATCGCAGAGGCCATGTACAACACCGCGTTCGGTCTCGGCATCGCGGTCGTCTGTATGATCACGCACCTCGTTCTTCACCAACGCTCGAAGAACATCCAGCACGACCTCGACGCGACCCAAGAGCGCGTCTTCAATCTGCTCACGATCACGGCCCGCCCCGGCGGTTACTGATCCATGGCGGAGGAGCGGCTCAGCGCAAGCCAGCGGAGCAAAGTTCGGCGACTCTCATCGCCGCGCGAGCTCGCGCCTGATGAAGAGGGCGGCGAGCTCAACATCGTTCCGTTCCTCGACATCATCATGAACGTGCTGATGTTCGTTCTCGCGACCGTCACCGTCACGTTCACCGCGACGATCGACACGTATCCTCCGAAGGCGGGCGGCGCATCGGTTCGCCCGCCCACGACGCCCACGCTGGGTCTCACGATCCTCGTCGTTGGTGAGGGTTTCAGCGTCAAAGCGCGCGGCGGCAACGTCGCACCCGGCTGTGCGGATACCGGGCAGGGCCTCGCGGTTGGCAAAACGCCCGATGGCAAAGAGTACAACTTCGACGCTCTCAAGAAATGCGTCGCGGGGCTCAAAGCATCGTCCCCCGATTTCGCCGATGAGTCGAGCGTGACGATCAGCGCGAACCCGAACATTCCGTATCAAGTCGTCATCGGCACGATGGACGCCGTCCGCAAAACGGACGACGGTAAAGAGCTCTTCCCCGACGTCAACTTCGGGTTGGCAAGGTAATCGATGCAACCCCCGAACATGGGACAGGGACCGCAAGGGCCGCCGCAAGCGCCGCCGCCGCAAGGGCCGCAAGGGCCGCCGCCCGCGAAACAGAAGCCCGCGAGCATGGCGACGTACAAGCGCATGCTCCGCAAGGAGATCCGCCGGCGCGGCGAGGCACCCGAGGTCAACTTCCTCAACATCACCGCCATGCTCGACATGATGACGATCATCCTCGTCTTCTTGCTGAAGAGCATGAGCGCGTCGTCGGCGTCGCTTCCGCAATCGAACGATCTTCAGATGCCGAAAAGCATCCTGACGACCGAGGCCTCGCAAGAAGGCGTGCCGATCATCATCTCGAAGTCCCACATCATGGTGGAAGACGAATCAGTGGTCGACGTCCCGAGCGACGCAACCCACGGCGTCGAAGCGAAGTTCAAGCGCGGCGGCCCGAACGATCTCTACATCACCAAGCTCGGCCAAACGGTGAAGTCCTGGCGCGACACGGACCGGCAAGTGCGTCAGGCACAAAACAAAGACGCAAGCGGCAGTGAGGCGATCATCATCGCCGACAAAGACACGCCGTATCGCCTTCTCGTCGAAGTGCTCTTCACGCTCGGGCAGAACGAGTTCAACAAGTTCCACTTGATGGTTCTGCAAAGCTCGAAGCCCGGCGGCTAGCGCGTCAGAGTTCGATGCTCGAGATCGCGCTCCTCGCGGTGGCGTCGGCGCTCGCGCTCGTCGGCGCCTGGGTTGCGGCGCGGCGTGATTCGCCCGAAGAAGGCGCCGCCACGGTCCGGTCGACGCGGCACCTGCGTGACGACGCCATCGTTGCGACGGCCGCGAGCGCAGCGCTTTTCGTCGTCGTTGCGATTGGGCATCGGCGTTCGGGCGCAGTGACGTTTGCGGCGTGGAGCGCCGGCGCGTGCGCCGCGGGCGCGCTTGCATCGATGGGCGCACGGCTCTGGCGCGAGCGGGTACGCGGCTCACGTGCGGCCGGCGCGATTGGCGAGATTGCGATCATCGTCGCGTCGCTTGGGGCGCTCACGGCGCTTGCTGCGTTTGCCGCGCATGCGATCGGTGACCCGCAACACCTTGCAGCTCAAGTCCCCGAGATGGTCGTGTCGTTCGCGGTTGGATGTGCGGCACTCGATATGGCCGACCTCGCTCTGCCCGCGGTCTCGGCGATGGTGCTCGCGAGCTATTTCTTCGACGCGAATGCCGGTGTTCTTCGGAGCGCGCCGTCGTATGCGAGCGCGCTCGGCATCGTTCTCTTTCCGCTCGCCGTGATCGCGCTCGGCGCGCTCGGCGCGGCCGTCGCGATTTCCGCGCGGCGACCGCAAGTTGCGGGCGTGCTCGCTCTTCCAGCTGCCGCGGCCGCCGCGATTGCGCTGCTCGGGTGGCTTTGGCAACCGTTCGCGCTCTGCGCTGCCATTGGCGCTTCGATGACGCTGGCCCCGAAGCTCGCGCGCGATCCTCGCCGCAGCGAAATTGTCGCGCTTGTCGCCTTCGCCTTCGCGGCGATCGGTGGATACGCGGTCGCGCGCCACTCCGGCCTCACACACTCGGGCCCATTCGGCGTCGCGGTCGCTGCGCTCGCGGCGCAGAGCGCGGCCCTCATCGAACGGCCCGCCGAAAACGAAACCGAGCCCGCTATCGCGGACCGCCAAGCGAACGCGCTCGCCGCGATCGCGATCGGCCTCGCCGTGCTCGATGGCGCGACTCTCTTCCGTTGCACACGCTTCGCCGACGCAGCCCACGCGCCGTCGCTCGACACCGCAACGATGCTTGCACACTGCACATATGCGAGTCTCGCTCCGGCACGCATCGACATCAGTCACCCCGCAACGCTCGCGAGCGCTCTCGGTGGCATCGCAGCATGCGTTGCCATGCGCCCCGACGCATCTTTGCGCAGCCGCATCACGACGAGCGTCATCATCGTCGTGGCGCTCGCCGCAACCGGCCTCATCGCCCACCTCGCGTTCGGCGTGGGCGTCGAAGCCGTTGCCGCTGGAACGATCGCATCGTCACTCGCAGCCGCACTCTTTCCCGCCGCATGCTCACGCATCGTCGCCGCAACGATCGCCGCCGCAGCCCTCGCCTTGGGCGCGGTCATCGGCTAACGCCCAGGGGCGAGCTGGTAGCGGCGGATGGAGACGTTCATCAAGAGGCCGAGGCCGATCATCACGGTGATGACGCTCGAGCCGCCGTACGAAAATAGCGGCAGCGTCACGCCGACGACGGGCAGCATCCCGGTGACCATGCCAAGGTTGAAGAACACGTGCCAGAAGATGAGCGCCGACGCACCCATCGCGAGCACCGCGCCGAAACGATCGCGCGACGACTGCGCCACGCGAATACCCCAGAGCACCAAAAACGCGTAGAGCCCTACGAGCACGAGCGAGCCGACGAAGCCCCAATCTTCCGCGAAAACCGGAAATGGAAAATCGGTGTATTGGTCCGGCAAGAACAGGAATTGGTTTTGCGTGCCGCGCATGAAACCTTCGCCGAGCCACTTGCCGCTCCCGATCGCAACGCGCGCGTGGTGAGCGTGCCAGTTGGCGCCGAGCAGATTCTCCTCGGGGCTGAGAAAAGAAACGACGCGCTGTTTTTGATACGGCTTGAGGAGGTAGCCCCACACGAGCGGGCCCGACACGCCGAGAAACACGGCGAGCGTCGCGAGGCTGCGCCACTGGATGCGCATCATCGCGCCGATCGTCGCGAAGATGAGCAGCAGAATGAGCGCCGTTCCCAAATCAGGCTGGCGCAGCACGAGCGCGACGGGAAGCGCCGCGAAGAGCGCAGGGATTGCGAGATCGCGGAGCTTGCGGCCTTCGGTTTTGGGATCGTTGTGGAGATACTTCGCGAGCGCGACGATCAAGAAGAGCTTCATGAACTCGCTCGGCTGCAAGCTGAACGAGCCAATCTGAATCCAGCGCGAGCTGCCGCGGATGTCGCGGCCGAGAACGAACACGAGTAGCAGCAGGACGACGCCGAACCCGTAAATCGCGTAGCCGTAGCGCTCGATGTGGCGGTAATCGATCGCCGCGGCGAGCGCGCCCAAAATGCCGCCGGCCACGAGCCAATATACCTGCTGCACGTACAAATCGCTGAGCGATGCGCGAACGACGCTCGTTGCAGAATACAAGTTCACGACGCCAATGACGGCGAGTCCCGCGGTGACGAGGAAGAGCGCCCAGTCGAATTGATCACGCGGCGAGTCGAGCAGACGCCGCGCGGTGAACGTGGAGGAGCGCGAGATCACATCGCACCAGCCTCGGTCGTGAGGAAAGGCGCTTCGGCGTCATCGAGCGAGAACGCGGGCGCGCCGGCGTCGTCTTGTGGCGGCGTGACGATCGGCGGAAGCACATTCGGAAACCACGTGAGCCGCGGCGGCGGTGGCGGCGGCGGCTTCACGTGCGGCCCCCGCGCTGCCGCGAGGCGCTGATATTCGCGAATGATCTGGATCGCGATCGGAGCGGCCTGTGTCGGACCGGAGCCGCCGTGCTCGATGAACACGACGACCGCGATCTCGGGCGCCTTCGCTGGAGCAAACGCCGCGAACCACGCGTGGTCGCGCGAGTAGTACGCGGTGCGTTTGGCGTCGTCGCCCTTTTGCGGGATGTAACCCGTTTGCGCCGTGCCCGTCTTGCCGGCCATGTCGATCGTCGGATCGCGCACGGGATACGCCGTACCTCGCGGATCATTGACGACGGCGCGAAGCGCATCGACGACGCGCGCGAGGTTCTCCGGCTTCACATCGACTTTGTGCGGGCGCACGCGCGGCGGAAACTCCTGCACGACGGCGCCGTCGCTCGTCTCGACGGCGCGCACTATCTCGGGCGAGTACACCGTGCCGCCGTTTGCGAGCGCGCCATACGCGAGCGCGAGCTGCAGCGGCGTCACGAGCGCATCGCCCTGCCCGATCGCTGCGTTGAGCGTGAACCCGATTCGGAATTGCCCTTGGTACCGCAGCGCGTACCAGCTGCGCGTCGGCACGCGGCCGGGCGCTTCCGGGTTCGTCCCGAGCCCGGTTTTTTCGCCGAGCCCGAAGTCGTTGGCGATCCTCGCGATGCGATCCATGCCGACCGTCTCGGCGAGCTTGAAGAAGTAGACGTTGCACGACTCAGCAATGGCATCGTGCATGTTCACTTTGCCGTGCACGTGGGTGCAGTGAAAGATGCGGCGCCCGAACATCAAGTAGCCGTCGCAGCGTTCGTGATCTTCGGGGTCGATGAGCTTGTCTTCGAGCGCGGCGAGCGCCGAAAACGGCTTGAACGTCGAGCCCGGCTGAAACGCGCCGCTCATCGTCTTGTCCATCATCGGACGCAGCGGATCGGTCGAGAGGCGCGCGAACGTCTCGCGCACACGCGTCTTTCCGCCCGCGCCGCTCAAATCGTTCGGGTCGAAATCCGGTTTGCTGTACGCGGCGAGCACGCGACCCGTGCGCACGTCGACGACGACCGCAGCGCCTGCCGCGTGAGCCCGCATCGCGCGCTCGATCGATTGCATCAGCTCCATGTCGATCGTCAAACGCAAGTCGCGACCCGGAATCGGATCTTGCCGCTTCGGATCGTCGAGCAGCCGATCGGCTTCCGGCCCCGTGCGATAGCGACCGTGGGCGTCGACGACGCGTTTCTCCCAGCCGGCCTGCCCACGAAGCGAGCTCTCCCACGCGCGCTCGATGCCCGTTGCGCCGAGTGCGTCGCCGACGTCGTAGTTGAGCGGGTTGAGCTTCTGCCGCTGCTCGACGTTCATCTGGTCGTAGCCCTGCGGGCGAAGCTTCGCGAGCGTCTCGGCGTCGACCTCGCCTACGTACCCGAGTAAATGCGCGCCCAGCGTTTTGTAGGGGTAATAACGCACAGGCACGGTCATGACGTCGGCGCCCGTGAGCTCGCTCGCGTGCTCTTTCAGCTGCGCTTCGATGTCGCGAGCGATGTCCTCGCGGACGAGAAGCGTTCGCCAGCATGGGCTTCGTCGACGATCTTCGGGCGAGTCTTGCCAGGAGCTATTTTCGCACGCCGTCTTGAGGCGCGTTTCGAAACGCACGCGCTCTTCCGGGTTCATGCGCAGCGTGATCGCGAGCTTGCTCCAGGTGTCGGCTTGCTCGGCGACGGAGCTCGGTCTGCGCCCCGACACGGCGCTCGGCATCGCGCGCCCGGGAACGACCGTGACGTTCGACGCGGGCCGGCTCGACGCGATGACGTGCCCTTGTGCGTCGCGAATGGCGCCGCGAATCGTGGGCACGGCGACGCGACGCACGATGTTGTCGTGCGCGATCGCTGCGTAGTCCGCGCCTTGAACAGCTTGGAGCTCGAAGAGCCGACCGAGCACGACCAAAAACGCGAGCAGCACGCCCGCCGCGAAATATTTGAAGCGCTTGCGAAACTCGGTGGCGCCTTCGCGCGAAACGAGGACCGTCATGGCGTCACGCTCCGCGCTCGGCCCGCGCCGCTTCTCCGCGCGCGGTCGCCGTGTGAACGCGACGCGCCAGGCGGAAGAGCACCGGCGACATCACGCCCGTTGCGATCACGTGTGGCAACGTGAGCGGATAGAGCGCGCGAGGCACGTATGGATCGCGCCCGAAAATCGCCATGAGGACGAGCACCATCAAGCTCTGCACGAACGCGAAGCCGAGTCCGAGCACGAGCTGCATGAGCACCGTCTGCGCGGCGAGACGCGAGCCGGCGGCACGCGACATCACGAAAATCGCGACGTACGTGAACGTGTAGAGACCAATCGGCGCGATGCCGATCAAGTCGGTGGCGTACCCGAGCGCGAACGCAATCGCGGCGCCGCGCGCGAGCGGATATTCGTGCACGCCCATGAAGACCACGAGCGGCAGCACGAGCGAAGGCACGAGCCCCGCGAAGTGCGCGTACCCAAGGACGCGAAACAAATTCGACTGAATGAGGAGCAGGAGCAAACCCACGCCGATGAACGCCGCGGACCTCATTTCTTGTCCTTCTTGGCCGTCGGTTCGAGCAAATCGCGCTCGCCGGGCGGCGTGAGGAGAATGAGAACGCTATCGAGGCGCGTGAAATCGACGGTGGGTGCGGCTTCGACTTCTTGCGGTTGCCCGAGCTCGCGCTTGTTTACTTTCGTGATGCGCGCAACGGGAACGCCGCGCGGGAAGCGCATGCCTTTGCCGCTCGTGACGAGCAAATCGCCGACTTCGACGAGATCGCGCGAGTCGACTTGCTCGACGTTGCAGGAGTGACGCGAAGTCTCACCGGTGCCACGGACGAAGCCGCGCGCTTTGGTGCGTTCGTCTTCGACGTCGACGACGAAGGCTGCGTCGACCGCGAGTTGCACGTCGGCTTCGTCACCCGAGACGTGAAGCACGACGCCGACGACGCCATCGGGCGACACGACGGGCATGTTGGGCCGCACATCGCGCGACCCGCGATCGAGCACGACGCGCGTGACGCGGAAAAATTCGTTGAAGTCTTTTCCGACCACGAGCGCGCTGATCGTCTCGCCGGCGATGTTTTCACGCAGCTGGAGCAAGCGATGCAAATCTTGGTTCTCGACTTGTGCTTGCTCGAGCCGATGCACGTTCTCGCGAAGGCGGGCGTTGTCATACGAGAGGCGCGCGTTGTCTTGTTTCACGTCGACCAGATAAACGTAGTCGCCGATGATGCTCGAGACGCCGCGCGCGAGCGTTGCTGCGCCGTATTCGATGGGCGCCGACACACGAAGGAGCGCGCGATCGAGCGCGTTCAAGTTCTCCGGCTTCTTCATGTTCGCGCGGAGCATGAAGAACGGCACAGCGAGAAGCACGGCGACAATCGCCGCGTCCCGATAGCGTTTCCACGGAGACACGAGTACAGCTCACGACCGGTAAAAGCCTCGCAGAGCGTGACTACCCGATCGTGACCTCCTTCAAGAGCTCCATGTGGTCGAGCGTTTTGCCGCTCCCGAGGACGACCGCGCTGATGGGGTCGTCGCACACCATCACGGGTAGCCCGGTTTCTTCGCGCAAAAGCACGTCGATATTCTTGAGGAGCGCGCCGCCTCCGGTGAGGACGATGCCCTTGTCGACGATGTCGGCAGCGAGCTCGGGCGGCGTCTTCTCGAGCGCGAGGAGCACGGCCTCGACGATCGCGTTGAGCGGCTCCATGAGTGCTTCGCGGATTTCGTCGGAGTTGACGATGACGGTCTTCGGGATGCCGGCGACGAGATCGCGACCCTTCACTTCGCTCGTGAGCTGCTGCTCGAGCGGGTACGCGTTGCCGACCTGCATCTTGATGCGCTCGGCCGTTTGCTCGCCAACGGCGAGGTTGTACTTGCGCTTCAGGTAGGCCTGAATGGCGTCGTCCATCTTGTCACCGCCGACGCGCACGGACTGCGAGTAGACGATGCCTGCGAGCGAGATGACGGCGACCTCGGTCGTGCCGCCGCCGATGTCGACAATCATGTTGCCGCTCGGCTCGGTGATGGGGAGCCCCGCGCCGATCGCCGCCGCCATGGGCTCTTCGATCAAATAGACTTCGCGCGCGCCTGCGCTCTCGGCGCTCTCTTTGACGGCGCGCTTCTCGACTTCGGTGATGCCGAAGGGAACGCAAATGATGATGCGCGGCTTCACGAGCGTGCGGCGATTGTGCGCGCGCGCGATGAAGTAGCGGAGCATCGCTTCGGTAATCTCGAAATCGGCGATGACGCCATCGCGCAGCGGCCGAACCGCCCGAATGTTGCCGGGTGTGCGCCCGAGCATTTCTTTCGCCTCGCGGCCGACGGCGAGCACTTTGTTGCCACCGCGGGCGTCGCGCTGCACGGCCACGACGGACGGCTCGCACGACACAATTCCCTTACCTTTGACGTAAATCAGCGTGTTTGCAGTCCCGAGATCGATCGCGAGATCGTTCGAGAAGAGGCCGCTTAACCAATCAAACATCATGCGAGGGGGACGCCGCTTCTACCAGCCGTTCCCTACCCGTGTCTACCGGGGGGGGCGGCGATGGCGCCCGACCTGCGCATGCGTTCATCGCTTATGCAATGAGCGTAACGACCCATCAAGACTTCGAGATTTTGCCTTCTTTGTGCGCGAAGTGTTTTCGGCACACGGGGCAAAACTTTTTAATCTCGAACTTCTCGGTCATCGTTCGCTTGTTCTTTGTGGTCGTGTAGTTCGCTCGGCCACAGTTGCTGCAGGTCATTTTGATGAGGTCGCGCATGGTGGGCTTTCGGAGGGCGGGGAGATTTAGCTCCGACGATTGCGATTTGCAACCGCGGTTCTACTCCTTGTCGTCGCCCCAGTCGCGCTTGTCCCAGCGGTCGTCCTCGGGCTCGGCTTTGGTGCCGCCGCCGCCTTTGGTGCCGCCGCGGCTGCGCGGGGGGCCGTCTTCGCCGCCGCTTGCGTGTTGCTTGCGGCGCTTGTCGTCGAATGCGCGGCGCTGACCTGCGGGCGGCGCAGGCGGGCCGAAGCCGCCGCCACCACCACCGCCACCACCACCGAATCCGCCGCCGCCGAACCCGCCGCCGCCGAATCCGCCACCGCCGCTACCTTGGTAGCCGCCACCGGCAGGGCGCTCGCCTTTGGGATGCGCGAGGTTCACGATGAGGCGACGACCACGGAGGTCTGCCGTCTTCAACAATTCGGCGGCCGACTTTGCCGTTTCCGAGCTCGACATCGTGACGAAGCCGAAGCCGCGTTTGCGGCCGTCGGCGTCCATCGGCATGTGAATGCGAACGACCGTGCCGTTGCCGGCCGTCACGCCGTTGATGAGCGTTTCGAGCTCGGGCTGCGTGCAGTCGTAGGGAAGGTTACCGACGTAGAGCGTGCGATCGGGTGCGGGAGGGCCGGCGCCAGGACCACCGCTCGGACGCGGACCACCCGGACCACCGCCGGGCGGACGCGACGACATCATCGGGCCGCCTTCGCCACGACGCGGCGGTTCCGCTTGGAACGGGCGAACCGAAATCGAGCGGCCCGATTGGAGCGAC
This sequence comes from Polyangiales bacterium, assembly GCA_038239005.1. Lineage (GTDB taxonomy): Bacteria > Myxococcota_A > Polyangia > Polyangiales > Polyangiaceae > DASXHD01. The sequence goes on from JBBSFE010000053.1 coordinate 21,173, forward strand.
CCATCGAGAGCATCGCGAGCGGCTTGCGCCTGCTGCGGGCTCGACATCGTGACGAAGCCGAACCCTCGCGGGCGGCCAGTCATTCGATCCTTCGGAAGGCTCACTTGGACAACCGCACCACCGGTTGCCTCGAACAACTGCTTGAGTATTTCTTCCGAGATGCTGTCGGGCAGGCCTGCCACGAACAGCTTCGCGTCGTCATTCCCCATGATCTTGAAACCTACGCAAACCGAAACTCTTTCTGGTTCAAACGATATCGTGTGCGCGATTTCCGTCAATGGACATCGCAGAGCGAGCTGCAGGAATCGTCAGGACGAACGTGCTGCCCTTGCCGAGGTCACTCTCGACGCGAGCAGAGCCGCCATGACTTTCCGCGATGTGCTTTACCAGAGCGAGGCCGATGCCGCTGCCACGAACAGGCAGGCCGTCCTTTCCGGTGCCGACGCGCCCGGCCGAGCCGCGCACGAAACGCTCGAAAATCCGCTCGCGTTCGGCCTTTGCGATGCCCGGGCCGTCGTCGGAGACGCGAATGATTACAGCGTCATCCTGCGATCGAGCGCTCACGCGGACGACCGCATCGGGCCGTGACGCGCCATACTTGATGGCGTTGTCGACGAGGTTGATGACGGCGAGCTGGAGGGCGCGGTCGTCGATGCGGCATTCCGGTAAATCGTCGTCAACAGCGACCTCGAGGTTCACGTGCTCGCGTTCGGCGCGGTAACGGAGCACTTGCGCGGCGCGCGCGACGACCTGCCCGACGTCGCGTCCGTCGGCGAGCGCGAACTCGTACGAAGCGCGTCCGCGTTCGACGCGCGCGAAGTCGAGAACGTTCTCGATCAAGTTCGAGAGGCGCTCGCTCTCGTTGACGATGATGTCCAAATATTGTTTTCGTTTTTCTTCGCTCGCTACACGACCCGATTGGAGCATCTCGCCGAACATGCGTACGAGCGCGAGCGGCGTTTTCAGCTCGTGGCTCACGTTCGCGACGAACTCCGTCTTCAGCACGTTGAGGCGCCGCTCGCGTTCGACGGCGAGAAGAATCGTCGCGACGCCCGCAAGCACGACGACGCACGAGAGCGTGACGAGAACGAGCTCGAGCGTCTTTCGGCTCTGAACGCTCTGCGCGAGCTCTTCGCTGGCGGCAGGCGAAACTTGGAGGCGCCAATTGTAGAGCGTCGTCGGGATGCGCACGCCGACGGTGAACTCACCGCTGCGAAGCGGCGGACCGAAGATGATGCGACCTTGTTCGTCGACGACGTTGAGCTTGCTCGGCGCAGCGGTTTGCCCGGGGCTCCCGACTTCGGTGAAGAGCGTCGGCAGCGTGTCTTTCACGATGCGGCCGACGTCGTGCCAGGCGACGATGATGTACCGATGCCCGTCCGAGATACGTTGCCAGTAGCTGACGAGATAGCTCTGGTTGTCGTACTCGCGATGAAGATGGCGCAGCTCGTTTTCGGGTTGGCTTCCGAGATCCATGTCGCCGAGCAATCGACGCACGAGTAGGCGTCGAAACTCTTCCTCTTCAGCCCACGCGCCGCCGGCGCGCGAGGCGAACGCGAGGACGTCGTGTCCGTCGTCGAGCAAGAGAATCGCGCGCACCGTGGGCGTTTCGCGCTGCGCCGTCGGTACCCAGCGCTCCGTGAGCACCGAGAGCTGCGCGGGATCCGCGATCGCGAACACGGTGTTGTCTTCGGTGATGATGCGCTTGTCGAGCCGATCGGCCTTCTCGTTGGCAAGCGCGAGCGTCGCTTCGAGCACCGATTGCTGCCGCAGTTTGTCGAGCTGAAGCGTCGTTTTGAACGTGAAGTACGCAAGCACGAACACCGCCACGAGCACCGCAGGCAGGAGCGCATACGAAAGACTGCGACTTCGCCTCACTTCGGTCGTCCGTGAATTAATGCGTAACGACGGGCGGCTGAGACGAGCGTTCGCGGTCGAGGAGGACGCCGCGGGCGGCGACGAATTCGGCGAATTGTTCGGCCATGTACGTGATGGCGTTGGCGTCTAGCTCGCTGAAGGGGGCGGCGTCGGTGGGGTCGACGATTTCGATCGCGCCGAGGAAGCGGCCTGCCTGCATGACCGGCGCCAAAAGCAGGCTCTTCGCGCCGCCGAACGATGCTGCGTGCGTCGCGAGCGTGGGGTCGGAGGCGTCGAGCACGATCGCGCGGCGCTTTCGCATCGCGGCGGCGAGCACGGATTCGGTTTCCGCCAGGCGCGTGCCGATGATGCCTTGCGGCGCGACGCCCGCACCACACACGACGACGAACTCGCGGCGATCGATGTCGTAGAGATAAATGAACGCGACGCGCGACGGGAGCTTCTCCATGGCGAGCGCGGCGCAGAAGTCTCCGCCTTCGATCGAGTCGCGCAAGAAGTGGAGATCGTGCATCGACTCGAAGAGAACGCTGATGAGCTCGTCGCCCCTGACGCGGCGCTTCGGAACGGGCGGCTTCGAGCGCGTCTGCGAAACGGGCGCTTGAACTTCCGGCGCGATGACGACCGCCGGCTCGAAGCTGAGAGCGACCGCGACCGGCGCAGCCACTGCAACGGCGACAGGAGCCGCTTTCGTCGCGTGATCGCGACGTGGGTACGCAATCGTTGGCTCGGGCTTCCAGTCTTTCCACGTCAACGTGGCGAGCGGCAGAACGGGCGCGCGCCCTTGGAACTGTTGATCGAACGCCGCGAGATTCACGAGGCGACCTGGCGGTGTGCTCGCGATGGCACTCTGAATGTGCGCGAGCATTTGAAGGAGCGTGTTCACCGCTGCGGCTTCGTTCGTGCCCGCCGGAAGTGCGAAACCGTATTCGCGATACGTCAGCGGAACTTCGGCAGTCGCCTCTTGCTCGCGCTTGATCATGATCGGCGGAACGACGATCTGCGGCGCCGGTGCGACCGCGACGGGCGCAGGCGCCGCGACCGGCTTGGGTGGATCGGGCTCGACGATGACCGCCGCGAGCTTCACCGTCTGATCGGGCGTCGGTGCTGGAGCGGGCTTCGACTCGGGGCGCGGAGGGACGGCCGATGTTTTGTTCGTCCGCTTCGACGACGCAGGCTGCGCTTCACCGCCCGGCGTGAGCGGCGTCGAGTCTGCGGTGCGCTTCACGTCGTAACGAAGCTTCTTTGCGGGGTCGACGGCTTTGCATCCCTCGTTGGTGATGTCGATCGAAAAGCCGGCCATGCGGCTCTCGTCGCCGCGGATTCGGCGGGCCGATTGTAGTGCGCCCTGCCAGGACTCCGCCTCGACGCAATAGCTTTGCGCTTGTTGTCCTTCGAGCGATTGGACTTCGACGATCCAGCGCATGTGCGCGCACCGGTCTTATCAGTCCGACTACTCCGCGCGCAAGCCGTCGGCTGGGCGCAGGCTCGCCGCGTAATATGCGGGGAATATGGTGGCGAGCAGGCAAATGACGATCGACACCACACCCGTGACCGCAAACTCGTTGAACCGCACGAGCACCGGCAACCGCGAGATGAAATAAACTTTTGGGTCCAGCGGAAATCCGTACGCGAGGAGGCCCTTGCAGCACGCATAACCGAGCGCGAGCCCCAAAAGCGTACCGACGACGCCGATGATGCCGCCCTGGTAGAGGAAGACTCTGAGCACTGCAAAGTCGCTCATGCCGATGGCTTTGAGCAGCGCGATCTCCTTTTTCTTGTCGAGCACGACCATGATGAGCGTCGCGATGACGGTGAACGCCGCGACGACGATGATGAGCGCGAGCACCACGCTCATGCCGATTTGTTGGATGAGGAGCGCTGTGAAGAGGCCGTGGTTCAAGTCCATCCAGTCCATCGTGTGATAGACGCTGTTCGCGAGGCGCCCGTCGATCGCTTCGACGACCTCGCTCGTGTGATCGATGTTGTCGACCTTCATCTCGACGCCGGTCACGCTGTCGCCTTGGTCGTAGAACTGCTGCGCTTCGTAGAGGTCGGCGTAGACGAGCTTCGAGTCGTATTGATCGAAGCCGGCTTCGAACATCGCGATGACGCGGAATTGTTTCGCGATGGGCGGCCGCATTTGCGCGCCGAACGTGACGCCAATCGTCGGTGACGTGACTTGTACGCAATCGCCGATGTTCACGCCGAGCTGCTTGGCGAGCGTCTTGCCGATGACCGCGCCCGGAAGCTTCGCGATTTGGTCCGGGCTCTTGCACGGATCGGGGTCGATCGAATCGGGGAGGATGTCGACATCGGGGAGCTGGCTCGCGTAGCCGCCGTCGGGAACGACGGAGCCGATGATCCCTGCATCGGAAATATCCGCGAGCTGCGCGGGTGCGCCGGCATCTACGATGGTGGTGTTTCCGAGGTTCGCGGTGTCGCGTTCGATTTCGGCAAAGAGCGAGCGACGACCCCCGGGGAGCGGATCGCTGTGGTGCTCGGTTTGATCAACGTGCTCCGGAACGGCGATGCCTGCGCCTGCGTCCTCGTCGAATTGAATGCGCGGGTTGAACGTGTCGGCGTGACGATCGGGCGGCTTTGCGCCTGCGCGACGCAAACCTTCGAGGCTGCCGCCCGGAAGAATGTGCTTCGGCAAATCGAGAACCTGCGGCATGCGCTCGGGGTCGATGCCCTTCAAGAGCACGCCCGTGGCCGTGCGGTCGGCGTGCGTCACCATCATCGGGTTGATCGTGAACGGCGCGACGCCCGTGACGTGCACGGTGTTCGAACAAATTTTCGTCATCAGCGGCCAGAGCGCGTGCGGCGACGGAATGCACGGGTACTCGACCGACATGCCCTCGACGTCTTTCATCACCTCGCGATACTCGTGAAAATCGACGGAGTACTTGAGGACAAGCACGTGCGCGTTCACGCCCAGGACTTTTTCACGAAATTGTTCCTGGAACCCGCCCGTCACGCTCATCACGATCGAGAGTGCCGACACGCCGAGCGCCACGCCGAGCGTCGCAAACATCGTCCCCACCGACACGGACGCCCGCTTTTTCGAGCTGAGATAGCGCAGCGCGAGCCGGAAGGGGAATTCCATCGGAGATCAGCTATCATATGGACCCCTCTTGCTTGGGTTTGATTCCAGATGACTGCGCAAAAAACTTCACCTGAACCGATCACCCTCGACGAGACCACGGCGCCGCCCCCGGCTACGGTCGATCCGTACATCGGCAAAACGATCGACGGCCGCTACCTCGTCGAAGAAGTGCTCGGCCAAGGCGGCATGGGCATCGTCTACAAGGGCAAGCACAAGCTCATCGACAAGAAGGTCGCCATTAAAGTTTTGCGCGGCGATCTCGCGCGCGACAAAGAGGTGACCGAGCGCTTTCTTCAAGAGGCGCGCGCGGCATCGGCGATCGGTAACCCGCACATCATCGACATCTCCGACTTCGGTGTCCTGCCGGACGGCGCCACGTTCTTCGTCATGGAATATTTGGGCGGGTCGAGCCTGAGCAAAGTCATGGACGAAGCTCGGCCGATCCCCGTGCCGCGCATCATTTCGATCGGCAAGCAAATCGCACAAGCGCTCGATGCCGCACACGCCGCGGGCATCATCCACCGCGATCTCAAGCCCGACAACGTGATGCTCATCGCGCACGGCACCGAAAAAGATTTCGTGAAGATTCTCGATTTCGGCATCGCCAAAGTGCAAACGGGCGACGCATCGAAGCTCACGCGCGCCGGGCAAGTGTTCGGGACGCCCCATTACATGTCGCCCGAGCAGGCCGCAGGCGCCCCCGTGACGAGCGGCACCGACATCTATTCGCTCGGCGTGATGCTCTACGAAATGGCGGCAGGCAAAGTGCCGTTCGATGCCGAGAACTTCATGGGCATCCTCACGATGCACATGTACAAAGCGCCCGTTCCGATGCGCGCGCTCGTTCCCGCGCCGCAGGAGATCCCGCCGGGGCTCGATGCGGTCGTGCTGAAGTGCCTCTCGAAGAAGGCCGAGCAGCGTTACGCGTCGATGGATGCGCTCGTGACCGATCTCGAGAAGCTCCAGCAAGGGCAGCTCCCCGAAGCCGTGAACGAGATGATGGCGCGCTCGGGCGGGTTCAACGTCCCCGCGGATTATTTCCGGTCGAGCAAGATGCCGCCGGCCGTGCCGGGCGAGCCGACGCTTCGCACGCGCGGGCGCGGTCGTTCGAAGGTGCCGCTCATCGCCGGTGTCGCTGCGGTGAGTGTGGTCATCGTGATCGCCGTTGCGGTGCTCATCCGATCCAGCACCACAAAAGCCGACGCAATGCCGACGAAATCCGAGCCCATCGGCGTCGTCACCACGGTCACGACCGCAACAGCGGTTCCGCTCTCCGCGAGCACCACGACGACCACAGGTGCGCCGGTGAAAAAGGCGATCGCTGTGGCAACGGTGCCATTCGACGCAAGGATCTTCGTCGACACGAAAGAGCTGAAGTCGCCGGTCATGTTGCAGCTCGCATCGAACGAAGCCGAGACGCTCACCGTTTCGCGCGCGGGCTACGTCACACAAAACGTCACGATTGTCGGCACCGACGACATCAGCCGAACGATCACTCTCGTTCCGCTCGGCGGCGGCGGCGGCAATAGCACGCACCCAACGTCAACGACCACGGCGACCGCAACCGCACACCCGACATCAACCACGATGGGCCTTGGGCCCGATCCTTTCGCGACCGAAAAGAAGAAGTAGCCGTTACTTCCCGGTGAACGTCGCTTTGCGGCGCTCGATGAAGGACATGAGACCCTCGCGCGCGTCGTCGCTCTTCATGAGCGTGATGATCTCTGGCAAGAGCTCGCGCGCTGCGGCTTCTTCCGTGAGCGAGCGCCGCGCCGATGCGAGCGTCGCGCGAACACCGAGAGGGGCCTGAGCCGCGATCGTCTCGGCGATCTCGATGGCGCGCGCGAGCTCGGCGCCGGGCGCGGTGATTTCTTGCACGAGACCGATGCGATGCGCTTCCGTTGCGTCGAATTCGTCGCCGGTGAGTAGCCAGCGCATCGCGTTGCCCCAACCTGCGGCCGCGATGAATCGATACGTCGCGCCGCCGAACGGAAAAATGCCACGCTTGATTTCGATCTGCGCAAACTTGGTGTTCGACGCAGCGATGACGACATCGAGCGCGAGACACAGCTCGATGCCAAGCGTGAGGCATCGCCCGTGCACGGCGATCACCGCGGGCTTCGTGCGAATCTTTCCGTGAACGCCCCACGGGTCGACGCCGCCGCGATCGAAAGGCATCTTCCCTTCGCTGACGACCGGCGCGACATTCGCGAGATCGAGCCCCGCCGTGAAGTGCTCCCCGTTCGCGAACACGACGCCACACCGCACGTCGTCGTCCTTCTCCATCAGCTCGAACGCCGCCGCGATCCCGTCGAGCATCTCGAGGTCGAACGCATTCATCTTCTCGGGCCGATTGATGCCGATCAGCAAGAGATGCCCGCGTTTTTCTGTCGTGATCTTGGACATGTTTTTTTCTTAAGGGGTTTTCACGAACGTCGTGCCGTTGAAGGAATAACGCAGGTGGTCGATGCCGCCCCACGGCAGGAGGAGTGGTTCGAGCGCGCCGCCGGGTGGGTCTTGCGAGAATGGGTAGGTTTTGTCCGTCCAGCCTTGGGCGCGGCCGGGGCGGACGTCGACATCGAAGCCTTTGTTGCCCGCACCGGGCACGAGCTGCACTTGGCCTTGGATGCGTTTTGCGCCTTGGGCTCGCCCGGTTTCGATTCCGAAGATGCGCGTGATCGATTCGCTCTTCAGTTGATAGAAGACCATCACTTGCATGTCGATCGTGCCCGCGCCCTGAGCGGCGACGTGGCGCACGCCGCGGACGACGATGTCGGCTGCGCCATCTCCCGTGACGTCGCGTGCGGTGATGTCCTCGATGTCGGCCGCGTCGGCGAATTGCGACAGCGTGATGTACGCGTACGATAGGCCGCCTTTGAAGCCGGGGCCGAACACGAGGAGATCGCGACCGAGAAGCAGCACGCGTTCGGGGCGCGCGTCACCGTCGACGTGGACTTGCACGTCGAAGCGCGGGTGAACGTCCGCGTGCACGCCGCGATCGACGCGATAGCGTTGCAAAAGCTGCGCGGAGAGATCGCCGCTCGGCCTCACTTGAGGTGTGGCGGGCTCGACGCGCGTCGTCGTCGTCGCGGTGGCGACCGCAGTCGTGACGACAGGCGCCGTGCTCGTCGGCACGCTGCTCGGCTGCGACACCTCGTGCGCTTTGACGAACTTGGTGCCGTCGTATCGGAACGTCTGCGATTTGACGGCGCCCCACGGAAGGAGCACGGGCTCTGTGTCGCTCGCGCGTCCCTGTCGATACGATGTGGCGTCGAAACCGACCGCAGGATCGTACGAGACTTCGATTTCTCGTTGCGCGAGGTGCACGGCGTTGGTCACGTGGTTCGCGCCGACGGCAACGCTGATCTCGTGCGAGAACACGGTCGTGGGCTCGTCGCTCAAGAAAGCCCACACTTCGATCCAATCGCGCGTGTCGGAGCCGCCGAACTGACGGCGAATCACGAGGTCTTGTTTGCCGCGGCCGGTGATCTCACGCGCTTCGAGCTTTTCGACGTCGGAGCCGAGATCGCGGAAGAAGAACTCTTTGCCGTCGCGATAGTTGGGGCCGACGACCGTGAGGTAGTGATCGTAAACCGCGATGCGCTCCTTCATGGTGTCGCCGCGAATGTCGGCGAGGATTTCGAATTTCGGCGCCGTGGCGAGCATGCCTTTCGGTACGAGAAACGATTCGATGAGCGCTTCTTCCGATTCGGTGGGCAGCGCGGGCATGTCGCGCGGCGAGCTCGCGTCGCCGTTGCCCGTCGCGACGATCGCGCGCGTGCCGTCGTGAAAACGCGCGACGCCACGTAGGCCGACGCGAATCGTCGGCGGTGCGAGCGCGTTCCACGGAACTTGCGCTTCGAACGTGTAGCCGTTCGCGCTCTCGGCCTCGACGATCTTCGCGCCCGGCACATCGCTTCCGTGGCTGCGAACGACGCCTGCCGTTTCGCCTGGTTTCCCCGCGTAGAATGCGATCTCGACCGCAGCCGCGCCCGGTGCAGCAACGATGAGTGTTGCGTGGTCCTCGTCCTCCGTGAAGCGCCGCAAATGCCGCAGCTTCGGGCCCGAGACGTCACCTGCAAAGTACACGTATTGCGCGTCGTAGGCGAGGCCGCACTTGAACGTGATGGCGTCGCTCGCGCCCTTCACGACGGTGCGCGCGGGAACGAGCGTCCACTCTTTGGGAACGCCATCGATTCGGATCGGATTCTCTTTGTCGAGAAGCTCGAGCCTCAGCGAGCCGGACCCGCCTCCTCCCCCGCTCGCGCCCGCGCCACCGAGCGACGGCAACCCTTCGCGCGATGCGAGATCGGCAATGGAGTCATCGGTAACGCCGCTCTTGTCGTGAGCGCTCTTGGCGGTCTTCGATTGCGAATCGCCGCCACCGCACGCACACAAGAGGACGAGCCATCCAAACCTCATGGATTGGCCATCATAGACAACAGTCAGTCCAGTTTGTTCATCAGCTCGCTGTGGAATTGCGCGAAGGCGCTCTCGGCGGGCCACGCGGGTGCGGATGCGATGAGCGTTCGCGCACGGTCGCGCTTGCCGTGATCGATCGCGACGATGGCCGCGCCGTATTGCATCGCCCAGTGAACGAGCGGCGAAACCTCGGCGGCGCGCGTGAGTCGGCGTTCGTCCGACACGTCGCTCTTGTGCGCGAATGCTCGCACGAGCGCCCCTACGCCCACACGAAGCTCGCCCACGCGTCGACGCAAGAACATCGATGGCGGAAGCGGGAGCTTCTCGAGCTCGCTCGCCTTGCCCTCTGCGAGCTCGGCCTCGCCTTCGAACGTACAAAGCAAAACCTCGACGAAGAGACGCTGCTCGCGCGCGGCCTCCCACGCTGGCCCTTTCACCGCGTGAGCGAGCGCCTTACGCGATGCATCGAGCCAACCATGCGACGCGTAGGCCGTCGCGATCATGAGCGGCGCCATCGTCTCGCGATGCGGCACGCGATCCATCGACGATTGCCACGCGCTCAAAACACCGTGAACGTCGCCCGATTTCAACACGCGACGAATGCGACGGCGTGCGAGAAACGCCGGCAGCAGCGTGACGCCGACGACCACGAGCGCGGGCACGAGATAGCGCGCGTCTTGTCGCCCGAGCTGCAGGAGCACCACGATGCAGATGCTGCTCACGAGGAGCGGGATGATCGTCAGCGGACGAAAGCGCACCTATGAATCATAGCAACGCTCACGTGAACCACATCGAGTCTTGACACTTCCACGGCTTTTTCGCCTGCACGAGAAAGCTCTGTGGCACGCCCGCCATGCCGCGCGGCGCAATTGGAAACGGCCATCGCCCGTAGGCGTGACCGATCGTTCCGTAGTCGAGAACCTCGAAGGCCCACGATTTCGGCAAGAGCGATTCGGGCTCGTCCGTACCGAAGAGCCACGGCGCGCCGAGCGATTTCACGAGCTCGAGCGTGGCCGTCATGAAGGGTGACTCGAGCACCGAGCTCCCGATGAGATCGAGCACGACCACGCTGCCCGGCGCCGAAAGCGAATCGATGCGCGCGAAAATCCCGCGAACGGCCGCCTCTTCGAGATAAATCACGAGGCCCTCGACCGAGAAGAACGTCGGGCGCGTCGCGTCGAATCCCGCGCTCGCCAGCGCGGCGGGCCAGTCGTTGCGAAGATCGATGGGCACTTCGATGCGTGTCGCTTTTGGTTTTGCGTCGCCGATGCGTGCGCGCTTGTGTGCGAGGACGAAGTCGCGATCGACCTCGAACACTTTCGAGCCAACGAGCGCATCGAGGCGATACGCGCGTGCGTCCATTCCCGCCGCGAGTATCACGAATTGATCGATGCCGGCCGCGCGGGCCTCGGCGATGCGCTCGTCGATCCACCGCGTGCGAACTTCGAGCGTGGGTGGCGAAATGGGGTTGGCGGCTTTTGCACGCGCGAGCACGTCGAAGCCTTCTTCGCCGGCAAGGGCGCGCGCGAATGGATCGCGAAACCACGCGCCTTCGCGCTCGGTTTCGAGAGCGCGCGCCGCAGCAATCCAGAGCGACGTGAGGCCGACGCCGTCCACGTTTTTATGACCCAGCGTATTTTTTTGGATCGCCGATGCCGTGGCGTCGCAAGTAACCGCGCACGTGCGCGCGCTCCATCGCTGCGCGCCGGCCAATTTCGCTGACGTTGCCGCTGCACTCGGCGTAGAGGGCCGTGAAGTATTCACGTTCGAAGCGCGAAAGCACGTCGCGCTTCGCATCTTGGAACGTGCGACCGCGAACCGGCGTGGTCTCGCTCGGCGACGCGAGTGGGTTCAAGTGTTGCGCGAGATCGATGGGCCCTTCTTTGCCGAACGCCATCGCGACGGCGACGACGTTGCGGAGCTCGCGCACGTTGCCGGGCCAGTCGTGGCGCATCAGGCGCTCGAGCGAATCGTGGGTGACGCGCTCGTAGGCGCCGGCGTCGCCGATGTCGATCATCATGCGGCGAATGAGGAGCGGGATGTCCTCGATGCGTTGGCGCAGCGCGGGTAGCTCGACCTTCAATTGCGCGACGCGGAAATAAAGGTCGCTTCGGAAGCTGCCAGCGTTGACCTCACGCACCAAATCGCGACGCGTGGCGGCGACGATGCGGACGTTGACGGGCTTGTACGTGTTCGAGCCGACGCTCTTGATGCGTTGCTCTGCGAGAGCGCGAAGCAATTTCGGTTGAACATCGACCGGGAGCTCGCCGAGCTCGTCGAGGAAGATCGTTCCGCCGTCGGCTTCGAGGAAGGGCGACATGCGTTTGTCGACCGCGCCCGTGAACGACCCGCGCTCGTGACCGAAGAGCGCGCTCTCGGCGAGGGACGGCGGAATGGATCCGCAATCGACGACGATGAAGGGTTTGTTGGCGCGCGAAGACGCCATGTGAATCGCTTGTGCGACGAGCTCTTTGCCCGTGCCCGTCTCGCCGGTGATGAGCACCGTGAGCTCGGTCGGCGAGGCCTTGCGCAGACGTTCGAACACGGTGCGCATCGGCGGCGATTGACCGACGAGCGGACCAAACCCGGCGACATCGGGGACGTTGACCTGCTCGGGGTTCGACGGCTGGAACTCGAGCTGCGAGTCGCCGCAGACGATGAACCCGCTTTTCGTGAGGTAAACCTCGCCGATACGCGTGTCGCCGACGAACGTGCCGTTGCGCGATCCGAGATCGCGGACGCGAACGCCGCGCTCGGTCGCGACGAGCTCCATGTGGACGGCGCTGACCTTTTTGTCGTCCAAAACGAGGTCGCATGCCTCGTTCCTGCCGACCACTTGGGTCTCGGGGCCGATCTCTAGCTCGGTCTTGTTTCCCGAGCCCTTGGCGATGCGGAGCTTGCCACCGCGGACCTCGAATCGGCCCTTGGAGGCTATCGTGGCGTCCACGAAGACCGCTTTACCACACAATCGCAGAAAGCCTGCTGTTTGCCTCAGAGTAGAGTCCTGCTGTATAAAGGAAGGCTCATCAAAACTTTTGCCGGAGGGATTTAGAATGAAGTGGACTCGCATGACGGGATTGATCGGTACGGCCAGCTTGATTGCTGCCGGGTGTTTCTGGGCTGGTTGCAGTGGGGATGACGTCAAAACCGACGCCGGCCTCGACAGCGGCGGCGGAAACGACACTGGCGGCGGCAACGACACCGGCACCAAGGACAGCGGCCCGACCGACGGCGGCGGCGGCGACTCGAGTGACGGCGGAAGCACCGGCGTCGATGGCTCGGTCCTCGACTGCAACTACTACTGCTCGAACATCGCGACGGTGTGCTCGGGCACGAACAACCAATACAAAGACAACGCTACGTGCTTGTCGATGTGCAACGCCATCCCGAACGAAGCGGGCGCGGGTGCAACCTCCGGCGACTCGCTTGCGTGTCACATGTACCACCTCAGCGTGGCGTCAGCGTCCACCTCGAACGCCGCAACACACTGCCCTCACGCCGGTGCGTACGGCTACGGCATGTGCGGATCCATCTGCGAGGATTTCTGCCTCCAGTACTTCTCCAGCATCTGCAAGACCGACACCGTCGGCGGGTATGCGAACATCGACGCGTGCCACGTTGCGTGCAACTCGCAAGCTGGCGCGGACGCAGCCGCAGGCGCGCCGGGCAACGCGGCGACCACGCCGACGATGCTCTGCAAGGAGTATCACCTCGAAAACGCCATCCAGAACGGTGGCGACGGCGGCGGGCACTGCGATCACGCAGGCGCGACCGGCGGCGGCGGCGTCTGCCCCTGACGCGTCAGCCCATCGGGGCTCTCAACGGAAAGGGCCGCGCTCGAAAGGGTGCGGCCTTTTCTTTTTAACGTCCGTTGAACGTGCCGTCGGTGAAAGTCTGCGCGGTGATTTCGGTGCGATCGCCGTCGGGCCATTCTTCACGAACGACCAGGTTTCTGGGGCGATCCGTGCGCGCGTCGCCCATGGCGCTGCGGACCTTGCGCCAGGCTTCGAGCGCTTCTTTCGCCGCCGCAAAACGGCGCTCGCGATCGCGCGCCATCATGCGCTCGAGGAAGCGCTCGATGGGCTGCGGCCATTCGTCGCCCGTGGTTGCCGCGAGCGAGGGTGCTTCGCGATCGAGCTTGAGCGCGATGAGCGTGAGGGCGTTGGTGCCTTCGAACGGAAGGCGACCTGTGAGCGCGCGAAACGCGACGGCGCCGAGCGCATAGAGATCCGCGCGCTCGTCGACGCGGGCCGAGCCGCGCACTTGCTCGGGCGCCATGTACGCGAAGCTGCCGAGTGTGGCGTCGAATGCGGTGAGTGACGGCTCGCTCTTGCCTTGCGGTCGCGCGCTTCGACGAAGCTTCGAGATCCCGAAATCCAAAATGCGCGTGCGCTCTTCCGGATCGCCCGACGCGATTTGTTTCGCGGTGAGCTGGCGTCGCTCGACGTAGAGGTTCGCGGGTTTGATGTCGCGATGGATGACGCCCGCGCCGTGCGCCGCATGAAGACCTTGGAGTGCGTCGTCGAGGATGGGGGCGACGTCGCCAAACGAAAGGTATTGCTCGCGACGAAGGCGCTCATCGAGCCCTTCGCCTTCGAGTCGTTCGAATGCGATCCACAATCGGCCGTTGCGGTCTTTGCCGGCGCCGAGAATGCCCGCCACATAAGGCGACTTGATGTGCGCGGCGATGGCCGATTCGCGCTGGAAGCGCGCGACGAGATCGGGATCCTTCGCTGCGCGTTCGTGCAGCACTTTCAGGGCGACTTTCTCGCCGGCTTTCCCGTCCGCCGCGTAAACCTCGCCCATCCCGCCGCTGCCGATCAGGCGGCGCACCCGATAGATGCCGCCGACGGTGGTTCCGATGAGTGAGCTGGGCTGCGACTGGGACATTCCCTAGTGCACAAGAGTATCACGGCCTGAGGCCCCCTACCCATGTGCCCGAGGGACGCTTATGTTGGCGCTCATGCGTAGCGCGAAGGATGTCGAAGCCTATCTCACGCGACTCAATCGCTCGTTTCACGAGGTCGAGGGCGAGCACGGCACGTACGTGATTCCATCGTCGCAGGAGACGCAAATTGCGGTGCGTGTCGACCCGCCTCTCGTGGTGTGCCGCGTGCACATCGGCGCGGTCACGAAGACCGACGCTGACCTCGCGCTCTTCCGGCGCCTCCTTCAGCTGAACGCGAAGGGCCTCGTGCACGCGAGCTACGGCATCGACGACGATCGCATCGTGCTCTCGGCCGCGCTCGAGCTCGAGAACCTCGACTTCAACGAGCTCGAGGCCACCCTCGACGAGCTCGACATCGCCCTCGCGCAGCAACTTCCCGAGCTCGCTGGGCTCGCCAAAAAATAAGAAAAGCAAATGGGACTCTTCAGCCGCCTCGCACAGCTCATCAAATCCAACATCAACGATCTCATCAGCAAATCCGAAGACCCGGAGAAGATGCTGAATCAGGTCGTTCTCGACATGAACAACCAGCTCGTCGAGGCGAAGAAGCAAGTCGCCGCGTCGATCGCCGACGAGAAACGGCTCGCGAAGCAGGCAGAGCAGGAGCTTTCGAATTCGGCCGAGTGGGAGCGCCGCGCGATGATGGCGCTACGCGCGGGCAACGAAGAGCTCGCAAAGGAAGCGCTCAGTCGCAAGAAAGAGCACGACACCATCGCGCAGACCTTCAAAGACCAATGGGCCAAGCAGAAGGCCGCGGTCGAGAAGCTGAAGCAAGCGCTGCGCATGCTCAACGACAAGATCGAAGAGGCCAAGCGCAAGAAGAACGTCCTCGTCGCGCGGAAAAAGCGCGCCGAAGCGCAGAAGGCCATCCAGGAGACCATGAGCGGTCTCAAAGATCAGAGCGCCTTCGAAACGTTCGACCGCATGGCGCAGAAGATCGATCAGCTCGAAGCCGAAGCCGAAGCGGGCGAAGAGCTCGCCGAAGAATACACGGGCGATGTGCTCGCATCGAAGTTCTCCCAGCTCGAAAAATCCGCCGGCGCAGACGACGAGCTCGCCGCGCTCAAACGCAAGATGGGCTTGATGCCCGCCGACGCCGCGCCCGCCGCGAAAGAAGAAGTGCAAGCACGCGTCGAGGCATCGCCTGCGTCCGTGAAAAAAGGCGCGAGCGAAGAAGACCAATTGGCAGCCGCTCTCGAAGAGATGGACGCCGAGCAAGTGCAAGAGCAGAAGAAGATGGGCCGTTGAACCGCGCGCTCGCGCTGCTCCTGCTCGCCGCTTGTGGTGCGCGCACGCAGCTTGGGGTGACGCACGACGCCGGAGTCATCGATGGCGCATGTCACGATGAAGTGATCGCCGAAGAGAACAAGGGCGCGGGTGGGCTCGTCGTCGACGGTGACACGGTTGCATGGGGAACACCCGACGGCTTCGTTCGCCTCCGCAACGCGGCGGGCACGACGACAACGCTCGTCCACGAAGACGACGCCATCGGGTCGCTCGAGATCGACGCAACGTCCGTTTACTACGCCGTGACCGGCGCGATACGTCGCGTGCCGCGCGTCGGTGGGGCCGCGACGACGATCGCGTCGAACGTCGGCTCGCCAGTCGCGCTCGTCTTGCGTGGTGATTTGTATTTCGTCGACTACGGCGGCGGCATCGCGGCCGGCAGCGTGAACCGCATCGACAACGCTGGGAACGTGACGAAGCTCGTCGTGGGGATCGACACGCCATCCGGGTTTGCAGTCGACGACGACAACGTCTACGTGGCAGCCGAGCTCGTTCTTTCGAATCCTTCGCCCATCGAAGCGCCGCTCTTTAGCGCCCCGAAAAACACGGGCGATCCGTTGACGACGCTGCGGCAAAGTCTCTTTCAGCCGGCGGGGCTGACGCTCGACGAGAGCAACGTCTATTTCATCGAGCAAGTCGACAGCCACTACGAAGAGCACGGCGGCGTGCGCGCGATGGCCAAAACCGGCGGCGTCATCAAGAACGTGGTGACCACGAACGGCGTTCTGCCGTGGGACGTCGCCGTCGACGCAAAAGACGCCTACGTCACGACGACGGCGGACCCTCCGCGTGGCGCGCTCGTGCGAGCTCCGCTCGATGGCTCCGGTGGCAGCGAAATCGCGTCGACCGATGGCGTGCTCTACGCAGCGGTGCGCACGAACGCGAGCGCCGTATTCTGGACGATTGGCTGGGTCGACACACCGCCCGATCACGCCAGCGTCCGTAAGAAATGCAAGTGATGCGGAGGCTATGATAAGCCTGCGCTGTGCCCGCAGGCCCCGTGCATGCCGAAGCTATCGACGCGCTCGTCGAACGGCTCGGGGTCGACCCCGCCAACGGGCTCGACGACGCCGAGGCGAAGACGCGCATCGAGCGTGACGGCCGCAACGAGCTCCCTCCGCCGCCGAAACCCAACTGGGTCAAACGCTTCTTTTTGCAGTTCGCCAATCCGATCGTCGGCACACTGCTCGTTGCGGCGGTGATCGCGCTCGTCGATGGTGCGCGCAACACGGAGGAGCCCATCTTGGTTCGCTTCGGCGACGCCACGGCCATCCTCATCATCGTCGCGATCAATGCGGCACTCGGGTTTTATCAAGAGCGTCGGGCCGAAGCCGCGCTCGATGCGCTCCAGAAGATGCAAGTCCCGAACGCGCGCGTGCGGCGCGGCGGAAAAGTGGCGGTCGTTGCGGCGACCGAGCTCGTCGCGGGCGACATCCTCGAGCTCGAAGCGGGCGACGCGATTCCCGCCGACGCGCGACTGTTGCAGACTGCAAACGTCGCCGCGGAAGAGTCGGCGCTCACGGGCGAATCCGTTCCTGTCGGCAAAGAGGCCAACGCGCCCGTCGCCGACGACGCCACGATTGGCGATCGCAACAACATGGTCTTCCTCGGGACGAGCATCGTTCGCGGTCGCGCGACGGCCATCGTCGCCTCGACCGGGCCAAGCACGGAAATTGGCAAGCTCTCCACGCTCATTCAGAGCGCCGGGCAACAGAAGACACCGCTCGAAGAGAAGCTCGAGTCGTTCGGCAAAAGGATTCTGTGGACGTGCCTTGGTCTCTCCGCGCTCCTCTTCGTGCGCGGCTACTTCCAAGGAACACAGAAGCTCAACGTGCTCCTTCTCGAAGCCGTGAGCCTCGCGGTCGCTGCGATCCCCGAGGGTTTGCCTGCGATCACGACGATCACACTCGCGCTCGGAATGCAGCGGATGGCCAAGCGCGGTGCGATCATTCGCAAGCTCGCGGCCGTCGAGACGCTCGGCGCAGCCACCGTGATTTGCACCGACAAAACGGGCACGCTCACCCAAAACGAAATGACCGTGCGCGAAGTGTTCGCATCGGGCGTCTCGTACAGCGTGACGGGCGTCGGCTACGATCCGCGCGGCGAAATCAAAGACGCCAAAGGCGAGGTCGTTCACGTCGCCGGCGAAACGCTGATGAATCTCCTGAAGACCGTCGCGCTCTGCAACAACGCGACGCTCGACAAGGTCGAAGGCAAGTGGAAGGTCATCGGCGATCCGACCGAGGGCGCGCTTCTCACGCTCGCCGCAAAGGGCGGAGCCCCACGGGAATCCATCTCGGCGCAAGTGCTCAAGGAGCTCCCATTCGACAGCGATCGCAAGCGCATGA
>JBBSFE010000054.1:0-38907 GCA_038239005.1 Polyangiales bacterium
CGGCGATCGCGCCGGCGGTGACGACGACGACCACGTTCTCGCCGCGCGCAGCTTCGACCGGAAAACCTGCCCCGAGCGCGGGTGTGACCTCGACGTCGAAGATGGCGTCGGGAGACTTTGCGAGCAGGCGATCCGAAACGCCGCCGCCCGATCGAATTACCATCTCCCACGGCGAACGCTGTTCGCGACTGCCGAGCACGAAGAATCCGTTTTCGGAATCGAGCTCGAGGCGCGTGTATTGGCCGGGACGCACGTAGCTCGCGCGCACGTCGTCGGGTACGTCGAATGCGAAGAGCGTCATCGCGCCGCCCACCTCGCGACGAGCGACAACGCGCGCCGTGCCCATTCCGCGAACGCTACCATCGCGGCGCGACGCGGGACCATGTAATAAGACGAGCACATGTTGAGCTCGATCTTCTCGATTCCGACGCGACGCGCACGCATCGACTTTGGCGCGACGTTCGGCGACATCGATGGCCTCTTCTACGAGCGCGGTCTTCGTTCGGCTCCGCTCGCACAAGATCTCGCGATCGCGCGCGGTCGGCTTGGCATCACGATGGCGACCAAATCGTTCGAGGGCGAGCGTGTCGCGCGCGCGATCATTTCGCACACGAGCGCAGCGCCGCTCTACGAAGGCCTCACGGTCATCGCGCATCCACGCCCCGAGCTTGACGCGCCATTGCTGATCGCCGAAGTGAGTGTGACGCCAGCTGGTGTCACGCGTGCATTTCTCGATGCGTGCGGCTCGACCGCCGGCGAGTTCGACGCGCTCTTTCGAAAACCACTTTCGCAAACACTCGACGCCGCCGTTGCGAGCGCAGTTCGTCGCAAGCGCGTGCCGGAATGGGTCGATCGCATTTCATCCGGAGCCGGCGCGAGGCTCGCCGCGAATCCTGGGCGTGGTCACGTCATTGCGTACGCGCTGCTTCGCTATTGCGAGCGTTGGTTCGAAGGCCTCGAGGCCGCAGGCGCCGCGAGCGACCCCTCTGCGAATGCGGCCGCGACGCGCGCAGCTTGCGACACCTTCCGCACGCACGGTCGCGGTGCGCGGCGGATGTCGCGCGCGTTCGGTGAAGAGCTCGCCGCGCGCTGGGCCGGCCTCGTCTGGAACGTCTGAGTCAGAACTTCGCGCCGAGCACGATGCCGCCGTAGCCCGGCGCCACGACCGGCGTGATCCACGCTGTTTTCTTCGGACCGGTGGGCTCGACGAAGTGCCAGATGATGCCGCTGATGAGCGACACACCACCCACTATCGTGACGACGATTCCCGTTCCGCGAACCACGAGGCCCGTCGACTCGTCCGATCCGCGCTTCGCATCGGAGTCCTTTTGGTTGAAGCCGGTGAGGGGTGGGCAGTTGAAGTCCGGCGGCGGCGACGGGTTCCGCAAACAATCGGCCTGAGACTTGTTGATCGCGCCTTGTCCGACGAGCGTGACAACGACGCCCGCAATGGCCGCGGCTGCGCCGACGGATATGAGCACCCACGGGCCGGCCGTGTGACCCTGCTCTTCGGCGGTGGGAGTCGCTGTTGCGGTGGGAACCGCGGTGCTCGTCGCGGTGACCGTGACCGTCGCCGTGGGCGTAACGGTGGTGGCCGTTGCGGTGCTCGATTGCTGCTGCATCAGAGCGCGCAAGTTCTGGATGCGGTTCTGCACTGTCTCGGCGTCCGCGGCTTTCGGGTTGCGCTGCAAGTATGTCTCGAGCGCGTGAATCGCTTCGGCGCGATCACCGCGGCCTTCGTAAGCGCGCGCGATGAAGTTGAGGAGCGCGACTTTGCTGCAGTCGCGACGAAATGAATCCTGAAAGTTGTCGAGCGCCTTTTGGTAATTGCCCGTGTCGTAGGCTTCGACACCGACCCTGTACGACGCATGTGCCGCATCGAGCTCCGTTTGCGAGAGCTTCGGCGGCGGGTCCGCGCATGCGGGATACTGCGTGACCGTGCCCGATTGGGCGAGCGCCGGCACAGCGGCCGCGATCCCAATCAAGCATGCAAAGAGCTTCGTCCGAGAATGCATCGCCGCCAGCATAGTGCGAAACCCGCCGGCGAGACTACTTCGCGGCCTTGTTGGCAAAGACCCGGGCTGCATCGAGGAGCCACGCAAGCGCGGTGGCATCGGGCCGCAGCGCCACGGGCGCGAGGATGTAGCCTCCGGCACGAATTTCGAAGTGAATCGGCGCGCGCCAACCCAAGGTTAGCTTGCGAACACTATCGCCGAGCGACGTAGCAAGCGCCGTTTCGGATTCGGCGTACGTCGCGAACACGGCGTCGAATGCGGCGTCTCCGGTGGGGTGACGCGGAAGCGAGACGGCGTCGTCTCGAAAAATCGGGCTCGCGTCGTTCGTGGCGGCGACGCGACCCGTGAGGCGTTCGTCTTGGCCGACCGCAATCCAGCCCTCGTCGCCGACTGCAAACCCTTCACGCGGCGAGAGCACGAACCGCGCGACCGTGAGCGCGTTCGTCGTGCCCGTGGCCGAGAGTGCGTGCTCGTAGCGAATGGGCGTGCGCATCGTGACGTACGGCTCCCAAACCCGTAGCCAACGCTCGTCCGGCTCCGGCTCGTAGGTGAGGCCGGCGCGGAGTGCATACTCCGCGATCCAAGGAACCGACTCGGCCATCTCAGTTCGGAGTCATGGCCGGTTCGTGCGGCATCTTCTCGCCCTGCGCCGCGCGGTTCTTCATTTCGTATTTGCTCGGGCACTTCGCGAGCACGCTCGTCGCTTCGAAGGTGTTGTCCGCATGGAGCTCGCCTTCGACCGTGACGCCAACGTCCATTCCGGGAACGTCACGAAATGTATCTGGGACGACACATTGCGTGAAACGTACGGGCAGAGCTGCTTCGTTTTTCGAGATCGTAAAATCGTACTCGCACGGCTTCTCGTGATGGATGAGCGTGCCATGGACGAGGTTGCCTTCGACGCGAACGGGGCGACCCACGAACTTTTGTTTTTCTTGGAGGAGCGCATCGACGGGCTTCGAATAAATCGCTTTGTCCTTCATCGTGAAAAGGACGACGCCCACGATGCCGGATGCGGCAACCACGAGGCCGACGGCCAAGAGCAGTCCGACGCCTCCCGCGGCTGCGGCATGACGCTCGCGCCGCCGCCGTGTCGGGACTGCGACCCCGCTCTCTTCATCACTCATGGTGATCGAACTCTAGCGGCTCGATGGGGTCCGTCAACTGAGCGTGCCGGAGGCACGCGATGTGACTCTTGCTGGGAAGTGCGGCGGTCGCCGCACGTTCCCAATTGCGCTATGGTTGGAGGGCGTGACGGACGTCCTTGCGAAGCCCGTGCTTCTTCTGAATCGGTATTTCGAACCGGTGCAGGTGACGACCGCCAAACGCGCGTTCGTGCTGCTTTATGGCGGTGCTGGCCACGCGCTCGACGAAGGTGGTGAAGCCTACGACTTCGACCTCTGGCGTGGGTTGCCGGTGCGGCTCAACGATGACGGTCTGCCCATCGTCGGTGGTGTTTTGCGCGTTCCGCGTGTGCTTCACCTTCACCGCTACGATCGCACACCGCGCGCGACGGTGCGGCTCACGCGTCGCAACTTGATGCTGCGCGACGCGCACCAATGCCAATACTGCGGCAAGCGTCCGCCGATTCGCGAGCTCAACATCGATCACGTCTTGCCGCGCTCGCGTGGCGGCGGCGACTCCTGGGAAAATCTCGTCACTGCATGTCGCGTGTGCAACTTGCGCAAAGGCTGGAAGACACCCGAAGAAGCAAACATGCGACTTCAGCGAAAACCGTATCGCCCGAAGTGGACCATGACGGCGCAAATCCTCATGGCGCAGCCCTCGCGCTTCGACGAGTGGGAGCCGTTTCTCAAAGCCAGTTAGAACCTCAATTGGGCGTGATGCCGGCGTCGCTGCAGGTGCCCCACGGATCCCAGCCGCCGTCGTTGCACACGTAGAGATCTTGGCAGTCGCAGCAGCCGCTCGAGCAGATGAGCGCGAAGCCGAGCGGGCAATCGGGCGTTTCGAGCGCAGGGCAACCGGGGCCACCGAATGCGCCGGGTGGAGCGTCGATGTCGTAGCCGGCGTCGCTCGGTGAAACGTCGGTCGTGACGTCGAGGCTTGCGTCGTGGGGTGGACACGTTTTCGAAAGGACCCACCCGCCATCGGCGCACGAATACGCAGCGGCGCACGTCGGATCGTCGCATTCGACGCCGCCTTGCACCGGGCAGCCGCCATCGGGGATGTCGTGGCACACGATGATGCTCTGGCTACTGTCGCACGCAAGCACGACGAGCGCGCAGGCGCAGACGAACGTCGAGCTTCTCATCGAAGCTTCGTGAACCCGTTGTGTGTCGTGCCGATCGGGCGCGTTCGGTGCTGCACGGGTGTGGATGGGTGCGACGTATTCTCCGTTCCGTCGTCGAGCTCGATGTTGTCGCCCGCGTCGCGCGCTTCGACGGGTTGAAACGACGCGAGCACGCCGGCGTCGGCGGTCGGTGTTGTGGGCCGCGCGGTTGCGGGAGCGCTCACACCGACGGGCTCGGGGTCTTTGTGGGTCGCGAAGATGCCGATGCCGACGCTGCCGATGACGACGCCCGTTCCGGTGCCGACGAGAAGCGGAATCAGCCAGCGTCGCTCGCGACGAAGCGGAACGTCTTTCAGACCGCCGAACGCGTAACGTTGCGACGGCGCGGCAGGCGCGATCGACGCAAGCAAATGAGGGCTCGGCACGAGCGGCTCACTGTCGCTTGCGGGTCGCTCGGCGAGGCTCGACCCGCGGAGAACGCGCGTCAGTAGATCGGCGCCGAGCACGCCGCGCAATTGCTGGTGACGCAAGCGGAGTCGACCGCCGAAGACGATCTCGACGACCTCGGAAACTTCGCGAGCGCTGCCGATGTTTCCGCGACCCGCGCTGCGTTCGATCGCCATCGCGAGCTCCGCCGCGGTTTTGAAGCGAACGCCGAGATCGCGCGAGAGTGCACACGCGAGCACTTCATCGAGCGCGGGCGGAACATTCGCGCCGAGCTGCCGGAGTCGCGGAATCGGTGAGTGCATGACTTCTTCGAGCGTGTCGACGGCGTCTTCCCCACGAAAGAGACGGCGACCGGCGAGACACTCCCAAAGGACGACGCCCATCGAGAAGAGATCGCTCTGACGCGTGCACGTGCGGCGCTTGTCGACGCGCTCGGGCGCGAGGTAGGCGAGCTTGCCTTTGACCTCGTGCGTGCGCGTGACCTGCATGCGGTCTTCGGCCTTGGCGATTCCAAAATCGGTGAGGCGCGCGACACCGTCGATGCCGACCATGACGTTGTGCGGAGAGATGTCGCGGTGGATGATGCCGAGCGGTTTTCCGCTTTCGTCTTTGAGCTCGTGCGCCGCGTGCAAACCCGCGAGCGCGTCGAGCACGATGCGCACGGCAACTTTCGTGGCCATGGAACGATCAGCGGCCGAGAGCTCTTTGCGCAAATCAGAAAGCGCACACCCTTCGACGTAGTCGAGAACGATGAACGGCTCGCCGCCTTCGAACCCGAGCTCGCGCACGCGCACGACGCCCGGGTGATCGATTGCCGACGCGAGCCGCGCTTCGTCGAGCAGCATCGTCATGAACATTTTGTCGTTCGCGAGATGCTTGTGCGGCCGCTTCACCGCGACGAGCAAATCTCGGTCGCTGGCACGCGCGAGATACACGGTAGCCATGCCGCCGGACGCGAGGTCCAAGAGGAGCTCGTAGTTACCCGCGCGGCCGAGAGATTGGCCCACGCTCTGATCGTAGCACGGCGACATTCGGTGCTACCGTTCCGCGTCGGAGGTTTTCATGAGGCACGCGTTCTTGCTCGTCGGGCTCTTGGTTGGTTGTGGCGGCGGGGACAAGCCCGTCGATCACCCGAGCGGCGGCACCGACACGAGCGACGCTGGACAAGCGAGCACTGGCCCCACGACGACGACCACGGTCATGATTGGCGATGGGGGCGAGCTCCAAGGAACGAAGCTCACGACGACACAAGGTCCCACGGTCATCGACGGCGGCTCATCCGCACCCACGGGCGGCGGACACGATCCTGGTCGCACGCAGCAAGACCTCATCACGATCATCCAGACGCACCGCGACGAAGCGCGCGCTTGCTACGACACGTTCGTGAAAGCGCACCCGAACGTTCAAGGCAACATCGACATCACGTGGAAGCTCGACCCGAAAGGCGTCGTCGTCGAGACGGGCGTCGACGACGGCAAGAGCGACATCCACGACGCGGGCCTCGTGAAATGCATCGGCGACGTCATCCGCAAAATCCCGTGGGCCGCAAGCCAGCGCGGCTTCGAGACCAAGGCGCACTATCCGTTCAACTTCCATCCCCACTGACTCCCACGCCCCTAAAATTCTTGTGGCGCCTTGGCGCCTTGGCGGCTGTCTTAGGACGCGTGAGTCACGGGGTGTGGATGATACGGCGGATGCCATCGCGCATGATGCGGGCGTTGAAGTTGATGAGGAGCGCGAGGCGACGACGCGTTGCTTTTAGATACGAGATCACTTGCGCGTTGTGGAACGCGGAAAGGCTATCGATTGCTTTGAGCTCCACGACGAGCTCGTCGGCGACAAGTAGATCGAGCTGACCTCGGCCGACCTCTTCACCTTTGTACGAGATGGCGACCTTCACTTGCCGTTCGAAGGGAACGCAGCGGAGCCCCAGCTCCATCGCGAGCGCTTCCTCATAGACGCTCTCCAGAAATCCAGGCCCAAGGCATCGATGCACTTCCAGCGCGGCATCGACGACCTCGCGTGCCAACCCATCCACACGCTCCCCAAGCTCGGCCTTCATGAGCCCCCATCGTCCCAAAGTGGGACGCAGTTGCGCCAAAAACCCCCTCCCTCTTCTGGCGCCTTGGCGCCTTGGCGGCTGTCTTAGGTCTCGATGCGCGCGATGAGTGAGAGTGACGCCCAGTGCGCGAACCAAACGCCGATTTTGGATTCGAGATCGGGCGTGGGCGGCAAGGCGTCGCCGGCTGCGCCGAGGGTTTCGCCCTGAGCTAGGCGGTCGAGGAGCTCGAATGCGAGCGGGTCTAGCTGCTCTGTGTAGAGGAGCAGGCCGCGGCGGTAGATGATGACGTTCGATGGGATCGCGGTAATGCGAGTTGCCGTTTTGGTTTCGCGGAATTGCTGGCGCAAGGTGTGGGCGGGGTACGTGAGTCGGAGCAGCTGCACCGAGGGGTGCAGGATGATGCGCGCGTTCGTCCACGCGTCTTCGGGGATTGCGGCCACGGCTGCGGCGTCGAGTGGGGGGGCGTCGGGGGCGTCGAATGCGTCGATGTACGCCCACTCGGTGCGCGCGAGATCGGAGAGGAGCGCGTCCTCTTTCGTCGACAAGAAATCCGCGAAGTGATCGCCGAGGTGCCGGAGCATGAAGTGAACCGGCGGGTGCAGGCCCAAATATTCTGCGACGAGCGCGGCGAATGTTTCCTCGCCGACGAGCGCTTGCACGGTCGGGAAATCTTCTGCGAGGCACGCCACGTGACGCAGCCAAAATTGCTCGCGATAGACATCGAGCTGGCCTATTGGCGTGAGGCGCGAGCTGCCCGTGAATTCGCGGTTGCCGCGCGCGGGCCACTCACCATCGTGCGCGATCGACTGCGGACGCACGAGCGCTTCGGCGAACATATTTTGCAGCTCGCCGAGCTTCATCGCAGCGCCTCATCGCGGTGTTTCTTGGCGAGCGCAGCTTCAGCGGCCAGGACGTCGAACGTGGGAATCAAATCATCCCACTCGATGAGCGTCGCCACCGGACCGATGCGGCGAATCGCGCGCGTGTAGAGCGACCACACTTCGTCGCGCACGTGGTCCGAGTGCGTGTCGAGTAAATAGCTGCCTTTGTCGGTGTGGCCCGCGAGGTGAATCTGCACGACGCGATCGACCGGGATGGTGTCGATGAACTTGTTCGCGTCGAAGCTGTGGTTGTACGAGCTCACGAAGACGTTGTTGACGTCGAGCAAGATGCCGCAATCGGCGCGCTCTGCGATCTCGGCGATGAACTCCTCTTCGGGCATCTCGCTCGAGCGATACGAGAGGTAGCTCGACACGTTTTCGATCCCGAACGGTTTCCCAATCACGTCCTGCACGTGCTTGATGCGCGGCACCACGTGCTCGATCGCTTCTTTCGTGTAGGGCATGGGCAAGAGATCGTGCAGATCGAGCCCGCTCGCTTTGCAGAAGCACATGTGGTCGGTGAAGTACGGCGCGTCGATCTCGGCGACGAGCTTCTTCAGCCGCGCGAGGTAATCCTCATCGAGCTTTTCGACGGCGCCGATCGAGAGCGTCACGCCGTGAGGAATGACCGTGTGCTTCTCTCGCAAGCGCGCGAGGTTCTCGATGGGCTTGCCGCCCGCGACCATGCAGTTCTCGCTGATGACTTCGTACCAAGCGACATCCGGCGAGCCGCCGTTGTCGAGCACGTCAGCGGCGTGCTTCGGGCGAAACCCAACACCGATCCCGAGATCGGGAATGCGATGTCGCTCGCGAAAATTCACAGGCCTAAATATACGAAAGCGCCAGGGCTTTGCAGCCCTAGCGCTTTCTGTGGTGCTACGAGAACCGGTTCAGTTCTTCGCGGGCGTCGTCGTGCCACCAGCGCCAGCTGCGCCGTTGCAGGACGTCTTCGTGCCACCGGCTGCGCCGCTGCACGAGGTTTTGCCAGCGCTCGAGCTCGACTCGGGCGTTGCCGAACCTGTCGGCGTGGTCGAGCCACCGGACGTGCTGCTTTCACCGCCACAAGCGGCAAGCAGGCCCACTAGGATGCCCGAAGCTGCCGTCACTGCCAGAGTCATACCGATCTTCATGTCGTTCTCCTCGTGTGTCTCCCTTGGCGCATCCAAGGATTTTTGAATCCCGCGGGCCAAAGGCCCACGAGAAGTACCCGCGCAGGGTACAAGGGTATCGGCCAAGGTGAAGAAAAAAGTGTATTCCTGCTTTCAATGGTCGCGCAGGTGGTCCCAAGCCTGGTCGCACTTGGCTTCAGCCTGAACGAGTCGCGCGCGTACGCAGCGCTGCTGAGTGATTCGCCTGCAACCGGTTACGAAGTCGGCGTGCGTGCGCAAATCCCACGATCAGCCGTGTACGGCGTTTTGCGGCGGCTCGTGAAATCCGGTGCAGCGCGTGCGATCGCCGGCGCACCGGAGCGCTTCGTCCCGGCTGCGCCCAACGATCTTCTTTCGATGTTGCGCAAACGTTTCGATTCCTCCGCAGAAACGCTCACAGAAGCCGTAGAGCGAATCGAAACGACGCCGCCCGTGCCAGATGCGTTCAGCGTGCGTGGCTACGAGCGCATCATCGAAGAGGCCGAGCGCATCGTTTCGGGCGCGCAGCAGCGGCTCGCGGTGAGCGGGTGGGCGCGCGAGATTGCGTCGCTCGCTCCCGGCCTTCGACGCGCAGAGAAACACGGCGCCACCGTGGTTGTGTTTTCGCACGCCGCACTTGGCGCCGTTGCGGGCCACGTTTTTTCGTACGGCCTTCGCGAAGACGAGCTCGAATCGTTTTGGAAGCATCGCCTCATCGTCGTCGCCGACGATCGCACGACGCTCATCGGCAGGACCGAGCAGCGCGACGGCGACACGGCAGTCATCAGCGACACACCCGCCATCGCCGAAGTCGCCACGAGCCAGATCGCCCTCGACATCACGCTCCTCGCGCAGCGCACCGGCCTCCGCGACGCTCGAGGCGAGTCCGTGGAGAAGGTCATGGCCAAGCTTCTCGGCGATCGCGTGGGTGAGCTCGATCGGCTGCTTGCGCGAAAGAAACGGCGCAAGATGGAGGGCAACTGATGCCGTCGCTCGCTCCGCCTCCGTCACGAAGCGCTCCGCCTCGCAGCATCTTGCCGGGCGAGCGCGACGCATACCAAGAGCTCCTTCGCGATACGCGCGGCCTCAAGCGCGAACAGGCGCAAGCACGCGAGCAGTTCGTCGCGCGCCTCGTGAGCGAGCGCAAAGAAGATTTCCTGTTCGAGCTCGAGGTGCTCCTGAAGGGCCTCGCGTGCTTCGCGAATCCTCGCAACCACCCAGGTCCATCACGGCGCACGCCCGTCGTCGCGCAGGAGTACCGCGAGACGCTCGCCCTCGCGCGCGAAGCGATGGGCCGCATCGGCTTCTTGTGTCGCGGGCTTCAGTTCGAACGCGATCGCGCGTTCGTCTTTCAGCGCTACCTCGAGACCGTCGTTCCCGACGACTCGGGGCGCGCGCGCCTCGCGCACGCAGCAACCTCACAAGACACGCCCGAGCAGAGCCTCTTCTATTTGCGCCACGGCATGACCAACTTGCTCGAGGTCACGAGCGGCGTGTGTCGCCTGCAGCGAGTCCCCTTTCGGCTGTTTTATGCCCTTTTGGGCGTTGCGCAGCGCGAGATCTCGTCGAGCGCTTACTTCAATCCGCTCGTCGCGCTCGAGTTTCGTCCTGAGTTCGATCGCATTTCGAACCCACGCATTCTCGAGCTGATGCGAAGCGTGCCGGGTGAGCACGCGCGGCGCCTCGTTGCGCTCACGTTCCTCTCGCTCTTCCGAATGCTTCGGTACTTGTCGCTTCTCGAAGCAACCGTGCGCGAGCACGAAGGCACGCGTCGCTCGACAGGCGTCGTCTACGTAATCCTCAGCGTGCTTCGCTCGGACGCACGCGCGCTCACCGCGTACATGAGGCACACGGCAGGCGGCGTGCTCGCGGAAGGTTTCGATCGCGACATCTTCTCCGTTCAAGCGGGTCACATGATCGATCGCTTCGACGGGCTCAACGCCGATGGCGAGCGACTTCTGTCGATGCGCTCCACGCTCGCGGGGATCGGCGCGAACTTGCGGCTCGAAATGCGGCGCGCGTTCGAGCACGATTTCCCGGCGCCGCAAGCCGTCACGAACCTCGACATGTTGCGAACGGCCGTCGGACGCGCCGTGAAAAATCTCCGTCCCGCACTCCAAAACGGAGTCCTGTTTCTCGGTAGCTCGCTCGGGGTTCGGCTCGACGAGCAAGGCGTTTTCGACGACGCCGAAGCTCGCCTGATGCTGTCCGAACGTTTGCGTCGCGACGTCTGGATGTTCGCGCAGATCGTCCGCGCGTTCGCACACAAGGCGCGCGCGAGCTCGGGCAAGGGCAGCGAGGTGAGCTGGAGTGGCGTGCCGCCGCTTCAATTCGTCCGCGAGTTTCTCGCGTACTTCCAGGCGATGGGTTACCCGCTTCTCCGCACCGCAGATTATCCGCGCGTCGACGCATTCATGAGCGCCATGACGGGACTCGAAGAAACGGATCTCCTCGACCCAGTTCGCATGGAGCATGCGGTCGTCGAGTGCGAGCAGTTCTACACTTTCCTGATGACGCTTCTTCAGCAGATCGGAAAGCGCGCCGAGCTCACCGCCGTGGCCTTCGACAAGCGCGGCGCGGCTGAGTCGCTCAAGCTCTACCTTGGCGCATCATGAGTCATAAGTAAGGAAGTCGAGCTCAACCGCACAAAAGCCACGAGGGCGTTCCCTTTCGGAAACGCCCTCGGGCTTGCTTCCACAGCCACCAAGCTGACGCGAGCTACTCTTCCCCGTCGTCGAGTCCGTGACTTGACGTCGGTGCGCCCCCTAACATCGAGGGAACTCCTGCGGGGGGAGCGGCCTTCGGAGCCGCTTTCGGGGCGGCCTTCTTGCTCGCTTTGGCTGCGCTTTTCTTCGCAGGTTTGGCGGCAGGCTTGGCTTTGCCCTTCTTCTTGGCGGACTTCGCAGCCGGTTTTTTGGCCGGCTTGGCCTTTTGGGCCTTTTTCGCGCCTTTCTTCTTGGCAGCCATGTGGGCTTAGCGCTTGCCCTTTTTCTTCGCAGTCTTCCCAGCGCTTTTCTTCGTGGACTTCGTCTTCTTCTTTTTCTTAGCAGCCATCGTATCCTCCTAGTGAGGTTGTTACATGACGTATATGGTCACCTACGTTACCTGTCAAACAAAAAAGCGCATCGCGAACTTGATTTTTTTTCTACGGGCGTTCTTGTGATGTTTACACCAACTGTCGACGTTTGACGACCCGCGCGCCGCGAGGCTACCGTCCGCGGCCATGAAACCGATGACGATGTTGAAGACGGGCCTCGTGGCGACTTCGCTCACGTTGATGATGTCAGCCGCAAGCGCCGGGTGCGGTTACTCCGAAGAGGAGTATCAAGCGCAGGTTCACTCGCGCGAACGCGCAGAGGCAGACCTCAAGGCGTCGCAGAAGCAGATCGACGACGACAAGAAAAAGTACATGGAGGCTCAGGCCGCGCAGGAGAAGCTGAAGAGCGACCTCAAGAAGCTCGGCGTCGACCTCGACGCAGCCAAGACCAACGCCGAGAACCTCGAAGCGGCGATGAAGCAGTACAAGGACCGCGCTGATCAACTCACCGCGATCGAGCAGCGCTTCCGCGATTTGAAGACCCGCCTCGACAAGCTGAATCAGGTCGGCCTCAAGGTCGTCGTGCGTAACAACCGCATGGTCATCCAGCTCCCCGGCGACGTCCTCTTCGACTCCGGCAAAGACGAGCTCAAGGCGCAGGGCAAAGAAGTGCTCCTCCAAGTCGCCGACGTCATTCGCAACGACCCGACGCTCTCGACGCGTAACTTCCAGGTCGCTGGTCACACCGACAACGCGAAGTACCCGCCGACGGGTGCCTTCAAAGACAACTGGGGTCTGTCGCTCGCGCGCTCGCGCCAAGTTCTCCTCTTCTTGACCGCCACGGTCGGCGACAAGACGAGCCACGATCCCAAAAAGCAGGGTGGCGGCGGTCTCGACACCAAGCGCTGGTCGGCTTCGGGCTTCGGCGAGACGGACCCGCAATCGGGTACGGTCGAGCACCAAGCGAACGACGAAATGGGTCACAACCGTCGCGTCGAGCTCGTGCTCCAGCCGAACGTCGAAGAGATGCTCAACTTGAGCAACATCGGTCATTGATGAAGCCGCGGCGCGTTGCCGCGATCGACATCGGCACGAACACCACGCTCCTTCTCGTAGCCGAGAAGAACGAGCGCGGTGTGCTCTGCGCGGTTCGCGAGGTTGCGACGATCACGAGGCTCGGCGAAGGCGTCGACGTCTCGCGCAAGCTCGCGCCTGCAGCCATCGAGCGGACGAACGCGTGCCTCGCCGACTACGCCGTGATCACGCGCGACCTCGGCGTCGAAAAGATCGACGTCGTTGGCACGAGCGCCATGCGCGATGCAGGTGGTGGCGAAGCCGTGCGCACGAGAGCTCGCGAGCTCTTCGGCGTTGACGCACGCACGATCTCCGGCGACGAAGAAGCGCGTCTCACGTTCGCGGGCGCGCTCAGCGGAATGTCCATCCCAGACGGCGACATCGGCATTTTCGACATCGGCGGCGGCTCGAACGAAATCGTGGTCGGTCGAGGCACGACGATTCACAGAAGCCACAGCTTCGACGTCGGCAGCGTGCGACTCACCGAGCGCCACGTGCGCGGTGATCCGCCGACGGCCGCCGAGCGAGCCGCGATCACACGCACGGTCGAAGAGTCGTTCGCAACCGAGCCGAAGCTATGGAGCTTGGCGCGCGCGGTCGCGTCGCCTCCCGTCGGAATCGCGGGCACCGTAACGACGCTCGCCGCGGTCGCTCTCGCGCTCGATCCGTACGATGGAACACGTGTTCACGGGCACACCATGACGCTCGACGATGTGCGCGGCGTCGTCGATCGACTCGGCTCCGTGGGGCTCGAAGAGCGAAAAAAGATCCCGGGGCTCGAGCCGAAGCGCGCAGACGTGATCGTCGCTGGCGGTCTCATCATGCTCGCGACGCTCGAAGCGTTCGGCGCGAAGTCGGTTCGCGTTTCCGATCGCGGTGTTCGCTGGGGCCTAGCCGAAGAGCTCGCGCGCTAAGGACACGCGTCGTCGCAGCTTTGCTGCGTGGAAGCGCAATCGTCGTTGCAAGGCTTCTGTTGTGGGCCACCGTGCGGGCACTTCTGGGTGCACGACATGTACGCGCTTTGGCAGTCGTTCTTGCACGACGCCGCGTCGACGTCCGCGTCGGCGACCGCGTCGGCGACCGCGTCTGCGTCGACGACCGCGCCTGCGTCAGCGACCGTTCGCTGTTCGGTACCGACGATGAGCGAGCAACCCGTGAGGGCGAGCGCGAGCATGATGAACGCGCGCATCAAAACCGGACCTCGGGTGTATGCCCGTGCGAGAGCGCGTAGACGATGATGCCCGTCGCAACGAGCGCAACGCCGGCGCCGAGCGTGATGTCGCTGACGAGCGCAAACGTGCGCGCGCGGTTGTAGCTGTCGACGGCTCCCGTGGTCGTGCACACGTTGCCCGTGCACATCGCATTGCTCGCGGCGACGTTCGTGAGCGCCAGAATTCCGGTGGTCGCGCTCGCTGCGAGCGACGCCACGCCAATCCCCGCGAGCGTGACCCCCGCGGCGCGAAGGCCGTTGCCGATGTGCACGCCGCGTTCGACCTGAACGTCTTTCTCTTCACCGCGAGACACTTCGACTGCGTATGTGTGATCGCGAAAACCATCTTGGCTCACGACGACGACATGCTTTCCGGGATCGACGGGCAGCGCGACGCCGAGCGTCGTATCGCCGAGCTCGACGTCGTCACGGATGACGCGTGCGGGTGTCGACGCAGCCGTGAGACGAACGCGTAGCTTCGGCATCGTGCGTTCGAGATTTCGTGCGCGCTCGAGGGCGACGCCTTTGCGTTCGTCGAGCTCGGGGAGCATGTCGGCGAGCGCCAGAAAATCGTGCCACGCGCGCGTGAGCTGGCCTCGTGTCTCTTCGCAATCTGCGAGATTCAGAAGCGTGCCGGGCGCCGGGTCGAGCTTGCGGCTCGCGTCGAACTTCGCGCACGCCGTCTCGTAGTTTCCAACTTCGGCTGCGCGTCGACCTTCACGAAAGAGCGACTCGGCTTCGGTGCGCGGGTCTGCATGAGCCGCTGTCGCGACTGAGATCGCTACCGCGCATGTGAGCAGCCACGCGCGCACTCAGTACCGCCGATCGTAGAGCGAGTTCCGACGCGAGAGCCGACTTGCAGCGGGGTTCGCTTTCGGAGGCGTGATTGCAGTCGACGACGACGCGGCTGTTGCCACAGGAAGTGTCTCGTCGCTCGGCTGCGGCTCTTGGTTCACCACGGGCGCGTTTCTCACGACGATGGGAACGGACGTCACCGTGGCCACAGCCGCCTGCGAGCGGGCGCCCGTCCCGACAACGAGGGCGCCAACGGCGAGCATGACAATCGGAGCGCCGAGCGCGAGCGCCCATCGCGTTCGGGGTCGCGCCATCGTCGTCATGAAGCGCGCGCGAAGCACGGTCGCAGCCGTCGTCGTGATGTCGATAGCGGGCGACGAGGTTTGCGCCGGGGTTGGCGTCGGCGGAATGGGCTGACCTGTCATCTCACGATAGGCCGCTTCGAGGGTCGTGCGCATGGCCAGGGCATCGTCGAAACGAGCGGTGGGACTGAATGCGAGAGCTTTGTCGATGACCGCCGCGAGCGCGTCAGGCACTGGGCCCGCGAGCTTCACCGATCGCGCGGGGGTCGTGATCACCTGGACGAGAAGCTCGGGGACCGTCGTTGCGTCGTTGTGTACGAGGGCACCTGTGGCGAGCGTGAATATCGTCGCGCCGAGCGAGTAAATGTCGCTGCGGCCATCCACGTCTTCGTGGTGACCACTCGCTTGCTCGGGCGACATGAACGCAGGTGTCCCGAGTGTCTCGCCTGCCTGCGTGAGGCGCGCGCTCTCTTGGAAACCATCCATTCGAGCGATCCCGAAGTCGAGAATCTTCACGATGCCATCGGTCGTCAGCAACAAGTTTTCGGGCTTGATGTCGCGATGGACGATTCCGCGAGCGTGCGCCGCAACGAGCGTGTCGAGCACCTGCGCGGCGTACCGAGCGAGCTCGTCGGCGGCAATGGTGCCGCCGCGATCGCTCGCGATGCGGTCGAGTGTTTTTCCATGGAGCATTTCCATGACGAGATAGGCACTGCCGTCCTCGGTCTCGTCGTCGTCGAGAACGCGCACGGCGCCGATGTGGGAGACCTCGTTGGCCAAGAGGCCCTCGCGTAAGAATCGCTCACGCGCATCGCTCGTGCGAGAGAGGGCGCGATCGAGCACTTTGACGGCGCCACGCATGCCGTTGCGATGCCGCGCCTCGTAGACCGCGCCCATCCCACCGACGGCAATAAGACGTTCGAGATGCCACTTGTCGCGCAGCGTCGTACCGACGCGCTCGGTCGCTTCCTTGAGCTCGATCTCCTGGTCGGTGGGCACACTGAGGACAGAGCAAAAAGCGTGCACCAAAAAACCGAGGAGATGCGTTGGCCACGAACCCTATTTCGCCACGGCGCCCCAAAATTGCCTCAAACCACGTCACAGGAGTGTTCCAGGTGTGCGTAATTTGTTTGACAAGTTGGGGTAAAAGAAACTAAAGTGCGCGTGCCTGAAGCCCTGGCCTCGTTTCAGACGACGGTCTACGGCAACTCACGTTCCGACCGAAATGGCGAGGCGCCATCGGGCGCGGAGCGGACCAGGTTCAGAGTGGTTTTGTCGACACAAGGAGATGCCATGCAAGCTGGAACGGACATCAAGTTCAAGGTTGGCGACAAGGCGGTGTATCCCGCACACGGTGTTGGCGAAATCGTCCGCATCGTCGAGCTCGACATCGCAGGCTCACGCCAAAGCTTCTACGAAGTCCGCATCATGGACAAGAACCAGAAGACGGTGAAAATCCCCGTCGCCACGGCGTCCAATGTTGGCCTGCGTCAGCTCGTTGGCGAGCAAGAGATCGAGGAGATTTTCGACATCCTCCGCGAGCGCACCATCTCGTTCGACAAACAAACGTGGAACCGCCGCTACCGCAGCTTCCGCGCGAAGATCCAAACGGGATCGATTTACGACGTCGCTGAAGTGCTTCGCGATCTCTACCGCCTCAAGACGGACAAGCAGCTCTCGTTCGGCGAGCGCACGATGCTCGACATGGCGCGCACGCTCATCGTTCGCGAGATCGCCGTTTCGCGCGGTCAGACCGAAGAGTTCGTGAAGAGCGAAATCGAAGCGATCTTCCAGATCAACTGATCTTGTTCGAGGCGTTCCACGCCTCGAGCTCCCAGACTTGTTCGAGACGTCTCACGTCTCCAAGAGTCCGAACTCCCACTGTTCGTCGGGCTCGCGCATTCCCGCGACCGATGCCTCCACGCGCTGAAGTAGCTCTTGCGGGCTCGTTCGCGGCCCAGGGCGCACGGCGATCGCCACGGTTTTTTGGAGACCACCATCGGCGGGCCATTGCCAAACGCGCGCGGCCGCGACGCCGTCGACCGAGTACACGATCTCGAGCATGCGACGCATTCGCGGAGAGAGCGCTTCGATGACCGTCATGGCACGAGCGCCTGCGCGTCGATTTCTGCGAGCGTGAGCGCACGCGTACCGCCGTGGTCTTTTTCGAATTTCGCAACGCGCGCCGGGTCGAGGGGAACGAGCTCTGCGCCCATCGGGCCGACGACGTCGCTTCCGATGACGAAGCGAACGTCGTCTGCGGGCCGAAGAACGCGATCGTAGTAGTCCTGCACGCGCACCGTGCCGTGCTTGCCGCTCTCGACCCACGTAGAGAGGGCGCAGCGTGGTGTGTCAAAGTGCTTCGTGGCGCCGTCGACGATTTCGGCGGCGAATGGCCCCGCGGGATCCATCTTCATGCCGCAGTGAGCGCATCGTGCGGCGCCCTGTCCTTTGCACGCTGCGAGCACGAGGAGCGCGATGGCGAGCCTCACGGGAAGAGCGATGCCCCATGCGTGGCGAGCGCGAAGCGCACGACCGGCAAAGCGCACACGACCGCGCAAATCACCCAAGCGATCGCTCCACGACGAAGGCGCGATGACGCAAACGAGCGCCACGCTTCGCCGAGCTGCGCCCCGCGTGCGACGAGCGCAGACGCGGCGGCACCAAAGAGCCAGATCGAGCCGACGAACATCGCGCCGAAAAGCGGGTAGCCAATCGCGGCGGAATCCGCGCGCAAGAGACAGAACGGGCAATGATGCTGCGGAAGCTCGAACGCATACGGCGCGACTTCGAGAATGACCGCAGCAAGCGCCAGCGGAAGCGCGAGCGCCGCCACCGCGCCCGTGATGACGGCGAGCTGACGACGTGGTTTGCGCGCGCAGATCCACGCGAGCGCGATGCATGTGGTGGTGGTGATCGATGCGAGGAGAATGGAGAGCACGCGTGGTCCGGACGCGGTGTCGGACCTCGCGGAGGCGATGGGGTCGAGCTGGACGGAGCAGCACGACGCAACGACGCTCAAATCCAAATCGAAAAAGAACGCGAGCTGCAAACCCAAATCGATCGCGGCGAGCGGAGCGATCGCAATCGTGGCCCACGCGAGAGGGCGCGCGAGATCCATCGTGCGAACGCGCGCGTCGAACGCGAAGAGCTGCGCGACCGTGCCGGCTGCGAGCGCCGCGACGACGCTGGCGACGAACGCGCGAAAACCCCATGGGCTCGAATGCAGCGTTCCGTAGGCGCACATGGCGCCGCGAATGCCGCGACTCAGCTTGTCGGCTGCGAGCGCCGAGAGAACGAGCGCAACGACCTGTGCGGCTGCGCCCACGCGAACGAAGGTGCCCGCGAGCTCGACGCGACGTTCGAGCGCGAGCTGACCTTCGTTGACGCGCATGACGTCGAACTTCCGGAGCACGGTGAACGCCGTGAAGCTCGCGCGCACGAGAAGCGCGGTCGCGACGACGCCCGCGGCAATGCGCAGAAAAACCCAGGGCTCGAGCGGCACGGCCCGAGTCTAGCGCGCGGTCACGCGTCCGTCGTGGACGTCGAGCACGCGGCTCACACCCGGCGCAGCCGTGACGCGCGCATCGTGTGTGGCGGTCACGACAGCTCGACCGTCTTTCACGATCGCGGCAATCTCAGTGAGGATTTGCTCGGCGCGTGCGTCGTCGAGGTGCGCGGTGGGCTCGTCGAGCAGGAGCAATTTTGGATCGCCGAGGAGGGCGCGCGCGATCGCGACACGTTGACGTTCGCCGCCGGACAGCTGCTTGGCTTTGGCGTTCGAGAGCGACGCGAGCCCGAACCGCTCGAGGAGCGCCACCGCGCGCGTCTCGTGCTCGGGGCGCACGCCGATGGGAACGAACGGCAAGAGAACGTTCTCGATAACGGTGAGGTCTTCGATGAGCTGGAGATCTTGGAAAACGAATCCCACCGTGGTGCGGCGCATTTCTGCGCGATGCGCATCGCGCAGGCGCGACGTGGGCTCGCCGCCGACGAGGACCTCGCCGCTCGTGGGTCGTGTCATGGCGCCGAGAAGCGCGAGGAGCGTGGTCTTGCCGCTCCCACTTGGACCGCGGAGCACGAGCCACTCGCCCTCTTCGATGTCCAAGCTCACGTCGTCGACGACGGTTCGGCGGGTCCGACCGTCCCAAACTTTCTTCGTGAGGTTCCTAGTGGAGACCATTTCTTCAGCGCTAAGGCCGCGCGCGGCCGCGTGCCATCATGTGTCAACCGCAAGGGTCCTGACAATCGCGTCGTGCTCGAAAAGCCGCAGGAAACGCGATCCTACCGGAACCATAGGAGTTGTGCCGGTGGCACTTGGCGTGCATGCTTCGTTTCGCCCCTCCATGCGTCTTGGTTTTCTCTTCCTCGTTGGGTTTTGCGCGGCCTGCTCGCTCAATCCTCAACCATTTCCGCCGGACACGGTCGACGGCGGAAGCGACGCAACGCTGATGGGGGCTCCCGAGGCGGGCGGAGGCGACGATAGCGGCTCGTTCGGCGACAGCGGCAAGGGTCCTGACGCCGACATCGACGCAGAGAGCGACGCAGGCTTAGACGCCGCAGAAGACGCATCCGAAGACGCATCGCTCGACGCGCGAGACGACGGATGACCGCACGCACACGTTTCGCCTGGCTCTTCGCGTTCGCGACATGCGCGGTCGCGGCGTGCTCGCTCAACCCACAACCCTTTCCGCCCGACAACCCTGACGGGAGCTCGAGCAGCGACGCCTCTCCTGCGTTCGGCGACGCAGCGGGAAACGCTCCCGACGCAAATGGCAGCGACGGGTCCACGGGCCTGAACGACGATGGCGGCGACGCCGACGCAGCCGAGAGCGACGCTAGCGACGCACGCGACGGCGAGGTCGACGCCGACGACGGTGGGTCGGCGGATGCAACGCCAAGCGACTCCGCCTCCGACTCGGACTAACGGACGTATTCGTCGAGAACGTTGGCGGCGATGTCCGCGAGGATGCCGTCGGTCACCCGGAGGCGACGCGAGAGATCGCGCGCGATGTTGAGGATCACGATGGCGTACGATTTCACGTCGTGCCGATAGAGGGCGTCGAGATCTTCCGAGGCGATTCGCAGCAGCAGCGTCGGCCCGAGCGAACGCACAGTGGCCGAACGCGGTTGCACGTCGATGATGGTCATCTCGCCGAGCGAGTCGCTTGGGCCGAGGATGGCAACGCGTTGTGGTCGACCGCGGCGACTTTTTTTGACGACCTCGACCTCGCCGTCGAGCACGACGAACATGTCGTGACCGGAGTCGCCTTCTTGAAAAATCGTTGTGCCCGCGGGTACACGACGCTGCTGGAGCGACTGCGCGAGATGCGTGAGCACTTCGTCCGAAAGGGCGCCAAACAGGCCGATTTCGCGCAGCCTTTCCGTGGTCGGTGTGGGGTCGGCTGCGATGACGCGCGGTTGACTCGTCATGACCCTAGCTCCTTCACGAACACCGTTCGCTTGCGACCTGGGCCGGCGTAGTCGTCGACCTCTTTGGCTTGCCAGCCCTGCGCGAGATGAAAACGCAGCGAGCCTTCGTTGCCCGTCGTTGTGATCGCTTTGAGCTTCGTGCAGCCAGCTGCGATCGCAACTTCGGTGAAGTTCGAATAGAGCAAGCGACCCACGCCGCGGCGGCGATGCTCGGGGTGAATGCCGACGAGGTGCACGTAGCCCGTGCGCGAAGGCTCGTGCGCGATGAAGCCGAGCAAGAAGCCGATCATCTCGTTGTCATTCTCCACGACGAGCGCCATGTCGCCGAGCTCGTAGAAAAAGATCGGGTGCGCGAACGTGCTGATGGGGCCGCCCCACCAGTGATCGATGACCTCGACGATGCGATCGAAGTCCTCCTTGGTGATCTTCCGCGTGTCCATGCCCTACTCCAAAGCCCAGTTGAGTTGACCGTATCGCAACGGCTTCGCGAACGACCGGCGGCAGCGGGACGACACCGGCGGGCCCGGCGCGTGGATGGTTCCAGAAAGCGCAAGCCGCCCCGTCTCTGCCGCCAGCGCAACTTGGATCGAAAATTTCGCGGCCCGGCCGCGCTTGTCGCGCGGCCGCAGGTCGAACACCGCGCCACGGCAAGACTCGATCGATTCAAGTGACATCTGCACGAGGAGCCCGAAGATCGAAGATTTGCGGAGCCCGCGCAACGCCTTTCGGTTAGATCGTGGGTGATGGGCCCCGTGCGCATTGCGCCGTCGATTCTCTCGGCCGATTTCGGGCGGCTGGCGGAAGAGGTCCGTGCGGTCGAGGCGGCCGGCGCCGACGTCATTCACGTCGACGTGATGGACGGGCGCTTCGTGCCAAACATCACGATTGGGCCGCTCGTCGTGAGCGCGCTTCGCAAGGCCACCAAGCTTCCGCTCGACGTGCATCTGATGATCGTGGAGCCCCAGAAGTACATCGAGGAGTTCGCGGGTGCTGGGGCGGATACGATTTTGGTCCACGCCGAGGCATGCCCGCACTTGCACCGAACGCTGCAATCGATTCGCAAGCTCGGTAAACGCGCAGGCGCGGTGCTGAACCCTTCGACGCACGAGTGCGCACTGCAATACGTGATGGACGTCGTCGATCAGATTTTGGTGATGAGCGTCAACCCGGGTTTCGGCGGGCAATCATTCATCGCCGAGGTGCTTCCGAAAGTTCGCGCCATCCGGACGATGATCGGCACGCGCAACATCGACATCGAGATGGACGGCGGCATCGCTCCCGGTACGGCAGGGCCCGCCGCGGAAGCGGGCGCGCGCGTGCTCGTCGCGGGGAACGCCGTCTTCAAAACGCCCGACTACGCGAAGGCCATCGCCGCGCTCCGCGCCGAGGCCGAGGGCGCGATTCGCGCTTGATGCGTCGCGCGATCGTGCTCGCGCTCGTGAGCTGTGGCGCAGCGGCGCATCCGGAGTCGATGCCGGTTCCTCCGATCGCGCACGACGCGAAACCCGTTGTGAATGCGCTGCTCGCGCGGATGGCGCGCGTTCGCGAGCTCGAGGCGCTTCGCGACGTGCCCACCGTGGTCATGTCACGGAACGAGCTCATCGCGAGGCTCGAGGCGCACATTGCCCGCGAGGTTCCGAAAGACGAGATCGCAGGCGAAGAAACGTTTTTGAAGCTACTCGGCGTGATCGCACAGGACCAAAGTTACGAGCGCACCGTGTACGATTCGCTTCGCGAGTCGACAGGCGGGATGTACGAGCCCTTCGACGGCAAAATGTATTTGCCGGACGATCTCGCAGACGACGTCGCACGTGAGACGCGCGAGCACGAGTCGGTCCACGCGCTGCAAGATCAACATTTCAATCTCGCAGCACTCGAGAAGTACGTTCCTGGCGCGAGCGATTGGATGCTCGCGCGATCGTGTCTTGCCGAGGGCGACGCCACGAGCGCAACGCACGAGGGTGAGGAAATTGGCGCGAACCCGTCCACCTATGTCGAACGCGAGATCTCCGCGCCGTATGTCACGGGCACGGCGTTCGTGCGGGCGCTTCGTGAACGCGGCGGGTGGCGCGAGGTCGATCGCGCGTGGACCCGCGGCGCACTCACGACGGAGCAAGTGCTTCATCCCGAAAAATGGTTCGCAGCCGAGGTCGCGGAAACCGTGCCCACGCCGAGCTTCGTTTCGCTCGGTTCGGATTTCGCTCGCGCGTGGATCGACGTTCGCGGTGAGCTCGCCCTACGGCTCGTGCTCGAGTCGGCGGTGCCCGCACGCGCGGCGGGAGATGCGGCCTCCGGTTGGGCAGGCGACACCGCGATGGTCGCGCGTTCGCCGAACCGCGTTGCGCTCGCATGGCGAATTCGCTGGGACGACGAGGCCCACGCGCGTGCCGCCGAGCCAACGCTTTCGATGGCCTTCGCGACCAGTCGCTCGTGCATG
Organism: Polyangiales bacterium; assembly: GCA_038239005.1. GTDB lineage: Bacteria > Myxococcota_A > Polyangia > Polyangiales > Polyangiaceae > DASXHD01. Next base: position 23,072 of record JBBSFE010000054.1, read on the forward strand.
GCATCCGTGACGCGCGATGGCCGCGACGTGCTCGTCCTCGCCCTGCCGGAGCGCTCGGATTGCACGCTGCTCGGGCGATGGTCGAAGGAAATTCTCGGACGTTGATCTGGTAGGCTGCGCGCGTGACCGAAACCGAAACCAAAGCGGCGAAGAAAGAGAAGCGCTTCGATCACGCGACCGGCGCGGGCATCGCGTTCATCTATGTTGCGTGGCTTCTCGCGACCTCGCGGGAGCTCGGCTTCCCGCGCGACGAGGGCTTTTACTTTCACGCAGCGAGCGATTACGCGCGCTGGTTCGAGATGCTCTTTTCGCATCCGTCACAAGCGTTCGAGCGCTCGAACATCGACGGCATCTGGTCGAACAACCACGAGCACCCCGCGCTCATGAAGAGCCTCTTCGCGCTATCGTGGCAATACCTCCACGAGAAGTGGCACATCTTTCAAGACGCCAGCACGGCCTTCCGTTTCCCCGGCATGGTGATGGGTGGCATCGCGCTCTGGGTGACGTACCTCTTCGGGGCGCGCGCATTTTCGCGTCGCGCGGGTGCAGTTGCCGCGGTGCTGCTCGGCACGATGCCCGCGGTGTTCTTCAACGCGCACCTCGCGTGCTTCGACGCACCCATCATGACGATGTGGCTGCTCTCCGTGTACGTCTACTGGCGCTCGCTCCAAGAGGGCGGCATCGGCTGGGCGATCGCCGCCGGCATTGTCTTCGGGCTCACACTCGAGACGAAACACAACGCGTGGATCTTGCCCGCCGTGTTCGTGCCGCATGCGATCTTCGTTTGTCGCAAAGCGATTCGTCGCGAGGCGCGCGTCGGTCGACTGCCACTACCGACGAGCATTCTCTCGATGGCGATCCTCGGGCCCATCACGTTCTGGGCGATGTGGCCGTGGATGTGGAACGACACGCTCCCGCGGGTTCAGGAGTACCTGAACTTCCACATGAACCACGTCTATTACAACATCGAGTACCTCCACAAAAACTACTTCGGGCCGCCTTCGCCACGCTCGTATGCGCCCGTGCTCATTCTGGCGACGGTGCCCGCGACCACGCTCGCGCTCTTCGCGGTGGGTGCCTTCGATCGGTTGCGCGCTCTCTTCCAACGCGTGCGCGCGCGCATTCAGAAGAAACGCGACGCGCCCAAAGGCGATCGCGCAGAGACGGATTTACTCGTCTTCCTCGCGCTCTCGGCGCCGCTCGCTGTGTTCGTGCTCCTCTCGAAGACGCCCATTTTCGGCGGGACCAAACACTGGCTTCCCGCGTATCCGTTCATGGCGCTGCTCGCGGGGCGTGGGTTCGATGTCGTCGGCGAGAAAATCCTCGCGGCCGTGTCGCGCATCAGGACCGATTCACAGCGCATGGGCGCGTGGGCTGCGCTCTTTGCGATCGTTGCGCTTCCGCCCGTCATCATCACGCGGCATTCGCATCCGTATGGCCTTGCGTCGTACATGCCGCTGGTCGGCGGCAACGCGGGCGGCGCCGACATGGGGCTCAATCGCCAATTTTGGGGTTACACCACCGAGCAGCTCGCGCCGTATTTCGAAAAGCACGCGCCGCCGCGCGCGACGGTCTTCATCAACGACACCGCATGGGATTCGTGGAACCGCATGGTCACCGAACGTCGCATTCGCCCTGATTTACAGGCCGTTGGTAGCCCAGGCGAAGCCCAGCTCGGCATCGTGCATCACGAGCTCCACATGAGCGAGGTCGACTACCAAGAGTGGGTCGCGTTTAACAGCGACGCTCCCGACTACGTGCTCACGCACGATGGCGTGCCGATCATTAGCGTCTACAAACGCGGCAGGCAGTAGTCACGCTCTCAATTCGTGATCGAGCAGCCACTTCTTTCGCGGTAAGCCGCTCGCGTATCCGACGAGCGTGCCGTTCGCTCCGATGACGCGGTGACACGGGATCACGATCGCGATCGGGTTGTGGTGATTCGCTCCGCCGACCGAGCGACTGCCGTTCGGGTTGCCGAGCTTGCGTGCGAGCGCGCCGTACGTCGTGGTTTTTCCGAACGGGATTTTTTGGAGCTCGCCCCATACGCGTTTTCGAAATGGCGTGCCTTCGGGAGCGAGCGCGAGATCGAACGTGTCACGCTTGCCGGCGAAGTATTCGGCGAGCTGGCGCGTCTCCTCGTCGAACGCGCACGCGTCGCGGCGCCACTCGGATTTCGGGCGCTCATCGATCAAGAGACGCGTGAGACCTGCGGCGGTCTTCGTGAGCGTGAGCGTGCCAACGGGCGAGTGGATTTCGGTGAAGAACGTCATGGGGTCAACTCAACGGGCTTTGGACTAGTTTCGCCAGAAATGCATCGCGGCGTATGCGCGCCACGGGCTCCATGCGTCAGCGCGATCGCGAACGCGCTTGAGCACGAGATCGGTGTCGGGAAATGCGTCGGGAGCGCGAAGCGCGCGCATCGCGACGTATTGCGCCGTCCACGGGCCGATGCCGGGAACCGCTTCGAGCGCCGCCACTGCCGTCGCCACATCCGTGCCGGCCTCGAGGACGACGTTGCTGCGAGCGAGCGCGACCAGCGTTTCCGAGCGGGCGCGCGTGAGGCCGATTTTTCCGATCGCTTCGGCTCGCGACGCGGCGATGCGCGCGGCCGTTGGGAACGTGCGGTCCAGGTTCGCGATGGGCGTTTCAATCGGCTCTCCGAATGCGTGCGCAAGTCGGCCGGCGAACGTGGTCGCGGCACGCACGCTCACTTGTTGGCCGAGAACTGCGCGCACGGCACACTCGAAGCCATCGAACGCGCCTGGAACACGAACGCCCGGCGCGCCGCGCACGAGCGGGCGAAGCTTGGCGTCGCGCGCCAAGTGACGATCGATCGCGCGCGGCTCCGCATCGAGATCGAACAGCATGCGTGCGCGTGACGTCACGGTCATGAGCGAGCGCGCGAGCGATGCGCTCACCTCCACGTCGATGGTGTCTCGCTTCGTGCTGCGCGATGCGCGAAACCACCCGCGTCGATCGCCAATGCTCACGGTGCGCGAATACGTGAGCGCATCGAGGTCGACGACCTCGACACCCAGCGTCGAGCGAGGGCCAAGAAATTCGAGGAGCTCGCGCCACGCGAGCGGCGCGCGAAAACCGAGAGACGCTGTAATGGTCGGCGTCGAGCGAACGTGCCCGCGCTTGCCGAGCGCCGATGGTGCGCGACCGAAGCGTTCACGGAACGCCGCGTTGAATCGACGAACGCTCGAAAAACCGCTGGCAAACGCGACATCGACGAGCGGCATCTCCCGATCGTGCAGGAGCTGTTTGGCGAGCGCGAGTCGACACGTCATTGCGAGCTCGATCGGTGAAACGCCTATCTCATGCTGAACGGCGCGACGCACGTGGCGCGCGGTCACGCCCATTTCGCGCGCGAGATCGTCGACCGACCCTTCGTTGAGCGCGCTCGCTTCGATGCGTGCGGCTGCTGCGCGGGCGAGCGTCGAGATGGCGTCGACCGAAGCTTTGCCCGGAGCTAGCTCGGGGCGGCATCGAAAGCACGCACGAAATCCTTCCCGCTCGGCTTCGGCAGCGCGCCGGAAAAATCGGCATCGCGCGCGACCGGGCGTGCGCGCGCGACATATCGGACGGCAGTAGATGCCTGTCGTCGTCACGCCGACGAAGAAGACTCCGTCGAAGCGTGCGTCGTGCGCGAGAAGCGCGCGGTATCGCGCGTCGTCGTCCATGGACCCATGCATTAGCGCCGCGGCCCGTGCGCGTCTCGCCGTTTTCGGACCTCGGAGCTACTTCGCCGAATGAGGCCGCGCGAGCGTGAAAGCCGCGATGGCCACGAGCGTCGCGATGCCGCCGATGATCACGGTCATGGGCGCGCCCATGCGATCCGCAAGAATGCCGCCGCCGAGCGCGCCGAAGGGTGTCATCCCGAAAAACGCCATCGTGTAGAAGCTCATCACGCGCCCGCGTTTGTCTTCGTCGACCAGCGTTTGGATGAGCGTGTTGCTCGAGGCCATCTCGATCATCATGCCGGCGCCCGTGACGACCATCAGCGGCAGAGATAGCCAGAGCGTTTGCGAAAGGCCGAAACCGACCAGCCCGGCGCCGAACGCAGCGCCGCCGAAGAGCATCACGCGCGCGATGCCGGTTTCGTCTTTGCGCGACGCAAGCCAGAGAGCGCCACCGATCGCGCCCATGCCGGACGCGGCCGTGAGCGCACCGAGCGTGTATGGGCCACCATGCAGCACGCGACGCGCGAACACCGGCAAGAGCACCGTGTAGGGCATGCCCACGAGACTCACGAGCGCGAGAAGCAGCAATGCCGAGCGAATGATTTTGTGCGACGCCGCATATCGAAAACCATCACGCAGCTCGACGAGCACGCGCTTGCCGGCCTTGCGGGCCGGGCGCACGGCGACGCGCATCATCAAGAGCGAGATGAGCACGGCGATGTAGCTCGCCGCGTCGATCGCAAAACACCAGCCCTCGCCAAACGCAGCGATGAGAATGCCCGCCACCGAAGGACCGACGAGTCGCGCGGCATTGACCATCGAAGAGTTGAGCGCGATGGCGTTTGGCAAATCTTCACGTGACTCGACCATCTCCACGACGAACGCTTGGCGCGCCGGCGTGTCAAATGCGTTGATGAGGCCTTGGAACGCCACGAGCAGCACGACATGCACGATCGTGATCGCGTTTGTGAACACGAACGCCGCTAGGAGCGCCGATTGGATCATCGAAAGCACTTGCGCGACGACGAGCACACGGTGCCGACTCCACCGATCCACGAGGACGCCTGCGAAGGGCGCGACCAAAAATGTCGGTATTTGCCCTGCAAAGCCGACGATTCCGAGGAGCAGCGCCGAGCCCGTGAGCCGGTACACGAGCCAGGCCGTGGCGACACGCGTGATCCACGTGCCGACGAGCGAGGTGCCTTGCCCGATGAAGAAGAGGCGATAGTTGCGATGACGCAGCGCGCGCCCGACGTTGGAGAACGCGGAGCTGCTCACGCTTCGACGTGCACTTCGACCTTGGGACCCTCGCCGTGCTCCGGCGACTTCAAGAAGATCAAGAGCGGCAGCACGACGAGAAACGCAATGCCCGATACCAAGAAGAGCTTCTCGAACATCAACACGGCCGCTTCACGCGCAACGATGCCTTGCATCGCGGCTTGCGCGGCTTGTGCAGCCGACGTTGGATCGTAACCACGCGCCATGAACGCGTGCGTCATGGCGTCCACGCGTGTGGCGACCTCGGGCCGCGTGAGCGAGACGTGCGCCGCAATCGACGCGGTGGCGGCCGCGGTGAAGCGCGGGATGAGCGAAGCGAAAATCGCGAGGCCGAGCGAGCCGCCGATTTGACGAAACAGCGAGTTGAGCCCCGTCGCATCCGGCAGCTTGTGACGCGGGATTTCGGAGAGCGCGACGGTCGTGAGCGGGATGAAGAGGCACGCGAACGCAATGCCTTGGAGAATGAGCACGACGATGATGTCGCGTTGCGTGGTGGCGAGCGTGTAGTGGCTCATCATCCAAGCGCTCGTCGAAAAGAGGAGCACGCCGAACGCCACGGTGAGACGCGGCGAGACCTTGTTGTAGATGCGGCCGATGATGGGCATGACCAACATCATCGTCAGCGCGCGTGGCATGAGGGCAACGCCCGACTGCACCGCCGTGAAGCCGAGCATCTCTTGCATGAAGACGGGCAAGAGGAACGTGAGCGAGAAAAGCATCGCGAACATCACGGCGCCAACGAGCGTGCCCGACGTGAACACGGCATCTTTGAAGAGCGAGATGTTGACGACGGGCACCGTTGCCGTGAGCTCCCGAATCACGAAGAGCGCGAGCGTGACGACCGACACCGCGGCGCAAGCGGTGATGAGGTTCGATTGGAACCAGTCGTCCTTTTGGCCTTCTTCGAGGACGTATTGGAGCGTCGCGACGCCGACCGTGAGCAGAGCGATACCCGCCCAATCCATGTGCTTGCGCTGCTTCGCGGCCATCTCGATGTTGGCCGCGCGCACGTCCTCTGGCTCGTGGACGAACGTGCTCACCATGAAGAGCGCGAGCGCGCCAACGGGAAGGTTGATGTAGAAAATCCACGGCCACGGATAGTTGTCGACGATGTAGCCGCCGAGCGTCGGACCGAACGCAGGACCGATGACGACGGCAACGCCGAAGAGCGCCATCGCCATGCCTTGCTCCTTCGGCGGGAACGTTTGCCTCAGAATGGCTTGCTCGGTTGGCTGGAGCGCGCCTGCGCCGAGACCTTGGAACATGCGGCACACGACGAGCATCGGCAGACTGCGCGCGAGGCCGCACAGCATCGAGCCGACGACGAACATCGCGAGCGCGAACATGTAGACGCGCTTCTGCCCGAAAAATCGGCCAATGAACGCCGTGAGCGGCATCACGATGACGTTGGCAATGATGAAGCCCGTCGATACCCACGTGATTTCTTCGACGGTCGCGCCGAGTGAGCCGCGCAGGTGGGGCGTTGCGACGTTGACGATGGACGAGTCGATCGTGCCCATCAGGGTGCCGAACGTCACGGAGATCGCAACGAGCCACTTGTTGGGCGGACGACGTGCTGCCATCGCGGCTCGAGTAGCATATCCTCTCGCGCGGTGGCGACTCTCCGGATTGTTTCGGTCAACGACGTCTACTCACTCGCGAACCTCCCGCGCCTCAAGAGTTTGCTTCGGCATTATCAGGGCCCAGAGACCATCACGATATTGGCAGGCGATTTTGTTGCGCCGAGCTTGCTGTCGAGCCTCGATGCCGGACGCGGCATGGTCGATTGCCTCGACGACATCGGGATTTCGTACGTGGTGCTCGGCAATCACGAAGACGATATTTTGCCGGAGGAGCTCCACAAGCGCGTCGCCGAATTCAACGGCACGTGGCTCAGCACGAACGTGCGCTTCGATCCGAAGATGAAAAATCACGACGTCATCACCATCGGCGGGCGTCGCATCGGCTTGGTGGGCGTCGTGATGACGGACCCCACGGTGTATCGCGCCCCGCCGTTCGGTGGCGCTCCGAACGAACCCGCAAACGAAGCGGCCGTGCGTGAAGCCAAGCGCCTCATCGCCGATGGGTGCGCGTGCGTGATTGCAATCACGCATCAATCGATGGAGGACGACCGCGTGCTTGCGCGAACGCCCATGAATCCGCCGTTTCCGGTGATCGTCGGTGGGCACGAGCACACGCCGTTTTTGGAGAAGGTCGACTCGACGTGGATCGTCAAAGCCGGATCCGATGCGCTCGCGGCGGCGATCACCGAGATTACCTGGGACGACGCTGGTGCGCTCACCGTGACCACGCGCCTCGAGCCCGTCGCCGACTATCCGGAAGACGCCGAGCTTCGCGCACGCGTCGACGGACACATGGCGAAGGTTCAAGAGATCGAGACGGCGAGCCTCGTGATGCTCGCGCCTGGCGAAACGCTTTCGTCGGTCGGCGCGCGCGCGAAACAGACTTCGCTCGGTACGCTCTTGTGCTCGCGCATTCGCGACGCCATGGGGGCCGAGTTCTGTCTCTTCAACGCGGGCGGCATTCGCGGCGCACGCGACTACACGGTGCACTTCACGTACGGCGATTTGAAAACCGAAGTGCCCTTCGACAACGAGATCGTCGTCGTGCGCATGCCGGGAAGCGTGATTCGTGAAGGCGTGATTGCGTCGCGTGCGCACGCGCCGGCCGAGTCGGGGGCGTATCTCCAAATCGATGACGCCCTCGACATCGACAAGCTCGAGCCGGCGCGCGAGTACCGCGTGGCGGTCGTGCGCAATCTCGTCGGCGGGATGGATCACATCGAGCCGCTCATCGCATTCAAGACTGCGCACCCTGAAAAGATTCCGCCGGTCGGAAGTGGGCGCGACGTGAAGCATGTGCTCGTCGATGCGTTCGCGGTGGAGCTATGGCGCAAGCTCGGCGGCTTCGATGAAATCGACGCCAACCACGACGGCATCATCACCGAGCCCGAGGTTGCTGCTGCGCTCACTCGCGTCACGGCCGAAGCGCCATCTCACGTGACCGCGCGACTCTTGATGCACGCCCTCGACGTGAACGCCGACGACACGATCACGCCAAGCGAGCTCGATCGCATCTCGAAGAAGTGATGGTCGGCCTCGCGCTCATGCTCGCAACATGCGAGGGCCTCCACGGATTGTGGGCGCCGCTTCCGGACAAATGCGTCGAGACAATCGACACGGATCGTCCGCATCAAACGGATACTCCGCATGTGGTCGCAGCAGGGCACACGCAAATCGAATCGGCTGTGGTGTCGGCCCAGCTCGGCGGAACGATCGACGGCACTGACAAGGCAACGCACGCCATCTTCTTCGAGGACAACTACAAGTTCGGCATCGTCAATCGGATCGATTTCCAAATCCTCTTCAAGCACGCCGATTACAGCCTCGACGCGGCGCGCTTTCTCGCGCCCGGCCCGCTCGTCTTGCGCGTGAAGCTCAATCTCGTGGAAGAGCACGGTGCGATGCCCGCCATCACGCTCGTGCCGACGATGTTTCTTCCCATGGCATCATCGCAACCGCTCCGCGCGGGGCCGCTCATGTTTTGGGGTTGGGAGCTCCCGGGCGGGTTCGAGCTCGAGATGAACGCGGGTCTCTTGTTTCAGCCTGCACCTCGCCCGCCGATCATCGCCGTCCTCGCGTCCGCGCTCACGCACCACGTCGCCGGGCCCGTGTCGGGGTTCGTCGATATTTACGCGACCGGGTGGGACATCCAACTCGGCACGGGGTTCCTCGTTCCCATCACGCGCAACATCCAACTCGACGCCGGCGCGTACCTCGGGCTCAGCGGGGCCACCTATGTCGCGACTCCATTTCTCGGATTCTCAATTCGCAGGTGACCGCATCCTAAGAGAGGGCGGGATTCGTGGCCATCGAGCGAGGCGCTTGCGCCGAGTGATGCCCCTCGAACCCGGCCTCGCGGCGGCTTCGCGGCGCGAAGCCAGCGGAGAGGGCGGGATTCGAACCCGCGGCAGGCTTTTGACCTGCGCTCGCTTAGCAAGCGAGTACCTTCGGCCACTCGGTCACCTCTCCAATTCGCCTTTTTTTGCGAGGCGCCGCAACGTACTTGCACGGCCGCAGACGTGCAAGGGTCAGACGGGGAAGGAGCCTTATTACGGACGGCCCGCGTCGTGATTGCGGGAACGCGGCAAACCTGCGTCGGAGGCGAGGTTTCGTATATCGCCAAGGCCGCCGTCGCCGAAGAGCGTGTCGAAGCCCGTCGTGCCGCCGTCTGCGAGGCGGATGCGAAGACCGCCGCCGTCCATTTCGAAAATGTTCTGCATCGCGCGATCGAACGGATTCACGCTGAGCGTAGGCATCGGCGCGGTGACGGTCGGCGTGCTCGCGTCGGGGACATCGTTCGATGTCTCGTGACATGCGAGCACTGGGCAAACGAAGATCCACCGAAGGTATTGGCGCATTGCGTCGCGCTCTATGTTTAGTCGCGCCGCATTCTTGCGTCCATGCTGGTTTCGCACTTCGTGGTGGCGCATTTCGACTTCCGCCTCGAAAAGCGAGCGATAGCCTTTGACGCATGGAAGAGCACGAAGAGACCTGGCTCGTTCAATTGCAAAACGGCGCCGTGCGGGCGATGTCGCTCGACGAGCTCGACGCCGCATTTCAAGACGGCTCCATCGACGAAGACACGTTCGTGCGTCGCGAAGGCGCGTCGAAGTGGATTCGCCTTCGTGAAGAGCTCGGCGCGCAAGAGCCCGTAGAACCTCCGGCTCCTCCGCAGTGGCAGCAAGCACAAGTCTACGAGCCGCTTCAGAGCATTCGGCCCGTCGTGTCCGAGCTCGATGCTGATGAAGTCGATTTTGCGCCGAAGAAGTCGCGCGGCAAAGTCATCGCGATCGGTTCGATCGTTGCGGTCGCCGCGTGCGCGCTCGCAGTTTTTGGTGCGACGAAAGTTGGAGCATCTGCGCAAAGCACGAGCGTCGGCGCAGCGGTCGTGAACGCAGCGCCACCGCCGGTGGTCGTCGCGCAACCCGAAGCGCAGCCTGCCGCGCTCTCGGTCGATCAGAAGAAGGCGCTCGCCGACAAAGACACGCAACTCACGCAAAAGCTCGATCAGAAAAAAGCTGCGCGCCTGAAGTACGTTCCGCCGTCGCATGGCAAGGCAAGCCCGCCGCCGTTCTCGAAGAGCGGCAACGCGCACGATCCGCTGAACGCAAAACTCTAGAGCGTGGCGCTCACTCGTCGGTGAGATCCATCACGCGCTGTTCGAGGCCGCGGCCCTTCGTGACGCCTGCGATGCGAACTTGCGCGGTGAGGAGAATCCACAGCACTTGGCCGATGACGTTCTCTGCGTCTGTCTCTTTGCGATCGAAGAACACGCCGAGATCGCGACGCTCTTCGTCGTACTCGTAACGCGTGACGCCGGGGATCGCGCGAACCGCGTCGAGTGGGAGAGCTTGCGTCTTCGCGGCGCCTGCGGCTTGCGCGGCCTTCGTGACGCGGCCAATGCGAACGTGGACTTCTTCGCTGGCGGCCGTGAGCTCGGCGATGGTGCCCGACGCAATGAGCTTGCCGTGATCCAAAATCGCGGCGGCGTCGCAGACTTCTTCGAGCTCTTGGAGGTTGTGGCTCGAGATGATGACCGTGCATTTCCCCTTGAGCGCTTTGACGAGCTGACGAACTTCGTAAGCGACGCGCGGGTCGAGGCCTGCGGTGGGCTCGTCGAGCAGGACGACATCGGGATCCCCGAGAAGCGCTTGCGCGAGAGCGACGCGCTTGGCCATGCCGTGCGAAAGATTCGAGCAACGCATGTCCCACCACTCGAGACCGCCGACCTCGCGGAGCGCATCACGCGCCACGCCGATGGCTTTGAGCTGGGGGATGTCTTGCAGGCGCGCCATGTGAATCAAGAATTCACCAACGCGATCGAGCGGCGGCAAGAGAGCGTCTTGCGGGAGAACGCCGAGGCGACCGCGGAGCTCGTCGACGCTGCGTGATGCGAAGCCGAGCACCTCGACGCTGCCGCTCGTGGGCTCGAGGTAACCGGCAAGCATCGAGAACGTGGTCGTCTTGCCGGCGCCGTTCGGGCCGATGAGGCCGTAAATCCAGCCTGCGCGAATGTTGAGAGTGACGTCGTCCACAGCGAGCTTGTCGCCGAAACGTTTGGTCACCTTCGAGAGCTTGACGGCGGACTCGTGGACTTTCTTTTTCTTCGCCGGTTTGTCCGTTGGCTCGGTCGCTGCCGGCGTCTCGGTCGGCTCTGTGGGCTCGGCGGTCATTAGACGTCCTTCTTTGCGAAGAGCGCCGACGCAAGGCCGACGAATACGATCATGTAGAGCATGCACGCGCCGATGCCTTCGGCGACTTGGAGCGGTTTCGGTGAGAGCAAGAGATCGTCGTAACCGTTCGGGTAGAGATATTCGTACCAGCGGACGTCGCTGATGCGCGCCGCCGCGGTGGCTTCGGATTGTTGCGACATCGCGCTGCCCCAGCGAACGGCCCAACCGATGAAGCCCGGGAGCCACATGCAGAAGAAGGCACCGAACGTGGTGAGCAGCGCGAGCAGCGGCGTTTTGAATCGCGAGCTCACGAACGTTGCCACGGCCGTCCACACGCCGACGATCAGCGCCGACACAACCCAGCAACGCAAACCCCACGAGAAGAAATCGCCGATGCTGATGTAGCCGCGAATCATCACGACGATGCTCGAGATGACCATCAGCGTGAGCGTGATGATCGACACGATTCCCCAGAGGCCAAAAAACTTTCCGAGCAAATATGACCAGCGACGCGTGCGCACGGTCCAGTAGCGAACGGTCTTGTGTTGGAGATCGCTCGAGATGGAATCGAAGCCGAGAAGCGCCACGAGGAGCGGGCCAATCCACACGAGAACTTTGAGGAACGTGATGAGCGAAATGGGCCGGTGCGTCATCTCGTGGGCGACCACCGGGTCGCTGCCGGCTTTGATGGCGGCTTGCTCGTAGGCGTCTTGGAAGGCTTGCGTCGATTCGCCGCCGAATTTGGCGCGGACGTTCGTCTCGATCCAGACGCAGATGAGGACCGTGAGAAAGCTGCCGAGAAGCGTCAGGATCCCGAGGATGATCCCCTTGATGCTCCGGATGCTTTTCTTGAGCTCGCGCCCAGCAACGAGCGTGATTTCTGCGGCGGGGCTCACTGGTTTTCTTTTTAGTCCGCAAGTGTTACGAAGTCACGAGCAGCCTTAATTGCGCTGCGTGTGGCCTCATCGACTCGGAAACGTGAACCCCGCCAGGCCCGAGAGGGAGCAACGGTAGCGTGGAAGGGTGTGATGGGGCCTTTGCCTTTAACGTTCGAAGGCTGTAATAACTCCCTCTAGGACCAGCTTTTTCGGTCCCAAAAGTTTTCGGTTCCGTTTGACGTTTTTCGTCCGGAGCCTTCCCCAACAACCTCTAAATTCCGGCCGCCGCGGTGTTCGCGAGCGCCTTTTCCGAGACACATGTCTGCAAAAAATATTTTGGTCATCAGCGTCGACATCCGCGAGACGCGGGTCGCACTCATCGAAGACGGCATCATCGCCGAGCTCCACATCGAACGCCGCGGGTCGGGCTCGCAGCCCAGCTCCGTCGGGAGCGTCTACCTCGGACGCGTCACGCGCGTCTTGCCGGGCCTCCAGGCGGCTTTCATCGACATCGGGCAAGAGCGCGCCGCGTTTTTGCACGTCGAGGATTTGATTCGTCCGGGCGACTTCGACGCTTACTTGCAAGGTACACGTAAAGAGGCGCGCGACGAAGACGGCGCCCCCGCCGCGACGGGCAACGAAGAGCTCGACGTCGAGACGGAGATTGAGATCGAGACGAACCCGGTGCCGCCGGCCGCCGAGGCGGACGCCAACGCCGACGCAAACGCAAACGCCGACGCGAACGCTGACGCGGACGCGGATGATGCGGAGACAGAGACGGAGTCGGAGACGGAGACGGAGGCGGAGACAGAGACGGAGTCGCAGACAGACGTTGCGGACGCCGCTCCCGAGTCGGATCCGGATTCCGGGTGGGAAGCGGAGCCGGTTGCGGCCGCGACGTCGGGTGCAGATGTGCACGCTGCGGCGGATACGGAAGCGCCGGACGCCGAGGATGACGAGGTCGAGCCGCAGACGCAGCCAACCGCAGCGACCGCTGCGCGCGCGACGCCGGTGTCGATTGCCGATGACGATGATGATTTTGCCGGGCTGCCCGGATTCACCGTGAGCGATCCAGGCGAGCCCGTTCCGCGCGCTGCGGCGCCGCGAGAGCGCGGCCGTGATGATCGTGGTGGCGGAGGTGGCGGGCGTGGGCGCGGGCGCGGGCGCGGGCGTGGGCGTGGGCGCGATCAGCGCGGTGGTAGCGGCAGCGGAAGCGGAAGCGGAGGCGGCGATCGCGGGCGGCGCGACGGGAAATCGCACAAGACTCAGTCACCGCTGCGCATCTCGAAGTCGACGCCCATTCGTGACGTCGTCAAAGAAGGTCAAGACATCATCGTCCAGGTCTCGAAAGATCCCATCGGCACCAAGGGCGCGCGTTGCACGAGTCACGTCTCGCTGCCCGGGCGCTACGTCGTCTATGTGCCCACGGTCGAGCACATCGGAATTTCGAAACGCATCGGCAGCGATTCAGAGCGCGCGCGTTTGCGTGAAGCCATCGAGGCGATGAAGCCTCCGACCGGCGGGCTCATCGTGCGCACCGTCGCCGAAGGTCTCACCAAGAAACAACTCAAGGCCGACGTCGGTTACCTCGTTCGTCTTTGGGGCGAAATCGCCAAGAAAAAGGCCGAAACGCCGCGCGCGCCGGCCGTGCTCATGAGCGAGCTCGACCTCGTCTTGAAGACGGCGCGCGATCTCTTCACCGACGAAGTCGATCAAATCGTCATCGACGACAAGCAACAGTACGAACGCCTCGTTCGCTTCGTCGAGATGTTCGCGCCCGAGCGCGTCAAAGACATCGTCTTCTACCAAGAGTCCGAGCCCATCTTCGACGAGTACGGCATCGAAGACGAAATCAGCCGCGCCCTCTCGCGCAAAGTCCCACTGCCGAGCGGCGGCTACTTGATCATCGATCAAGCCGAAGCGCTGTGTGCGATCGACGTCAACACGGGTCGATTCGTCGGCAAGGGCAGCAAGGACATGGAGGAGACAATCCTCAAGACGAACCTCGAGGCCGTCCACGAGATCGCCTACCAGCTTCGCTTCCGAAACATCGGCGGCCTCATCATCCTCGACTTGATCGACATGGAGAAGGCGAACCACCGCGAAAAAGTTCGCCGCACGCTCGACGACCTCCTCCAAAAAGACAAAGCCAAGACGACGCTCAACCGCATCTCGGACCTCGGCCTCATCGAGATGACGCGCAAACGCACGCGCGAATCACTGGGTCGCTTGATGCACGAGCCCTGTTTCTACTGCGACGGCACCGGCCAGCTGCAATCGAAGGAAACGATCGCGTACGAAATCCTCCGCGAAATCCGCCGCCGCCGCAGCGACTTGCCCGGCTACACCATCGTCGTGAACGCGCACCCGGCCGTCGCCGACTTGCTCACGGGCCCCGAGAAAGAAGCGCTCGCCGTGGCCGAAAACAAGTACATGCGCAAAATCATGGTCACGCCGCGCAAGGAGTACCACCTCGAGCAGTTCGACTTGCAGGGGAAGTAAGTTAGACTAGTCTGACCAAACATGGCCCGCACTGTTTCGACGTACGAAGCAAAGGCCAAGCTCTCGGACATCCTGCGCAGCGTCGAAGCGGGCGACGAAGTCATCATTACTCGCCACGACAAGCCCATCGCGCGCATCGTCGCAATACGTGCCGACGACGGCGACATCGACGCGCGAATTGATCGCCTCCGCCGTGCGGGTCGCATCGTGCCGGCCACGAGCCGCGACGCTTGGGGTCGCATGCCGCCGGGCACGCCTGGTCGTGGCGCGCTCGGACGCTTTCTCGCTGACCGCGAATGACCCGTAGGGCAACCAAGCTCGCTTACGTCGACACGTCGGTGCTCGTTGCGATTCAGTTCCACGAGCCGAGCGGCGTGCGCGCATGGCGAGCGCTCCGGTCGTACGACACGCTTTTCATTTCGAGCCTCACCTTCGCCGAGGTGTTTGCGACGCTTGCGCGAGAGCGAAAACCGCTGTGGTCGGCCGACGCGTTGCTTTCGCGTTGTGATGTCATCGTGCCCGACGCGGATCTGCGTGTAGAGCTCACTGAAGTCATGGGCGCCGGAGCGCTACGCGGTGCGGATGCTTGGCACTGCGCCGCGGCGCTGGCGCTCGCCGGAAACAAGGCCCGCAAACGCATGGCATTTCTCACGCTCGATGCGGCGCAGGCCGCAGTCGCGGCGAAGCTTGGGTTTGCTGTAGGCTCGATGGTGTGAGCGATGACGACAAGCGCGGCGACGAGCGGCTGACGATCAACAAAGAGTTCGAATCGTTCGACGCATTCATCCAGGAGTACGTCACCAACATTTCGAAGACGGGTGTCTTCGTGAAGACGCAGACGCCGCTCCCCATCGGGACGAAGGTGAATCTGTGTTTCTCCGTCATCACCGACAACGTCGACACCATCGAAGGCGTCGGCGAGGTCGTCCGCGTCGAAACGAACCCCGCCGGCATGGGCGTCGTCTTCCGCGAGCTCTCGAGCTACTCGCGCGATCTCATCGAACGCCTCCTCACGCGTCGCTAATCCAATTTAGCTACTGGATGCGTTCGGAGAGCCAGGCCATCGCTTTGGGGTAGCGGTATTCGATCGCGGCGTGGGTCGCGTCGAATAGCTCGAAGAAGTAGTTTTTGATGTCGAGCTTGTCGAGCTCGCGGCGGAACGCTTCAGCGCCGAGGTCGAGCATGTATTCGTCGCGCTTGCCGGCATCGATGTAGATTGCACGCATCGACTTC
>JBBSFE010000055.1:0-38887 GCA_038239005.1 Polyangiales bacterium
GACCGGTCAAGGATGCCGAAGGCACCGCGAAGCGCAGCGAAGCGGCGACGCCTCCTGGCGTCGTCCTTTACCGGTCCGAGCACCGTGATAAAATCAAGAATCCGAGCGAGCGAATTCCCCGGAGCCGAACCCGGAGCCAGAAACGGAGCCGGAGCCGGAAACGGAAACGGAGCCGGAGCCGGAGCCGGAAACGGAAACGGAAACGGAAACGGAAACGGAAACGGAAACGGAAACGGAAACGGAAACGGAGCCGGAGCCGGAAACGGAGCCGGAGCCGGAAACGGAGCCGGAGCCGGAGCCGGGAGCCCGGAGCCGGAGACTCAGCTCGAGTCTTTGTCGATTCCGTATTTGCGCAGATAGGCACGCACATGGTGGCGTTCCATTCCGCTTTGGCGCGCCATCTCGCTGACGTTGCCTTTCGCGCGGCGGACGAGGCTCGTGAAGTATTCGCGTTCGAAAGAACCGATGGCGCCGCGTTTGGCGTCGGCGAAGCCCGTCGTGCTCGTGCCGTCGGCCGTCGACATCAGCGGTGGGGGCGGCGGTTCGCGCGTCAGGGTGAGCACGTCGTCGATCGCTTCGGGCGTGTCGGCGAGAGTTGCGGCGACCGACACGATGTTCACGAGCTCGCGGACGTTGCCCGGCCAATCGTGCGTGCCCATGCGTTGCTCGATCCAACGCAGCACGGTGTCGGCGTGCTCGGAGCGGCCGACGCGGCGGCAGATGTCCTCGACCAAGAGCGGAAGATCGCTGATGCGTTCGCGCAGCGCCGGTAGCTCGGTGCGAACTTGCGCAATGCGGAAGAACAAGTCCGAGCGGAAGCGGCCCGCGTTCATCTCGGCGCCGAGATCGCGGCGCGTCGCGGCGAGCACGCGAACGTCGATGGGCTCGAAGTTCGCGCTGCCCACGCGTTTGACTTGCCTCTCGGAGAGCGCGCGCAAGAGCTTCGGTTGCAAATCGAGTGGGAGCTCGCCGAGCTCGTCGAGGAAGAGCGTGCCGCCGTCGGCTTCGGCGAGCGCGCCCTTGCGTCGCTCGGTTGCGCCCGTGAACGAGCCTTTTTCGTGCCCGAACAAAATGCTCTCGGCGAGCGTCTCGGGGATCGCGCCGCAATCGACGACGACGAACGGCTGCGATTTGCGCGGGCTCGCCTCGTGAATCGATTTTGCGACGCCTTCTTTTCCCGTTCCCGTTTCTCCGACGATGAGCACCGAGAGCGACGTCGCTGCGACCTTTTCGAGCACCGAAAACACGCGGCGCATCCGCGGCGACGTGCCCACCAAATTTCCGAAGCCCTCGCTGTAACCAACCTCGACGCGGCGCTTGGCTTCGGGCTCGATGATGAGGTGCGTCTGGCCGACGATCACTTCGGCGCGCATCGTGATGGTCGCCTCTTGCACGCGCAGCGGGCCGACGAACGTTCCGTTGGTGCTGCCAAGATCGCGAACGAGCACGCCGCCTTCGGTCGCGCGGAGCTCGCAGTGAACCGCGCTGACTTCGGCGTCCTCGAGCATCAGCTGTGCGCCGCTCTCGCGGCCGACGACGATGGGGTCGATGTCGACGGTGTACTTGTTGCCGTCGGGCGTGCTCACCGTACCGCCGCGAACGAACCAGTTCAGCGGGCGTGTGCGTGTGGTGCCCTGCATCGTGACGACCATACCAGAGTCTATCGACGCTCCGAGACGAGCAAGAGCACGATGCCCGTCACGAGCGCTGTGACGCCGATCGAAAGCGCAACGTTGGCGACGGCGTAATCGTTCCGCACGGCATCACTGCGTGGGTCGAGGAGCGCGGAGCCACCGAGACGAAACCCGATGAACGTCCCGATGCCGACGCCGCCGACCGTCGCGAGCACCGCCGGAAAAATCGACCCGTGGGCATGTGCCGCATCGACCTTGGCCTTTCTCGGCAGCAAATCAGGCCCAAAACAGCGCAGATCGCTCGCGGTTTGCACGGCCGGCGCGAGCACGGGCCATTCGGTGCAGTCGGCGTTTGCGCGCGGCGCAACACTCATCACGAATGTCACCACGAGCAACGCGCTCATGGCTTGATTTCGTAGAGAAGGTCCGTTACGTGAGGCGCACATGCGTACATCCTCGCTCATCTCGACCCTGCTCGTTTGTTTTGCGGCATGCGGCGGTGAGACGCCGACCACGACGACTCCGACCACCAGCGCTTCCGCGCCGACGACCGCCGCGCCGTCCGCAAGCGCCGTAGCGTCCGCGTCAGCCAGCGTCGCGACGCCCGTACCGACGGGCCCCACGCCGATCTTCCACCTCGCCGGTTTCCAAACTCCGGAGAGCGTCGCATACGACGAGGCGAACGATCGCTACCTCGTCTCCAACATCAACGGCAAACCGGGCGAGGCTGACAACAACGGCTACATCTCGCTCGTCGGAACCGACGGCAAGATGATCCTCGAGAAGTTCATCGCGGGTGGTGTGAACAAGGTCACGCTCCACGCGCCGAAGGGCACCGCCATCGCGAACGGCTTCCTCTACATCTCGGACCTCGACACGGTCCGAAAGTTCGACCTCAAGACGGGCGCGCCGAAAGGCGACATCAAGATCCCGGGCGCAACGTTCCTCAATGACGTCGACGCCGACGCGAACGGCAACGTGTACGTCAGCGACACGGGCATCAAGTTCGGCGCCAAAGGCCCCGAGGGCACGGGCACCGACGCCGTCTACGTCATCGACAAGGCCGGCAAGATCAAGACGCTCGCGAAGAGCCCCGACCTCGCGCGTCCGAACGGCGTCTACGCCGGCGACAAGTCGGGCCTCTGGGTCGTGACGTTCGGTGCGGCAAAAATCTATCGCCTCGACGACAAGGGCAAGAAGCAAGACGAGACGACGCTCCCCGCCGGCTCACTCGACGGCATCGTCAAGAACGGCGACGACGTATACGTCTCGAGCTGGGAGACGAGCTCGGTCTACAAGGGCAAGCCCGGCGGCACATTCACCGTTGCAATCCCGAACGTGAAGGCGCCCGCCGACATCGGCCTCGACACGAAGCGCAAGCGCATCCTCGTCCCGCTCTTCATGGACAACGCCATCGAGGCGTACGAGATCAAGTAGCGAGCCCCGACCGCCTTCGTTCCAAGCGGCGAGATGTGCGGTTTGCCGCGCTCGATGCGCTCGACGCAAATGCCGAGACGCAGCCACCACAAGCGACAGCGCCGTGAGGCCGCCAGCACCGACGGAAGCAGACGGCGGCCCGTTGTCGGAGCGAATCGTCGCAGGCAGACCGAAGTTGCAGCACGCCGAATCGAAGATCCGCTGCACTCGCGGCCATGGGATCTTCGACGCCCTTCGCATCGAATCAGAAACGCGAGTGCGCATCGATGATCGTGAGCGCGTAGCAAACGCGACCGTCGTGCGGAAGTGTCCTTTGAAGTCGACGCACCACGTTGCGTTGGGGCCGGTGACGTCCGCGAAGGGCCGCGTCGATGCTTGGGTTGCGCGCACGCGCCTGAGACGTCGCCGCACAGTGAGGCCGCGCCGCCGCAGCACTTCACCGATTGTGCTTTGCGCCGGGAGCTCGGCGAGCTTGGGATATTTGTCAGCGAGCCACGCGCGAAGTTTCTTCGGCCCCCAAGTCGGCCGCGCTTTGCGTGCGCAACGAGCCAGTCTTCGACATCGTCGCTGACCTTCGCCGGACTCGTGCGCGGTCGACGTGACGCTCTTTCACTGCCGCAACGTCGCACTCTGCAGCGCGATAACTTGACCCATTCGTAGCCAACCTGCCGACTCACGCCGTTTCCTTCCAGGGCATGCGCCTGCGTCAGGGATGTCCTCGGATTGCACGACACGAGTGACAGGGATGTCCTCGGTCTGATCTGTCAGGGATCTGTCCGGTTCGTACCTAATCCGGACCCCCTTCGGTTCCATGGCTTGACCCCACCGCGTCGACGATATATGCTAAATCGATGCGTAGTAAGCAGCTCGCGCTTCGTTTTCATCCGCGTGGCGGCAAGCGCGCGGGAGCGGGGCGTAAGCCGAACGGGGAGAATGCCGGCGTGTCTCATCTCGAGCGGCCGCAGTTCGCGCGGACGTTGCCGGTGCATGTCACCGTGCGAATGGCGCGGCACGTTTACAATTTGCGGAGCCGGCGTGCGTTTTCGGTGATCGGGCGCGCGATTGCGAAGGCGGCGGCGCGGTTTGGCGTCACGATCGTGCGGTTTTCGGTGCAGGGGAATCACGTGCATCTCATCGTCGAAGCGGCGCAGACGCAAGCGCTCTCGCGCGCGATGCAGGGCTGGTCCATCCGCGTCGCGAAGGGGCTCAACCGGATAATGAACCGCGAAGGCCGCGTCTTCGCCGACCGCTATCACGCGCACCCGCTTCGTACGCCGAGCGAGACGCGCCGCGCCGTCGCGTACGTTCGTAACAACTACCAGAAGCACATGGCCGCGCTCAGCAAGCCCGTGTCGCGCGCGTTCGTCGACACCTACGCATCCGAAGGCGCCGGCATCGCGCTGCCCGCACCGAGGACGTGGATGCTCCGCACCAGCTTGGCTCCGCCCTAGGTAGCGGGCGGGTCGTTGCGCGCCACGAGGCATTCACTCTTTGCCGATGGGGCCGCCTATTCGTGTGCGCCATCCGATCCGGACGGCGGAGGCTGCGTCGACACGTTAGGCCCGTGCGATTGCCGTCCACAAACCTCCGGCTCCGCCTCCGCCTCCGCCTCCGACTCCGCCTCCGACTCCGACTCCGCCTCCGCCTCCGACTCCGCCTCCGACTCCGGCTCCGACTCCGTCAATCTTTGGGCTCGTACTTGTGCGCCTTCATTGCGCGCAAATAACCGATGAGCGCGTCGAGGTCCGGGTCACTCAAGTCGGGGTGCGCGGGCATGTTGCCGTAGCGGAAGCTTGCGGGGTTTCGGATGTACGCGCGGATCTGCTCTTCCGGGCGGTACTCCGTGACGTTTTGCGGCACGTTGAGATCGGGGCCGACGCGACCGCCTTCGCGGTTGATGGCGTGGCAGCGAATGCATCGATCGCGAAAGAGTCCGTAGCCCTTCGCCTCGAGCGAGCCCTCGGCTGCGCCGGGTGACGTGTGCGGGTAGATGGCGTCGAAGCGCGCGATTTCGATTTTGTCGAGCTGCCACGGGCGTGGGTGCGAATCGAGGTTCGTTTGCTCGGGCTTCTTCCAGATCAAATAGAACGGCGCGGGGCTCACGTGCTGCGGGCCGATTGGATCCCAACCGGGAACGTCGAGGTCTTCGATGGCGATGTACGCGCCGTCCTCCATCACGAGCGAGCCGCGCATGGGCACCGCGTATCCGTCACGCGCGCGGAGGACGAACTCTTCTTTGTCGAGCCCGCTCGCGCTGCCGAAGCCGCGCTCGAGAACGCTCGAGAGCTTGAGCGCGCGAAAGCGTTTGTTCTTGCCGTAGTACGGATCGAACCCCTCGATTGTTTCGGGCGCCACCTTCAGATCCTCACGACTCACGGTCGCGATGGTTTTTCCGTCGCGCACGAACGTGAGAGCGCCCGCCTCCGCGATCGGCGGCTTCTTGCATGCGAGCATGAGGAACGCGACCACGACGAATCGTTTCATCTTGGGCCACCCCAGGCTGAAGCCTGGGGCAGGCGATGAGCCAACTGCGAAGTCCGACAAAAGTCCGCCTTCGGCGGACTCGCGTCCCGTATGACGAGGAGCCTGCCGCAGGCGGGCTTGTGATGCGGCCCCAGGCTTCAGCCTGGGGTGGCCCAGCTCTCGATGCGATTTCTCGACGTTCATGTCTTGTCCGCTTCGAAGCGGCGCTCCTCGAGCAGCCGCATCATCACGGGAACGAACGCAACGTAATAGAGGAGGTTCGCGACGAGGCGCACGAGATAGAACGCGTCGCTCCCGGTAACGATCAGCCCGACATCGGCCGCGATCCACGTGCCGTATTGCACGAGCTCGAACGAGGTCGCGCGCCGCATCCGTCTTGCATTTTGCGCGCGCACCACTCGGAAACTTCGAATCCCCGCCGCAAGCGAGAAAAATAAAATCTCGTAAAGCAGGAACGTCGAGCGCTCGTCCGCCTCGATTCTTGGGAACTTCCACCGAATGATCTGCGACACCACCGGCACCACGAACGCCCACGCCGCCGCGCGAACGAGCTTGCATGTACTTTGCAAGCTTCTTTCGAGGACGACGAAGTAGCGAAAATCCCCAACGATGACGAAAAACACACCCGCCGCAGCAGCCAAGCTCGTGCCGCTCTTGATCGGCGTCCACCCACCGTTCAAGAACGCATCGGCGGCAATTGCGACCGCGAACACCGATCCATACGCTCGGACGAAACCCTTTTTGCGCTGCGCGAATGCAAGCACGCCAAGCGCGACGACGCATGGCAGCAGGGTTCCGACGAGCGGGCTATCGTAGAGGGCCTTGAGCATGAACGTTTCTGATTCGCTGTCGCTTCTCGCGCGACGTATCGACGAAGTTGCGGCGGAGGTCACGCGCGCGCTGAGGGCCCCCGTTCGTCTGCCCGTCGAGATCGGGGCCGACGCGCGTTGGATTAGCACGGGCGTGGGCGCATCCGAAGGGCCTGCGCGTTTGCTCGCGTCGCTCTTGCGCGCGCGTGGCGTCGTCGCGGATTTTGCGCCCATTTCGAGCTTCGCAGGAGGGCTCGCGCCGCCCGCCGCCGACGTATGCGTGGTCGTGTCGCAGTGTCTGTCGCCGAACGCGCGCCTGCCCCTCGCGTGGGCACGCCGCTATCGTCACACGCTCCTTGTCACGACCGCGCCCGACGCGCCCGATGTCACCTTGGTGCGCCACGGGCCTACCGAGGAGAGCGGACTCCTTCTCCGCGTCGTCGGGCCCGCGGCCGCAACTGCAACCGTCATGCGTCTCGCGGGTTCTACGTTCGATCTCGACGGCGTCGAGGGTGCATTTGCATCGGCGCAATCACGCGCGCTCGCATCCGTCGCCGATCCTTCTGCGTTGTTCGATCTCGTCGGCATCGCGGCCGTGGGCGATGACGTCGCCACGTGCGATGGGCTCCGCCACAAAATTCTCGAAGGCCTCGGCCGAAGGTTGCCGCCCGCGTGGGACGTCGTCGGTCTCGTGCACGGCCCGCTTCAATCGTTCTACGAAAGCCGCGCCGCCGTTCTCGTGCTCGAGCGCGAAGGTTCGAGCGAGCTCATCTCGCGCCTCGAACGCGTTCTTCATCCCGAGCGTCACACGCTGCTCCGTCTTCGTTCGCACTTGCCCGCGCCGCTCGCGCTGCTCGACTTCGATTTGCAGCTCGATCATCTCGTGCTTGCCGCCCTGCGCCAGAAACCGCGCGATCTCGCGCGATGGCCCGGCCAAGGCTGCGACACGCCCCTCTACGAGCTGGGCAAACAGGCGATTTAGACCGTTTCAGACGCCGCGCGCCGCATGCATCGTAGAATGCGTCACATGCGCGGATGGTTCTTGGCTTTGGGTGCAGCGAGCTTGCTCGCGCTGGGCGCAGGCGTCGCTTGCTCCGGTGATGATTCGACGACGACCGACAGCGGCCCCGACGCGCCGCCACCGGACAACAACGTTGGCCCCTCGGCCGCGTGCGTTGTGCTCCCGGTTGCCGCCGCGTTCCCCGCGGGTCCGTGCTTCGCGCCGAAGCCTTCCGCGCCCGATGCGTTCGACGAAGCGCTGACGTTGGTGGGTCTCGATCGATGCACGCTCACGATGAACCCCGCGAACATGCCGGATTCGGTGATGAACCCGAACGACAAACGGCAGCTCACGGATTTTCGCGCGCTCCTCCAATACCCACTCCGACTTCCGGCTTACGGAAGAGAAACCGCGAAGTGGTTCGACGACGCCATGACGAGCAAGACGCCCGTCGCGAACGCGCTTGCGGCAGCGGCCGTACGGCTTGGCAAAGCACCATCGCAGTGTCCCGATCCGACGTGGTTCATCGTCGACAGCACCGATGCATCGCCGCTCACCACTGCGCTCGGAAATATGGCAACCGCATATGGCGCTGACTTCGATCCCGATGGTACGACCGCATCGGTCGCGGGTCTGCCGCTCGATCTCCAGCAAGCGCTCGCCGTGATCGTCAACGCGCTCTCCGCCGCTGGGCAGACGATCCAAACCGCGCGCGCGCCATCGACGACGCTCGTGTCGCAATTCAGCAGCGCGCCAAACTGGGTGCGCGGGCTCGCCGCTTACAAGTGGACGACCGCGCAGCTCACGGCCTGGGATGCCATCGACGTCAACGCCATGGCGCAAGCCGCGCTCTGGGTCGCGACCGCCGTCGAGACGGTAAACCTCCCGCGCTTCGCCGGAAAAACCTTCGACCCGATCACGCTCGGCACACCGCTCGGCAACATCGTGATTCACGGCGCAGGCAACGACGACTACGAGCCAAAGCAAGGCTACGACAACGCGCTCCTCTTGCTCGATACCGGCGGAGACGACACCTACAACGTGCCCGTTGGCGCCACGACGATGAAACAATTCTTGTCGATCGCGATCGACCTCGGCGGCAAAGACAAATACGGATACGTCCCCGTTCCCAACGCACAAGACAACGCGGGCCACCGCTTGCCGAGCGACGTCACCGGCCGCACGAGCGGCATTTCGTTTTCGCAAATCCCACGCGAGGGCGGCGCTCTCCTCGGCGTCGGCATGCTTTGGGACTACGGAACCGACAACGACGTGTATCGATCCCTATCGACCTCGCAAGGCGTCGGCGTCTTCGGTGTGGGCGTGCTCTACGATCAAGGCGGCGACGACGACTACGCCGCCGAGTCACTCGCGCAAGGCGGAGCCGCGTGGGGCATCGGCCTTTTGCTCGATGCAGCCGGCAACGACAAATACCTCGCATACAACTCCGCGATGGGCTTCGGCTTCTCGAATGGTGTTGGCGCACTCGTCGACGAAGGCGGCGACGACTCCTACTTCACCGATCCTGGCGATCCCGCAGTCGGCGGCGATCCGCTCTATCCGAACGGGCAGCTTCCGGGCGTCGGCAACACGTCGATGTCGATTGGCGCAGGCGAAGGGCACCGCCCCGATTCACCCGACCCCGGCTACGAATTCGCGGGCGGCCTCGGCATCGTGCGCGACGCTCACGGCAACGACACGTACACGACGAGCGTGTTCGGCGAAGCATCGTCGTTCGCGATGGGCATCGGCATGCTCCTCGACGACGACGGCAACGACACCTACGAAGGCCTTTGGTACGTGCAAGGCGCCGCGGCGCACACGGGCATCGCGTACTTCGACGATCGCGCCGGCAACGATCTCTACAACCCCACGTTTCCGATTCGCGCGACGAGCATCGGCGTCGGCCACGATTACTCCTCCGTGCTCCACTACGACGAAGGCGGCGACGACAAATATCACGGCCCCGGCCTCGCGCTCGGCAGTGGCAACGACAACGGCATCGGCTTGATGCTCAACATCGGTGGCAACGACACCTTCCGCGCCGACGCCATCAACACACTCGGCGCTGCGCTCGCCGGTGACATGGTCGGCGCGCCGCGCGGCAAAATTCAAACGCTCGGCGTGTTCGTCAAAGCGAGCGGCACCGCGGCGTACACCGTGGGCGGTCTCGACGCTGGCGCCTACGTCGGATCGAATTGGTCGTACGCGCCCGAGAACATGCTCGACGGCGGCACCGACGCGGAAAAAAGCATTGGCCTCGATCGCCCAACCAGCACGGCCAGCTGGCCCTGATTCAGGCGCGTTTGCGGCGCTTGCGGACGATCGCCAGAGCGAGCGTGCCCGAAAGAACGCACGCCATGAAGACGGGCAGCGCGGGCGAATCGATCACCGGTGACGTGGAGCAACCGTAGAGAACGTTTTCCGTCGGGTTGATGAGACCGCCATCGTTCGCGGTGCCGCCGTCGCAGTGGTTGACGACGAGCGATGGCCAATCACACGACGAGAGCTGCGTTGTGTCGGCGATGCCGTCGCAGTTGCTGTCGAGACCTTCGGTTTGGGCTTGGTCGAGTGCGGTGTCGAGGGCGTTGTCGTTGAATTGCGTGACGCCGAGCTTGCGCATCTCGATGCCGAACGGATGCTGCACCGTGCCGAGGCCGCCGTTGTTCGTCAGGTGACAAATCGTGCAGCCCTGCTTGTCGAAAATCGGACTCGCGCCGCCATCACACGTGATGGCGAGATGCGTGACGATCGTTTTCGGGAACTCGCTCGTCGCGCTTGCGGGCGCCGCGACCATGAGAATGGAGAGTACGAAAGGCCAACTGCGCATCATAGGTACCCGTGGATTTGTGCGAGGAGCGCACTGCCGGGGCTCGTGGGTGTGGAGCCGGGCGCCGAGCCCGTAGCGTAGACGAAGTCGACACGCAGATCGACGTGGGGCGCAAAGAACCACCAAAGCCCGCCCCACGCCGTGACCGTGGTCGTGTTGTAGGCGTTCTTCTCGGCGATGTGGCCGTTGTAGATCTCGTTGGCCGCGAGAAGGTGGATGCCTTGATAGAGCTGCAAATCGACTTGCAGGAGGCTCGCCATGCCGAAGTGATTCGATGTGCCACCGCCTGGGAGCTGTTGCGAGTTGTAGAGTGCATCCACTTCGGCGAGGATCACGAGCGCCTTGGCCGGCGAGATGCGCGCGTGAAGCGCGTAGTCCTGCCTGAAGATGGGTGACGCGCTCAGCGATGGCTCGAGATCGCTACGTGCGACGTCGGCGTGGGTGATGAGCGCGCTCGCGCCGATGGCGACCTTCGTCGACGGGGTGAGCTCCACGAACGCACTACCGCCGCGCTCGCGAAAGGCGTCGGGACGTATCGCATAATTTCCAAGGATGGCCATCACCTCGCCGCGAACTTTTTCACCGGTGTATGCGAGCGAGACGCCGTGCTCTTGGCCGGTGTTCGAGTCGGTTCGGGTGACGGAGCGAACGAAAAACGGATGCTCGAGCGTGCGAATGCCATACGGCACGTTGAGGCGACCCGCGCGTAGCAAAAATTCTTCGTCTTTGCCGATGTCGAGGCCAAGCCAATATTGCCGCGCGACGATGGCGCCCCAGCTCGAAGGCTGATCGGTGAGCGACGCTGCGAGCGCGCCACCGCCGCCCCATTCTTGCGTGGGTGGCGTGTAACCGATGCTGCCGTTCATGCGGAAGCGACCGAGCTTCAGTTGCGCTGACTGATCGAGCTGCATCACGTAGTCGTAAAGCTGCGCGGGCGAGCCGTTCGGAATGACCGTCATGACGAGGTTGCGTGCGTCGGTCTGGAGCAAGAGCTGGTCGGGAAGATCGAACGCACCGAAGAAGAAATTCCCCGTCTTGCCGGGGTCGGCGTCCTTCTTGTAAGGCATGCGAAGGATGACCTCCTCCATGCCGCGCCCATACTGCGTGAGGATGCCCGCGCCGCTCGGGTCGGCGTGGCAGGTGTTGCAACCCGTGTAGCCTTCCCGAATCATCCACGGGAAAGCGAACGCGGGGCGACTCGCGAGCATCAAGCACGCGAGCACAGAGAGAGCAGCGACGAGCGCCGCGGTCTTCCGCACCAAGCCCATGGCCGACGACTACTACATCACTCCGTAGCAGTGAACTGCACTTCGACGCCGATTTCGGGCTTCACGGTCACGCCCAAGTAGCTCGGGATGTCGATGCCGTAGTCGCGGATGTCGAGGTGAACGGTCCCACCCACGTGGAGGGTGCCGGTCACGCGCGTGATGTTGTAGTGGAAGCTGACGTTCTTCGTTTTGCCGTGAATCGCCATCGATCCGGTGGCGTCGCCCGAAGAGGCGGTGTCTCCGTTCGGAAAATGCACCGTTGCGCGATCGAGCGTGAGCTCCGCGTTCGGGTACGTCGCGATTTGGAGATACTTGTTTCGCATGTGATCGTCGCGGAGCGCGATGCCCGTCGCCAGGCTTTTCAGAGGCACCTTGATGACGATCTTCGCGCCCTGATCGTCGACGTCGAGATCGCTCGTGGTCCCGACGATGTTCATCCCGGCAGGCCCCGACGCATGAAACGTGACAGCGGGTGTGCCTGTCCGCGTGAGCTTTGCGTCCGCGGTGACGGCTAGAGCCGACAGAAAGGAGAGGGTTGTGACCAGCACTCGTGCGCGATTCAATGGGACTCCTTCTCGTTGCCTTCTCGTTCGACGTTACCTTAGCGCGTCCGATGCAAGAAATGTGACGTGCGGGCATGTGGGCGTGACGGGCTCGTGTGTCAGTGGTTCGATGGTGACGCGCTCGGGTGCGCCGTACGCGGCAATGAGCGCGAAGTGTTCATAGGTGCACGGCGTGATGTCCAGGTGGGGCTCGTTGGCGAGCGCGCGTCCGCGGGCGATTTGCGCTTCGCGACGCGCGTCCCCATTGCCGGGAGTGTCACGCACGCGAACGCCGACGAACGCGAGCCAGATCATCGCGAGCATCGCAAGGGCAATACGTCCGAGGCCTTGTCGTGCGATCTCGTCGAATGCGGCGCCCGCGAAACCCGCGAGCACGAACATCACGGGAAGGAGAGCGCGCGCCGCATGATGCGTGGGGGCGCCATCACGGACGTCGCCGTAAATCAAGAACGCGAGGACAAGCGCGGCCCCGCCGAGGGGAATCGACCAAGGTACGAATGACGCGCGGTGTCCCGACGCCAAGCCCGCGCGCGCGGCCCGCGCCACGACGAGAGCGCCGACGATCGCAGCGATGACGATCTCGGGCGCATCATGCACGAGCGCGAGTGGATACTCGATGATGCGCGCGCCCATCGGCATCGAGCCTGCGTTCGCGCGCCGGAACGCGGCAACGCGCGCGACGAAATGAAACACGTCACCGTGCGCGATCGCGTTGTTCGCGAGCCAAGCGAGCGGTCCGAGGCTCGCAATGACCGACGCGACGCCACACATGACGCGCTGGGCCGGAAACTTGCGCGCGCGAGCAACGCAAACGCCCGCGACCAACGCTGCGAGCGGCCACGACTCGTAGCGTGACAGCGTTGCCACCAGCACGAGCACGCTCGCGATCACCGCATGGCGTGCGTTTGGCACGGCCACGAAAAACAGCGCCGATGCCGCACACGCTGCCGCCCACACTTCAGGAACGGGCGCGAGACCGAGCCACACGCTCCACGGCGTGAGCGCAGCGAGCGCCGCGCCGACCCAAGCCCCAAAGCGTGCACTTTGCATGCTTCGCAGCGCGACATACGGAAGGATGGCCGAAAGCGCTCCAAGCCCAAACGCGAGAGCGCGCGCAACCTCGAGCGAGCGACCCGCGATCATCATCACGATGCCGTAGAGCCAGAAAGGAAAGGGAAGCCAGCTCGTGCCGCTTGGGTCGAGGTGCGGTGCGTGCACGAACGTTTGCGCGATGACGACGCGCGCGTAGTCGTCGTCCGAGACTTGTGCGAACCCACAATGGCGCGCGTAGAGCATCGCCGCGACTTTGAGCGCGACGAGGCTCGCGGAGAGCGTGACGCTCGCGACGACCGCGATGCTTCGCTTCACTTCAGGGCGAAGCGGATCCGCTCGGGCTGGGCGAGGGCGTCGTGTCGGTGGGCGTCGGCAGCGTGATCGTCGTGGCGGTGGTCGCGCTCGGCGTTGGCGCGGCTTTCTCTTTTTTGTGCGTGCCCTTCTCGGCCTTGCGCATTTTCTCGAGCTCGACGCGAGCGGCGAGGGCGCGGTCTTGCGACGAAGAGCGGTACGCGAGCGACACGGACGTGAGCATGAACGTGGCCGCGCAAATGGCCGTCGCGCGCGTGAGGATGTTGCCCGCGCCGCGCCCGCCAAAGACCTGCGAAGCCGCACCACCACCGAATGCGGCGCCGAGCCCACCGCCACGCCCCTGCTGGAGGAGCACGACGAACATGAGCACGAGGCACACGAACACGTGGAGAACTTTGAGGAATACGTCGAGTACGGCCATGTCTTTGGGTCACCCGCTCCGCGGGGTTAGCGCTTCGGCGGCCTTGGCGATAGCACCGAACGAGCCGGCGTCCAAGCTCGCGCCGCCAATCAGCGCGCCATCGACGTTGGGCTCGGCGAGAAGGCTCGCGGCGTTGTCGGGTTTGACGGACCCGCCGTAGAGGATGCGCGTCCGTTCAGCGAGCACTGCGCTCTTGCTCGTGAGCCACGCGCGAATGGCTGCGTGGACGTGCTCGGCATCGGCCGGCGACGCGTTTTGGCCGGTTCCGATGGCCCAAACGGGCTCGTAAGCGATGGCGCACGGGTGGGAATCGCCCGCGAGGACGTCGAGCACGGCGTCGATCTGGCGTTTGACGACGTCGAGCGTCTTCTTCGCCTCGCGCTCTCCGAGCGTCTCGCCCACGCACACGATCGGCACGAGCGAGTGATCGAGCGCGGCCGCGATTTTCACGGCGACATCCTGATCGCTCTCCGAAAAATATTGGCGCCGTTCGCTGTGGCCGATGATGACCCAACGCGCGCCCGCTTCGTTGAGCATGCCGCCGCTGATTTCGCCGGTGAACGCGCCGTGCGGTTTGCCGTGGAGGTTTTGCGCGGCGACGATCACACTCGACCCATCGAGCTCGGCCGACACAGCCGCAATCGCCGTGTACGGCGGCGCGACGAGCAAATCGACGTGCGGCACATCCGCCGCGAGCGCACGCACTTGCATCGCGAGCTTCACGCCCTCGAGCCCGCCGGCGTGCATCTTCCAATTGCCTGCAATGAGCGGGCGTCGCTTGGCGTTCATCGAAGGCCTCGCTCGCCGGCTATCGTCACGTTCGAGGGCGCTGCCCTCGAGCACCCGCGAGACTCCCAGCCACTCGCTTCGCTCGCGTCTGGTCGGTGCATCTTCCAGTTGCCCGCGATGAGGGGGCGGCGTTTGGCGTTCATTCGAGGGCGCCTCGGAGAACCTCGATGCCTGGTAGCTTCTTCCCCTCGATGAGCTCGAGCGATGCGCCACCGCCGGTCGAGATGTGTTTCATCTTCGCCGCGATGTCTCCGCCCGCCGCGTGAACTGCGGCTGCGCTGTCGCCGCCGCCGACGACCGTGAACGCGTGCGAATCGGCGAGCGACCGCGCGACGCCAAACGTTCCCGCGGAAAATGGGGCCTTTTCGAACAAACCCATGGGCCCGTTCCAAAAGACGCTCTTCGCATCGGTGCAGCGTTTGGCGAAGAGCTCGACCGTTTTGGGACCGATATCGAGCATCATCATGCCGTCTGGAATCGACTCGACCGGGACGACAGCACCTTCGGACGCATCGATCGACTCCGCGACGACCGCATCGACCGGCAGCACGAGCGCGACGCCGCGATCGCGAGCGTTCTCGACGATGGTGCGTGCGAGCGCGAGCTTGTCCCGTTCGACGAGGGATTTTTTCATGTCCTTGCCGAGCGCCGCCAAGAACGTGTTGGCCATCGCGCCGCCGACGAGCAGCGCATCGACGCGTGCGAGCAGCGCCTCGACGACGGCGATTTTGTCCGACACTTTCGCGCCGCCGAGCACGGCGACGTAGGGCTTCTCGGCGCCGAGCACGAGCTTTCCGAGTGCCGCGATTTCTTTCTCGAGCAAAAACCCACAGCCGCGTTCGTGCATCGCCTTCGGAAGCGCATGAACGCTCGCGTGCGCGCGATGGACCGAACCGAAGGCGTCGTCGACGTAGACATCGCAGAGCGCTTTGAGCTCTTCGGCAAACGTGGCGTCGTTCTTTTCTTCTTCCGGATGAAACCGAAGATTTTCGAGCAAGCACACTTGCCCGTCGCGCAAATCGTAGATGACCTTCTTGGCCGAATCGCCGACGCAATCTTCGGGAACGTGCACCTCGACGCCCAAAAGCTCCGCGAGCTTCTCGCCGGCGGGCACGAGCGAAAACGCCGGATCCGGGCCTTTTTTCGGCCTTCCGAGATGGCTTGCGAGGATCACGCGCGCGCCGCGCTCCATCGCGTGCTTGATCGTCGGCAACGCTTCGCGGATGCGCGTGTCGTCGGTGACGCGCTCGCCGTCCATCGGCACGTTGAAGTCGACGCGGATGAAGAGGCGTTTGTTTTCGATCGGCAAATCGCGGATCGACTTGATGCCTTCGAGCGCGTCCATGACTTAGAGCTTCGAGCCGACGAGGAGCGCGAGGTCGAGCATGCGATTCGAGAAGCCCCACTCGTTGTCGTACCAGCTGAAGACCTTCACGAAGTGGTCTCCCATGACTTGCGTCATGGTGCCGTCGAAGATCGACGAGCGCGGATCGCCGATGTAGTCGCTCGAGACGAGCGGCTCTTCGGTGTAGCCGAGGATGCCCTTCATCGGACCTTCTTCGGAGGCGCGTTTCATCGCGGCGTTGATGGCGTCGCGCGATGCGGGCTTCTCGGTTTCGAGCGTGAGATCTATGATGCTGACGTCCATCGTGGGCACGCGAATCGATTGCCCGTCGAACTTGCCTTTGAGCTCCGGGATGACCTCGCTGAGCGCTTTGGCCGCGCCGGTCGACGACGGAATCATGTTCATCGCCGCGGCGCGCGCGCGGCGCAAATCGCCTTTGCGGTGCGGGATGTCGAGTACCGCCTGATCGTTCGTGTACGAGTGCACGGTCGTCATCAGGCCGTGCTTCACGCCGAAGTTGTCCATCATCACTTTCGCGACGGGCGCGAGGCAGTTGGTGGTGCACGAGCCGTTCGAGATGATGTCGTGCTTGCTCGCGTCGTACTTGGCGTCATTGACGCCCATGACGATGGTCACGTCTTGGTTTTTCGCGGGCGCGCTGATGAGCACTTTCTTTGCGCCGGCCTGGATGTGGGCGCCCGCTTTCTCTTTGTCGGTGAAGAGGCCGGTGCACTCGAACATGATCGAGACGCCGAGGTCTTTCAGTGGAAGCTTCGCTGGATCCTTCTCGGCGGTGACTTTCACGTGCATCCCGCCGAGCTCGAGCCCGCCCTCGATGGCACGTGCGCGTGGGTCGGCGCGGCCGTGGACGGTGTCGTAATCGTAGAGGTGGCTGAGCGTTTTGGCGTCGGTCAGATCGTTGACGAGGACCACTTCGAGGTCCTTCTGGAGCTTGCGCTCGACGAGCGCTCGGACCACGCAACGGCCAATGCGGCCGAACCCGTTGATGGCGATTTTCGTGGGCATGGGACGCGCAAAGTAGTGCTTTGCGGCCCCCCCGGCAACCCTCAGCCCGGAGCGGGCTTGGGCGGCGAGCTACCGAAGATGCTGGCGACTTTGCCCTGGCGTTCTTTCTTCGCCTTGTCCTTCTCGGCATACGAAGGAATGTGGATACGGGTCTTGTCGGGGAGGGTTTGGCCGTCCCAGAGGAGCTTGAGCTCGGATTCGTCGAGGGTCTCGCGATCCATGAGGGCTTTCGCGATGACTTCGAGCTGGGGCTTTCGCTCGGTGAGGAGCTTTTGCACGCGCTCGTATTGCTCGGAGATGATGCTTCGCACGGCTTCGTCGATCTCGCGCGCGGTTTGCTCGGAGTAGTCCTTCGAGCTCGACCCGTAGTCGCGACCGAGGAACACCGCGCCGCCTTCTTCTGCGCCAAACGCGAGCGGGCCGAGCTTCGACATGCCGTATTCGCAGACCATCGCGCGGGCGATGGCGGTGAGCTGGCGGATGTCGTTGGCGGCGCCCGTCGTGAGCTTGCCGAAGAAGACTTCTTCCGCGATGCGGCCGCCGAGAGCGCTCTGAATCTGCGCTTCGAATTGCTCTTTGGTGCGGCCGAGCACGTCGCCGCGCGGGAGCGGCATCGTGAGGCCGAGAGCGCGACCACGCGGGATGATGGTGACCTTGTGAACGGGATCGTGATCCGCGTTCGTCATCATGATGATGGCGTGGCCGGCTTCGTGGACGGCCGTGTTCCACTTCTCGGCTTCGGTCATGACCATCGAACGGCGTTCGCTGCCCATCATGACTTTGTCTTTGGCCATCTCGAAGTCGGACATCGAGAGCGCGTCTTTGTCTTGCCGGGCCGCAAGCAGCGCAGCTTCGTTGACGAGGTTCTCGAGATCGGCGCCCGCGAAACCGGGCGTGCCGCGCGCGATGATTTCCATGTCGACGTCGGGCGAGAGCGGCGTGCGTTTGGTGTGGACGCGGAGAATGGCTTCGCGACCGCGCACATCGGGGCGGCTCACGGTGATGCGGCGGTCGAAGCGACCGGGGCGCAAAATGGCCGGGTCGAGGACGTCGGGGCGGTTGGTGGCGGCG
Organism: Polyangiales bacterium; assembly: GCA_038239005.1. GTDB lineage: Bacteria > Myxococcota_A > Polyangia > Polyangiales > Polyangiaceae > DASXHD01. Next base: position 18,043 of record JBBSFE010000055.1, read on the forward strand.
ATGATGATGACGCCTTCGTTCGATTCGAACCCGTCCATCTCGACGAGGAGCTGGTTGAGCGTTTGCTCGCGCTCGTCGTGACCGCCGCCGAGGCCCGCGCCGCGGTGACGACCGACGGCGTCGATCTCGTCGATGAAGATGATGCACGGCGCGTGCTTTTTGCCCTGCTCGAACAAATCGCGGACGCGGCTGGCGCCGACGCCGACGAACATCTCCACGAAGTCGGAGCCGGAGATGCTGAAGAACGGAACGCCGGCTTCACCCGCGATGGCGCGCGCCAAGAGCGTTTTGCCGGTGCCGGGCGGGCCCACCATGAGAACGCCCTTCGGGATGCGACCGCCGAGGCGCTGGAACTTTTTCGGGTCTTTGAGGAAGGCGATGATCTCTTCGACCTCGTCCTTCGCTTCGTCGATGCCGGCGACGTCTGCGAACGTCACTTTGTTTTGTGCGTCGCTCAGCATGCGCGCTTTGGCTTTGCCGAACGACATCGCCTTGCCGCCGCCCGCTTGGAGCTGACGCATGAAGAGGAAGAACATGATGCCGATGAAGAGCATCGGGAGGAGCGTGATGAGGGTCGAGCTCCAGAAGGGCGAGCTGTCGTCCTTCTCGAAGTAGATCTTCGGGGCGGGCGCCTCTTTGTTGTCCGGCTTGAGCGTCTCGAGGAGCTGCTCGTCGGGGGTGGGGCCGATGGCTTCCTTCTGGACGGTGGTCTTGGCGGTGTCGCCCGTCTTGACGCGGAAGCTGTACTCCCGGTCTTTGATTTTCACTTCTTCGACGTGGCCCGCATGGACCTCGCCGATGAACTCGCTGAACGCAACGGGCTGTCGACGTTCGCTCGGGTTGAGCACCTGCCAAATGGCAAGGAACATCAGAATGAGAAGAACCCAGAGTAGGAGCGTCTTGTGTGACTGCTTCATGAGTTCCCAATCACTCGCGCCTTTGACGCTCGCTTTGATAGTTTCACGATCACCTCACCGTAGCACCATCCACATTAAGGCGACACGCGCCAAAGGGCCAGCGCTGCCCGATCATTAACGTTTCTTTGTAGCTCGAGGTTCCGCGCTCCGTGCTTCGATCCCGCCCGGCAGCCGAACATTCATTTTCTTCGATCCGGTTACGGCGAGGCGGGCGAGAGCCAATCGAGCGGCACGTGGGATGCGATAGGGCGCGTGGGTATCGCGTTCGGAGGCGAGATCGTCGGCGAGCGCGCACAGATGGGTCACAACGGCAGGGTCGAGCTCCTCGAGGAGTGGGAGAACTTCTTGGCGAATGCGTGTGCGAAGAAATCGCGCGCTCTCGTTCGACGGGTCTCGGGCAAAAGCGATGTGATGGCGCTCGAGGTGAGCGAGAATGTCGGCGCGTCGTGCACGAATGAAGGGACGCACGAGCTTGCCATCGCGGGGTGGCAAAATGGCAAGGCCGCCTGGGCCGGCGCCGCGAAGCAAACGGATGAGCAAGGTCTCGGCGCGATCGTCGGCGTGATGGGCCGTCGCGATGACCGCGGCCTTGGCGCGTTTGCGTGCGGCCTCGAGCGCGGCGTGACGGGCGTTGCGGGCGCGCTCCTGAACATTCGAGCCGGCATCGACGGAAACGCGCGTGCGCTCGAATGCCACGCCGAGCTTGCCGGCGTGCGCCTCGGCGATATCGAGCTCGGCCGAAGCTTCGGCACGCAGGCCGTGGTCGACGCCGTGTGCGACGACGTCGATGCGAAGCTTCGAGAGCACGTCGAGCAGCGCCATCGAGTCGGGCCCGCCGCTCGTCGCGACGAGCACGCGGTAGCGAGCGGGGAGCGCGATTTCGGTCATCGCGCGGCGCGCGAGCGTGATGAGCGTCGGCGGGTGGCTCCGCATCAGGCCATCTCGAATTCCTTGCAGAATGCAATCAACGAGGCCTCGGCAATGGGAAGGCGATGGAGCGTCGTCGGGAACTCGTGCGCGCACTGGTCGCCTGCGAAGTAGACGCAGTCGTCGCACGTGTGACGAAGGCCGAACCGCACGGCCTCTTCGCGGAGCAGCTCATCGACCGTGGTGTTCATCAGATGCGGTCGAGCGCCACGACCGTTTCGATGTGGCTCGTTTGGGGAAACATCTCGAATAGATCGATCGACGCGACGCGATACTTGGAGAGCGTTTGGAGATCGCGCGTGAGGGTTGCGCGGTCGCACGAGACGTAGATGATGCGGCGCGGGCCTCGTGATGCGGCGATGCGCTCGCACACTTCACGCGCACCGGTGCGCGGCGGATCGAGAACGAGGAGATCGAGCGGCTTCGGAAGATCGAATGTCGAGGCGTCCGCGCATGTCACGCGTGCCTCGAGCCCGCGTGCGCGGAGATTCTTGCGAGCCGCTTCGCACGCTGCGTCGCTCGACTCGACGGCGCGAACGTCGCGATCGCGCGCGAGCATCACGGTAAGGTTGCCCGAGCCCGCGTAAAGCTCGACCACACGCTTCGCATCGGCCGCGAGCTCGACGACTCGCCGAACGAGCGCGGCATTCACGCCCGCGTGCGCTTGCGCGAAACCGCCCGGCGCGAGCTCGAGGGGCGCGCCATCAGGACCCTCGAGCCAGGGTGTCGGATCGCCGAACGTCGCGGGCCTGCGCGCGTCACCACACCAGACACGAAAACCCTGCCAGCGTGAGCGCACGGCTTCTTCGAGTCGGCCGTAGACATTTCCGGGGAGCTCGTCTTCGAAGCGGCCTTCGCCGACAGGAAGCCTGTGACCCATCGCGATGTCGACATCCCCTTCGCTCTGCGAGCCCGCGAAGAGTTTCCCGAGGTCGGCGCGCGCCGCATCGATGCGCGGGTCGAGCACCACGCATGTTTCGACGGCCACGAGGTCGTGTGTCTTTGGGCCGAAGAATCCGACGCGCGCGCCCCGCACGTGAACGCGCGCGCGCACGCGGTATTCGAGCGCAAGCGGCGCTGCATGAAACGCGATGGGCGCTTCGCCTGCGTTGGCGAGGCGGATGTGCTCGCGCCGTTGTGCATCCCGCGAGAGGTGCATCCAATCGCAGCCACCACACTCGGTGACGAACGGACACGGCGACGCGACACGGTCCGCGCTTGGTTCGAGCACGCCGAGGAGCTCGCCACGCGCGGGTCGTGACGCGAGGTCGAAGCGCGCGCGAATTTTTTCGCCCGGCACCGCGCCAGAAACGAGAACCGCGCGCCGCTCACCTGCGTCGTCGTGATGCGCGACCGCTTCGCCGCTCGGTGCCATCGATGTGATCGTCAGCTCCGCGGTGGTCGAACGCCCCTTCACGGAAGACACGCGAACACGGCGTAGCCGCCAACCGGATCTCCGTCGACGAGCGAAGTCTTGTGCGCGACCCAAGTGATCGCGATGCGCGAGTCGGTTGCGGCAATCGCGATGGGCCCATCATGAGCGCTCTTCGGAATGCGAATGTCGCTCGCGAGATCGACGCGCCGGAGGATTTGCGGGCTCGTCGACGATGCGCCATCGATCACGGCAATCGCCACGGAGTCTTGCTGCTCGAGCGCACAAAATAGCCTATTTTGCGCCGTCGCGGCGTCGAGAGCGACGATCGCGGTCGACTTCAATGCGCTGAACCCACCCGTTGCCGCTGCGGGCGATTTGCCGACGTCATACGCGCGAAACGCGACGTCTTCGCCTTTGCCTGCGCCGTTCGTGATCAAGAACGCGCGCCCATCGAGCATCGTGAGCGCGCTTACCGCCGCGGCGACTTGATCGACCGGGCTGCCAAGAGCGATCGGATCGGTGGTCGCCGTCGTCACGTAGATGCGCGCGACCGAGCCTGCGATGCCCGCATCGCCTGTCGAAGGACCATCGACCTCGACGCTCAACGCGTTTGCGGTGCGCACGACGCGCGCGGATGTGTCTTGGGGCGTCCCAAACGCGGTCGTCGTTTGTGCGTAGGCCTTGATGCCTTCCGTCGAGAAAAGCGACGCTGCGGCGCTCACGTTCGAAGCGAGAAGAAAGCGACCGGGGGTCGCGGCCGAAGTGAGTGCGTGCGTCGAGAGCGAGATCGTTGGTGCCGTCGCGTTCAAGAAGACGTTCCGCTTCGTCACCGCGCCGGTTGGATCGAGCGGGAAAAATTCGAATCCGCTTTGCCCGGTGCATGGCGGTCGCGAGAGCGCGGCGAGCCCGCCCGCCACCGACATCACGAGCGCGGCGGCATCGATGCTCGTTTGGCCCGGGCAGTGCCCATCGAGCACGCGTTGATCGGGCGCGAGCGCGCCGCCGCCGACGTCGATCGGTTGGATGGTCAAACGCTCGGTGCCATCGCCATCGAGGTACTCGGCGTACGCGATGATGAACGTGCCCGCCGCGGTAGCAACGATTGCGGGTGCGGTGACGAACGGACCGCCGTCGAGCGCATCAGGCAGCGGGCCCGCGCCGACGAGCACCATCGAGCACCCGGCGCCGGCGTTCGGATCATCACCACCCGTCGGTGGAACGCATCGCGCGTTGCTGCACACGAGCCCGTTCGTACACGCGGATGCATCGGGATCGCTCGTAGAATCGAGCGTGACGTCGATCGCGCGTGATTTGGCGACGTCGCTCGTAGTGCACCCAGCGGCGATGACGCCGCAATCATCGCGGCGCGCAATCGCCGCGAACCCGTAGCGGCCCGTCGCGAGGTTGCCGAGAGGAAGCGGAGCCGCATCGGCGCCATACGCGACGCGCGCAGCGACGCCCGATGGCGGCAAGCCTCCCGCGATCTCGCTCGGCGCGGGGCACCCATTCGGAAGCGCGCCGATTTCGAACCATGCGGGCGTCGCATCGGCCGGCACCCCGAGTGTCATGCTCACACCCGGCGGATCGCACGCGACGCCGAGCACAACCGCCGTCGCGAGCCTCGCGGAGAGCGAGAATGCGAATCTCATTGCGTGAGCATGACGAGCGGCGGATTCGACAGCTGACCCGCCACGATGATCACCGGCACGATCTTGGTCACCTTGGGCACGTTCGTCGTCAGCGAAATGCGATGGCTACCGACGGTGAGCGATTTATTCACGATCGGGCAGCTGCCCATCGGCGTGCCGTTGTCGCTCCACGAGTCGCAACGCGGCACGGTCACGAGCGTGAGGAAACCTTTGTCGCCGCCTCCGCCGCCGTTCGTCGAGAAAATCTGCGTCGGTCCAGTCGATGTCGGATGCGCCGTCGCGGTTGCAACGTTGGTCGCGACGGTTGCCGCCGCCGTGGCGGTTGCGGTCGGCGCCGGATCGGTCGCCATGGCGGTGGCGCTTGGGATCGCGGACGTGATTGCGGTTGGCGCTGCGGTAGCCGAACCCGAAGGTGCCGTGGTCGATGAAGGCGTGATCGCCGCGGTGAACGCGCCGCGCGCTGCGCCGAATGGCCCGTTTCCAGCGGCAGCGACGGAAGGCGACGGGATGGGTGTCGTCGTCGTTGCGTGCTGCGCTCCACCACGCGGAGGAAACGCCAATAGATAGACGACGAGCAGCAGCATGAGCGCGGCCACACCCGACACGACACCCACGAGCCACATCGGCACGCCGCTTTTCTGCGCGGGCAGCATCATCGTTGGCTGCCCTTGGGGCGCCATCATGCTCGGGTGGTATTGGGGCTGCTGAAGACGCGGATCGCCCGGCTGGAACGTAGGCGCGAACGCAACCGGCGAAAACTGCTGCTGCTGGTTCTGCATCTGCTGCGTCTGATTCTGCATCTGCATCTGCGGCTGCATCTGCATCTGCGGCTGCATCTGCTGCGGCTGCATCTGCTGCATCGGCTGTTGCAGTTGGCGCGGGTCGACGACGACGGGCGGCGCTTGCGGCTGCATCGGCGCGCGCTGCGGCAACGCGCGAGGCGGCACGGCTATCGCTTGGTTCAAGACGGGGGCGACGTGCGCACGCGTCGGATCGTCATCCATCGGAGCCGGCGCGCCCGCTGCGGGTCGCACGACCGGACGCTGCGTCTGAGCGACTTCGGCTTTGCCCGCCGACACGATGGTGGCGTCGTCGTCGCCGTCGTCGTCGAAATCTTCTCCGGTTGGCGTCGGCGCCATGATCGTGGGGCCGTCGTCCTCCATCGAATCGAGATCGGCGAGAGGCGCGAGAGGCGCACTTCGATCTGGCTGGGGCACGACTGCCGCCGGTTTCGGCGCGGGCGCGGATGCGAGAGAGCGCGGCGGTGCGCCTGCAGCCGGGCGCGGGGGAAGTGCGGTGCTCTTCTGCGCGAGCGGCAACGTCGATTTGAAATCGGGCTTCGCAGTAATCGCCGGCTTCGCCGCCGCGCGCTGAATGTCCGAGTCGTACGATTGCACCGAGCCTTCGAAATCCGGGACGGGTGCCTTTGGCACTTCGATGTCGATCGTTTGAGTGACCTCGGCGGCCCAGCGCAAATGCGCTTCGCGCTTCTCGATGCGATCACCGAAGATCGATCGCACGTACGTCGACACTTCGTCGCTGGCGATGAAGAGCCCGCGTTTCATGAGCATCGATTGCAGCGCACGCGAGAGCTCGCGCGCCGTGCGGTAACGCTCGTTCTTGTTCTTCGCGAGCGCCTTCTGCACGACGCGCTCGAGCTCGAGCGGATACCCGCGGATGATGCCGCTCGGGCGCGGCACGTTGCACTCTTGCACCTTCGCGAGCGTGTCGAGATCGCTATCCATGCGGAAAAGCCGCTGCCCCGTGGTGAGCTCCCAAAGGACGACGCCGAGCGCGAAGATGTCGGTGCGGCGATCGAGCGGCTCGCCGGCGACTTGCTCGGGCGACATGTACGCGAGCTTGCCCTTCAGCGTGCCCGCGCGCGTCGAGGCCATGCGCGAGCTGAACTTGGCGATGCCGAAGTCCACGACTTTGGTTGCGCCGTCGTAGGTGACGAACAAATTGTGCGGCGTGACGTCGCGGTGGACGAGGTTGAGCTTCTCGCCGCTCTTGCCGAGCAGCTCGTGTGCAGCGTGAAGACCTTCGGCGGCGTCGGCGATGATGCGACATGCAATCTCGGGCGGCATCGGCGAGCCGAGCTCTTCGGTGCGCCGCATGATTTCGCGGAGCGGCTCGCCGTGGAGATACTCCATCGCGATCCAAAAGCTGTCGGCCTCTTTGCCGAGCTCGAACACCGTCGCGACGTTCGGGTGCGAGATGCGCGCAGCGACGCGCGCTTCATCGAGGAACATCTGGATGAAGCTCTCGTCTTCGACGAGGTGAGGGTGGATGCGTTTGATGGCGATCCATTTTTGGAAACCGCCGGGCCCATCCATGCGCGCGAGGTGCACGCTCGCCATGCCGCCGATTCCGATTTCGTCGACGACGCGATAGCGACCCAGAAAATACGTGCCGCTCGGTTGCGACGCCGCAGGAGACGACCCCGTTTGCGCCGGCGGTGTGGGCGCGTTGGGTCTCGGAGCAGCGGGGCGGGCGGGATCTTGGGCCATCGGTTATCGGTTGGTCGGGGCCTCGACGAACACACGATCGGGTGTTTTGAGCAAGAAGTAACCGCCCACCGCGCCACCGGCCGCGAGCGCGACGCCGCCGATCACCCACGGCCATGCCGTCGACCAGAAGCCGCTGCCGTGCGGGCGGAGCTCGTCACGATCGGGGTGGGCACGGCCCCCAAGCTCCGCGATCGGCGTTGGGCGAACCGTGACGTGCTCTTCGGCGATGGCGAGCTGGTTGTCGTGAGCGTCGAGTGCGTCGACTTCGATCTTGAGTGATGCACCCGGGAGCGTCATCGATGCGGGCACGCGAAAGTGAACGACGGAGCCCGCGGGCTCTTCGTAGTCGTATTTTTTCGCCGTCGTGACGTCTTTTACGTGGAGCGACAAGCGCGTGATGAGCGCGGCCTGTGCGGCGTCGAGCATGACGTTCACGGCGAACGCTTCGCCAGAAGGCGCATCACCCGGAACGCTGAGCGCGAGATGGAGCGAGCCGACGCGATTCGGTTGACGCCGCGCGCTCTCCGCCATCGCGATGGCTTTCTTGCCGGCTTCGGGCGGAACGGTGAATGCGTCGTCGATGAGGATGGCCATTCGAAACGCGGCGAGCGCGCCGTTCTTGTTTCCGACAACGCTGCGCGCCGCGCCGAGGTGCACGTAACACTCGAGCGTCGATGCGCGGTCAAGCCCACCGCGTTCGATCGCCTCTTCATAGGCGTGCTCGGCGTCACCCATTTCGCCGTCTTCCCAGGCTTGGCGCGCGCGAGCGAGCGACGCCGTTCCGGGGGCCGCAACGGCGCTGACGGCGAGCGTAGAAATCACTCCCGCGAGGCAAATCATAGGCGCACGCACGCTCAGCCTAGGGTATCGGCGATGCCCGAGCGGCGCAACCTACGGGAAGGCTTGTGCTGGCTTTCCGCGCTCGAAATAAAAGCGAAACGAACCCGTGAGATGCCCGCGACAAGGTGGTGGCGGGCCAATCCCTCCCGAGCATTCGTCACGCGGATCGCCGAGAAGAATGTCGAACGTCGCCTCGATGAGTCGTTGCTCGGCGCTGAGACTTCCTGGGTCACCGTAGCCTGCCTCGCTGGCGTCGAAGAGCGATTGAAACGTGATCGTGCTCGAGCCGCTCGGAGGCGGCGTCGTCACGGGGCCACACTGCTGAGCAAGCGCGGCCGTGTCTGCACCGCAGAGCACACCGCCATCACCGCCGCCGTTCGTCGTGACGAGGCCCATGCCGTAAAGGCCGGGCGTCTCGGGGCGACACGTGGCCTGGAGAAAAACGGCAAACTGGACGTTAGCGGGGCTCTGCGTGGGCGACACGGGCACGCCGGGCGGGACGACGGCGGGCGGCAACGCAATCGTCAGCGGCGTGGAGAGGAGCGACGAGCAACAACTTCCCCCTTCGCATGTCGTCCCAGCCCCGCAGGTCTCGGGCGCGAGGCAGTCTTGGTCGGTGGTGCAGGCGTTGCCGCCGCGAATGCCGCTCACGTGCGAGACGAGGAGGCCGATGCCGTCGCTGAAGTTGACGTAGTCGCTGCCGCGCTGGATGCGGATGATGAGCGAGTCGTCGGTGACGTTCGGTGTCGCCGCGAAAAAATCCGGCTCGAGATTGTAGCCGCCGGACCAACAATCCTTCACGAACAAATCACCCGTGACGGAGCCGGTCCCGCTTCCGACGCGGCAGCCCGTGGCCGAGACGACGGCGACGAACGCAATGCTCGATGCACTTGCGAGGCTCGCGGAGAGCAGACGCCGGCGTTTCACGTCACCTCCGTAATGGTTCCGCCGCCGAGCACGCGATCACCATCATAGAGGACGGCAACCTGACCGGGGGCAACCGCGCCTGCACTGTCCAAAAACTCGAGCGAGTCACCGGTTGCGAGCGCGCGAACGCCTTTGTGCCGGTAGCGAACACGAGCGAGCGCTTCACGCGGCAACGTGACGTCCGATGCGAGCACGATGTCGCGGAGCTTCGCGCGGGTTGCAGCGAGGCTCGTCTTCGGGCCGACGTGAACCGTTGAATCGGCGGCGCTGATGCGCGTGACGAATGCGGCCTCTCCGAGTGCGATGCCGAGACCTTTGCGCTGGCCGACCGTGAAGCGGTGAATGCCGTCGTGCGCGCCGACGACGCGACCGGTGTCGTCCACGATGGGTCCGGGACGAAGCCTCGCAGAGTGTGAAGGCTGCGCCTTCGCGCGATCTTCGACGAAGCGGGCGTATGCGCCTGCGCCGTCGCCGACGAAACAGAGCTCTTGGCTTTCGCCTTTCGTCGCGCCGGGAAGATTGCGGCTCACGGCTTCGGCGCGGACTTCTTCTTTCGTGCTGTCACCGAGCGGAAAAAGCATGCGCTCCAAAATGGCCTGCGGCGTCGCGTAGAGGAAGTAGCTCTGATCTTTCGATGCGTCGCGACCTGCGAAGAGGCGCCCGTCCTTCACGCGCGCGTAGTGCCCCGTTGCGACTTTTTCGGCTCCGAGCTTGCGAGCGATGTCAACGAGCTCGAAGAGCTTCACCGTGCGATTGCATGCCGTGCATGGGCTCGGCGTTTCACCCGCGAGATACGCTTCGACGAACGGCTCGACGACGTTCTTCGCGAAGAGCGCGCGGCGATCGAACGTAAAATGCGGAAACCCGAGCGCGTCGGCAACGCGGCGAGCGTCGTACTGATCTTCGGGCGCGCAGCAGCGTGCGTGTGAGCCGGGGCCGGATTCCGGATAGTCCCAGAGATGAAGCGTGCAACCGACGACATCGTAACCGGCGTCCAAAAGGCGCGCGGCCGCGACGGAGGAATCGACCCCTCCGCTCATCGCGACGATGACGCGCTCCTTTTCCACGGAGAAAAACTTACCACGCAACTTGGTTCTAGGCCGTGCCGATGGGACCGCATGATTCGATCCATCGGCGAATCGACGCCCAAACCGACGACGCAAAGCGCCTCACCGGACGTGAAAACCATCACGACGCCCGCAGACAAGGTCGACAAGACCGAGCCGTCGGCGTTTCAACGCGTCATCCAGGGTCTCGGCAAAGAGATAAACCAAGGCGAACGCACGATGCGAAACGCGATCGCGGGCCGCGGCGGCGAGATGGCACCCGGCGAGCTCTTGGCTCTCCAAGCTGGCGTCTATCGCTACGGCGAGGTCGTCGATCTCGCGTCGAAGCTCATCGACCGCACATCGAGCGGCGTCAAAACCATCATCCAGGGCGGCGGCCAATGACCTCCCTCAACCGCTGACGCGCCTGCGTTTCAGCTCGCGCGTGACGCCTTCGATGGCGCGTGCGTGAAGACGGCTTGCCCAGCTCTTGCTCAGCTTCAGCTCTTTCGCGGCGTCGTCGAACGTGAGCCCGTCGAAGTAGTGGCGCGTGAGGAGATGACGCTCGGCCTCGGGTTGCGCGGCGATCGCTTCGCGCACGTGCGACAAGATTTCGTGCTCGGCGAGTTGCTCTTCGGCGGTTGCGACCGGATCGAGCGCGGCGGTCGTTTCATCTTCACCGTGAACCGCGGGCGCGAGCAAACCAATCGCCATCGCCGTTGCGATGCCCGCGAGGTAGCTCCCCAAACGCGCATCGGCCTCGACGGCGGCTGCCGCGGGCGCTTGCGTTTCGTTTTCGGCTGACGCCTCGCTCATGCGATCGCCCGCTTCGATCGCCCGCAGGCGATTGTGAATTCTACGCGGGAGGCCCCCCTGCGCGCGCACGGCGTCAATCATTCCTCCGCGAATGCGCAAGTTTGCCCAACGACGAAACGGGACACCGAGCGATGGGTCGAACGAACGCGCCGCGTGCACGAGCGCTTCGCGGCCCGCCGAGCGAAGATCGTCGACGTCAGCGCCGCCGAGCTGCTGGCGAAGTTGTTTCGCGAGCATGTCCACGAGCGTCATCCCCTCGTGGATGCGAGCGACCGTCTCGGGTGCGTCGGGCGCCTCGGGCATCTTGTCCTCGATTCATCTACGCGAAAGCGTCATCGCCGAAAAGAGGAGTTCCCGCTAAAGTGCGCCGCGACATGGGAGAAGGGGACGACGACAACGTCATGACCTTACCAGCCGGACGCGCGCGTTCGGCGTGGCAAGCATGGCTCGGCGCTCTCGCCGACGACGCCGAAGCCGCGCTCGCAGCCGCCCTCACGTACGAAGCGCTCGATCCGCCCGAGCGCGACGCTTGGCTCGACGCGCTCGATGAAGACGTGCCCGAAGTGCTTTCGCCGCGCGAGTCGATCTTCGCGCCGCTCTTGATGGTCGAAGAAGACCCCGCACGCCGCGCGCGCATCGTGAATCGCTGCGGTGATGCGCAGCTCCGCGGGACGCCTCGCGCGTGGTCGGGTGTTCGCGAAGATGGCGTTCGCGTCGTCATCGTCGTCGTGCCGCTGTGGCTCCACTTCGTCGAAACACTACGCTGCGGCTACACCGAGGACGGCACATTCTCCTTCGCCGAGCACGATCCGCTACGGTCCGACGACGACGTCGATCACACAGAGCATCGCGGCGCCGAGCTCGAACGCGCCGAGCTCTCCATCGTCGTCGAAGATCTCGCGCACGCGGTTCTCTCGTCGCAGCGCGCGAACCGCGAGCTTCCGCGGGCACTCACGGCATTCGCGCATTTGTTCACGCCCGAGCGCGAGGCTGTTTCGCTCTGCGAGGCTGTTGCGCTCTGCGAGGCTACTTCGAGCAACGCTCCATGAGCCTCGAGGGGCGCTGTGGGACGTGCGCGCGGTTTGTTCGCGTCGTCGAGCGCATCGACCAAAACGGGGAAGTCAAACGCTCCGGCGAGTGTTTGCTCGGCGTGTGGCCCGCGCCGCTCTACGAAACGAATACATGTGTAGAATACATCAAAAAAGGAACGATGGCGGCGCACCCGAAACGCGCGCCTCTTCCGCTGCTTCCCAATCGCCCCATTCAACTACCCGGAGATTTGCTCGACATGGACGCTGACGAATTCAAGCAGGTGCTCACCACGGTGATTCGCAACGAGCTCGGCACGGGCATCGTGAACCTCGGCGGGCGATGGCAGGGCGGCGAGCTGGTGATGAAGCCCGGCAAAGAGGGCGTGCAGGAGAAGCACGTGCCGCTCGAAGCCTTCTTTCACAAAATCGTGATGGTGCGCGACAAGCTCCGCGTGCTCGAGCAAAGGATCAACGCGCACCCGAAGCTCGAGGACGAAGAAAAAGTGCAGATGCAGCAGTACATCACGCAGTGCTACGGCTCACTCACGACATTCAATGTTCTCTTCTCCGACAAGGACGATGGGTTCGTGGGCCACAAAGAGTAGGTGCGCCGCCTTTGCGAGCGTGCTCGCGTGCGGCTCGCCGGCGCACACGACGCCAGCGGGGATGTCGCTAGCGGACACCTCGGCGATGGCGTCTTCGTTCGAGTTCGATTCACTCGATGCGCGCAAGGTGAGCTCGGGCGCGCTGCTCGGCAAACCGGCCGTGATCGTTTTCGTGACGACGTACGATCCGATCTCGCAACAGCAAGTCACGTACGATCTTGGGCTCGCCGCGGAATTGCCCGAGGTCCAATTCGTTCTCGTCGCGCTGCAAGATGCGTCGGCGCGCGAGCTCGTCGAGCTCTATCGCCAGACCATGAAGGTGCCGTTTCCGGTCGCGCTCGGTGATGCGGCAACGATCGCCGGCGGCGGGACGCTCGGCGACGTTCACCAAGTGCCAACGACGATCGTTCTCGCGCGCGACGGGCACGTCGCGTGGCGTCACCCCGGTGGTGTGATGCCGACGGAGCTTCGCCGTCACCTCAAAGATCTCTAGCTCAGCGCGTGATTCTGATCGTGTTCATGCGCACAGGCGTGCGCGGGCGATCGTCGCCGTCGGTGGGCGTCTTTTCGATTTTCTGAACGACGTCCATCCCCTCGATGACGCGCCCGAAGACCGGGTGCTTCGAATCGCCGGGCGTGAACCAATCGAGATATTTGTTGTGCACGGTGTTGATGAAGAACTGGCACGAGCCGCTGTTGCGCGCGCCAGTGTTCGCCATCGACAGCGTGCCGGGCTCGTTCGAGAGCTTCGCGGTGTGCTCGTCTTCGATCGTTCCGTCGGGTCCGTCGCCGGTGCCAGCGCGCGCGCTCTTCGGATCCTTCGAGTGCGGACAACCGAATTGCAACATGAAGCCGTTGATGACGCGGTGAAAGTGGAGTCCGTCGTAGAAGCCGCTGTCAGCAAGCTTCATGAAATTGGTCGCCGTGAGCGGCATCTGATCGACGAAGAGCTCGACCTTGATGTTTCCGAGTGACGTTTCCATGAGCGCAGTCGGGTTGGCCATGACGCGACATTAGCATCGCCAAGGCCGCGATGAGAACGAGCCACGCATCGGCCGTCGTGCCGCCCGTCGTGCTGCAGCCGCCCGGGAAAAAGCCGGGGTCGGCTCGTTTGACGACGGGGTCGATGACGTCGGTGTGGAGGTCGACGCGGTCGTCGTCGCCGTCGCCGACGCAGTTGGCGGAGTTCGTGTACGAGTGCACGCCGATGATCACGGGCACGCCGTTCCGCGTCATGATCGTCGGGCCGCCGGAGTCGCCTTCGCAGATGACGTCGTTGAGCCTGATGTGCTCGCTATCGACGGCGAAGATCGCGGTGTCGATCGAACGACGAATGCCGGCGGTGAGCGGGTCGACGCCGTCCGATTCGCCAAACCCAACGGCGTGAACCGCGGCGCCTTCGTCGCCCGTGCCGAGCGACGATCGATTGATCGCGACGGGCGTCAGCGTGAGCGCCTCTTTTGTGACAATGAGACCGATGTCGTGGCCGGCTGTCGGCCTCGCGGGCACGAAATTCGGATCGAACGAAATCGACGCGACGGCCACGCTGTTCGCGGGGTCGGCGAGCTGGTTACCGTCGAAGAGATCGGTGCCGAGAAAAACCGTCACGTGATCGATCGGGCCAACGACTGCCGGATCGAGACAATGCGCAGCGGTGAGCACGACGTGCGGCGAGATCACGGTGCCCGAGCAATCGACGTCGTCTTGCGGGCCCGACGACGCCGAGATGATGACGCCGACAACCGACGTATCTGCGAGGTCGTTGGCGCCGCCAAGGATCGGCTGAGCCGAGTGTCCGACGTCGGGTGAACCGCAGGCCGAGAGCGCCAACATTGTGAAGAGCAATCTCATGCGCTGCTCTTCGGGTATCACGAGGCGCGTTGTGATGCGCTTCGCGATTGCGTTTTGTCTGGTGGGGTGCGTCGTCCCACGACCGTTGGCGTCGCTCGCCGAGCGCGAGGCAACTTCGTACGTCGCCGTCTTGAGCGGAGAGATGCCGCCGCCGATCGACATGGTCGCGCGGCATGCGTGGATCATCGCGCACGTGCCGGGCCATCACGATCGGCGCTTCGAATACGGCGGACAAGGCGGGAGCAAACCGTTCGACGACTTCACCGGCGGCGACGTGATGCTCCATGGCGCCGTCACGAAGCGCCGCGACGAAATGCCCGCGATGATCGAATGTCTCGAACGCGCGCATCGCGAAGAACGAAAAGATCACCCCGATTATTTTCCGATCCCCGGGCCCAACAGCAACACGTATGTCGACTACTTGCTGCGCGCGTGCGGCATCGCCGTCGAGCTCCCGGCAACTGCGATCGGGCGCGATTACCGCGGGATCATCGGCGCATCGGTCACCGAATCACGGACCGGCATTCAATTCGAGAGCGTGCTCTTCGGGATTCGCCTCGGGCTCGTCGATGGAATCGAATTTCATTTCTTGAGCTTTGTCTTCGGTCTGCACTTCTGGCCGCCGGGCATCACGCTCCCGGTGAATCCTGGTCGCATCGGTTTCGCGAGCGACGCCCACGTTCATCGCCCGCACCAAGTCGATCTCGAACGCGAGAGCGACGCACCCATCAAGCGCGAATACGGGCTCGGCGTCGCGCAGCTCGCGCTCGCCATCGCGCGGCCCATCACGCCGGGGAACATGGGCGGCGTCGAAGGGCGCGGCACGTTCGGATTTTCAGGACGCGGGCTCTACGGCTCGCGCATCGGGTACGGCTTCGGTCTCGACTTTGACGTTGGCGTCGGATGGCCGGCGAGCTTCGCGTATTCGGTGCACGGGTATCCGATCGGCATCGGCGTCATGTTCGGGCCCACGGGTTACTTCGGAATCTTCGGCGGCGTGGGCACATCTGGCGTGACGACGCTCATCGAGCCCGCGCTCGAGATCCCCATCGAAGCGCGCCTCGAAGTCGACGTGTCGAAGTACGCGCGCATTGGTTTCCGCGGATCGGCCGCGTGGAACATCGGCACGCCCACGCGCCAGCGAAGCCAGCTCGCGAATCCCGCGTTCGACGAGATCGCATTCGGCGCATTCGCGCGTTTCGGAAAAACGCGCCGCTACGAGTCGCAGGGCTTTCTCGGCTCGGGCTACTTCATCGGCGTCGAGCGTCGCGAGCTCGCGGGCTCGGCCTGGCTCGGTTTCACGCTGGGCGTGGAGACCGACGCAGCATGGTGACGAGCGCGGGCTTCTGAACT
The DNA here is from genome assembly GCA_038239005.1 of Polyangiales bacterium. Taxonomy (GTDB): domain Bacteria; phylum Myxococcota_A; class Polyangia; order Polyangiales; family Polyangiaceae; genus DASXHD01. Next base: position 33,890 of record JBBSFE010000055.1, read on the forward strand.
TTGCCCATCGCGTTTCGCGGGAGATCGTCCATCACGATGACGTCCTTCGGGCACTTGTAGGATGCAAGCTTCTCTTTGGCGAACGCACGGAGCGCATCGGGCTCGAGCGCGTGGCCCAGGCGAACGACGACGCACGCAACGACGCGATCACCCCACGTCTCGTCGGGCACGCCGACGACTGCGACATCGGACACCGCGGGATGCTCGCGAAGCGCTTCTTCGATTTCGAGCGCGCTGAGCTTGTAGCCACCGCTCTTCAAGATGTCGACGCTCGTGCGCCCGAGGATGCGGAAGTAGCCGCGTTCGTCGCGCGTGACGGTGTCGCCGGTCTTGAACCAGCCGCCCGGATCTTTCGCTTCTGGTCTGCCGAAGTATTCGAGGAAGACGCTCGGCCCGCGAATGGAGAGCTCGCCGCTTGCTTCATCCACGCGTGCTTCGACCGTGCGTGGCGGAAGGCCCACGGTGCCGGCGCGTCGCTCGCCATCGAGGGGGTTCGTGAGACCAACGCCGATTTCGGTCATGCCGAATCGCTCGAGTGGAATGTTGCCCGTGATGGCGCGCCAACGTTCGGCGATCGTGACGGGAAGGGCGGCGCTCCCGCTCGTCGCGAGGCGCAATTTGGATGCATTCTGCACCCATGTGTTGCGCTCGTTCGACGCGTCGAGAACGTCGAAGAGCTTCTTGTACATCGTCGGCACGGCCATGAGCACGGTCGAGCGCGCGAGGTCGCGCCAGATCCGCGCGCCATCGAAGGCGGGGAGCATGCGCACGGTCGCGCCCGCGCCAAGGCACGAGAGCATCGCGATGCAGAGGCCGTGCATGTGATGGAGCGGCAGCGCGTGGAGGAGAACGTCGCTTGCGCGAAGACCCCATGCTTCGGCGAGGATTTCTTGCTGGATGGAGAGATTGCCGTGCGAGAGAACGGCGCCCTTAGGTTTTCCCGTGGTGCCGCTCGTGTACAGCATGAGCGCGGGATCGCGATCGCCGAGCGCCACATCGCGTGCTGGCGAAGGCTCGAGCGTTGCGAGGTCGACAGTTGGACGCTCGCCGACGCACGTGCGCGCTCGCTCGATTTGATCGGCCGTGACGAACACGAGATCGACGCGCGCGTCGTCGCAGAAGAATGCACTCTCGGGCGCCGGGTGCAGCGGAGACAAGACGACCGCGCATGCGCCACTCGCGACGACACCGAAGAAAGCAGCGACGAAATCCGCGCCCGGCGATGCGAGGATCGCAACGCGTCGACCGCGGCCATCGCCGATGTGCGCCGACACATCGGCTGCGCGCGCGCGAGTGGCGTCGAACGAGTGCTCGCCGCGCTCGTCGATGACGGCGATGCCTCGTGCGTTCGCGAATCGGTCGAGGAGGCCGCTCACAGCCTCGTGAGTAGCAGCTTCGTCAGTGAAGGTCGCCGACGAGGAACGCGTGCCCCGAGACGATGACTTCCTCGGGGCTCGCGCCGCCGTGCTTCGCGGCTCCGCCGTCGAAACGGAATCCGTGATCGCCGAGGACGAAGAGAAGCGTGCGCGAGCCTTGTGCGCGACCATGCTTGGCGATCGAGCGTGCGGTCTCTTCGACGATGTCATCGATCGCACCGATGGCATTTTCACCCGCTTGCGCGAGCGTGGTCTCGACCAAGTCGAGCTTGTAGAGATCGCGCGATCCGACGCGAATGCGGCGCACGGCGTCGGCGGTTCGCCCGCGCAGCGGCTCGGCCTCGCGATCGCTCGTGCTCTTGAGCCCTTCGATGCCACGCGCGAGCGTTTCGAATTGCCGTGGCGTGGTCGACGGAAGCGCAGCAAAGAGCGTCACCCGATCGGCGAGCGACGCGCGCCCATCGAGGAGCTCGGCCACGCGCCCGGCGATACGTGCCGCGAGATCGAACCGCATCCCGTCGACGACGAGCACTTGTGCGTGCCGCGCGTTGTGCGAACGCGCCATGCGCGCTGCGATGTCGAACGCGTCGAGCACCATGCGCGGCCGCTTTCCGGTGAGCACGAACGTCGGAAGTGCCTCGGAATACGCGCGCGAAAACGTGCGTCGAAACTCTTCACGCGCGTCCCGCGCGGGTCCGTCGGCGACGCCGTGGTCGACGGCCGCAGCGAGCGGCAAGTAGCTCTGCACGAAGAGCCGCTCGAACGCAGCGAGCGTCTGAGGCCCGCGCGCAGCCTCGAGAGCCGCAGCGCATTCGCGCCAGCGAGTGTCCACCTCAAGCTCCGCCTCCGTCTCCGTCTCCGCCTCCGTCTCCGGCTCCGGCTCCGCCTCCGACTCCGACTCCGACTCCGACTCTCCCATCGCGATGACGCTCGCGAGCGACACCGAGGGCGCGTCCGCGTCCGCGTTGGCGTCCGCGTTGGCGTTGGCGTCCGCGTCGGCGTCTCCCCCGGGCTCGATCACCGCCGCAAGCCTCCTTGCCACGACGAACGCCGGCAGCTCCCGATCCGCCGCGTCGAGCACGAGCTCGACCGGCCTCTCCTCGGTTGCACGCACGTAAAACACGATCGCTTGCGCGTCGGCCGCGTCGAGTCCGCCGACCGGTGCGCAGAGAGCGCGCAGCGCGGACAAACGAATCGTGATCGCGGGGAAACCGGCGCGGCGTGCGCGAAACAATTGATCGGAGAGGCGCGTGCCCGCGTCCGTGTCGAATCCGATTCCTGCGGCGCCGCCACCACATGCACGAAGCGCGCTCTCGATGGACTCTTCGATGTGCTCGGCGAGGGCGCCACGCTGAGCTCCGTACGCGCGAACCGGAACGACGAGCGCACTGTGGCTAGCGGGCGCGAGAGCGACTTCTTGCATCCCCCGAGGTAGGCACGAAAATCATGTAGTGGCCCAGTTTTTGATGCGTTGACTCTCCGTGCGCGACCCTTACGATGAACGAGTTCCCTCTGCCTGGTTTGTGAAGATTGGAGAAATGGATCCCTGCAGTCGATGAACCAAGGGTCACAATGATCGCTCAGTGTGCACGCCGGGCCTCCGCGAAAGCGGCGGATAACTCGGAAGCCTAAAGCGCGGTCAGCGTTTCCCACCTAGCAATCGCTAGGGGTTCATTCTCTCCACTCACGGCCTCCTGGCGGTACGGAACTTCTGACGAGCTCGCCGCGAAAGTGGTGGGCTCGTCACCTTTTGTCGGCCAAATCGACGCTGCGCAATCACGGCAGCGTGGGAGCGTGCGCGAGGTTGAGAACCGCGGTGCGCAAATCGTCGACGTCGACCGGCTTCTGAAATACCGCGGTTGCGCCCAAACCTTCCGCCTGTATTCGAAACTCGCGCGTGCCCTGCCCGGTCATGAATACGAGGGGAATCGCGTAACCCTCTTGGCGCAAATGCTGGAGCAGCTCCAACCCAGTCACATGCGGCATGCGCACGTCGCTCACGATCATTGCGGGCGTTTTCTCCGAGGTGAGCATGAGGTCGAGCGCCTCTTGCCCGTCGTGCGCTTCGAGCACGTCATAACCGTCGCAACGCAATAGGCACGCGACGAGCTCGCGATTGTCGTCGTCGTCATCTACGACGAGAACGAGCGCGGGCACCGAATCGCTGGCAGGCGGGTTTTTTTCGCTGCGCGGAACGATGTCGCGCGTCGCGTCGGTCGGAAGGTCGTCCTCGTCACTGAATGATATCGGCATGACTATCCCGATACGTGCAGTATGCATGCCGTGGCGCACCAGCGTGGTTTGCGGTGCGTGCCACGCGCCGGCAAACACCTGAGCCGCAACCCATGGGCGTGGCGTAACGACGAGCGTGATGCATTTCGCCGCACGCTGATCGAGCGGCGCTGACCTCGTCGTCATGATAAGCGAGGAGCGTGAGTGCCGACGTGCCGACCCCACTCACCGCCAAACCCGGCCTCGTCTCGGTTCGACCGGCGGCGTGGTCCATCCCCACCGACGAAACGCCTCCGGCGAGCGGAGCTACGCCGCAAGCCCCCGAGGCGCCGCCGGCTGCGCTGTGGGCCGGCCGCTTCCGCCCAAGTGAAGAGGTCGGCCACGGCGCCATGGGCTCGATTTTGCGCGGCATGGATACAAAGCTTCGGCGCGAGCTCGCCATCAAAGTGACGTCGCTTCCACGCGACCAGCTCCCGATCTCTCTGCTCGGCCGATTCGTCGAGGAAGCACAGATCACCGCCCAGCTCGAGCACCCCAACGTCATCCCCGTGCACGATCTCGGGCTGGATCCCGAGGGGCGACCCTTCTTCACCATGAAGCTGGTTCGGGGCCGATCGCTCGAGACCATCCTGGAAAATCGCAGGGCGCGCGACAAATCAACGCTCACCGAGTTCGGGTTGCGGCGTCTGCTCGATGTCTTTCTCCAAGTCTGTCAGGCCGTCGATTACGCGCATGCACGCGGCGTCATCCATCGCGACTTGAAGCCGGCCAACATCATGGTCGGTGACTTCGGCGAAGTGCTCCTCATGGATTGGGGCGTCGCGAAGCTCAAAGGCAAGTCGGACCAGGCAGCTACGGGCTCCGACGAGGGACGCGCGGACGTGACGTCGACGCGCGCGGTGAGCGCCGTGCTTGGGACGCAGGTCGGCGCGATCATCGGAACGCCCGCGTACATGTCGCCCGAGCAGGCGCAGGCGTTGAACGTCGACGAGCGCACCGACGTCTACGCGCTCGGGGGGATTCTCTACGAGATCCTGTGCGGTGAAGTCCCCTTCGACGGCCCCGATCACCTCGTGGTCCTCAGCCGGGTCATCGGCGAGACGCCACGCCCACCCTCGCAGATCGATGCGAAGACGCCGCTCGCTCTCGAGATGCTCGTCCTCAAGATGCTCGAGAAGGATCCGGATCGTCGCACCCTGACCCTGCGTCAGATTCGCTCACACGTGAAGGACCACATCGAAGGCGTGGGCCTCGAGTACCGGCGTGAGACCTTGTGGACGAACGCGCTCTGGCTCGGCGGCGCGCTGAGCTTGTTCGCATTTCTCGTTTGGTATTTGACCGGCAAGTCCATCTTTCGCGTCATCGTGCTCACGCCGGCGGCCGTCTTCAC
>JBBSFE010000056.1:0-38019 GCA_038239005.1 Polyangiales bacterium
ACTCGACGATAGAGGCTCTGCCCCGCATTTCACGCCTCGTTCATGCTCTCGTTCATCACGATCCAGTCGCCACAGAATCTTCCAGTGCCAACGATCGCCGTATCCTGGCCGGCGTGCTCAGGGATGGAGTCAGACCCGTTACATCAGACGCTGGGTCATACTACTTCATCCACACGATACCCGACGCCTCGAGCAATACAGTGTTCGCCGGTGCTCCCGTCGACACCCCAGGGTCGGCGTCGTATATACCCGTGTTTACGTCGAGTGACTCAACCGTACAAGTCGACAACCCCGTACCGGCGGCCGATGGCCTCAGCCTTTATATGAGTGTGTCGAGCTTCGGATCGGTGCCGCACATCGCCGTGGCGACTCGTGGAAGTGTAGGCGATTCTTTTGGTGCCTCAACGTCCGTTCACGAGCTCGATACGCCTGAGGGGGAATACCCGACTTGGATTTCTCCGGACCAATGTCGCCTTTATCTGACGCGTAACGTTGGTGGTCAGCAAGACATTTTCGTTGCCGTACGATCCGAGTGAGACGTGGAAGGCGATGGGGCGACGGCTCCATCCAATCAATCTTCACCGTCGGCGAGAAAGCCCTTTTTGACGTGGGATCCGTCGCAAAATGGTTTGTTGCTCGAGTCGCCGCATCGACAGAGCACGGTACGCGTGACGCGACTCACGGTGCGGCCGGTTCCAGCGCAGATCTCGAGTGGCCCCACGACGACGTTGGGGCCGTTCTTCTTTGGCGTGATGCGGAGAGGGCCGTCACGCGGCGATAGCGGATCGGTCACGAGCGTTGCGGGCTCGCCGGTTGCGGCGAAGTTGATCGCGTGGTGCGTGCTGTCGCAAAACGGTTTGTTTTTCGATGCGCCGCACCGACAGAGCACTGCGCGAAACATCCGCTCTTTGCCGTCGATTTGAACATCGGCGAGAAAGGCGAGCGGGCCGTTCTCGCGCATCGTGGCGACGTTCACGGGTGGTGCGCTCTCCTCGGGGCCGCCGTCGTGGCGCTTGTACCGAATCGCGCCGGACACGCATTCGCGCGCAACCGTGACGAGCGTTTCTACGTCGGTGGCGTCGGGCACGATCCAGTCGCCTGGCGTGTTTGCGAGAAACGAAAGCGGAGCCTCGAGCACGCAATGGCGCGAGTGGATGCAGCGTTTCCCTTCGTACAAAATCGACAGGCTCTTGCCGCGGATCTCTTCCACGCCGTCTGTCCGCGCCGTCTCGGCCGCAGGCAGCGGCGCCCTCGGCTTTGGAGCGATCGTCGACGGCGAAGCAGCAGGTGATGCGGTGCGCGGCGAACATCCTTCGAGGACGGTAGCGAGTCGCGTCAGCTTCTTTGCGGCGGCTTCGATCCGTTCCTTGTCGATGATGACGTGCTCGACAATCCCGCTCGCAATGGAACGCGCGAGCTCCGCGACGACGCGGAGCGAATGGTGATCGGCCGGCGGAGCGATCGAACGAGACACCGTGAACGTGAGCCCGGCGTTGACGCCAGGGACGTCCTTCGACGCCGGAAGCATCGTGAGGTGCTCGGCGATCGGCGCCATGATGCGCATCGCGAGGAGCGACAGCTCGGTGACGGCGCTCTTCACGTCTTCGTCGAGCGAGATGGGCGCGAACACGGCACCGAGGCTGCGAAGCATGAGCGCGTATGCGGCGTTTCCCAGATCGAGCAGCGTGGCTGCGGGTTCTTCGTCGACCCAAACCAAGCTCGCCGGGTCGGGCGGACAGCGCATCACCGGATTGCGCGCGACCGGCCGAGCCGGAGCGAAATGGGGATCGGTCGCGAGCCGCGCTTCGTACTCGTCACGGATGCTCGAGAATCGACGGTAATGCGACGACGCGTTGTCGTGCTCGGAGCCTTCACCTTGGAGGACGATGGTATCGATCGCCGCTTTGGCGTCCTCGAGACTTCGCACTTTCGCGAGGCCGCGCATCGGAAACTGATCGGCGCCGACTTGCACTCTCGGATCGCCGACGAAGAGGTTGCTCTCGCCGAGCGATTCGCTGAGCCGAACAAATCCGCTGCGAATGCCGCGATAGAGATGCCCGACGGTGGCGTAGTCCTGCGCTGACGGAACGAGGCGCCCATCGCGGAGGCCGCGCCGATACGCGAACGGCGAAAAGCCTGCACCGTCGGCGATCGCAACGCCTTCGGGTCGCTCGAGGTAGATGAAGTGATCGAGCGTGCCGCGATCGAACGGCGCGAGCGACACGATGATGCCGGCTGGGTGATAGCCACGCGCCACGGGAAAATTCGGACGCGTGAGATGCGGCGCGCTCCCGAGCGCCGAGAGCAAGTTGCTGACGAGCACGAGGTGCGTCATCTCGTCTTTGGCGATGTCGATGATGGCGCTGCGCCAGCGAGAAAGCATCGCGCGCGTATCGGCATCGAGCGTGTCGTCGTTCACGCGCAGGCTGTACGCCGCGAAGAGGTAGCAGCACATGAGGCCGTGCTCGATCTCGGCGGCCTCGGTGAGGAGGTAGATGAGCTCTTCGCGGTTCGCGATCAGGATGGGCGCGTCGCCGCCGGTTGCATCTGTGGTCATGGGTTACGAACGTACTTCGAGGGCAGCAAGAATGGCTTCCTCGAGTATTTCTTGGTCGTACGATCCTTCGTGCCGGACGCCGTCGATGAAAAAGGTCGGCGTCGAGTGGACGCCGCTGCGAGCTCCGCTTTCCAAATCTCGCTCGACGTGCGGTCGAAACGCACGACGGTTCACGTCGTGTGCCCAGCGTTCCACATCGAGGCCAACGCTCTCGGCGTAACGCGTCAACGATGCGGGCGCGAGATCGTCTTCGGTCTCGAAGAGCACGTCGTGCATCTCCCAAAATTTGCCTTGTGCTCCGGCGGCTTCGGCGGCTTCGGCGGCACCTTCGGCAAACTGGTGGAGCTCACGAAGTGGGAAATTCCTGAAGACGAACCGAAGGCGATCGCCGAGCGTCCGCTGGACGGCCTGCACGATCGGATGCGCGCGTTTACAATACGGACACTGGTAGTCGCCATACTCGACCAGCGTGACGCGCGCGGTTGCATTGCCTTGGATGTGATCGTGATCGGCGATCGCCGGGTTGAGCTTCGTCATGTCTGGAGATACTAGCTGAGCGAATCAGTTCGGCGTAACGACGACGGTGTTGATCGGTTGCACGCTCGAACCGACGGGGTACGCGTAGCTGACGAACTGCGAGTAGCCCGCGCTGTTGATGTCGCCGGTTTCGGACGTGCCCCAGCCCCACACGGTGATCGTGAAAGAGCCTGTGCTGTGCGATTCGTGAGCGCCGTTGTCACATCCGTTTTGACCTTGGTAGTCGTGGCGGCTCAAGTCCAATTGCGTGGACTCGTAGTCGGTGCTCGAGCCCACGGGTTTCCAACCCGTGATGGTTCCGGCGCAGTCGAGCGACACGTCGTGAAATCCCGCGGTGTCCCGCTTGCGAATGAAGACAAGGTTGGTCTCCGGATACGTCGGATCGGTGAAGAAGACGTAGCGGCGGAGGTATTGTGCTGAAGCAAGCACGCTGACGAACTCCGGATCACCGGCGCCGCCGAACGCAACGCCGCCCGTCATGCTCGTCGTGACGTAAAAGGGATGCGAGTCGTCTTGGCTTTTGACGACGAACGGGACGCTCGATCGAACCTTCACACTTTGTCCTCGACCGATCGTTGCTAGTGCGCCGGTGGGCACGGGGTCGAACGTGAGCGTCGTGCCATCGACCGTTCCCGTGATGGTCGTTGGCGGCGTTTCGTCTTGGCCATCGACACGGTTGCGATAGCGCGCGTAGACGTATTCGCTGCCGAGCGCGCGAACCGGCGGGAGCTGCTCATGCGCGCTGTCGCAGTTGTTTCCGTCGACGTTGATGCACGGCGATTCCGTCCACACGCCGATGGGGTTGGTTGCGGCGACGATGGATCCCGCAGGATTTTGCGTGCTTCCGAACAATCTCAAAACCTGACCCTTCATCAGCGTGTACGAATGCGGCGTGCCTGCGGTCACCGGCGGCAGTGGAGAGTTTCCCATGAGGTCGACCGTCGGCTTCACAATGACCGTGGTGTTGTCGGCGGATGCGATGATGCTGAACGAAGCGAATGTGTCGTCGGCTTCGGACGACGGCGTCACCGCGATGTAGTTTGTATCCCAAGCGGCCGTCGGGATGAGAAGCGATGCGTCCGAGAGCTGCGTGTGTCCACCGCCGAATGGCAACATGTCGTATGCGACGATCGGAACCGACGACGTCACACGAAGTGCCTGCGCCTGATCCGACGGAACGAACCCGGGCGCCGGATCGGTCCAGCCTGCGGCGGCCGCATCCGTCTCGAGCGTGGTCACGCCGGCTGGACACGCGTACACGTTGGGTCCCGTTCGAAGAAAAACGATTCCCACTTGCCCAGGCGGAATGGTGCCGCCTCCGCCGACCGGCGACAGCTTGAGCGACGGCCCCGTGCCACTCGGCAGGTACGCGTACTTCGCCAAATCGATCGATGTGGTGCCGACGAAAGCGGTGAGCGTCGCGGGTGCATTCCAAGTGTTGGCAACGAATAGCGCCTCGCAACCGGCGCCGTTGAGAAAACGTGCATTGTGCACCCAATAGTCGCAGCCGACGGTGCTCTTCAGTTTTGCCGCGGCGTCGCACGCCGGAATGCAACCCGTGCTGGAGCAGGCTTGGTCGGACGGACATGTCTCGACCGTGGTGACTCCGTCGCAACCGACGACGTCGTGCAGGTCCGACGAGCAGCCGCACGCGGTCGTTGAGCCCTCCAGGAATGTCGGAGCGTCGAGCGCGGCATCGCCAGTGCCGCCATCAGGCTCGATGCCGACGGTGCCGTGCGAGTCGGCGCACGCGACCGCAACGACCGCGATCAACCCAAACACGATTCGCTTCATGCTCGTCCATTGCCGCATCGAACGAATCCTTCAGGGTAGCGCGCCGTTTTTCTTGACGCGATCCGCGAAGGCGCTCGTGGGGTACGCCGAGAGAAACGCCTGCGCGCGCGCTTTGGCTTCGCTCGTGCGTCCGAGCTTGGCGAGCGCAGCGACGGCGACCGACTCGCGTTCTTCACGAAAGATGCCGCCCGCGAAGCGCGTGTTGGCTTGGTCGACCAGCGAGAGCGCCGCCCCTGGATCGCTCGCGCTCGCGCGGCGAATAGCGGCCAAGCTCGCGGTCTCTTCGGCGAGCGAGCTCGAGGTCGCGGGTTGTGCGCTCGCGTGCGATGCAGTTGCAGACGGTGGTCGCGCGGACGCAGGCGGTGGCAGGACGACCGTCGTAGTCCTCTCCTCTGGTGCGTCGGGCGCGACGATCGAGGACGCGAGCGATTTTGGCACCGGAGAAACGGGCGCAGCCTGCTCAACCGAGCGATGCATCACGAGCCAGACGATCGCCGCGATACCGGCGACCGCCACTGCGACAACCACGCCCTTGAACGCGAGGGTATGGGTCACGCCCATCGGCGTTTGGGCGACGGCCGCACGCAGCGACGCGAGGCCTTTGTCGGCGTCGTAGCGAAACGGCACGGCACTCGCGTCGCCCAGTGCTTTCGCGGACGGCGCATCGATCGAATCTCGAAGACGAATGGGATCACTCATGAGGTCTGCCTTTTGAACGCTTCGGCGAACGCGGCGCGTGCTGCGTGCAATCTCGAATAGACGGTGCCGATGGGGACGCTGAGACCCGCCGCGATGTCGGCGCAGGACGAGCCTTCGATCTCGAAAAGAACGAAGAGGGCGCGCTGCTCGAGATCGAGCGCGTCGAGCGCGCGCTGCACCAACGCGAGCGAGCGTGCGGCCTCCGCTTCCCGCTCGGGCCCAGGCGCAAACCCGGGGAGCTCGCCTGCCGACTCGATCGGTTCTTCACGACGCCGGCGCGCGGTGCGCCGCCGGGTCGCCGTCACGTTCAACGCGATGCGCGCAAGCCACGTCCGCGGGCTTGCGGTGCCGGGCAAAAACCCGCCGCGCTTGTGCACCACCAGAAAAACGTCTTGGACGTGGTCGTCAATGTTGTGCGGCGGCACGCGCAAGTGTGCGAGAAACCGCGCGACGAAGATCGCGTGCTCCCGAAAAAGCGCCTCTGCGCCGATGGGGTGGACGCTCTCGGTCAGACCGCCTGCCTCCCGAATGACGCCAACCACACCATCCTCATTGCCGCACGATACAAATCCTTCATAGTCCGATGAAATCGACGCCCATCGACGCGCCCAAACCCGCCCAAGCGCCGCGCGCCGTGGCATAGGTCCCGCCACCCGGCGCGCCGACGTCGAAGCGCAGACGCGCGAGCGCGACAAGCCAGTCTACGCCGAAGACGACGCCCCAGCGTGGTGTGAAAGGCACACGAACATCCATCCGAACGGCCAACGCGCCCCACGGTAGCGTCGGTGTGTACGAAGGCGCGTATCCGACCCCCTGCGCGAAGACGGCGCCCGCCGCCGCGCCTGCGCATCCACGAACGCGCACGCGCGTCGGAGTCGACCCCACGCATGCGTCGACCCTTCCCATCCACAAGCTCGCATCGACGTGGCCCGCGCCGACGTCCGTCGTGCTTCCGCCGACCCATGCCGTCGACGCGCGCACGCTGAAGACGCTGCCGAGCAAAACACCGGCGCCGATTTCTGCGCCTCCGACCCAACCGGGCAGGACATCGAGCGCCGTAACCGCGCGCGCGTCGAGCTCCCAGCGAACCCCGAGGGGACGCGGTGACACAATCACCTGCGGTGTTGGAACGGGCGGCGGTGGCAACGGCGGCGGTGGCAACGGTGGCAACGACAGCGGTGGCGGCGGAGGCGCTTCGATGCCGATGCGATCGAGGAGCGTCGCGTCGATCGTCAGCGCAATCGCAAGCCCCACGGCGTCGAGCACCTCGGGGCAAGTCCCTTTTCCGGTTTGTAAACGACGTGTGCCGACGACCGACCCGAGTCGACGCGTCGTGAACTGCACGGTCGTTTTGTCGACGCTCACATCGAAGTCGACCGGCTCGGTGAGCGTGGACCTCTGAAGCCAAAACTCGATGGCGTGCGCCAATGCGTCTTGCGTGACGCACACATCGGGCGCCACGTGAAGCGCATCGCGCACGTCCGCAGACGCGGAGCTTGCGAACGACCCGATGGCGATTCCCACGCACCAACTACGTCGCATCGAAACCTTTCAGCGCGTCAACGAGGCCTTCGCTCGAAGCGTTGCCATAGCGCGCGCTTGCGTACCGCTGCAAAAGCGCGGTGAGCTCCGGGATCGCGAGGCGCGCGGCCCATCGCTCGATCGATTCGGAACGCTCGCGTCCGAGACCACGACGCGCCATCGCCGCTTCGAGCGCCACGAATGCGTCGGGCGGTGGATCGAAAGAGAGCACGCCAGAGGCGGCTCGCCCGCGCGCGGACCTCGAGCGCCACAATCGCTGCAGTGCGAACACCACCAACCCGACAATCGCGGCTCCACCAAGCTCGAAGACACTTCGTTGCGCGAGCCAAGCCGAGATCTTGTCCCAGGCAACCAAGATCGCCTCGAACACGGCCGACGCGCTCCCTTCATCGTGCGCGATGTCTTGTGGAAGCTCGGTCATCGGCGTCGGGTCGAGCGTCACCCAACCTTTTTCCGCGACGTAGGCTTCGACCCACGCATGCGCGTTCTTCTGTCGGACGACGTAGCTCGACCAATAAGGATTTCGCTCGGCCACGCGATACCCGAGGACCATGCGCGTCGGGATCCCTCGCGACCGCGTCAAGAGCGCGAGCGCGGTCGCGAAGTATTCGCAGTGACCTTTGCGCGTGACGGTCAGAAAATCGAGGATCGGATCCATCGACGGCGAGCGATCGAAGACGAGCGCGTAGCCGTAATCATGCTGGAGACGTGATTGGATTGCGGCGAGCTCTTCTTCGGGAGTGTGCGCGTCGCGTGTCCAGTCTGCCGCGAGCTCGGTGAGCTTCGGGCGAATATCTCTGGCCAACGTGAGATCGTCGGGGCGCGGCGGAGCGACCCAGAGCGCATCGCGCGTGCCTTTGCGAAACCACACCGTTGGAAAACCAATGGCGATCGCCGTGCCCATCGAGCTCGTATCGAGCGTTCCCTCCGCGACGCCGACGTCGCGCGCGTCGAGCGGAAGAAAGACATGACCGCGATCGGGATCGATGTGGCGCACCTCGACGATGTCTTGTCCGATCGGGCGCGTGCGAGGAACTTCGACCGACCGAAGCGGCTCGCCATGCACGCGCGTCCATCGACCGGCGCCGTATTCGTCGAGAACGACGCCGCGCACGCGATCGATCGGCGGGCCCGAGACGCGCAAGACGACCGAGTCAGACATGAGCATCCCGGCCATCGTCCCGAGTCGCGCGTTCTCCGAGAGACCCGCCTTCGGTTCGTACGCTCCTTGAAATGCATTCTGAAGGCGCTGCGGAATTCGCTCGTAAGCGGTCTTCGCGAGCAACGCGACGGACAACGCGGTTGCAATGGCCGTCACCGCAATCGCGCCCGCGATGCGGCGCGAACGAGCCGAGAGAGCCGTAAGCGGAAGCCGATGGGCGATGAGAAACGCGACCACAAAACCGAGATACACGATGCCCGGCCGGGCGCCTGCCGTTGCGAGAAGCGAAACGAGCAGCAACGCCGTGTCGAAGCGTGGGCTCCATTCGACTTGGCCGATCCACACACGCAACGTGACGACGACAAGCGGCGCGAGCGCGAACCCGAACCCGACGGCTCCGAGATGAGGACCACGCATCGACATGCCAGATGCGCGAATGCCTACGACCGTGAGGACGATCGCGACGACCATCGCGAGCCTTTGCGTCGCGCGATCGACCGAAAGCGGCGTTGCCACGAGTGTCCTCACGAGCGCCAACAGCGCGAAGACGAGCGGCGCCACGGGCTCATGCGAGCCCATCGCGAGCGCGAAGCACGCGATGACGAGCGGAAGCACGTGGAAAAACCTCGCCCTCATAGGTGGAGCGGCTCTCCCGCATGAATGCGCTTCGCATCGTCGGGCGTGATGACGATGGGAACGCACGTCGTCCCGCGCGACTCGACGTCTTTTGCGAACGCACGCCGCGCGCCGTCCCACCGCAGCGCCACGAACACGAGACACGACAGCGACGAAAGACGCGGAATTCCCGTCGCGAGATCGTCCGGGTCGAACGGGCCCTCGGGTTCGGTGCAAGCCAAGAGCTCGAGCACCCGATCGAGCGTTCCGAGCCCGCGCCCCACCGTCAGGCTGTGCGCGACGTTGCCGAGCACCACGACGTCGACGAGCGCTTCCGTTCGTGAGCATGCGGCGACGAGCCCAGCGACGAGCGAAATAGCGGCTTCGAAATCGGAGTCAGGGCTCGAGCCCAAATCGGTGTCGAGGATGATCCCGATGCGAGAAAAATATTCCTCGCGATATTCGCGCACGACGGGCTCGCCGATCCGCGCCCAGGTTCGCGCGTGGAGATCGCGCACGGGATCTCCGAAGCGATACGGTCGAACGCCCACGAGCTCGCGCGAATCGGCCGTGGCGGATGCGTGCGGTACGCCGCCGGGTTGGCGGCGACGTCCTTGGGGAAGCGAGATCGACGCGACGTTCGCGACGCGCGGGACCGCGAGAAAGTGCACCGCGTCGGTGATGAGCGCAGGCCCGAGCGCGAGACCGAACGGCGCGAGCGCCTGAACGCGAAACGGATCGATGTGGTGCTCGCCGCGTTCACGAAATCGCGCGCGGAGCTCGACGCGTGCCGCCGATTGGCGTGCGAGCCGCGAAAGCGACGCGCGACGTGCGGTCCACGAACCATCCCACGACAAGAACGGACCGCGCACGAGGAGCGTCTCGTGATCGACGCGCCCCTCATTTCGCGCGGCGAGCGTGAAGGTCGTTTCGTCGCCCACGGTCACGCGGCGCGGCAAGAGCACATCGACTTTCACGCCCGACAGCCGCAAGAAAAACGACCACGCCCAGCTCGCGATGACGAGGCCGGTCAACGTCGCCCACACCATGTACGCATCACTCCGCCGCACGTCGAGCGCCGCGAGCCCCGCGATGAACGTGAACGCGATGAGCAGCCATCCATCTTCGGTGAAGCGCGCGAACGCATTGAAGATCCGCCGCGCGATCCGCGCCGCACGCGATGTGCGCCATCGCTCGCGTTCTTGTTTGGTCGTCGGAATGAGGATGTAGTTGAGGCGATTCAGATCGATCGCGAGCTGCGACCATCCTCGCCACTTCACGTGGGGATCTCGACGGCACGAACGAGGCTCTCCACGAGGGTGAGCTCCGTCTTGCCGCCGTGCCTCGCGTGTGCGCTCAAACGAACGCGATGAGCGAGCACCAAGCCGGCGAGCGCCTGCACGTCGTCGGGGCTCACGTAGTTTCGACCTTGAAGGAGCGCGCGAGCCTGCGACGCACGAAACAGCGCAAGCGCTCCGCGCGGGCTCACGCCGAGCTCGAGGTCCGGCGACTCACGTGTCGACGCGACGACGCGAAGAATGTAGCGAGCGACGTCTTCCTTCACGAGCACGTCACGCACTTTTTCTTGGAGCGCGATCCACTCTTCGGCGGTCGCGGTGTGCGCGACGGGGTCGATCGACATGGATTTCTGCCGCGCGAAAAGCATTCGAAGCTCCGCATCAGCGCTCGGGTAGCCGACGGTGAGGCGCAACAAGAATCGATCGAGCTGCGCTTCGGGCAGCGGATACGTTCCCGAAAAATCGGCAGGGTTTTGTGTGGCGATGACGAAGAAGGGTTGCGGAAGGTGATGCGTCACGCCGTCGATCGTCGCCTGGCTCTCGTTCATCGCCTCGAGCAACGCGGATTGCGTGCGTGGCGACGCGCGATTCACTTCATCGGCGAGGAGCACGTTCGTGAAGACCGGGCCTTTGTGAAACGAGAAGGTTCCTTCTTTCGGGTTCAGGACCTGACCGCCGAGGATGTCGCTCGGGAGAAGATCGGGCGTGAACTGCACGCGCGCGAAACCCACGTCGAAGACGCGCGCGATACCTTTGGCGAGCGTGGTCTTGCCGACGCCGGGCACGTCTTCCAAAAGAACATGCCCACCCGCAAGCACGCCAACGAGCACGAGATCAATGACATCGCTCTTGCCCTCGAGGACGGTTCCGAGCGCCGCGCGAACGCGTTCGAGTGTGGAAGGCAGTGCAGTCAAACCGAGTCAGCTTAGCTCATTCGTACGCGCAGCCGGTCGACGTGGCGAGAAACGTCCTGCTCGTCGGGGCGGCCGAGGTCGCGATCTGAGCGATCACCAGCTCGTACGACTCATCCCACGACCAGTCCCCGCAAACGGCAACTGCGTGATTCGCCGAGCGCGTCATCAAAACGAAGGCGACGCGTGATCCATCGGGCGCGACCGCCACGTGCTTGATCGCCTTCTTCCAGCCGAGAGGGCCCGCGTCGAAGATCACGCGCGGCAGCGCAGCACCGTCGTCGACCATCAGGACGTAGCGCGTCGCGGCGGGGCCTGTGCGTGTGAGGGGCACGCCAGCGATGAGCAAACCACGCGCGTCGGGTGCCGGCTCGTAGCTATCGAGCTTGAACGAACGCGAAACGCCCGTCGAGATCGTGAGCGACGTTGTGTTTCCTGATCCAACCGTCGGCGCGAGGATCGCCGCCGTGCCGTCGCTGGAGAGCCCCCGCAGCGTCGCCCTGCTCGACAGGGAACGGACGGCACCCGAATGCCCGTCGATCGTGACGATGCCCGAGGACGTTTGGGCAACGGCGATCGTCGGCGTGACGAAGAGCCGCGGATACGTCGTCGTCGTGATCGCGCGAAAACCAATCGATGTCGCCGTGACGAGCGAGTCGGGACCGAAGATGTTTCCGATCTTGAGCGAGACGAGCGCGTCGTCGTCGCCGGTGAGCGCGACGTCGTCCACTTCGGCGGGTGGGAGCGCGAGCGTCTTGCTCGTGGCGGATCCGGGATCATAGATGATCACGACATCGGCACCGCGCGTTCTCCCGCTGAAGAACGTCGCGGCGAAGCGATGCATCGAGGGCGACCACGAGAGCGGCACATGCGCGTTGACCGAGCGCGCCGCGGCGACGACGCCGAGGTTCGTGAGCGCGCCAGAGACGACATCCAGCGACAAGACGCGGTCGGCGACGATCGCGAGCTTCGAGCAGTCCGGTGAAAAACGCAGCGTGTGTGGCGCGGCTCCGAGCGGGATCGTCCGAGTGCGACCCGCCGACAAGACGACGACGCCCGTGTCGGTCGAGGCCGCGACAGTGCCGCTGCCGCACCACGCGGGCGTCGCCGCTTCCCAGGCGTAGGCTGCGGGTGTCGCGAAGAAGGCGGCAAACGCGAAAGTGACCGCACGACGCCTCACGCAGGGCAATACGCAGCTCAACGCGAAAAGTTCCTTCGCGCCGAACCTCTAGCGCCACGCTGACATCACGTAGCCGTCGTAGTCCTGGGACGTGAGCGACACGCCGTCGATCACGGTCATGCCCGTCCATTGCGCGACGAGGAATGGATTTCCCTTCGAGTCGACGGCGACGTCGCGCGTGTCGTCGTAAGCGGTGCCGCCGTATTTGACGGCCCACTGATGGACCGGGGTCACGCCCGACGACAGCTTGGTGAGGAAGGTGTCGGTGTTGCTGGCGCCCGTCAGCGTGAACGCGCCGAACGTGATGTTGCTCGCGAATCGGCCGGCCATGAACAAGTTGCCTGCGCTGTCCATCGCGACCGAATCGCCGATGTCGGAGCTCGTGCCGCCGTACCCGAACGAATAGACGTGCGTGCCGGCTGCGTCGTAGCGCGCGACGAAGGCGTCGGCGTTTCCCTGCGAGACGATCGACGAGCCGCTCGTTGCGAAAAGGATGTTGCCGTAGAACGCGCCGGTGATTACCCAGCCGCCGCCGGGCACGGCGACCGCACCGTACGCGCCGTCGTCACCCGTGGCGTCGCCCGCACCGCGGGCCCACTGCGCGGTCAATGGGTTCGTGATCGTGAAGTCGTAGACCATGACGTCGGAGTGAGCGCCCGAGGAGACGTTGAGCCCTTTGCCGTCGATCGCCATGTTGGTGTGAAACTGGCCAACGACGAGAACGTCGGTCGCGCTCGCCGCGATGTCCCAGATCTGGATGTTGCCCGGCAGGTCCTTGGCGTAGCTGACGTTGCCCGTCGCGGTATCGAGCTTCGCCAAGAAGCCGTGGCCGCCGGAGGCCGTTAGGTTGAAGCTGCCAAACGTCGAAGGCGAGCTATCGGTCTCGCCAGTCACGAAAAGGCTGGTGCCGGAGATCGCGAGGGCGTCGGGTCGATCCTGACCAGTGCCGCCGAACTGCTTGACCCACTCGATCTGACCGTCGGCCGCGCGCAGCCGGGCGACGCCGACATTGCCGAACAGATCACCGGTGACCGCAACGCCGCCGAACGTCGTGCAGCTGCCGCCAAAGCCCGAGAGCGTCACGCCGATGTACGCGTTGCCTGCACTGTCGACCGCGAGACCGCCGTCGTAGATGCCGCAGTTCGTGGCGATCTGATTCGCCCAGAGGACCGTGCCAGTGTTCGAGTACTTCTTCACGTACGGAAAGCTTGCGCCGCTCGCGATGGGGACCACGGTTCCAGCGGCGATCACGTTGTCGGCTGCGTCGACGGCGACGTAGTCGATCGAGTCCTGTCCCGGAAAGGTGATCTGATCGATCCAGCGATGCGAGCCATGCAGCGCGAATGCAGACGTGGTCGCCTTGGCCTTGTCGACCGTGAGCATGCAGGTGCTATCGCCGGTGCAGTCGCCGCTGGTCCAGCCGGCGAACACCGACGTCGTGTCAGCCGCGGCCGTCAGCGTGACCGACGAGCCGGTGGGGAAAGAGCTCGAGCACTGCGTGCCGCAATTGATTCCCGTCGGGGTCGAGGTCACGACGCCCGTGCCGCCGCCGTCGAGCGTCACCGTCACCGTGGCGACGCTGGTCTCGGCGCTCACGTCAGGGGCCGCGAGCACGTCGCTCGTTGCGTCGCCCGCCTGCGCGTCCGTGATGATCGTGCTGTCGTCACCGACGCAATGGGTAAGCGCGACGACGCCGAAGATGGCCCCACCCGCGACGAGTAAAATCGGTAAGAAATTTCGCTGCATTGCAAACATCGTATGAGTGCGATCCGGTGCAGTCAACGTCACGAGGCCGCGCGATGTGGCTCGCGCGACACGTGCATGGCCGAGGAACCCACAGGCGCTCGCAGAATCACGCTGTTTTAGCGCTGGATCGAAGCTTGCGATGGACCCGTGCATGAACGCCAAATCCTCCGCAGTTGCTCTCGTCCTTGCTCTCACCGCTTGCACCTCGAAGGTGCCGCAAACGTCGCAACCGGCTGCGACGACGCACGCGACCGCCGCGCTCGCTTCCGTTACGCCGCCTCCGGTCGTCACTGTAGCGGCGACGGTCGCGCCGCTCCCGAAGATCGCGGTCGTCAAACACGCCGACAAGCTCGCGCTGAAGCGCATCGTGCTGGCCCGCGGCGTCGAGCATCACGAGCCGGTCGATCCCGCGACGTCGTTCGACGCGAAAACGCAAAAGGTGTTCGCGTTCGTCGAAATCGAAAACCCCGAGAAGTTGCCCGGCGAGATCACCGTCGAGTTCGAACCGCCGAGCAAGAAAGACACGGGCCGCGTGAGCCTCGCAGTGGGCGATAGCTCACGCTGGCGCACGTGGGCGTTCACACGCCAAGCACACGAAGCAGGCGAGTGGACCGCCATCGTCCGCGACGAGCACGGTCACGTCATCGGTCGCCAGGCGTTCGACGTCACGCTGTGACCGTCCGAGGCTACTTTGGCGTAAGGTTCGTTCGACATGATGCGTTCCACTGAAATGAACCAAAAACGAATGCTCCTTTGTGTTACTGCGGCATCGATGGCAGTGGTCGTCGTGGGTTGCGCCGCGCACCCCATGGGCACCGTCGCACGGCCCCACGACGACGTCGCGCCCGTCGCTGACGCCGCCGCTGGGCCCGATTCGCTCGATGCGGCGATGACGACCGCGCACGTGCCCGACCAAACGAAATGAGCGCGAGCGGGCTTTTCGAGCTCGAGTGGCTCGGCGGCACGACCGAACATTTTTTCAGACGCGCGCGCCCCGACGCCGACAAAGTTCCGTGGGGCACGCTCGACCCGAGCCGGTACGCGCCCGATTTGCTCCGAGCGGTCCGAACGTCGTGGACCGAAGTTTCGATGAACGAGTATCGCGCGGTCGCATCGTTCGCCGAGGTCGTTCGCGCGCTCGCAGACGCCATGGCGCCGCTCGACATGATTGGCATGGCGAGCGATTTCCTCGCTGACGAAGTGCTCCACACCGAGCTCGCCGCGCGCGTTGCGATGGAGCTCGGGGGCGCCGCGCCGTTGCAGATCGACATCGATCGCTTCGCGCTTCGCGCAGACTTGTCCTTGCCCCCGCGGATGCGCGCGAACGAAGTCATCCTTCGGGTGTGCTGCGTCGGCGAATCATTCGCGCTCGGCGTCGGGACGCCCGCGCTCTCGCTCGCAACTCATCCGCTCATTCGCGCGGTGAACGAAATCATCATGGCCGACGAGTCGCGCCACCGGCGGCTCGGCGCGCTCTACTTCGATTGGGCCGTCGCCGATTTCGACGACGAAGAGCGTGCACGTCTGTCGTGCGTGCTCGAAGATGCGATGAAAGGGCTCCGGCCGTTCTGGTCGGGCGAGGCCGGCCCCGTAAAGGACGGCGTGACCGCACGCGGCTTTCGCGTCGAGCATTTGCACGAGCTCGGCTGGCTGGAATCCTCGCGCGCGATCCCGCATGCATACGAGGTCGCGCAAGAGCTCCTCGAGCCGCTCGAACGCTACGGCATCCGTCTCGACGCTGCTGTACGCGCGTCGCTGTTCAACGGATGATCGCGCCAGCTTCGCAAAGAAGCTCGCAAGCACGATGTCAGCGCCGTTTGATCCCGGCGGCCGCGCGCCAGGATTGGATTTCGTCGCGCGTCCGGCGGGCGAAGCGGCGGTTGATGCGCCGGCGGGCGATCGCGTGCTCGATTTCGTAGATGGCGTCTTCGACGATGGATGATCGCCACTGATCGCGTGCGGGCCGGTGAAGATCGATCATCATGCGCGCTTCGTCGAGATCGTCGTGGAGCTCTTTGGCGCAGAGGCCGCAGTAAGGCGACCCGCACAAGCCGTGCGCGGTTTCGCACACGCGCGAGCCGCATCGTGGACACGTCTCGGTGGCGGCGGTGGTGCAAAACTCACATGGCTCTTCGCGGTAAACCACTGCGCTGTCCTTCGAATCAAACGTGCGTTGCGCGGATTAGGCGGAAACCCGCGATGAGGACCACGAGCGCGCCGATGGCGAGCGGGACGAAACCGATGGCGGTCCAATTCATCGCCTCGGAAATGCCTTCGCTCATGACGCGCGCTTTCTGTGATGGATCAACCGTGGGGCTCACGGCCGTGAACGAGCGACGCAGGCCGATGCACGTCATGATCAGTCCGACAAAGAACAACGCGACGCACGTGCATGCAGTTGCGACGACGATTCCGATTTTGGTCGACGACATACCCGCGCGCACCGTCGCTGGTGTTTGCGACCACACCCACACGAGCCATCCAGCCGCGCCGACCACGCCGAGCGTGAGCGTTGCCATGATTCCGAACGCCATCGTGATTCCGGGACCAAAGCGTGGACGGTCATCGGGCGCCATCTCGCCGAGCTTAACATCTGCACCGGCGCGCTCGCGACCTACTTCGATCGAAAGTGGGCGCGCGTCAGCTCCGCGAACGCTCGAACACGCGCGGGCAAGAAGCGACGCGCCGCCTGCACGAACCAGATCGATCCGACATCGATCCGCCACGCATCGAGCACCGACACGAGCCGCTTGCTGCGTAGCTCCGCTGTGCACGCGAACTCCGGGAAAATCGCGATACCGAGCCCCGCGAGCGCCGCCGCACGCGCCATCGCGAAGCTCGTGAACGTGAGCCGCCCAGAAATGGCGACAAGCTGGGTTTTCTTTCCGTGGTGCGCGCGAAACGGCCAGCGCGCGACGCCGGCGTCCGACACGACGAGACATTCATGCGATGCGAGATCCGCCGGGGTGCGCGGCGCCGCACGATGCGCGAGGTATTTAGGGCTCGCGCAATACCGCACGCGCGCGGGGCCCAGGCGAAATCCGGTGGTGGCCTCGTCGACGGAGCCAATGCGAAACGCGACGTCGAAACCTTCTTCGACGAGATCCACACGCCGCCGCGTGAGAACGACGTCCACGCCCACGTCAGGCCATTTTCGTGCGTACGCCACGACGAGATCGGTGACGAACGCGTCGCCGAAGAGTGGATCAGCGGTGATGCGCAATCGCCCGCGCGGAACTTCGTGGACGTCCGTCGCGGCGCGGTTGGCCTCGTCCGCGATGCGGACGATCTCGGCGCATCGTTCGGCATACGCGGCACCGGCGTCGCTCACGTGCAAGCGGCGTGTCGTGCGGTGCAGCAGCTGAACGCCGAGCGCGCCTTCGAGCTCCGCGACGTGACGACTCAGCGTTTGCTTTGGCATGCCGAGCGCCTTCGCGGCGCCAGTGAAGCTCCCAACCTCGGCGACTTTGGCAAAGAGACGCATGTCGTCGATTCGGATTGTCCCATTCGTCATGCACTCAGTCCCGATTTTGCCGGATTGTCTCTGTCGCTCCACCACGCTACAGGACGCGTTCATGGCCGTCGATGTGCTCACCGAAATCGTGATCGATGCGCCACCTGCGCGCGTAGCTGCGTATGCCGGGGATCCCTCGAATGCGCCGGAGTGGTACGTAAACATCGTCGCGGTCGAGTGGGTCACGCCGCCGCCCTTGCGCGTCGGTTCGCGGATGGCGTTCGTGGCGCATTTTCTCGGTCGCCGGCTGGCGTACACCTACGAGCTTGTGGAGCTCGTTCCGGAAACGCGCCTCGTGATGCGAACGGCCCACGGCCCGTTTCCAATGGAGACGACCTACACGTGGGAATCCCAAAACGACGGCAAAACGCGAATGACGCTGCGCAACCGCGGCATGCCGACTGGCTTCTCGAGATTGATGGCTCCGGCCATGGCGCTAGCCATGCGGCGCGCGAACCAAAAAGATTTGGCGCGCCTGAAGAAGATCATCGAATCCACCTCGGGACACGAGCAAAAAACTGAGTAGTGCACCGCGCTCGAGACCGACATGCGTCGCTCCATCGGGTCCGCGTCCAAAGCAGGATCCTAAATGGAACTTCCCGCGGGTTTGATTGCGGGCATGGCGGCAGCTCAGTGTGCTTTCGTTTCCAGAGCGCCAAAGAAGACACAGCCGCTTTTGCGTTGCTTGGCGCGATACATGGCCGTGTCGGCGTTTCCGATGAGTTGGTCTGGCGTAGTGCCGTTGTCCGGATAAATAGCGATGCCGATGCTCGCTTTGATGACAGATTCCGCGGCACCGATGTCAATGGGCTGAGCAATGTCGTTCAGGACGTCGCTTGCAATGGCCTCGATATTCGCGTTGCCTTGTGGGTTTATCAGCAGGTAGAGGAATTCATCACCGCCATTACGGCAGACAATGTCTTCATCGCGACAGCGTTGTAGCAGCCGCTTTCCTATCTCTTTCAAGACGGAGTCTCCGGCGGCGTGGCCGTGCGTGTCGTTGATTCGCTTGAAGCCATCCAGGTCTAGGAACATTACCGCCAACGTCCAGTCGTGGCGCTGGGCGAGGGAGATCGCATGCGTGAGCCGGTCGTTGAAGAGGTCGCGCGTCGGCAGACCCGTCGTAGAGTCATGCGTCGCCCGCATCTCTGCCTTTTTTTCGTGGTCCTGTGCATTGGCCAGGGCCACCTTGGTCTCCGCCAAGGCCTTTCGCGATTTGACCAAGGCCGCCTCGATGCTTCTCAAATCGTCGATCCCTTGACTCAAGGTTTCGTTGACCTTGTGGAGGTCGTCGACGCATTCCAGCACTTGGCTTTCGACTCGCTCGCTGTTCGCAAGCGCATCATGCGCCGACATGGTGGTCGCACCTTCGGCGATCTCGCCCTTCACGATGTCATTGGCGGCGGCAAGGTCATCCGCTGCCGCCTCGACCTTTTCTTCCACGACCTGATTTTGCTTCAGAACCTGTTCCAGCTGAACCGCCTGAGCAAGGGGTGCATTGGGTCTTTTATCTGACGTCATCGCGTGGAGACTCTGACCCTACGTGACAGTAAGTGCAACCGCTCTCGGTCTGCGCTCCAGCCACGTCTCTGGTTCAACGAGCCCGCCGACACGCGATCACGGAGCCCGCGCGGCAGGACTTCTCGAACGCTGTCTTCGCCGCAGCGGGATCGTGATGGAACGTACGGCCGTTCAGGTTCGGCACGCGGACGCCGTGTTCGTGGATGAAGCCGGCAATCGCGCACGAGTTTGCAGGGTCGTCGTCGCGGTCACATGCCGCGACCCAGTCCTTGGCGAAGTGTCCGAGCGTGTTGCAACCCGCCATGCTCCCTTCGAGGCACGCGCACTGCGAGAGCTCGAGGAGCTGTTCGCCGGTCTCGGCCGTCTCACCGCCCTTGTCGAGCTGCGCGGCCGCCTCGTAGCACGTGGCGCCGTCGTCGCACGGACACGTGAGCTTCGTCGGATCACTCGCGTCGTAGCCCGTCACTTGCGCGCCGCACGCGCAGAAGAGGATTGCCGTCATCACCGCCTTGCGCACGATTGGGGAACGCTATCACGCCGCCATGCGCGTCGACGTCATGTTCAAGTAAACGAAATCGTCACGCGAGTCAGTCCGCGTCGGGGGCGTCGTTCGACGCGTCGCTCTGGGCATCGGACGATACGTCGCTAGTCACGTCTGGTGTCGCATCGAGCGATGACGTTTCGCGCGCCGCGTCGCCAACGGTCGCATCGGGGTACGGCCCGCCGCCATCGTTTCCGTACGTCGAGTCGTCCGCGGTGCAGCTCATGGCAAGCGCGACAGCGGTCCCCGCGGCAACTGCCGCCAGCTTCATTGCACGGCTCATGCGAGGCACGATGATCGTCGAGTCGCCGACGAGCGGCCCGTGCGCTCCGCCACAAAACGGACAGCGTGCATCGCTGTCTTTGATGTGCCGATTGCATCCGGTGCAGAGGAAAAGCCTCACCCCGTCATTCTACCGTCAGCACCCCGCACATTGCGCGCTACTTCTTCGCGGATGTTGCAGGCGGAGGCGACGTCCAGAGCTTCGATGCAGCGAGCGCAACGACGATCACGATGCCGACACGGCGCGCCGTCGACTTGAACGGGTTGAACTTCATCTTGCCGGAGTCCTTGTCGGGCTTGTGATCAGCGCCGATGAGCATCACCGAGCCGTCATCAGCGATCGAAACTCTGTTGCCGCCGTCGAGCAAGAGCTCGTCGCTGTATGTGAACTTCATCGTCTTCGTCGAGCCGTCCATCGTGACGGTGTTGTCTTCGGCGACTGCGATGAGCGTTTTGCCCGAAGTGTCCTGAAGCTCCGCGCCGACGAATTTCGCCACTGGCTTGCCATCGACGACCACGGTGCCGTCGTCCTTGAGCTCGACGGGCTTCTTGAGTGAGCCACCGGTGAGCTTCATCGCAAAGATTACGATCGGCGGAGGCGGCGCAGGCGGCGCGACCGAAGCGCTCATCACCGCCGACGATGACGCGGACACCAAGCTCGGCGCGGATGAAGGCGATGTTACCGTTGCGCTTTTTGGCGAGTTCGTGTCGCTGTTACCACCACCACACGCAAACCCCACGACTCCGGAGGTCGCGAGCGCCGCGACGATGAACCAGTGCGTCGTGTTCTTCATCGGCACGCTCTTACTTCAGCGGGCCGTGAGACGGTAGCGTCACGCGCATCCGTGACTTTCACAGCCTCGCGTGCCGATCTAAGCTCGGGTATGCCCAGGTCCGTGTTGCTCGCTCGTACGGTCTTGGTAGGTGTTTTCGTTCTCGGATGCGGGTCGAGCGGTGATCCAAACGACTCTGGGGCGACCGACGCCGGCGACGAGAAGGAAAACCCAGCCGACTTTCTCGACAAGCCGCTCCGCGATCAAGTCGACGCGATGCACGCGGGCAAGCTCTCGAGCGCGGGGCTCGAGCAGGGGTACTCCGCGCGCGTCGACTCGCGCGATCACATCGACGGCGGCACGCACGCGATCCTCGTCCTTGACCCACAGGCTGCGGTGAACGCGACGGCGATCGACGGCAAGCCCGACAAGACGTCGCTTCTTCTCGGCGCGTTGATTCTCGTGAAGGACAACATCGACACGCAAGGCCTCACGACGACCGCGGGCTCACTCGCGCTCGCGGCGAACGTGCCGACGGCGGACGCGAACGTCGTCAAACGCATCCGCGACGCGCGCGGAATCGTCTTCGCAAAAACGAATCTCAGCGAGTGGGCGAACTTTCGCGGGAACCAATCGATCAGCGGCTGGTCGAGCTACGGCGGGCAAACCGCAAACGGCGCGAACACCGCGTATAACCCGTGCGGGTCGAGCTCGGGCTCGGCGGCCGCCGTCGTGTCGGGGCTTGCGTCCGCCGCACTCGGCACCGAGACCAACGGATCGATCACGTGCCCTGCGTCCGTGAACGGCGCCGTCGGGTTCAAGCCAACCGTGGGCCTCGTGAGTCGCGCAGGTGTGATTCCGATTTCGAGCACGCAGGACACCGTGGGGCCGATCACGCGAACCGTCGGCGACGCCGCGCGCATGATGAGCGTGCTCGCCGGCCCCGACCCCGCCGATCCCGCGACGAGCGCGATCCCGAGCTCGATGAGCCTCGACTTCGAGGCGCCACTCGCGACCGCAACGCTCACGGGCAAACGTCTTGGCGTCGTCAACTTTGGATTCGCAACGGCGGTGAACACGCTCTTCAACGGAGAACGCGCGCGCCTCACGGACGCGGGCGCAACGGTGATGAACGTGACGCTCGACGTATCGAGCTTCTACTCCACCTCGAACACCGTCTGCCTCTATGAATTCAAAGCAGGCATCAACGCGTATCTCGCGGCGCACCCGATTGCCAATCAAGCGACTTCGCTTCAGGACCTCATCGCGTTCGACACGGCAAACGCGGCGACGGTGATGCCGTACTTTGGCCAGGAGGTTTTCATCTCGGCGCAAGCGACGACGAACTTGAGCGATCCGACGTACATCGCCGCAAAGCAATCCGCGCACGACGCCACGACGACGAAGGGAATCGACGCCGTGATGACCGCGAATTCGCTCGACGCGCTCATCTCGCCGACGACGAACGCGGCATGGAAGCTCACGACGAGCACCGATCCACCGTTCGTCGCGTCAAGTGGCCCCGCGGCCGTCGCCGGCTATCCGCATCTCACGGTGCCGATGGGCGCCGTCGGCGGTTTGCCCGTAGGCATGTCGTTCTTCGGCCGCGCCTGGGACGACGCAAAGATCCTCGCACTCGGCTACGCCTACGAGCAACTCGCGCGCTGATCTACGCGCGGCGGCGACGCACGAACGCAGACGCTCGCGATGGTGGGCGAGCATGGCGCGCAAACGTTTATTGCCGAGCACGATGGACGCGCAGTCGGCTTCGCCGTCCAACACAAACGCCGGGAGCAACGTGCTTTCCGGGAGGGTCGACGACGGCGCCCACGCTCGGCTTCTGCTGCATGTTTCCAAGTGTCCACGAGTGCGCGTGCGGCTCCGGGCTTCACACGTGCGGGAGCGACGGCTCACCGGTGACGACGTGTGGCGCAGCGAATTTTCCTCCGCCGAATACGTGCATTGACGGAACAGTTTCGGTAACGAGCTGCGCCACCAGCACCGTGCCTTTGGACGCCAGCAGTACCCCGCAGGATGCGGGCGCTCCGT
Organism: Polyangiales bacterium; assembly: GCA_038239005.1. Lineage (GTDB taxonomy): Bacteria > Myxococcota_A > Polyangia > Polyangiales > Polyangiaceae > DASXHD01. Next base: position 22,722 of record JBBSFE010000056.1, read on the forward strand.
GCACGTCGAACGCGGATTGCGATCCAACGTTTCAGTTCTGCGACAAGGCCGCGTGTGACGCCCCAACCGGCATATGCGCTTTACGCCCAGGACAACGCGAGACGTTCTATTGCAGCGTGCCTGAGGCCGGCGCGAGCGTGTGTGGATGCGACGGGCAGATGTACGCCGGCGCGTGTTTCGCGAACGCCGAGGGCGTCAACGTTGCAAAGAGCGCTGCCTGCGACGCCGGACCGTGACGTTCGCTCGTGCTCAGCGACCGAGCGGCGCCAATTTCCCGAGGATGCGGCTCTCGGGCCGAAGCGCCCACGAGGCTAGCGCGAGCAGCACGAACAACGCTGGGCCGATGACATTTCCGATCGCGCTCCCGCTCGAGGCGTGCGAGACCGCTGCGCCCGTGAGATCGAACACGATGCCGGCGTACGCCCACTCTTTCAAACGCGGCAAACGTGGCGCGAGGATCACGATGCTGCCGAGCGTCTTCCAAATGCCGAGCAAGACGATCACGTAGACCGGGTATCCGAGCTTCGTGATTCCCGCGACGGCGTCGGGCATGCGAAGCACCTGCATGATGCCGCCCGAGCCGATGAGGATCGCGATGACGACCGTGGTCACCCAGTAGCCGATGGATTTTGCTTTCATGCGAGCCCCGCGACGACGCGCTCGAGGGCGCCGATGAATTTCTGCCAGCCGTAGTTTGCGCCGTTGTACGCCGCGTCTTGATCGGGACGGAAGCCAGAGTGCTCCATGCGCAAGAGCGTGCCGCTGCTCGTCGCCACCAGCGTCCACACGACGACGCTCTCGAGGCCGAGCGCGCTCCAGCTATACGAAAGCTGCGTCGTGGGCTCGACGACGAGGACTTCGGAATCGATGAGGCCGTCCCATTTGGGCATCGCCGGCGAGCGGAAATGAAACTTGTGGCCCACGATGGGCTGGAAATCGTTGTCGAGCAGCCACTCCTTCAGCAGCGCGCCTTGCGTGAGCGCGCGCCAGATTTTTTCGGGCGCATGCGGCAGTTCTTTTTCGATCACGAGCGAGCTCGGGGCAGTCATGGGTCCATCCTTTTGAGCAAGTCTTCGAGGCGATCGAAGCGGTCTTGCCAGAAACGGCTGTAGTCACTCATCCAATCCACCAGCGGTGCGAGACCTCGCGGCCGCGCGGTGTAGTGCGTCTCGCGTCCCCTGTGTCGTGAGCGCACGAGGCCCGCGTGCTTGAGGACACCGAGATGTTTCGACACCGCGGGCTGCGAGACTCCCGAGGTGTCGGTCAGCATTCGCACGGTTTGCTCACCATCGCGGCTCAGACGCTCGAAGAGCGCGCGGCGCGTCGGATCGGCGAGAGATTTGAAGACGACCTGATGAGGTGCGGCGCGCATGGTTGAACAATAACCCGTTGGTTATGGGTTATCGATAACCAAACGGTTATGGGTTGTCAAGCCGTCGAGTGCACGGGCGACTCAGGGCGGATCGTGGCACACGACTTCGATGTTGTGTCCGTCGGGGTCGTGCACGAACGCGCCGTAGTAGTGCTCGTGATAGTGGCCGCGAAGGCCGGGCGGTCCGTTGTCCTTGCCGCCGGCCGCCATCGCTGCCGTGTAGAATGCATCGACCGCGGCGCGGTTCTTCGCGCGAAACGCGATGTGGAGGCGCGGCGACTCCGGCTCGCCCTCGGCGACCCAGAAATCCGGCTTGGGTGCGACGCCGTAGCCGAGGACGACTTTGCCGCCCGTGTGCTCCGCCGGCACGGTGCGAAGCACGGCGTAACCGAGCGCCGCGAGGGCCGTGTCGTAGAACGCCCGGCTCTTGGCCGCATCCTTCATGTGAAGTCCGGTGTGATCGATCATGCCGTCTTATAACTCGACGGCGTCGCTCGGCGGTAGTCGACTTTGAGCACACATCGACATTTCGCCGCAGAGGTTGTCGACGATTTAGAACGTCCCGACGAGACCAACGCTGCCTCCGTGCGGTGACACGAACGGTGCGAGGGCGACGTGCTGTGCAACGTGCCGTCCGCCTTCGATGCCCATCCAAATACCACCGACGGTCATGAGAGCGCCGACTACGAGCATCGGAACGCCAGCTTCGAAGTAACCCGAGACATCGGGTCTGTTGCCGAAAAAGGCAAAGTGCGCATTGATCGGAGCGACGACAGCCACCAACACGAAGCCGGCGGTCGAAGACGCGATGCCAGCTGCTGCGAGCGCGACTCCGCCTGCGAGTAGACTTGGGTCCTCGATGGTCGTTCCGCCGGAGTCCGCGCGCGCGGGACGAGACGAGAGCAGGAGAGAAACGCTGATCGCAAGGATGGTCGTGCGCATACGAACATGGTGTCGCACGACGCACAGCCGCTCCATGGTCATCGCGGCGTGGTCAATCGCTCTGCCGACGCTGCGCGCGGTTCGCAGAGGTCCGCGGTTCGTGAGTGTGGCGTAAGGGTGCCCCACGCACGCGCGCCACACAGCCGCGCAACGTAAGGTGCGCAAACTGGCTACCGAACGTGTGGCGTGAAGCCCGGCTCGTAATCAACTTTTGATTACCACGGGAGCTTGTGGCCGCTGTAATGCAGGAAGTCGCCGGAATCAGCCTCCGTCATGCGATCGAGCCACGCGATCAGGCCGCGCACCGAGTCGCCGACGGGGACTTGCGCGCCATCACCGCCCATGTCCGTTTGAACCCAACCTGGATCAATCACGCACAGCTTCACGTGCTCTACGCGCAGGTTCGCCGCCATCGTGCGCGTCATCATGTTGAGCGCGACCTTCGACATTCGATAGGCGTACCCGCGCCCGTCGTTGGGCTCTCCCAAGATGGCCATTCCCGTCGAGAGGTTCAGAACTTTCTTCTCGGTGCCCGCTCGTAAATTGGTGAGCAGCGCGCTCGTCACGCGCATCGCGCCCAGCGCATTGATCGAATAGACCTCGAGCATGCGCGCCGTATCGATGTTGGTGAGATCGCGCGCTCCCTCCCACACGCCGGCATTGTTGATGATGACGTCGACGGGCTCGCGAATCTGCGTCGTAAGCGTGCGCGCGGACTCGTCGCTCGCGACGTCGAGTATGTGCGCTCGCACGCGGCCAGGGTAGCTCGCGACAAAAGCGTCGAGCGCGCCGCTCGGCTTTCGCGTCGTCGCCTCGATGAGGTCACCGCGTTCGGCGAGCTGCCGACACAGCTCGAGCCCGATCCCGTTCGGGCGACTGCAGCCCGTGATGACGACCCGCATGCACGATGAATATCACGAGCTAACGCAACCAGTTCATCTCGAACGGCCCAATTCCTTGCACTTGCAACACCGCACCATTTTTGGATCCGCCGAAGTGGTGTGACCGCGCCGGAATGATCACCAGCCCGCCGGGACCGATCTCTTTCGCGTTCTCGTCGAGCACGTCGCCGCTTCCGATGTAGATGCTCCCCGACAGCACCGTGATGAGCTCGTCGTGCGTGTGCCAATGCGGCGGCGTTTTTGCGCCAGCGGGCATGATCATTCGTTGAATGAAGAGCCCCGCGCTCGACGGATCGCGGTAAACATGTGCGACGCGCACTGCGCTCTCCGGCCCTGCGGTCCACTGGGTGTCGGCGAGCGCAAGGATCGCGAGCTCGCGTGGCGCGCCGGCTGTCTCATCGGCACGATCGACCGCGGGCTTTGCGCTGGGAGCGCAGGCGGTCAGCGCGACCACGCTGGCAACGACAATGTCTCGAAGCGTCGAGCACGATACGCCCGTTTCCATTTACGGCACGTGGGCTGCGAGGAGCGCGTCCATCGGATCAGTCGGGCCGATCGAGAAGCAATCACCTTCGAGGCCGCTCGTTCCGCTGGTCGCTTGCCACACGAGCGCACCGGACAGGCTCACCTCACCCGATGCCGGCGTGCCGAACATCGCACCGAGCTTGAGCCCGAAGCACGCTACGCGATCGGAGCACGCGGCTGGATACGTCTCGACGCGGCCCTTCGCTTGGCAATTCGTCGCGCTCGAAGGCGGGGCGTACATTCCGACCTCACCGACGTAAAGCGGTTTGCCGAGTTGTTGTGCTTCCACGAGACGAACGTGATTCTCGTCCGTCCAGCCGGTATAAAACTGCGTCGTCTGCTTGGCGTCCGTTGCGTAGTGGTAACTATAATCGTGTAAACACACGACGTCGATCATTGCGCTCGAGTTGACGTATTCCCAATCGGACGTACAGGACGCATCGAGCGCGTGACACTGTGTGTTTGTGCCGTCCTTGCTGCCGCAATCTCCACTCGTCGCGATCGTCGCAAGCGACACGAGACGACACGGATCCGCAGCTTTGATCGCGCCCCCCGCGACGTCCGCGAAACGGCGAAGCGCCTCCGCCGCGCCTTCTTGTCCGGACGGCGAGGCCTCGATGCATCCACCGTTGGCTTCTTCCGTGTGAGGCTCGTTTTGCAGCTCGAACCACCCGATCGTTCCATCGCCCGCGACATGCGTTGCAGCGAGCGTCGCCCACGAGACGAACGACTTCGGATATTGATTGGCGCGCTCGAACGGGGCCGTTCCCGCGTCGTCTTTTGCGTACCATTGGCGCGTCTTGATGACGACCGAGCCGCCGTCCGGCGAGGTCTCCCACGCGGGCTCCCCGTAGGCGTTTCCATCGCTGAGCGAGACTACCAAGTAGAGCGCGTACTTTTGCGCGGCAGCGATAACGGCGTCGAACGAGGTCCAGTCGAACGTGTCGCTGTTTGCATCATAAGGAACCATCGACTGATTTAGAAAGACGCGGATCGCGCGCAAGCCGAGAGCATGTGCGCGCGCGAAATCGGTTTCCACCTTCTCGACCGACGACGGGTAGTACTTCACGTTGCCGTCGTTCGGCAGATTGGTTTGCGAGGGCCACGTTTCGCTCCAAATGTCATAACCGAGAAATCGAAATGGTTTGCCGGCCGCGATGAGATCGGTCCCGACGCGAGACATCGGTGGCAGACCGCGCATGCCGCACGCGCCCCCTTCGACGGGTGGCGCGCTCTCCGCAGCGACGTCGGGCATGGTCGATGCGTCGGCGTCCGGCGTCGAAACGCTGTCGTCGGCGGAGCACGCGACCAGCGCGACGCACGCAATGAGCGCGCGCTTCGCATTCATAAGAGAGCCACCAAAACGTTGTCGAGCCGACAGCGAAGCGTCGCGCTCGGCCCGACGCTATACATGATGCCCGCGCGCAGCGAGACCCCACCGGTCGTCGTTGCGGTTTTGGGCGCCTGTGGCCCGAGCACCACGACGCCGTTCATCGTGACGGTGACCGCGGGCTTTTCGAGATCGACGTCGAGTGCCATGTGCGACCACGAACCGATCTTCGGCGAGGAGGAGAGGGGACTTTGAATGCCGACCTGCGCGTCGCTCGGTCCTTGCTCTTGCAGATCGACCTGGCCGCTCGCTGCCGTGTGAAGCGTGAGGATGTATTTGTTCGCGTCGGCTCCCTGACCGAAGCGGAGGCTCATGAAAAAGAGTCCGCCGCTCGGATCGTCCGCCTCGAGCAAGAGATCGAACTCGAGGTGCGCGCCCTTGGTCGTCGTGCCCGCGAGTCCGAGCCCGTCGGCCTTCATCGTCGAGGCGGTAGGATTCACGGGAACCGACGCGAGCATCGCCGACGGGTGCGACGTCGATGCGTCGGAGTCGACGAGCAAAACGGCGGCGTCCGACGGCAGGAGCTCCAGCGTCCACTGCGAGGTCAGCGGATTGCCATCGTCGAAATCAGCGCAGAACGCGGCGGTTGGGTGGGCCGCACAGAACCCGACGTCCGCGGCGTCTGCGTTCGCGTCCGTGATGTCTGCCGCGTCTACGTCGAACGCGGTCGCGTCGACAATGTCAGCGCTGGCGTCGAGCGCCTGCGCGTCGTGGTCGCGGAGGTCGTCGAGCGACGGGAAAAGCGCACATGCGGACGTGACGCAGAGCACCGCGCTGGTCCATCGAAGTCGAGACCCCACACGACCACGATAGCACCGGCTGCCATCGAGAGCGCGGCAAGCGGTGCGTTCCGTCGTGATGATAGAGGAGGAGCCAGAGGATATTGGGCTGGACGCTCCCCGCCACGCGCATCCAATGGTCGACTTGATCGGGCGCGAGCTCGACACCATCGACCCAGAAGTCGATGCCGCTGGTGGCCGTGCCGCCGTCCGACCCGTTCGGATCGGTGCAATCCTCGTACATGCCGCGGTAATAAACATACGAGTGATACGCATGTGGATACGTATCGCCGTCCAAACTGTAGTCGAGCCCCGAGCTCATGAAGTCAGTCCCGAAGGCGGATTCCCGATTGGCCGAGGAAGCTCCGTGTGCCGCCAAAGAGCGCCGAGCCGTGGTTGCGCGCATTGAAGTTGAAGCCAGGCTCCAGGGTCTTGCACGAGGACGTTCGTTGGCGCGGGGTTACCGCCGAACCCGGTGCAGAACAACCACTCCGACTTCGGCGAGCTGCACTCGTCGAACGCAACGTGCGGTCCGGCGTCGATCGCCGCGCCTTCCGCTGCGGCGTCGCTTGCGGCGTCGATGCCGCCGCCGTCCGGCGCGTTCGGCGCGCCCTGGCTACACGCACACAATAGCGCCACTGCCAACGCGCGCATCCACATCCCAGCAACACTACACGATGGAGATGCACATTGCGTGATGCTGCAGAGATGGACCGACGTAGTATCGGCGGCGGATGCAGAGCAGAGCGGTTCGTTCGTTCGCGTTCGCTGCGGCGCTTGCCAGTGGATGTTCGCTGCTCATCAATCTCGACGATCTCACGCGCACCGGTGATGGCGGTGGCGTCGACGGCAACGCGCTCGACGCAGGCGCGTTCGACGCCGAGACGGGGCCTCCGTGCGATACGATCGACGGAGGGACACCGTGCACGCCGAGCCGTACCGATTGCTTCTCGTACGGCACGTGCAACCACGGCCAACTCTGCTGCTCGAACTTTGGATGCATCGACTCTGCCACTCTCGCGCCGAACGTTTGCGTGCAAAACGACGGAGGCGTCTTCGAGTGCGACGAACCGGCGGATTGCGACGGGGGCGACTCGTGCTGTCTCGTGCTGCTCGATAGCGGCAATCACTTTTTCGGTTCGTCATGCGGCGGGTCGTTGGGGTCGTGCCAAGCTATCGCGTGCAAGAGCGACAACGACTGCTTGCTGGACCACTGCATGAAGACGACGTGCTTTGGGCTTCCGTTCCAAACGTGCGCCGGCCAGTGCCCGTGACGGTATCCCCACCTGAGGTCGCGATGTCGCGCACGTCAATCACGGAGGGCCAAGCGACGAAATCGGGTGTTGGGTGAGCGCTGAAGAACCGCATCGTTCGTTTCGAAACGTCGGCTTCGTCGCGCTCTCGGCGGCCGAACGCGCGCTCGCCGCGCATCCAGACGATGCACACAGGTAGACGAGGCAGAAATCGATCGCCGGGAAAATATTCCAGATGGATCACTGGACGTCGCTGCAGCGCAGCACGGCGGCACAGTGGGAATGGGATCACGATCACGCTGCTATCGTCGCGGCGCAGAAGCGCGCGGTCAGCGAGAAAAGGCGAGCGACCTGCGCGCCACTCGTGCGCTCGCCAAAGATGCGCTCGACGGCAAGTACCAACACTCTTTTTCGACGATCGACGCCGAGACCATCGTCGAGACCGTGCTCGACATCGCGACGGCCGCCGGGATCGACGAGCCACTCTTCGATCGCGTGATCGATCCGGTTCGCACGTTCTAGACCGGCTTACGGACAGCCCGCGTCGATCCAACCGACGATGAGCGCGCGCTGCTCGTCGGTGGGCAGCGGATTGTCGCCGATGATCGGAAAGGTTTTCGGCGCGGTGCTGCAGTTCCAGGTCGGATCTTGCACTGCGGCGACGCCGCATTGGATCGTCGCCGCGCGATCGATCACTGCCGACTCGTCGTGAAAATCCCACAACGCGGGATCCCCCGTTGCGTGACATCCATTGCCGCCGCACGGCGCGCTCGGTTGATGACACTCGACGCAGTAGTCGCGCACGAACCCGCCCGCCCAGCCATCCCACAACACCGCGCCGCCGTCTTCGGGGAAGGGAAGCAGGACGACCTCTTTGCTCGGATCGTATTTCGGTCCGCACGCCGTCGCGCCGCCTATCGCTATCGCGATCAGCACGAGCAACGAGAGACGCAACACGATCTCTAGTCTAGCGAGGCAGGACACGGCTGTCAGGCGAAGACGTGATCGAACAGGGCCCGAGCTTGTTCGCTCGTCGGCACGCCGGCGTCGCGCACCAAGTCGCGGTGTGGGGCAACGAGCGCGGCGACCCGCGTGTCGCGAACGGCGCGGACTTCGGCTCGGCGCACACGCGCTCGCGCTTGGTCGTCGAGCTTGGTCGCGACGAAAGCTGCGACGCTCGACGCGAGTGCGGCGTGGCGCGTCTCATCTCGCGCGATGGCGCGCATGGCACGTCGGACGCGCGCGTCGGACGCGTGTGTTGCCTGCCACGTCGCGACGAGCGCGCCGTACGTCTCGCGCACGCAACCCTCGATGGCGTTCTCGATCGCGAGCGCCTCGAGGTTGCGCTTGCGGAAGCGCGGTCGGCGCGGTGGCGTCACGCTCGCTCCGAAACGTCGTGCGATGCGGTCCATCGTTCGCGCATGGCGCTGCTCATCGGCGATCGAGCTCTGTACGCGCTCGAGGAGAGCCAACGGCGCGCCGCATTCCTCGAGCTCCGCGTGCAATCGCTCGAACGCGAACACGGACGCAGCTTCGAGGCGCGCCGCGGTCGCAAAATATTCGGCCGTGCTCGTGGGGGCGCGGGGCGCACGTAGGCCCTGAGGTCGTCGGCCGGTGCATCCGCACACGACGTATGTACCGCCATCCTCGAGCGCCGCATCGCCGACGAAGGTGAGCTTGTCCGCTGATGTCAGCAGCGAGCAGCCCGTCGTGCCGTAACCGCCGCAAATTCGATCGCAGTGCCAGAGGTCGCCCGCGTCGTCGGCATATTGGTCCGGCGAGATGCCGCACGGAACGTCGTAGATGGAGCAGCATGACCCGCACGCCGCGACGACCTCGGGGGGTCCCGCCTCGCACCACACGTAAGCGTCCGGGTTCGAGAACATCGGGCCGTCGAACATGGGGCCGTCGAGCTCGGCGTCCGTCGCGGCTTGCCGGGCGTCGTCGAGCGTTGCGTCGTTCCCGCCGGCGTCGCTCGTGGTCTCTTCGCCGCCGCAGCCGAGCGCGGACGCGCCGACAACGGCCGCCTCGAACAGTCGCCGAAGGTCTCTCGCGCCGCGGGCCACGTGTCGAGTGTAGCGCAGACGCGCGCGTGCGAAATGATACGGTTGCCGAGTGGATTACAGCGAGTACTACGTGGTTCCGAAGGCTGGGCGCGCCGCGGTGAAGAAGCTCTTCGAGTCGCATCGCATCATCGACGACGGCAAGTTCCTCGTCGTCATCTCGGACGACGAGAAGCGCGCCGCCAAGCTCGACGTGGCGCTCCAATTTCACAACGACGAATGGTCGGCTTGGGGCTTCACGCTCTACGCGAAGGGTAAGACCATCGCGAACGGCCTCTTCGGAGAGAATGAAGAGAGCGGCGTCTCGCTCGACGACAACTGCCTCGACGGCGATCTCGACCTCGCCGCGAAGCTCCTCGGAGTCGACGCAAAGAAGCTCCGCAAAGTCGTCGAGGCGAGCGATCCCGACGTCGAGAAATTCATCAAGGTGGTGGGTTTCGGCCGCTACTCGATCACGCCGTACGAGCTCGACAGCGATCAGCCGAAGGAGAAGAAGGCCCTCTTCGACCCAGAACACTTCGTCATGGAAAACGGCGTCGCAAAGAAGCGCACCGCGAAACCCAAACCGAAAAAGAACAAGAAGGCGACGAAACGCTAAGAAGGCCGTCGACCTGAGCTAACGACGTCGACGGCGAAACGTCGCAAGGACGGCGGCGACTACCGCGAGCCAGCCGGTGGACGATCGCGCGTCGACGGTCGTGCAGCCGCAGCCACTCGGCTCGCCGGGGTTGGTGCCGCCGTCGTCGCCGAATTTGCCCGCGTCGCCGCCGCCGTCGCCGGTTGTGCCGCCGTCGCCGCCGCTCGTCGTGCCGCAGGCATCGCTCGAGTTGCTCTCGTCGACTCCATCGGGACGCGGGCCATACATCGGGAGTGGGCATCCGAATTCGAGCGCGCCGAGATCGGGCGCGGCGCCCGTGAAGCCGTCGTCGATGTTGGCGAACGTGACGCCCTTGTCGATTGCGAGCGACGACGACGCGAGTCCGACGTCTGCGGGTGGAAGCAGCGTGACGTACGACGCCGGTGTGAGGAGGCCGCTCGCGAAGTTCACCGTCGTAACGAGCAAACCGTGCTGCTCGAACCGCCCAGATGAGACGGCGTCCGCGAACGAAGTGTAGGTCTTGTCCGTACCGGTGTTCGAATATCCAAATTCGAATTTGCCGTCCGGAAAGTATCCGTCGTAATCGAGCGTCACTGACGGGTCGACGATGGGTGTGTCCCACCGCACCGAGTAGCCGTCGCTCGGATTCGCGATGAACAAATTGTTTCGGATCAAAAAGTCGGCGGCGACGTTCGGCGTGCTGAGCTGGAGGCTCGAGCCCGCTTTGACGACCGTGTTGTGGAGCATCACGCCGCCCGAGGGCGGTCCGACGCCGCCGAGCGCGTGCAGCTTGAATGGCTCGTCGGCAACGTTGACGATCACGTTGCGAATCAAATACGCCGGACCGCCGTAAATCGGCTGAAAGCTCGTCGGTGACGAGTTGTTCATGAAGCGATTGCGAAACGCGCGCACGTTGCCCTGAGAGCCGTCGAGCTCGAGGCCGTTGTCGTACGTCCAAAGGACATCGTTGCCGTAAAAGTCGTTCGCGCGCGTTTGGTCTTGCTCGGTCTTCATGGCGTCGCCAAAACCGCTGATGCGATTGTGAGCGATCACGTTGCCGCTGCCGCGGATATTGATGCCGTCGTCGTTGGCGTGCGCGCCGGAGTCGTCTTTGTAGACCGCAGGCCACACGAGCCGACCCTCCATCACGTTGTCGGAGACGACATATCCGTCGGCGCTGCCGTTGGTGGTGATGCCGAGGTTCACGTTCGTGATGTGGAGGCGGCGAAAAACGTTGGCTGACGTGCCCGTGGTCTGAACGCGCACCGCGCGCTGCGCGTTTTGGATCGTGAGGTTCTCGAGGTGGATGTAGCCGGTGTTGTAGTACTCGAGCACGTTGCAACCGGCGCAGCCCGCGCCATCAATCACCGCGTCGCTCTGGCTCGTGCCCCGAATGACGATGGGGTTGCCCGGCGCGCCCGAAGCGTTGACGCTGAACGGCGCGTACGTTCCTTTGGCGAGCACGATCACGTCGCCGGGTTTCGCGGCCGACAGCGCAGCGGCGAGCGTCGCGTCGTTCGTGACGTTGACGACGTGAGGCGTCGGCGGATCCGACGGGACTGCCATCGTCTTTCCGGTCAGCGTCTTGGTGACGTCGAGGCCGTCGGGGTCGACCGCGTGTAGCTCGATGTCGTAGCTCGTGCTCGGTGCGAGATCGAAAATGCTCCCCGCGAATTGCGCGGGCGGCGGAGTCGTTTGCACGTGCTCGGGATGAACGCGAAAGAGCGGCATCCCAGTCTTCCAAGTCGTGTCGCCAGATTTTCTGTAGCGAACTGAAACGGTCGCGTTGAAGTTGTCGTCACCGGTGACGAGCATCTGAACGCCGAGCGTAATGATCGTTGGCGTGTCGAGCGTTGGGTCCGACACGGCGAGAACGTTGCCTGCCCGTGCACGGCCGGCCGTCATCACCACGGCGCAAGCCACATAAACCCACGATCGTGCGCGGCTTAGCATCGTTGCACCTCCTAACCGAATGCAACACCACCCATCCACAAACGCAAATGGGTTTTGCCCTAGGTGATTGCAAGGTCTGGCGAGCTAGTGCAACGGGGTGCATCGCCCCCGATGTAAGGTTCGCTGGTTGGGGTACGTTCTTCGGACATGGCTGCTCATCTCCCTCGTCGAGTCTTTGCCGCGCCGTTCGTTCTCACGCTCGCGAGCGCGTGCTCGCCCGAGCCCGCGCACCCGGTGTCGAGCGACGCCTCGTGGTTCGTCTCGAAGTCGGGTGACACGTGCCAGGCCGAGTCCAACGTCGACATCCAGTGTCCCAAGGGCGCGAGCTGCAATCCGCCGCCGCCCCGGACGTACGAATGCCCTGCGGCGATCACGAAGTACCCGGCGAAGGTCGTGCGTCACGGCCAGGCCACTGAATGCAAAGTCGAAGTCACGACGCAAGACGGGACCATTCGCGAAGATCCCGTTCCTTGCCCGTAAGCGTGCCGCGACGTTGAATGCCGGATTTTGAGATGCCCGCAGAGAAATCGCCCGCGCCGCCCTTCGTTTCGGTGTGTCTCGCGTCAACGACTGGTGTACGAATCTCCGATGCGGGCTTTCTATTTCGTGTTGCCAGTCTTGGTTCTCGCTTCGCTCGAGGGAGTGCAAGCCTGCAGCAGCGACGCCCCGGGCGGCCCGGCCGATGGCGGCGATGCGACGACCGATACCGAGCAAACGCCGCCCGACAGCGGACCGAAAGGCGACGGAGGCCCGAGCAGTGACAGCGGCGAGTTCGTCCATGGGACTTTCGATGGCGTCGCCGTCAATTTTCCCTTCGTCGCCTTCGCCGGCCCGACCGACGCAGGTATCCCGGGGACTGCGCAACTTGCGGCTGGAGTGAACGACAAGATGTCGGCCCCTTTCTTCTTCATGTCGTTCGACCCCGTCGCCGGCACGACCAAGTGCTCGATGACCAATCATGACGACGTCGACTACGTCATCAGCGTCGACAAGGATTCGGGGACCGAGACCAACGGCTACGGAGCGGTCATTTCGCTCGCCGGCACCGAATGCTCGATCGTGATCACGCAGTTCGGCGCAGCCACGGGCGACTTCGTGGACGGAACCTTCACCGCGACGATGGCTCAAAAGACCGACGCTGGTTTCGCTCCAGAAACGGTCCCCGGAAGCGGCGCTTTCCACGTGAAGCGAACGCAGTAGAGCGCGAGTCTTCGCTACATCACTCGACAGGAACGGCGATGTTCGTTTGCGGCGGCGAGATGATGAAGCCGCCGTCGACGGTGAGCGGCGCGTAGGAGCCAATCTCGATGCGACCGAGACCGCCACCGCCTCCTCCGCCGTACGCGGTGCTGCACGATGCGGGCGAACCAATCGTCGCTTGCGTCGTGCCCGCGCCGCCGTTGCCGCCCGCGCCGTAGCAATACGGGCTCGAGATGGCCGATGGGATACCCGCGGTCGGTGTATTCGTGATCGCTGCACGCGTTCCGACGCCGTTGCCGCCGCCGCCACCACCGTTCGCTGCGAGCCCCGCGGTGGAGCCGAAGCCAACGACCGCGTGACCTTCGACGAGGATCGCTCCTCCTGCGCCCGCGCCGCCGTTGCTAGGACCGCTGAACGCGGGTGCTGATCCGCAGCCCCCTGCGTTGACGCCCCAAAGCGGCCCACCACCGCCTTGCGTGATCGTGATCGTGCCGTTGGCGAAGAGCGCGATCGCGCCGCCACCTGCCCCACCCGGCCCACCGCCCGTGCCGGCGCCGCCGCCACCACCGCCGCCGCGAAGTGGGTTGAACCCTTCGGTGAACGCGCCGCCGGCCGTGCCGCCCGCCGTCAAGTTGGCCTGACCGCCGGTGCCGCCCGCGCCGCCCGAGCCGCCACCGCCGCCCCCCGTGACGTAGGATGCGCCCGAGCCCGCGCCGCCGCCGCCGAGGCTCGTCGATGAAGCGCCGGTACCGCCGGCTGCGCCGCCGCCCGCCGTCGCGACGCATTGTCCGAAGAATTGCGTGTCGAACATATCGACGAGGCCGGCGACCAAGATGTCTTGCTGCGCGACGATCGCGACCGGGTTCGGACCGGTGAAGTGCAGCTCGCCGCCGCGCAGGTTCAAGTTCTTGAACGCGAAGATGGCGAGGTGCTCGGCGCCGCCGTCGTACGAGGCGACGTGGAATGCGATGCCGTTGCCCACCTCGACCGCCGTCGGTGATGCGTTCATCGGGCGGAGCACGTTCGTTCCGCCGTCGTCGATCTTGCCGGTGTCGGTGTGGAGCACGAACGAGCACCCGTTGAAGCCCGAGCCCGCGTCGGCTGCGCACGGATCGAAGTCACCGAGGCCGGCGACTTGGAAGTCCGATGGCTCGACGAGCCCCGTCGGGTTGAAGACGCCACAGTGCACGCTCGGCGACGCAAGGCACCCGAACGAGCACGCCGTGTTGATAGCGACGCTGCCGTCGCAGTCGCGGAACGTGGATGCGTCGTCGATGCAACCCGGCGTGCACGTGGGGCCGCCGTCCGTGGCGCCGTCGTTTTTGGCGCCGTCGCTGCCGCTGTCGCCGGTTGTGCCGTCAGATGACGCATCGAGCGCGGCGTTGTCGTCGCCCACACACGACTGCTGCATGAACGGAACCGCGAGCATGCAACCACAGAGAAAGTGACGAAGGCGTACGCGCATTCCTCTCAATACCACGCTGCGCCGACGACGTGCCGGTGCCGACGTCTCTGGTCGTCCTCGCGAGCTGGAGCGCGACGCGCGCGGGGCTCACGGTGTGCACGACTTCGCGATGCGTAGTCTTACTCGTTGGCTGAACGCGCCTACCGTTTTCCCCCAATCGGACGTCGTCGTTCCTTTCACGATGCCAGCGAGCTCGCCAGCGACCATGACCCCGCCCTCGACGTCTACGTCACCAGCGAGTTGGAGAAACGCATGCATCCCCCAGCTGTGTGCGCCGTCCGCCGCTTCGATGACGAGCACGACGTGCCAGCGAGCGTGGGCGAAGTCTCCCGCAACCTGCTTGACCTCACGGACCGACAAATCACCGCCGACCGCGTCTTTCAGGAGCGAAGCCAGATCATCGCTCCAGGCCAGCGGCTCATGTTGCGAAAGCGTCGTCGTGTCGTCCTCTTCGGGATTGCGCCCACCCGTGCGGAGTACGCCGCCGTCGAGCGAATGGTACCGCGACCAGCTCTGAGGGAGATCGGCAAGGTGTACCCAACCGACACGTCGCTCAAACCGTGCACGCAGATACCAAGCGGATGGTGCGCCGTCGGCACACACCGGTAGCCTTGCAGCCATGGCCACGGGACCCGCGACCCACGAGTCTGCCGGCCGCGCCGGGACGACCGAGGCGGCGCTCGCGCAGGAGACCACGCCAAGTAGGGAGAGGCGGCTAAGGGCTCGTCCGCGAACAATGGAAGCGGCGCATGGAAATACTCCGCGGAGGTGGGGTGTTCGTGAGGCATGATCGAGACCATGGAACACGTGAAGAAGGTGTTCGAGTTGATGTCGCCGGTCTTGGATGAGCGGACCG
>JBBSFE010000057.1:0-37930 GCA_038239005.1 Polyangiales bacterium
CCATTGCGCAAGATTCCCCACTGCTGCCTCCCGTAGGAGTCTGGACCGTGTCTCAGTTCCAGTGTGGCTGATCATCCTCTCAGACCAGCTACCCGTCTTAGGTTTGGTAGGCCATTACCCTGCCAACTGCCTGATGGGCCGCGGGCTCATCCTCAAGTGCTGGCTTATATATAGAGGCCAGCTTTGACCTCATCCTCTTTCGAGGTCGTGGTCTTATGCGGTATTAGCACTCCTTTCGGAATGTTATCCCCCGCTCGAGGGAAGATTACCCACGTGTTACTCACCCGTGCGCCACTGTACCGGGGCCGAAGCCCTTTCTCGTGCGACTTGCATGTGTTAGGCGCGCCGCTAACGTTCGTTCTGAGCCAGGATCAAACTCTCCAGTTGAAACTCTGGAGCGCTGAACTGCTCGCTCATTACTCGTTATAATTGAACCTGACTTCGGCTAGCTCGCGGCTAGAACTGCGAGTTTCGCCTCGTCGGTTCGGGAGCCCTCTTCGATCTCGGCCGTTTTACGGGCTTTGATCTCGAGAGCGTACGATTCAGTTTTCAAGGACCGAGCGGAGCAGGCGCTCCTAGAAACGGGACGCGAACCGTAATGGCGCGCGCCGCGTCCGTCAATCAAAATGCAGTCGATAAGCGCTCCAGCTCCGTAAATAGGAGCGACGCTCGAAAGACAGCACCGAAAAGGTACTGCCCAAGAACGGGCTGGTCAAGGAGACGGACCAGCAGAGCTAAGCCTGACACGAGCTTCCCCACAAGTTCTTGTGAGGACGGAGACCCTACCTAAACCCGCGGCGCTACACAGGAAACCTGCGCAGCGAAGGGGGTGGAGGGAGGGATTGTCCACATCTTCTTCGAGCACCGCAAAAGTGCGCGAAAACCCTGTGGGGCGGCGGGAATTACCGGAACGACACCGGGCTGTCAAAAGTTTTTTTCATGCATTCTGCATAGATGCAGATTGCACGGAGGCCCTAGCCGACGTTTTCGTCGGCATACCAACGGTTTCCGACTTCTCGGACGATGTTGAGCTCGCCGCCAGAAGGGAGTCGGACGCGCCAGCCGCGCTCGCGCCGATGCAATTGTGTGAGAGCGCCGAGGACTTCGACAGAGCACGAGAGCGAGCCCATCGACAGCCAAGACGGGCGTTTTCGCTCGTCGACCTCGACATCGACGGCAATCCAGATGCCTCGACCGCGCTCGAGCGTCCAGGCGGCCTCTCGGGCCATCGCGCGTTCGCAGGCGTCGATGGCACGGACGAACGAGACGAAGCCGGCACGCTTCCGCAGGAGGACGACAAGAGCGTAACCTTGGGGAAGGGTGCGGATGATGTAGCTCCGCTTGTCGAAGCGGCAGATGATGGTTTGGATAGAGCCCATCGAGCCGAATGCCTTGCGGGACGCGGCGATGTCGAAGAGGGCGATGATCCAATACGCGGCGGCGATTTTTACGTCGTAGGGGTCGGCGTCGGTTCGGATGGCGTAGTCGACGCATTCACCCTCGCCGTCGACCAGAGCGGCTGCGAAGGCGCCTGGGACGCGCCGTACGAAGTCCGTGAGGATCGTCGTGAAGGCGCTCGCATCCTGGTCGCGCGGGCGCGCTGTCGGTCGCGAGGGTCTCCCGTTCGGATCCGAACGGGAGGTCATGACTGCCCTTGTTTCACGGGACGACGGCGCTCGCCATGAGCGCGTCTGCTGCTGGGTCGAGTTTGACCGGGTGGAGCTTTTTGAGGTCGGCGAGGAGCGCCGCGCTCACTTCGTGGCCGCGTTGGGCCAGGATTTCGCTCGTAAAACGCGTTCGGCGCTCTTCGAGCGGCAGGTGCTTGGCGGGGTTTCGCTCGAGCATGCGAATGATGTGGATGCCGAATTTCGTCTTGATGGGGCCGCTCGTGTCGCCGACGGCGAGCGCGAAGGCGGCGGCCGTGAAGTCTGCGTCGTAGTCGCCCGTGCCCTCGACGACGCGGCCGTCGGCGGCGAACATCGGGAGCATCTCGGGCTTGATTTGGAGACCCTGAATGTCGACGGTTTTCGTGCGCGCGATGAAGTCGACCTCGTTGGTGGCTCCGAGAACCGCCTTCCGAAGCTCTTCGGCAATCGCGGGTGCGCGTTTCTGTTTTGCGGCGTCGGCGTCTTCGAGGACGACGACGTGGACGGCGCGTGCGGTTTCCGGGATGTCGACATCGCGCCAGTGACGCGCCGTGGAGCGCGCGACTTCGGCGTCGGTGGGCGGGCCTTTGGCTGCGGCATCGGCGGCGATGCGGTCGGCGACGAGGCGGGCGCGAACCGTGCGCAAAGCCGCGCGAACGTCCGTGCGGCGATCGAGCGCCCGAGCGACGGCACCTTGAGCGAAGGCAGCGTCGAAGATCAGATCGTCCGTGGCTTGGTTCGCCGTGATGTTGCGCGCGCCCGCGACGCGAGAGACGAGCGCTCCGTCGATGGCGACCGAGCCACACGCAGCAACGACGCCGTGCCCGATTTCGGCCGGTGGCAGCGACGGCGGTGCGGTTGTCGAGCCGCACGCGATGAGCATCACGAGCAGCGTTCTCATGTGGCTCCTCATGTGGCTCCGGCCGCGACGGCGATGCGATTTTGTGCTCGAAGCGCGACGACCGCCACGGCGATGAAATAAGCGCCCGCGAGATCGTTCGACTCCGCGAACGACCACGCTGCGCTCGCAAACGCGGCGAAAACCGTGGCGAGGAGCGCGAGCGGGAGAGCCGTTCGGCGGAGCATCATTGGATCAAAACGTAGAATACTCCGCCGGCAATCAGCAGAAGAAGAGCGATCACCCAACCCAGTGGGAGCGGCGTGCGGGTCATGCGGATGCGGGCGCGTTGCGGCGGATCGGGCTGGATGCCGTGCCGCGTGGAGACGAACGCACCCACGCCGCCGAGCAAGAGAACGGCCGAACCGAGCGTCGTGACGCGAACGAGGAGCGCTCGCTCGGGCGAGGCGACACGCCAGCCAATGAGCTGGAGTGCGAGCGCCATTGCTGTCGCGACGCCGACGAAAATGGCGTCTCCGCGTTCGACGCGACCTCGCGCACGTGCGCCCGCTTCGACGCGCGCCGGCGCGGGATCGAGCTCGACGACGGGCGCCGCGCACGCATATGCGAAGAGCGCCCAACCGAGCATGCCCGCGACGCCGCGTGCCGTGCTCATGCGAATCGGCGAGAGGGCGTCTTCGTCGCAAATCCACGTGATGAGGCTCGCACCGGCAAACGACAAGAGCGTGAGCGTGCGCGAACGTTCGAGCGATTCGCGTTTCTGTCGTAGGAGCGCTTCGGCGATGGCGCCACGTACGAGCGCCGCGAATGCGAGGGTCGCGAAAATCGTCGCGGCCCAATTTTGCGAGGCTGTTGCCCCGTGTTTTCCGTATCCAACGGGCGCAACGGTGACGGCCCACGCATAAATTCCGGCGACCGCGGGTTGCGACGTCGGACCGAGCTCCAAGATTTTCTGGAGCGATTTGTTCACCGCGCCAGCCTCGCGGCGGGCACCACACGTTCTTCGTTCGCGGGCGGCGTGCTCCAAAGCGACGTGTCGAGAAGCTGCTGCGGCCGCACGTTTTGGAGGGCGCTGAGCATGATGTTCTTCGTGCCGGGCCGCGCGCGCTCGAGGTCGTCGAGCATGCGGCCGACGACTTTGCGCTGGAGGTTGTCTTGCGAGCCGCAGAGATCGCAGGGCAAGATCGGAAAGGCCTTTTCCCGGGCGAATGCGGCGATGTCTTCTTCGGCGCAGTAGACGAGCGGACGAATCACGATGGTGCCGTATTCGCTGACGAGCTTGGGCGTCATGGCGGCGAGCATTCCGGCGAATTGGATGTTGAGCCAGAAGGTCTGCAAGACGTCGTCGCGGTGGTGCCCGAGCGCGATTTTGTTGCACCCGAGCTCGCCCGCGATTCGATAGAGAACGCCGCGCCGGAGCCGCGAGCACAGAGAGCAATAAGTTTTGCCCGCGGGGATCTTTTCCTTGACGATCGAATACGTGTCTTCCGTGATGAGGCGAAAATCGTATTTCTCGCGTTCCATGTACTCTACAAGCACATGCGCGGGGTAGCCGGGGTGCCCTTGGTCGAGGTTGACCGCGATGAGCTCGAAACGAACGGGGGCGCGTTTCCCGAGCTCGCGGAGCAAATAGAGGAGGGCGTGGCTGTCCTTGCCGCCGCTCACCGCGACGAGGATTCGGTCGCCGTCGGCGATCATGTCGAAGTCGGCGATGGCGCGGCCCATGGCGCGGTTGAGACGGGTTTCCAGCACGGAAACAGTGTCGCACGAAGGTCATGCGACGTCTGATAGATTTGGATGCCATGCCTCCGCGTTCGTGGGTTTTGATTGTGATTGCCCTGACCGTCTCCACGGCGGCATTCGCACAAGAGTCGGACGAGGATCGGCGCACCGCGGCGCGGCTTTTTGCGGAGGGTCAGAAGGCTTATCGCGAGGGTGATTTTCGGCACGCGGCCGAATCGTTCGAAGGCGCGTACAAAGCAGCGCCGCGACTTCCCCCGCTTTGGAATGCGGCGCGCGCTTGGGACAAAGGCGGCGAGAGCGTGCACGCGGCGAATCTCTACGCGAGCTATTTGCGCAAGGCGCCGCCGCAAGCGCCGGATCGCAACAGCGCGACGCGGGCGCTGCGTGATTTGGAAGCGAAGCTCTCGAAGCTCGAGATTCACGCCGCCGAGTTTTCGGATTTGAAGGTCGATGGCGTTGCGTTCTCTCTCGACGGTCAGAACGCGAGCGCCGCGATCGTTTATGTCTCGCCTGGCACGCACGTCATCGAAGGGACGAAGGCCGGCAAAGTCGTGGTCGAGAAGCCCGTGTCGAATGGCGGCACGACGATGAGCGTGGTTCTTCTCGCTGATCAAACGGTGCCTCCTCCGCAACTTCCGGCACCCGTGGTCGTCGAGCCGAAGCACGCGGGTTGGTCGCCGATCGTCGTGATTGTTGGAGGTGCAGCAACCGTGATCGCCGGCGGGTTCTTGATTGGGTCGGGCGCGGACACGCTGTCTCAGCGCAGCACGTTCGATGCGAACCCCACACAAGCCAATCTCGAGACGGGAAAATCCGACCAAACGCGCACGAACGTGCTCATCGGCGTCACCGCCGGGCTTGGCGTTTTGACGGGGCTTGCGGCGATTTTCCTCGTCGATTGGAAGGGGCACAAAAACGAAAGCGCGCGGCTCCGGTTGGGCCCGGGAGGCGTACTCTTCGAGGGTAGCTTCTGATGCAGGATCCCGACGCGCCCCCGCTTCGACTAGGCAACTACGAGCCTCTCCTCGAGCTCGCGTCTGGCGGCATGGCGACGGTGTACATCGCGCGCCAGATTGGTGCCGCGGGGTTCGAGCGCATCGTCGTCGTGAAGCGTGTGCACCGGCACTTGCTCCGCCATCGAGATTTTTACGACATGTTCCGAGACGAGGCACGCGTCGCGTCGATGGTTCGCCATCCCAACGTCGTGCCCGTCATCGATGTCGTCGAAGTCACCGTGCCCGATCGCGAGCTCTTTCTGGTGATGGACTACATCGAGAGCTCGTCGCTCGCGACGCTTCGCAAGGCGTCGCACGAAGAGGCCATGCGCATCCCCGTGCCGATCCTCGCGCGCATCATGTACGACACGCTGGCGGGGCTTCATGCAGCGCACACCGCGGTCGACATGCAGGGCGAGCCGCTCGGCGTCGTGCACCGCGACGTGAGCCCGCAAAACATCATCGTCGGCGTCGACGGGTCGACGCGATTAATCGACTTCGGTGTCGCGAAGGCTTCGCACCGCCTCACGGAGACGAAGAGCGGGAGCGTCAAAGGCAAGTACAGCTACATGGCGCCCGAGCAAGCGCGCGGACAAGACGTGGATCTGCGTACGGACATTTTCGCGGCCGGCGTCGTGCTCCACGAGTGTTTGACGGACAAGCGACTTTTTCGCGGTGAAAACGAGCTCGATACGGTTCGCCGCATCGTGGAGCTCGTGATCCCCGCGCCGTCGAGCTTGCAGCCCGCGATTCCGACCGCGCTGGATGCCGTGGTGCTCAAGGCGCTCGCGCGCCCGCCTGGCGAACGTTTTCAAAGCGCGAACGACATGATGGAAGCGCTCGAGCACGCGGTGTCGCTCGCGTCGCACCGCGAAGTGTCGGCGTATCTCGAACGGACGTGCGGCCCCCGCCTCGCAGAGCGTCGCGATGCGCTCCGCGAAATGCTCGCAGGCCACGTGGCTCCGCTTGCGGTGGAGCTCACGAAAGACGCGGACCAATCCCAACCGTCCCGCTCGATTCACGTGATCGGCGGCAACACGCAAAGCGAAAGCACCGCGGGTCGTACCGCCGTCGAAACAACCGCTCGCATCGACACGCGCTCCCGCACGACAGCAGTCATCGCAGTGGCCGTTGCGGCCCTCTGTATGGGCGCGCTTGTCTTCGTATTGGCGCACCACTCGCCCTCCGACGCCATCTCCGCCGCTCCGACTCCGTCCCCGTCCCCGACTCTGTCTCCATCTCCGCCTCCGTCTCAGACTCCGACTCCGACTCCGTCAGCCGTGGCGACCGATGTCCTTGTGGAGCTCACTGCCGACGCGCCGATCGAGAGCATCCGTGTCGCGGGCAGCAAACGCGTGGAGCTCGCGGGCTCCACGGCGCATGTCGCGCTCGATCCGTGGGCGGCGCCGCTCAAAGTCGAGGCGACACTCGAAGGCAATCGCAAAGCCACGGCGACGCTCGACCCCGGCGCGACGCAAGCTCACCTCGTCGTTGCAAAGAAGATCGGCGCGACGACGACCGCAACCGGCGCCACGACGAAGCCCGATCTCCAGGGCAACCCCTACGGGACGCCATGAAGACGCGCCTCGGCCTCCCGCTCTCCGCGAGCCTCATCGCAATCGCAGCTGCGGCGATCGCGATTGTTGCATCATGCACGGTTTTCGACGGGCTCGATGGCAAGGTCATCGAAGGTGGCGCGTCCGACGCAGCGGGCGACGTCGTCGACGAGCAAACGCTCATCGCAGGCGAGCAGGCTGGTTACTTGTCGCTCGCCGATGGCGTGTCGTTCTGTTCGAATGCGTTTGCGTGTCCGAACCTCACCACGACGACGGAGTTTTCGGTCGACGTGCCAGTCGACAGCAACCACTTCAGCTCGTGTGTCGATTGGCTATCAGGACCGCTTCCAAAAGATCGCCACGGCCGCGACGAGGCCGCCGCAATCTTGAAGTGCGCAGCGGCGGCGAAGACGTGCGCAACTGCAGGCGCGTGCATGTGGGCCGACGTCATCGACAAGACCGACCCGCGATGCGCCGGAAGAGATGGCGGCAAGCTCGGCTCGTGTGGAGACGATGCCGGCGCCGTCTACTTTTGTGGCACCAACGCCGAGATCGTCCACTGCGAGAACGCGTACTTCGCCGCGGGCTCGACCTGCATGTACGACGAGGCCGGCGCGCCGTGGTGCACACGCCTTCCGTGCGGCACTCAACAATGCCTCGGCGATCTCGATACGTACTGCGGCAACGACGGGCTCTCGTACAGCTACAACTGCGCGATCGGCGGTTTTACGTGCGGGTTCGACACCACGGAAGGCTTCGACGACTGTCTCACCAACGGCGCGGCGAAAAAGTGCACCGCGCTCGCCGTCGCGTGCGCCGGTACGACGGTTCAGATTTGCGACAGCATTTACGAATCGAACTTCGACTGCAGCGCCTACGGCGGTACGTGCGATCAGACGACGTTCCCGCGATGCGTACGGCCGAACGAAACATGCACGCCATTCGACGGTGACGTCGACGTTTGCACGGGCACCAAAATCAACTTGTGTGTGAACGGTACGAAGCAATCGTTCGACTGCGCGTCGATCGGGAAAGTGTGCGCCGACGCAAGCGGCGGACAATCGGGGCACTGCCAATGAGCGAGATTGCACACACGATGATGGATTTCCCGCTCACGCTGGACGTTTTGTTCCGGCGTGCGGGCACGCTTTACGCGAGCGAAGAGATCGTGTCGCGCATGCCGGACGGCAAGGTCGAGCGCATCACATACGCCGACTTCGATCGCCGCACGCGAAAGCTCGCCGCGGCGCTCACGGCGCTCGGCATCCGCAAGGGCGATCGCGTGGCGACGCTCATGTGGAATCACAACGCGCACCTCGAAGCGTATTTCGGGATTCCGATTTCGGGCGGCGTGCTCCACACGCTCAACTTGCGACTTCATCCGGACGAGATTGGCTTCATCGCGAACCACGCGAAGGACCGCTTCTTGATCGTCGACGACGTGCTCTTGCCGCTGCTCGACAAGTTCGAGGCGAAAGCGAAGTTCGAAAAAGTGATCGTGGTGCCACTGACGAAGAAGCCCGTTCCCGAGGGGCGACTCGACTACGAAGCGCTGCTCGACAAAGGGGATGAGCGCATCAACCTGCCGCTGCTCGACGAAAATGACGCGCTCGGCATGTGTTACACGTCCGGCACGACGGGGAAGCCGAAGGGCGTCGTCTACTCGCATCGCACGACGTGTTTGCACTCGCTCGGTGCGGCGCTCGCCGACACACTCGCGGTCTCGCGTAGCGACACGGTGCTCGCTGTGGTGCCGATGTTCCACGCGAGCGCGTGGGGTTTGCCGTTCGTGTGCACGATGGTCGGCTGCAAACAGATTTATCCGGGACCGCATCTCGATGCGATAAACCTGCTGGATTTGTTCGAGCGCGAGAAGGTCACGCTCGCTGCGGGCGTGCCAACGATTTGGATCGCCATCCTCGACGCGCTCGAAAAAAATCCCGGGCGCTGGAAGCTCCAGCCAGAAATTCGCATGGTGGTTGGTGGTTCTGCCGCGCCCGAAGGGCTCATTCGCGACATGGACAAGTTCGGCATGCGCGTCATCCACGCGTGGGGCATGACCGAGACGTCACCGCTCGGGACCGTGAGCCACGCTCCGGCGAGCGTGAAGAGCGAAGACAAGCGCTATGCCATTCGCGCGAAGCAGGGCATCCCGTCGCCGTTCGTCGAAGTGCGCGCGATGGGCGAATCCGGTGAGGTGCCGCACGACGGAAAAACTTCCGGTGAGCTCGAAGTGCGCGGCTCGTGGGTCGCGAAGAGCTACCACGACATGCCCGAAGAAAGTGACGTGCGCTGGACGAAAGATGGCTGGTTCAAAACGGGCGATGTCGTCACGATCGACAATCTCGGATTCATCAAGATCACCGACCGCACGAAAGATTTGATCAAGAGTGGCGGCGAGTGGATCAGCTCCGTCGAGCTCGAGAATCTCTTGATGGGCCACGCGATGGTGAAAGAGGCGGCGGTCGTTGCGGTGCCGCATCCGAAATGGTCCGAGCGGCCGCTTGCGGTCATCGTGAAAAAGGATGGCGCGACCGTGAGCGAGGCCGACATGAAGGCGTATTTGTCGACGAAAGTTGCCAAGTGGGCCGTGCCCGATGCGTACGTGTTCGTCGACGCCATCCCGCGCACGAGCGCCGGGAAGTTTTTGAAGAGTGAGCTTCGCGAGCGTTACAAAGACTGGAAGTGGTGACCGACGGAACGGCGTGAGCGCGGCCATCTCGCTGTGTGACCACAAAACATCGGCGCACGATGCTTCTCGTTGCTTGCGCGTTGCCAACGACGATGGTGGCGGCGTGTGGATCGAGCCACGGGCCATGTGGGTACGGCTTCTGCGTCGATGATGCTGCTCACGACGTGAGCGCGGACGACGGGTCCAATGGCTACTTCGGTTACTATCCCGCTGACGCGGCGTACGACGTGCAAGCGCCGGACGCCGACACAAACGCAAACACAAACGCAGACGCAAACGCAGACGCAAATGACGACGCCCGCGGTGAACTGCGTTATGCTCGAGCGGACGACGCGGCACGCGAATGAAGGCGCTCTTCGAGATCGAATGGTGCGGCGGCGCGGTTGAAAAGCACTATCGGAAATTGCGACCACTCGGCGGCGAGCTTCCGTGGGGAACGCTCGACGTGCGTAGCTTTGCGCCCGAGCTCGTGGCCCGCGCACGGGTCGCGTGGACGTCGGTGGCGATCAGTGAATATCGCGCCGCGGTGGCGCTCGCTGATTTGCAGCGTGCGATGCTCGTCGCGAATGCGCCGCTCGATCTCGTGGGGATGGCTGGCGATTTCGTCGCGGACGAAGTGCTGCACGTCGAGCTCGCCAGCCGCCTTGCGATGGACCTTGGCGGCGCTGCGCCGATCGAGATCGACCTTGCTCGGATGAGCAACCCGCAGCCTCCCGACCTCGACGCGCGCGAGCATGCAAACGAGCTCGTCCTCCGGGTCGCGTGCGTTGCGGAAACGTTGAGTGGCGCGTTCGCCGTGGAGACGCTTTCGGTTGTGGAGCATGCGCTGATGAGTGCGATCGTCGAACGCATCGCGCGTGACGAGTCGCGCCACAAAAGGCTCGGGTGGCTCTACATGGAATGGGCCGCCGAGGAGATGAACGACAGCGAACGCGCGCGACTGGGTGCGGTAGCAACGTCCGCGCTCGAGCGCATCAGCCCCATTTGGAACCGACGCGGGACGGGCGCACCGACGCACGAGCTCGGATGGCTCGAGCCCGATGTGTTTCGCGCGCGCGCGGTCACGACGATTCGCGAAGAGATCGTCGCACCACTCGCGCGCTTTGGAATCGTGCCCGAGCCCGAGACCATTGCGCGGCTCACGATGTGAGCTGCGGCGGCCCGAGTGGGCGTTCGTCGAAACGGACGAGGCCGCGGCGGCGCCACCCAGTGCCGCCGAGCCATGTGCGCGCGGTGAAGACCGGGCATGGATCGGGTGGCGTGAGGATGCGCACTGCGAAGCCCGCGAACCATGGTGCGGAGGAGAAGGTGTCGATGCCCGTTGCGATGCGGGAGCCGTGCTTCTTCGCGTTCATGAGGACGTAAACGATCGCGTTGCGCACTTCGCGTGGGGTGCGGAGATCGCGCGCGTGATAGCGGTCTCCCCAGACGGGGCCACGTGCGGAGAGCGCACGATTGACTGCGCGCGCGAGGCGAATCGACAAGCCTTGGACGCCGCGAATGAGCACGTCGCGGCCGCTCGCTTCGACGATGAGGTGCACGTGATCGTTCTGCACGGAAAACTCGACCACACGAAACGCCTCACCAACCGCCCTCGACCGATTGGCCCCCGCGATTGCGCCGCGCATCTCGGCCAACACGCCGCGTTCACGAAAGGGCGGCAAACCCGGCCTCGCGCGCAAAGTGACGTGAACCGGGTGCGCCGCCCGATGCTTCGCCCGCACACGATGCGGCACCCCGGCCCGCGCTCCGCGCGGCTTTCGACCCGCCCGCACGCGCTTGCCACCCCACGTTCGAAACACGAATTCGCGCTGCGCCACCATCTTGAAAGGGCAATATATCATGACTTTGCCATCCGTCAGCGGCTAGACACAAAAAACGGGGGGGGGGGTACAGACAAGAGCGGAGCCCGAGACGGAGACCGAGCGCGTCGCCCCGCTCACGCTCACGCTCACGCTCACGCTCACGCTCACGCTCACGCTCACGCTCACGCTCACGCTCACGCTCACGCCTACGCCCGCGTCTGCGTTGGCGTAGGCGTGCGCGTTGGCGTAGGCGTGCCCGTTGGCGAACGCGGGCGGTTAACGTGCGCGCTAGGCGGCTTCGACGAGGAGACCGAAGGCAGCAACGCCGCGGCTGCGGAGATCGCGGCGCAGGGATTCCGTTTGTTGCGGCGCGCCGACCAATGTTGCGATGACGTGGGCGGACCACTCGTCGAGCATCGAGGTCACGGTGAAGTCGGATTGTTCGCCGAGGAGCGTCGCACGCCAGCCTTGGGCGGTCGCTACGAAGGTCTCGCTGCGCGTGATCGTGCCGGTCTCGGTGCGCGCGAGGAAGTTTGCGGCGACGAGGGCGTCGGTCATCGCCTCGTCGAGCTGTTGCGTGTTCAGACGCGCTAGGCCGAGCATGCCCGGGAGGAGCTCCACGGCGCGGCCCGGTGCACCCGCAGCGAGGGCGACCTCGACCAGCGTGCGCACGTAGATCTGGAAGAGATCCGGCTGCGCGGGCGGCGGGATGGATTCGTTTTCTATGACGGCGAAGTCGGCTTCATCGAATTCGATCACTTCGACCTCCAGCTCGGGTTCGGATTCAGAGACAGAGTCAGAGTCGGAGACAGAGACAGAGTCGGAGACAGAGTCGGGAGCAGGCTCAGCCACGGCGACGGGCTCGGCAGCCACGGCGACGGGCTCGGGGGCAGCCACGGCGACGGGCTCGGGGGCAGCCACGGCGACGGGCTCGGGGGCAGCCACGGAGGCGGGCTCGGGGGCGATCGTGAGCACGAGCGGCGGCTGCGGGGTGTGGCGTTGCCAGAGTCGGGGGTTGTCGCTCGGGAACTCGGGGGACCTCACACTACGGGTCTACCGAACACGCACCAAAGGGCCAAAAAATTGGATCAAGGCGTCGGAAGTGTGCACTTGAGGCCCGTCTCGAACACGGCCGGATTTGGGCCGCGGTCGTCACGGAAGAGCACGAGCACCGTGCCGTCGCCGGCGAACGATAGGAGCGGCGCGACGCTGTCGCCCGTCGCTTGCGTGATGCGTGCGGGCGCTGAAAGCTCGTGTGAGAGATCTGCCGCGAGCGTGTGGGCGTAGAGCTCGTAACCCGAATTTTGATCGCGATCGTCGGCGTAGACGAAGAGCACGCGATCACCGAGCGCGAGGAGCGTTGGGTCGCGCGTTTGTGAAGGGCTCGCGCCGATGTCCGTCGGCGGGACGATGAGCGTTCCGTCTTTTCCTGCGATCGCTCCATAGACGACGCGCTTCGTCGGCGCGGGATCATAGAACGACATCACGTAGCGATCGTTCTTGTGGTCGTACGCGATCGACGCGCCATCGCCCTCGACCGCAGGCGGCGTCACGAGTGTTGGCTTTGGCGCAACCTGGAGGCCGCTGAGATCGAACGCGAATGGCTCGAACACGATCGTCTGCTGCGGTGACCCCGTTTGGCGAACCCACGCGAGGCCGAGCTCCGATTTCCCGGCGGCGAGCACGGGGCCTTGATCGTCTGCGCTGCCGCTCGTGAGCGACACGATGTTGCCGACGAGGTGCCCGTCGAGATCGATGCGCTGACCTTGTAGCTTGAACTGCCCGTTGTTGCGCTCCTCTTGCCAGACCATCGCGAAGTCTTGGCCCGTCCACACGAGCGAGGGGTACAGCGAGAAACCGTCCGACACGGTGATGCGCTCGTCACCGGGTGCCATCTTTTTTCCGGTGGGGTCGAGGAGCGCGAAATACACTTCGAAGTTGCCGTCGCGGCGATCGCTCCACGCGATGCCGTAGCGATCGCCCGTCCACGCGAGCGATGTGTCGCTCCCCGCGGCGACCGTTCCCGTGAGCACCGTCACGTCGGCGCTTGGGTGGCCGGTGGCGTCGAGAGGTTGCACGTAAGGCGAGAACTGACCCGCGAGCGATGCGCCGTACGTCGCGATGATGCGCACGTTGCCGGTCGCCGAGCCACGCGTGAAGCTGTTCGGCTCGGCCCAATCGAAGCCGGGCGTCGAGAGTTGAAAGTCATTCCCGAGTGGCGTGTACGTCGCGCCGTTGTCGACGATGCCGTCGCAGTCGTTGTCGACGCCGTCGCACACTTCGGGGTTGCCGGGGAATGCGCGCGGGTCGGTGTCGTCGCAGTCGTCGCCGCATGTGCCGTCGGCGAGTGGGCGGCGATGGCCATCACCGTCGAGATCGAGCGTCATGAAGTCGTTCGTGCACTTTCCCGTTTTCTTGTCGCATGCGTCGATGGTGCACGGGTTCTTGTCGTCGCAGTCGGCGTGCTGCACCGCTTGGCAGCTTTTGTTGTGAATTGTCTCGTCGTATTTGCAGGCGAACGTCGAGCAAAGATCGATGTTCGTGCAATCGGAGTCTTGCACGCATGGGTCGAGGCCACTCCGCGAGCCACAGCCCTGCCCGACGAGCGTGAACGCTGCGCCGAAAGAAACGAGCGCTCTCAGAGACATGCCGAAAAGCCGGGCACGTCGATGGGCTCGCACACGAATCCATTCGAGCAGCCCGAGGCGCCGCCGAGCGAGCAGAGCGCGGCGCACTCGGTCGTGGAGCCGGTGATGAGACAGACGAAACCCGCGGCGCATCCCTCGCTCTCTCCGCATGGAGAGCCTTGCTTGCCGGCGCCGGCAGTCAAGCAGAAGGAGCCGTACGTTTCCGTCTCACATTCGTATTGAGGCGGGATCACCGCAGGAAAACAGCCCTGGCCGGGACCGCATGCCTTCTGGTCGAAGACGTCGCATGTGATGTCGCTCGGCGGTGGTGCGGCATCGGCGCAGTGTGGATCGACGTAGCCGTTGCTCCCGTCGCCGCTGTCGTTTCCGCGGCCATAAGCTCCTGCGTCCGCGTCGCCGTCGTCTGGTGAGATCGATTTGCCGCCGCATGCGATGGCGCTCGCCGCGAGTGCGACGAAAAAGAAAGAACGCATGCCGGGCAGCATAGCGCGTTTGCGCGATGGCGCTGCGGCGTGACCTTGCGTAGAGTCGAAGCGTGGCGACGCCGTTGCCCTCGAAGAAAGAAGTGCTCCTCGGGCTTCTCGAAAAGACGAGCGTGCTCGTCCACCTCGACGCACGCCGTGACGAGGTCAAAGTGCCCAAGCACTTGAAGACGAACCCGCAGCTGATTTTGCAGCTCGGTCTCAATCTCGCCGTGCCCATTCGCGATCTCGACGTCAGCGATGAGGGCGTGAGCTGCACGCTGTCGTTCGCGCGCACACCGTTTTTCTGCGTGCTCCCTTACTCGGCGATTTTCGCGATCGTCTCCGACGACGGAAAAAAAGCGATGGTCTGGCCCGAGGACGTCCCCGCAGAAGTCGCGCGCGCGGCCGAGCTCGAGGCGAAGAAGCTCGGCCTCATCAAACCCGCCGATCGTCCGGCGGAGCCCGCAGCCCCGCGCATCGAAATCGGCATGCGCGCGCCCAAGCGCCCCGCGGCCGTCAAAGCCGAACGCGAGCCCAACGCTCTCCGCGAGCCTAACGCTCTCCGCGAGCCTAACGCTCTCCGCGAGCCTAACGCTCCCCGCGAGCCTCTGAAGCTTCAGCCCGATCCGAAGCCGCGCCCGAAGCCCAAACCCGCCAAACCCCGCGCCGAGCCCGAGCGCCCCAAACGCGAGCTTCCCCCATATCTTCGCGTCATCAAGTGAAGTTGCTAGCGCTCCTCGTCCTCGCGAGCGCGTGCCGCACCGACGACCCGACGCCACAAACGCAAACGCAAACGCAAACGCAAACGCAAACGCGCACGCCAACGCCAACGCCAACGCAATCGTCGACGATCGTCGAAGCGCCAACGCCAACGCCAACGCCAACGCCAACGCCAACGCCAACGCCAACGCCTCCGGCGTCACGCGTCCCGGGCGTCCCAACTGCGATTGACGAAATCCCCCCCGCGTGGCGGGCGTGCAAAATCGCGGAAGACTGCGTCACCGTCGAAGGCTCGTGTTGCAACGCGTGGCCCGCGAACGTTGCGAGTCGCAACAAAGTTCGCAAAGCTCTCGAAGCCGCGGATCACATGCGAAGCGATTGCAAAGACCGCGTATGCGCCGCCGTCGTTCGCCGCGCGGTGTGCGAGCACGAGGCCTGCATGGTGTGGCAGTGACTTCAAAGCTCCGTTGATTTGACCGTCTTGCGCCAACGTCGCGATCGACACGCGGGGCCTGACCTGCACGACGAAGCGACAAGACCCGAACGATTCAAGTGACCGCTACTTCTCTTTTCGCATGACGTCGGCGAGCCAGTGAAGCAAACAAACGGCGCCGCCGAGCCCGATGAGCACCCAGCCGCGACCATCGCCGTGAAGTAGCGTTGCACCCGCGATGAAGAGCGAGCCCGCGACGAGCCCGGAAAAAATCCTTCGCCCCAGGCGATCCGCGGTGTGCGTCGATGCGGCGTCGGTCATGCGCAGCGTGAGTCGCCCGCTTCGCAAGTCGTCGAGCACTTCGCGCAAGGCGAGCGGGAGATCGCCGCTTGCGCGCGACACTTGCGCCATGCCGCGCCACAGCTCCATGCCGATGCGCTCGGGCGAGTAGCGCTTCTTCACGAGGTCGACGAGATACGGCTCGGCCTCCGCGAACACGTCGAGGCCCGGGTCGAGCTCTTTGCCGATGCTTTCCACCGTCATGAGCGCTTTGCCGACGAGCAAGAAGTCGGTGGGGATCTCGAGGCCGTATTTCATCGCGCCTTGCACGATGTCGCGAATCATCGCGCTGAGATCGATCTGCCCGAGCGGGCGGCCGAGGTATTTGTCGGCGAGCGTTGCGACGTGTGCGCGGTATTCGCGAAGATCGATCTTCTTCGTGGGCCGAGCAATCGTGTAGAGCGCGTCGGCGACGCCATACGTGTCTTTGCGCGATGCGGCGATCATCATGTCGATCGTTCGATCGCGTAGCTCGGGGCTGAGACGCCCGATCATGCCGGTGTCGATGAGACCAATGACTGGCTCGGTATCGGTGCCGATGATGATGACGTTGCCCGGGTGCGGATCGGCGTGGAAAAAGCCGTCTTCGAAGATCATCTTCACCATCACGCCGACCGCTGCTTTTGCGAGCTTTTTGCCGTCGGCCTTGGTTTCGGTGATTTTCTTTCCGTCGAAGAACTCTTGGACGAGCACGTGGCGCGACGACACATCGCGGTGAATTTTCGGGAAGCGCACTTCTGCGTGCCCATCGAAGTTTTGCGCGAACCGCTCGCAGTGATCGGCTTCGACCAAAAAGTTGAGCTCACTCGTGATGGAGTGGTCGAACTGATTCACGAGCGACGTCGGCGAATAAATTTTCGTCTCCGGCGCGGCGCGCTCGAGTGCGGCCGCCATCATGTGCAAGAGATCGAGATCGCGCGTGACGAGGTTCGCGACGCCGGGCCGTTGCACCTTCACGACGACTTCGATCTCCTCTTCCTGCGCCTCGGTGCCAAGGCCGCGCACGCGTTTGAGCGAGGCGCGATGCACCTGACCAATCGAGGCGCTCGCGAGCGGCTTTTCGTCGAAGCGCGTGAACACTTCGGCGATCGGCGCGCCGAGGCTCTCTTCGACTTGCTGTTTGATCTCCGCGAACGCAACGGGTGGTACGTCGTCTTGGAGCTTCTTCAGCTCGGCGATGATGTCTGCGGGGACGACGTCGGTGCGTGTCGATGCGATTTGCCCGAGCTTGATGAAGCTCGGCCCGAGCTCTTGCGCGACCATGCGAATGCGCACGGGCGTGGAGACTTTTTCTTTCTTCTCACCCTCGAGGTTTTTCTTTTCCGTCTCGGCGCCAAGGCCGCGCGCGCGGCTGCCGCCGAATCCTGCGCGCGTGACGATTTCTCCGAACCCGTGACGAACGAGGACGGCGCTTATCTCTCTTAGCCGCCCGAGATCACGGACCGCGGAGAAAACCGACACGACTGCTTACTGGCAGGCGTTGACTTCGCACTTCCACGAGAGGCCGGCGTCGCCGTTGGCGTTGCCGTGGCACTGGCATGTGTCTGTGGGCGCGACAGGGTCGCCAGTGCACGTCGTGCCTGTGTACGCACAAAGCTTGCCGGGCGTCTTGCACGGTGTGTCGTCACCGGTTGTGGCGCTGGCTGGGCAAGGGTCCGCGCCCGCATCGAACGCGGTCGCCGAGCAGAGACCGGCGATGTCCGAGTCTTGCGTGCCTTCGGGAACGTCGGTGCCGTTCGCTTCCGTCTTGCATTGGAACTTGTGCGTCGTGCCGTCCTGCTGGAGCGTGCATGTGCAGATCGCTTGCTGCGTGAAGTTGCCGCATTGGTAGCCGACGACGCAGTTGAAGCCGTCGACGTGGCACTTGCTCGTGGTGCCCTCTTTGTCTCCCGCGGCAGTCGCCTGGATGATCGTGGTCGGGCAGATTTCGCCACCAGGACCCGCGTCGACCGCAGGGTTCGATGACGTGCAACCCAAAGCAATCGAAACCATCGGTGCGAGCACGAGCAAAGACGCGCGGAAAAGCGTAGGCATGGGGTTCCTCGGTTGAGGCGCGGTGTTTAGCCGTTTCGCAACAAAGCGTCAACGAACGCGTACGACCGTCCCGGGCTCGATTCGCGCCGGAAGGACCGCCGAAAGTCCCGGCCCAAGGCGAGGCGCGGTGAGCTCGAAGAGGCGCGCGGCATCACGCGGAGCGAGATTCACGCACCCATGAGAGTGAACGTGCCCAAAGTCGTCGTGCCAGAACACTCCGTGAAGCGCGATGGCCTTATCGAAGAATTGCACGTAGGGCACATCTTCCATCGAATAACGAATTCCTTCGGCCGCCGGTTTTGCGTCCAGATTGTCGGGCGATTCGAGGTTGTCCATCGTGCTCGAAAGGAGCTTCACCCAGATGCGAAAAACGCCCTTGCGCGTTGCTGTGTCCGTCCCAGGGCGGCCTGCACCGGTGGAAACGAGCGTCGCGAACGTCGGGTGCGTCGATTCGTACGCAACGAGGGTCTGCGTCGCGAGGTCGATGTCGATCCAGCGCTCGTTTTCGCCGGTGACGTCGGGCGGCGGCGGCATCGTCGTCGGGTGAGCGAGGGCGCGAGCGTCGACCCAGCGTGGTGGCGTGACTCCGTCGTCGGAGATGCGAGCAAAGGTGACGCCCGCGGCGACTTTTTCTTCGCGCCACGTCACGACCTCGCGCCGAGCGAGCGTCGTCACGGCCTTGCCCGAAAAACTGGGTGCAGAATACACGTTCAAATGATCGCGGAGGACCCACGCGAAATCGAGGTCGTGGTGCCCGCTGCTGCCGATTTCCTCTCCGTGAAAACCGGAGGGGCGTGCTGCGCCAAGATCGCTCACGGCCATCCACGTGCCGTGCTTCGTGTGTACCCAACGTGCGCCGCGCTCGGTGCGCTCTTCGGTCGTCGCGACGGCGAAACCGGGATCGAGATCTTCGTCGGGCGCTTCTTCGCCCGCGCGTGCGAGGTTGGCGTAACCGGAGGCGCCGCGCTTTCCGACGAACCAATAACGATACGGAAGACCATCGGACGCGAGCACCGGCGCTTCGTCGATCGGTTGCTCGGGCGAGAGCTCGACGAAGTCGGAGCAGACCCACGACGCGAGCCCGACGTGAAGCCAGCGGCCCTCGCACCCTGGACCTCGCCGCGCTCCGTAGAGCGGCAATCGCGCTCCCGCGAGCGTGGTCGCGCGTTTCGAATCGAGATGCCCGGCTGCCGCAAAGACCGCCGTGTCGGCTCGCTTCGGCGCGACCGACCGAACCCACGTGGGTAGAGGCAAGTCGTTCGCGTCACTCCACGGCGGCAGCAAACCCGCCACCGCAGACGAAGAAAACAGGAAGGCACACAGAACGAACGAGGCGCGCCTATCTCGGTTCATTCTTTTCTTTGTTGTGGCAGTCGGACTTCGAACGACGCGCCACGCTTGGTGGATCGAACCGTGACGCTACCGCCGTGGTCGTCGGCGATCTTTTTGACGATGGCGAGCCCGAGGCCCGTGCCGCCTTTTTTGTTGGCCGTAACGAACGACCGGAACAGGCGGTGCTCGATTTCTTTCGGGATGCCCGGCCCCGTGTCGGTGAACGTCATCACGATCTCTTCGTTCTCTTCGCCTTTGTTGACGCGCGTCACGCGAATCGAGAAACGTCCCGAGCCTTGGGGGCCCATCGCCTCCATCGCGTTGCGCGCAAGGTTGTGTAGCACGCGGAGGATCTTCCCTTCGTCGAAGCGAGCGGTGCCTTTGTCTTGGAGGTCGATCACGAGATCGATGTTCTCGCGCCTGAGCTGCGGCTCGAGGTTGACGCGCGCTTCGTCGAAGAACTTCTGCAAATAGACTTTGCGCACGAGCACGTTGCTGTCGCCGCGCGCGAACTCGAGAACCTCGCGTTGCATCGCGCTGATGTGATCGAACTGCTTGAGCGCCGCCTCGGCGTACTCGCCGCGCTTCTTCTTCGATTCGGCCGCTTGCATCAGCTGCACGTAACCGCTGATCACCGTGAGCGGCGTTTTCAAATCGTGGATGACCGCCGACAAGAGCCGCCCGATCGTCGTGAGGCGCTCTTCGCGTTCGTGTTGCTCGCGCGACATCTGGAGACGAATCGCCGTCGATGCGTTCGCCGCAATCAGCTCCAGAAGTGAGCGGTCTTCGCCGGAGAAGCCCTTCTGACCGGCAGCCTCTCGTTTGTTGTAGAGCGCGATTGCGCCCATCGTCGTGCGGTCTTCGCCTTCGAGCGGAACGACGAGCGCCGTCACCGAGTGAAAACCGACGAGCGTGTCGAATGCCGCGTCGGTGCGTTTGTCGTGGGGCGCGTCGGCGGCGATGAGGACTTCGCCGCTTGCCATCGACCAGCCGATGAGACCCTGGCCTTCGCGAAGTGGAAACCTTCGAAGCTTTCTGTGTTTGTCGTCGACCAAATACAAAAACTGACTCTCGTCGTTTTCGCTCTCGCCTGGCTCGCGCAGCGCAACGGCGGCTGCACGCGCTTCGCACGAGCGCATGGCTTCGCCGAGCACTGCCATGAAGAGCTCTTCGAGCGAATGCGCGCGAGCCATCGCGCTCTCGAGCGAGAAGAGGAGCTTGAGATCGCGAACGCGATGAAGGA
Source organism: Polyangiales bacterium (assembly GCA_038239005.1). GTDB lineage: Bacteria > Myxococcota_A > Polyangia > Polyangiales > Polyangiaceae > DASXHD01. The sequence continues at coordinate 20,510 of JBBSFE010000057.1, forward strand.
GCTGTTCTTTCGTTTCGACGAGCTGGATGTTTTTCTGAACGGTCTCGAGAAAGAGCCGCGAGTTGTCGATGCTGACGGCGGCTTGCGTCGCGATGGCACCGAGCAAATCTGCGTCGTCGTCGGTGAACTCACCTTGCTTCTTGTTGAGCACCTGCACGACGCCGATCGTCTTGCCGAGATGGTTTTTCAACGGCGCCGCGAGGATGCTTCGCGTGTGGTAGCCGGAGATGACGTCCCATTGCGGCGAGAAGCGCGCGTCTTTGTAGGCGTCGCGCACGGTGATCGCGCGGCCCGTTTTCGCGACGTGCCCCGCGATGCCCTCGCCGACTGCGAGGCGAATCGTTCGCACTTCGTTGCCGTGGGCGATGCGCGAGACGAGCTGGTTCTTTCCTTCGTCGAGCAGATACAGAGTGGCGCGGTCGGCGTCGACGGCCTCGGTGATCTTCACGAGGATGAGCTCGAGCACTTGATCGAGATCAGTCGTCGTGCCGAGCGCCTGCCCGATCTCGCGGAGCGCCGACGAGATGCGCGTTTGGTGAACGAGAGCCTCTTCGAGCTCCGCGATGCGGGCCGCGCGCGCGGCCGTAGCGCCGGGACTATCCAAATCGATCGCACCGGATCGAATCTTCGCAACGGCAGGCTCGCTCTTGCTCACCACGTCGCCCATGTTATCCGATATGGCGTTAGATTATTCCGCTCATGCCGCACACTCTCGAGCTCTATTGGGATTTCTCATCGCCGTACTCGTATCTCGGCTCCACGCAGGCTGAAGCGCTCGCAAAGCGCACTGGCGCGACTCTCGTTTGGCGACCCATGCTCCTCGGCGGGGTGTTCAAGGCCATCGGGCAAGTCGAAGCGCCCGTGCTCACGTGGGGCGAAGCCAAGCGAACACACACGCTGAAAGATCTCGGACGCTGGGCCGATTTGTTCCACGTGCCGTTCGCCTTTCCATCACGCTTTCCGATGAAATCGCTGAAAGCGCTGCGCACGTACTTGGCGCTTCCGGAAGAGAAACGCCCTGATTTCAGGGAGAAAACGTATCGCGCGGTTTGGGCGGAAGACCGCGACATCTCCGATGACGCAACGCTCCGCGAGATCATCGGCGACGGCGCCGACGCTGTCCTCGCGCGAGCACAAGACCCGGCGATCAAACAGGCGCTCGTGGAAGCAACGACCGAGGCGGTACGACGCGGTGTGTTTGGTGCTCCCACTTGGATCATCGACAACGACGAATTGATCTGGGGCCAGGATCGCATCCCGCTCGTAGAGCGCGCTCTCTCGCGCTAACTTACGCCGTAGGAGGCGAAGCGCTGTGATCGATCTACATGTCTGGCCCACGCCCAACGGTTTCAAGATCTCGATCTTCCTCGAGGAGACAGCGGCACCCTACAAGGTGATCCCCGTCGACATCGGGGCCGGTGAGCAATTCACTCCTGAATTTCTCGCGCTCAGCCCCAACGGGTGCATGCCGGCGATTGTCGATCACGAGCCGAAGGGCGGCGGCCCGCCCGTGACCATCTTCGAGTCAGGCGCGATTCTTTGCTACCTCGGGGAGAAAATGGGCCAGTTTTTCCCTCAAGAATTGCATGCAAAGTACACCGTTCTAGAATGGGTCTTCTGGCAGATGGCGAGCGTCGGTCCGATGTTCGGGCAGCTCGGGCACTTCACGCGCTACGCGCCGGAAAAAATTCAGTACGCCATCGATCGCTATACGCAGGAAGCGATGCGTCTCGTGACAGTGCTCGACAAGCGCCTCGCGCAAGTCGAGTTCGTTGCCGGCGAATACTCCATCGCCGACATGGCCATTTTTCCGTGGATGCGAAACCCGGCGCTGAAGAGCGAGCTCGCTCACTTCATGCACGTCACGCGATGGATGGCAGCGATCGAGGCGCGCCCCGCCGTGCGTCGCGGGCTCGACCTCTTGAAGGACAAACGCCGCGCCGGCCCGCTCACGGACGAGGCACGCGAGAATCTCTTCGGCAAGCGCCAGCTGCAGCGCTGAACTAAGCGCTTGCTGACTCTGCGGCTGCTGGCACCAAGTCGCACGAAACAATGCAACGTGGCCACCGACTTCCGTGGCACGTAAGCTAGAAATCCGTGCTCGACGATTTGTACTACCTCCGTGAGCGTGCGCGGCAGGCGCTCGCGCGTGGAGATTTGGAAGACGCAACGAGCGCGCTCATCACGGCCGCAGGGCAGACGAACATCGCCGAAAACGATTACGTCGCCGTGCTGCGTCCACTCGAAGACGTTCTCATGCGCCGGAACGATGCGCGGAGTGCGCTCTCGGTGCTTTGGTACATGATGCACACCGAGCGTGACGGCGCGAAGCGCGCGATGAGCAAGCTCAAGGACGTCCCCCCGCAAGATCGCGCGCGCACGCTCGCCGCGCTCGGCGACATGGCAGGCGCGGCGCGCGAGATGGAGAACGCTGGGCTCGTTGCGGCGGCTGCGATCTACAAAGAGAAAGCGCAAGACTTCGTGGGCGCGCGCGCGCTTTGGTCGCGGCTTGGGCAAGTGACGAGCGGCGGCGCGGATGCGTACAACGCGGCGCTCGTGCAGTTCAACCTCGCGCGATGCGCCAAGCAATGCAAAGACGCACGGCAGGCGCACGACGCCATCGTGGCGTCGGTTCGGCTCGTGGAGGAAGCGGCAGATCACTTCGAGTCGGTCGGCCAGCGCGAGCGCGCGTTCGATTGTTTTCAAGTGCTCGTGCAAATCGGCCGCGAAGGCGGCGCCTTCGAAGACGTGCTCGAAGGGTTCGTGAACTGCATTCGCATCTTGCGCGAAGACCACCTCAAATATTTCGCGCTCCAGTATTTCGAGGACGCCCTCGTCGCTGCGAGGGAGAAAAAGGAATTCTCCGCAGCCGCGACCATCGCGAAAGAAGTTTCCGAGTACGCGCGCGCCCTCGCAATGGCACCGACGAGCGCACACTACGTGCTCCAGCAGGCCGAGCTCTGGCGCGAGGTGGCGAAGCAACACCACGAGCGGGGCGCGCCCGCGGAGATTTCGGAGAACGCGCTTTTGGCCGCGGTCCTCGCATACGGCGACGTCGGGCAATACTCGCGCGTGGGCAAGCTCTACGAGGAGCTCGCAACGATGGACCTCGAGCCCGCGCGCACGAAGCACTACGCGCGCGCCGCCAAGCGTTATGAAGGCGTGCGAGACGACCCCCTCGATGCATCACCTCTTGCGATGCATTTGCGCCAAGACAACCAGTTCCCGGATGTGTGGCACGTCGATCTGCTCGAGTGGGAGCAACAAGGAAGCGCCGCCGAGGCCTGCGCAGATGTGCTCCTCGATCGGCATTGGCCGGACATCATTCGCCGCAAGGCCATGCTCGCGCGACTCACCGCATTCGCGATCGAGTCGCGCGACGACGACGTCTCGCAACAAGCCACGGCAACGCGTGTTCGGCTGTGTGAGCAGCTCGCGCAGCTTGGTTTGTATGGCGTGCTCTCGCCGCTCGAGAAGCTCGCGATGCGGCCCGAGCGACCCGTGCGCGTCGCGGTGCTTTCTGCGATGCAGATGCTCTTCTTCAAGCGGAGCTTCATCACCGTTCGTTCTGCATTGCGCGACGCGGATGCCGCAGTCGTCGAGCAAGCCGAACGCGCCACCGAGGCGCTCACGTTTCCGCACGCGTTCGATCCGCTTTCGCGCATCGTGCGCGAGTCGGCGAAGGCATCCACGCGAGCAGCAGCGCTTCGGGCGCTCGCCAAGGTCGACACACCCGAGGCCGCGGAGTTCTTGCTCGGCATCCTCGAGCACGGCGCTCCTCAAGATCGCGCAGCCACGCTGGAAGGCCTCAAGCGCTCACGCGCGGCGCGTTTTATCGAGCTCGCACGCGCCGCGCTGGCCACGGCCGCGCCCGACGTGCAGATCGCGCTGCGCGATGTTCTTCGGACGCGAGGCATCGCGGCGTGAAGGCCACGCACGTGCCCGGGCTCGACGGGCTTCGAGGGCTCGCCATCATCGGCGTCCTTTTTTTTCCCGCGAACCAGCGACTGCGCGGCGGTTACCTCGGCGTCGATTTGTTTTTCGTGCTCTCGGGTTTCTTGATCACGTCGATCTTGATCGAAGAGAACCGCGCAACGGGGTCGATCGATTTGCGCAAATTTTGGGTGCGACGCGCGCGCCGGCTTCTTCCCGCGCTCTTGTCGCTGATGCCGGCCATCGCGATTTACGCCAAGACGCTCGCAAAGCCCGACGCGCTCGCGGCAATTCGCGCCGACGCGCTGGCCACGCTCGGATACGTCGCGAACTGGCGCGCGATCTTCGTCAAGCGAAGCTACTGGGAAATGTTCGCGGCACCTTCGCCGCTCGAGCACACGTGGAGCCTCGCGATCGAAGAACAGTTTTACGTCGTGTGGCCGCTCGTCGTCGTGGGATTGCTCGCCCTCGGGCGCATCCGCGCCCTCATGGTTGCGTGCATCGGGCTCGCCATTGCATCGGCGCTCGCGATGACGTTTCTCTACGACGGCAGCGACACGACGCGCGCTTACCTCGGCACCGACACGCGCGGCGCGGCGATTCTCGTCGGCGCGATCCTCGCGACCTCCGGTCTTGCGCACGGCCAGCGTTCGCGTGCGCTCGACACCCTAGGCATCGCGTCGGCGGCCGTGATCGGCGCTGCGTGGTTTCTCCTCGACGGCAAGAGCGCGCTTCTCTATCGCGGCGGATTTTGGGTCACCGAAATCGCAGCGCTCGTGTTGATCACCTGCGCCGTTCGCGGCGGGCTCGTTGCGCGCGCTCTCTCGTGGCGGCCGCTCCGCGTGATGGGCCTCATCAGCTACGGCGTTTATTTGTGGCACTGGCCCGTCTACGTCGTGCTGACCGACGAACGCACGCACGTGCACGGCGCTCTCCTTCTCGCCCTCCGCCTCGTTGTCACGCTCGTGATTGCGGGCATTTCGTATCGCGTGATCGAGCAGCCGATTCGCCAGCATGGCATCGCGTGGGGTCGCCCGCTCGTCGTGGTTCCCGCCGCCGTTGCGCTCGCCGTGCTCGTCATCCTCGGCTCAACGCGCACCGTTGCCGCGGAAAATCCATCGGCGACGTTCAAGCCCAGCGTTCCGAAGTCAGCGTCGGTCGCGTCGCGCCAGCGACAAGCGACGATGGACATCTTGCCGCTCGCAAGCGACCTGCCAGCCGGAACGATGCGTGTGCTCGTGCTCGGTGATTCGGTGGCGCTGTCGCTTGGCGCGATGATGTTCTGGATGCAAACGTGGGAGAACGCATCGGTCGCGCATCGCGCGATTGGCGATTGCTCGATCCTCGAGGGCTACAGCGAGGTCCACTCGATGTCGGGCCTGAAGCATGGCAACGGGAACTGCGCGCGCTCGTGGGTCGCCGACGTCACCGAGACGCGACCCGACGTCACGATGATCGTTCTCGGCGGCGCATTCTTCTCCACCGTGAAGGCCGACGGAAAATGGAACAACGTGTGCGAACGCGGCTGGCACGATGCGTACGCCAATCGCCTTCACGCGCTACTCGACGACATCGCTCCCTTCACAAAACGTCGCGTCGTCGCGCTCGCCGCGTATCCCGTCGGGAAATGGGAGTCGCCCGCGCTCGACGACACGGTCGACTGCTACAACGGCATCCTTCGCGACGCCGCACTGGCCGCGCACGCGGACGTGCTCGACATGGCGCGCTACCTCTGCCCGAATCGCACGTGCACGCTCACGACCTACGGCGCACCAGTCCGACCCGATGGGCTCCACTACGACGGCCCAGGCGCAGAAGAAACCGCACACTGGGTTTTGCGCGCGCTCCACGCGATGGAAAAGTGATCAATCTTTCGTGGGGAGTGGGTCCGTAACGAGCGCGCGAAGTTTTTTGACGCCGTCGGCTGCGCCCATCACGACCAAAATCATTCCCGCATCGAGCACGAAATCGGGCTCGGGGTTGTAGACGAACTCGCGCGTGGGCTGGCGCACGGCGATGACGAGCAAATTCGTTTCGCGGCGGATCGGCGCATCGCGAAGCGCGTGCCCGCAGTAAGGCGAGCTCTTCGGAATCGTGACTTCTTCGAGTCGCAAGCTCTTGTCCTTGTCGCGGAGCATCTGGTCGAGAAATTCGTTCACCTCGGGCCGAATGAGCTCGCTCGCCATGCGTCGCCCGCCGATTTGCGTCGGCGACACCACCGATGTCGCGCCGGCCTTGAGCATCTTCGGTGCGGATTCGTCTTCCGTCACTTTCGAGACGATTCGCGCCGTCGCGTTGAGGCTCCGTGCGCTGAGCGTGACGAACAAATTGTCTTTGTCGTGCGTGAGCGCCGCAACCACGCCCGAGGCGCGCTGAATCCCCGCCTGAACGAGCATGTGATCTTCGGTGGCATCCCCGTGCACGTAGAGAAGCTCGCCCTCCATCATGTGCTCCGAGAGGCGCTCGATGTGCTCCTGATTGCGCTCAATCACGACAAAAGGCGTCTTGGTGGCGATGAGCTCTTCGATGACGTGTTTGCCGGTCGATCCCGAGCCAGCCACGACGATGTGCCCGGAAAGTGAGTCGATCTTCTTTTGCATCCGATTTCTCCGCCAAGCTTGCCCCAGCGCGCCCTCGACGAGCAGCGCCGTGACGTTGGCCTGGACGTACGCAAGCGTGCCAATCCCGCCGACAATCAGCGCAATCGTGAGCCCCCGCGCGCCGGAAACGTCGCCCATGCGCGAAAGCTCGCCAAAACCGACCGTCGAGAGGGTGATGACGGTCATGTACAAACAGTCGACAAACGACCATCGGCCCGCGCCAAGCACGTAGTAACCCGTCGCTCCGCCGAACACGAGGACGAGCAGCAGCACAGCCGCAATGGCCAACCGCTTGACCGATTTGTTGGTCATTCAGTACCTCTATCACTCCATGGACGCGGCTGCGGCCCCGCACTCGCACCGCGCGCCACGCACGCGCTCGGAGCTAGCGAAGCTTGCGATCGGCGCACTCGGCGTCGTTTACGGAGACATTGGTACGTCGCCGCTCTACGCGATCAAACAATGCTTCGCCGCGCACAACGACGCGCTCGGACGTCCGCTCGCCGCGCTCGCGCGAAACGAGACCAACGTCCTCGGGATTTTGTCGCTCGTGTTTTGGTCGCTCGTGCTCGTGATCATCGTCAAGTACCTGACGTTCATCATGCGCGCCGACAACGGCGGCGAAGGCGGCATCCTCGCTCTCCTCGCGCTCGTTGCAAAAAAGCCCGACGGGAAACCGCGCACGTTCTTCTTGTTCGCGCTTGGCCTCTTCGGCGCCGCGCTCCTCTATGGAGACGGAATCATCACGCCGGCCATTTCGGTTTTGTCGGCCGTCGAGGGTCTCGCCGTGAAGCCGCTTTCGGAAGTCTCGGAAGTCGCTGCGTCGGGTTTGCTCGAGCGGCTCGTCGTCCCGCTCACGGTCGTCATTCTCGTGGGGCTCTTCGTCGTGCAGAAGCGCGGCACGGCGCGCGTAGGCATGGTGTTCGGGCCGGCGATGTTCATTTGGTTCGGTGCGATCGGCACGCTCGGGTTGCCGCCGATCATTTCGAACCCGCGCGTGCTGATGGCCCTGAGCCCGTCGTTCGCGGTGATGTTCCTCCTTCATCACCGGCTGCTCGCCTTCTACGTGCTCGGCTCAGTCGTCTTGTGCATCACGGGCGGCGAAGCGCTCTACGCGGACATGGGCCACTTCGGTCCGAAGCCGATTCGCTTGGCTTGGTACATCGTCGTGCTTCCGTCGCTCGTGCTGAACTATTTCGGGCAAGGCGCGATGCTTCTCTCGAGCCAAGGCGAGCTCGCCATGAAGAACCCGTTTTATGCGCTCGCACCTGCGTGGTTTCACTACCCGCTCGTCGGCATCGCGACGTTCGCGACGGTCATCGCGTCGCAAGCGCTCATCAGCGGCGCGTACTCGCTCACGCAGCAAGCAGTGCAGCTCGGTTATTGGCCGCGCGTCACGATTCGTCACACGTCAGGCGAGGCCGAAGGGCAAATCTACATTCCCGAGATCAACTACGGCTTGATGCTCGCGTGCGTCGCACTGGTGCTCGGGTTCAGACACTCGGACGATCTCGCGGCGGCATACGGCATCGCCGTCACCGGTACGATGAGCATCACGACCATTCTCTTTTACGTGGTCGTTCGCGATCGCTGGGGTTGGTCGCGCTCGAAGGCGCTCGGCTTGTGTGGGCTTTTTCTCATGATCGATTTGCTCTTCTTCTCGGCGAACACCGTGAAGGTCGCCGAAGGCGGCTGGGTCCCGCTCGGCATCGCGGCGCTCGTGTTCACAGTCATGGTCACGTGGAAGCGCGGGCGCATCGAGCTCGCGCGCATCATCGCGTCGACCACGCTTCCGCTCAGGGATTTTCTCGACGATCTCGCAAGAGTGAAGCCGCCGCGCGTCAAAGGGACGGCGGTCTTCATGACGTCGAACCCGGACGCCGCGCCGCCCGTGCTCCTCCATCACTTCAAACACAACAAAGTTCTCCACGAGCAAGTCGTGTGTCTCTCGATCATGACGCACCACGTGCCCGATGTTCCCGCCGCGTCGCGCCTCGAGCTCATCAAAGATCTCGGCGAAGGAGTGTGGCAAGTGAAGGCGGTCTACGGGTTCATGCAAGGACCCAACGTTCCCGAGATCATGCTCCGCTGCCGCGAGCGCGGGCTCATCACGAACGAATCCGACACGAGCTTCTTTCTCGGCCGCGAGACGCTCGTCATTACGGACAAGAAGGGTATGGCACGCTGGCGCAAGTGGCTCTTCGCGTATTTGTCGCGCAACGCGCGGCCCGCGAATGCGTTCTTTCAGATCCCGCCGAATCGCGTCGTCGAGTTCGGCGCTCAGATCGAGCTTTGAAGCGCTGCGCGCAAGTTTCCGTATCGAAAATCGAAGTCCGTTTCGAGGAGCTTTTTCGGTAACGCACGCTGCCCAGTCAAGAGCGTGACGGCGCCATCGCCGAGCGTCATGCGAAGCGCAAACTCGGGAACACGAATCGCCGCAGGCCGGCGGAGCACTTCGCCAAGCTTTTTCGCGACGTCGTTCATCGTGGCAGGCGCGGGAGCCGTGACGTTGAACGGACCTTCGAACCCGCGTTTGTCGATCGCGTGCACGATCGCGCGAGCGGTGTCCTCGAGATGAATCCAGCTCCACCACTGTTTGCCGGAGCCGATGGGGCCGCCGATGAATTTGCGAAACATCGGCAACATGCGAGCGAGCGCCCCGCCTTCTTTGCCGAGCACGATGCCGATGCGTGCGATGGCGACGCGACATGGCGCAGCGCGCGCGGCCTCTTCCCAGTCGACGCAAAGCTTCGCGAGGACGTCGTCGCCGGGTGGCGATGATTCGTCGAGCTCTTCGTCGTCGAGTCGTGTGCCGTAGTAGCCAACGGCCGACGCGCTCACGAGCACGGCCTTCGACGATTCGATGGCATCGACGATGACGCGCGTGGTGTCGATGCGGCTGCTTCGCAAAATCTCGAGCCGCTTTGGCGACCACTTCTCATCGAGGACGCTCGCACCCGCGAGGTTGACGATCGCATCAGCCGGCGCAATCGCTTCGCGCGCCTGATCGTACGAGAGCGTGCTTGGGGGCGACGCATGGCGCGAGAGAAGCGTCACCTCGTCACCACGACTCGTAAGGAGGGCGGCGACCCGCTTGCCGACAAAACCGGTGCCACCGGCGATTACGACGCGCATGCCTCCGCCTTCTGCGGAGGCAGGCTGGGTCCGACCGAGCGGAGCGAGGTGGGCATTGTCTTAATGAAATCTTTATACGAACGATCTTAGTTTTCTCGGCGTTCCATGCAGCGCCTGCGGACTTTTTTCTTTGGCGCGCCGAAGGACGTCCACGACAGTCGCACGTTTCACGCCGTGTCGCTCGTGGCGATGCTCGCGTGGGTCGGGCTCGGCGCGGACGGGCTTTCGTCGTCGGCGTACGGGCCGGACGAAGCGTTTCGTGCGCTCGTCAGCAACGGCAACCACGCGAGCCTCGCGGTGGGCCTCGCGATTGGCACGGCGCTCACCGTGTTCATCATTTCGTATGGCTACACGCGCATCATCGAGCACTTCCCCGCCGGCGGCGGCGGGTATGTCGTCGCAACGAAGCTTCTCGGTCCGCGGTTCGGTGTCGTCAGCGGAAGCGCGCTCCTCGTCGACTACGTGCTCACGATCACGGTGTCGGTCGCGTCGGGCGGGGATCAGATCTTCAACTTGATCCCGCGCAGGTGGTTCGGACAAACCGAGCTCCACGACGCTGCCGGCGCGCTCACTGGTTTCTCGCTTCCCGAAGGCGGCATGCTCGCGGTCGCGCAAGCGGGCACGTGGCTCGATCCCGTTCAGCGCACGAAGATCATGGTCGAGATCGGCGGCATCGTCGTCTTGACGATGCTCAACATTCGCGGCGTCAAAGAATCGGTCCAGGCCATCTTGCCGATCTTTCTCGCGTTCGTCGTGACGCACGTCATCGCGCTCGGCGTCGCGATCTTCGGTCACATCGGCGACGTCGGCACCGTCGCACACGCCACGGCGGGAAACTTCCACGACACGATTCGCAGCCTCACGGTGTTCGGAACCCTCGCGCTCTTCGTTCGCGCGTACTCGCTCGGCGGCGGCACCTACACGGGCATCGAAGCCGTATCGAACGGCATCCAGATCATGCGCGAGCCGAAAGTCCGCACGGCCAAGCGGACGATGATTTTGATGGCGACTTCGCTCGCGCTCACCGCCGGCGGCATCCTCCTCGCGTACTTGCTCGTGGGCGCCATGCCGCCGGACGACAAAACCAAGACGATGAACTGGGTCTTGCTCGAGCGCGTCGCGAGCGGCTGGCACATCGGCAGTGTCGACGTTGGATCGATCTTCGTGATGGTCGCGCTCGCGAGCGAAGCAGGGTTGCTCTTCATCGCCGCGCAAGCCGGCTTCGTCGACGGCCCACGCGTCATGGCGAACATGGCGGTCGACTCGTGGCTGCCACACCGATTCTCCGCTCTCTCGGAGCGGTTGAGCATGCAGAACGGCGTGCTCTTGATGAGCGGCGCGTCGATCGCAGCGCTCCTCTACACCCACGGCGACGTCGGAAAGATCGTCGTCATGTATTCGATCAACGTCTTCTTGACGTTCTCGCTCTCGAACCTCGGCATGTCGCGCTTCTTCATCAAGGGTCGCAAAGAGCATCGCGATTGGTGGCGCCACCTTCCGATTCACGTGATTGCTCTTGGGCTGTGCGGGACGATCCTCGTCGTCACTTGTTACGAAAAGTTCGGCGAAGGCGGTTGGCTCACACTCGTGATCACCGGCGCGGTCGTCGCGATGTGCTTGTTCATCAAGCGCCACTACGCGCGCGTCGTCGGCGCGATTCGCAAGCTCGACGTCGATCTGGCCGACCCACTTGCCGATCAGAAAATCGAAGCGCACCCACAACCTATCGATCCGGAGAAACCCGTCGCGGCCGTGTTCGTCGGCGGCTACGGCGGGCTCGGGCGGCACGCGCTGCTCACGCTCGTGCGCATGTTTCCAGATCACTTCAAAGGCGTCGTGTTCTGCTCGGTCGCGATCGTCGATTCGGGCAACTTCAAAGGCATCAGTGAAGTGCACGAGCTCGAGCAACGCACAAAAGAAGCGCTCGAGCGTTATCGGTGCTTCGCGACCACGTTGGAGCTTCCGTCGGACACGCAACTCTCGACCGGAACCGAGGTCGCGGTCGAAGCCGAGCGCCTCGGGCTCGAGGTCATCAAGAAGTATCCGAAGGCGCTATTCGTCGCTGGCCAGCTCCTCTTCGACGAGGATTCGAGCATCGGGCGCGTGCTCCACAACGAGACCGCGTTTCAGATTCAACGGCGCCTCCAGCACGCGGGCGTGCCGATGATCGTGTTGCCCGTGCGTCTCACGCTCTGATGGCGTCTCACGCTATCTCGTCGTCGCGGCTTCGCCCTGCCGTCGACGGGTGCATAACTAGCCTTCGGCAAGTTATGATGGCGGCGTGCGACGCGCTTTGCTTCTAGGGATAGTCCTCGTTTCGTGTACGCCCTCGAGCGTCAATGACGCCGAGAAGAAGCACGACGTCGCCTGGCTCGTGAAGAACGGCTCGTCCGATGCCATACGCGCGCTCGGCAAGCTCGCCGACACCGACAAGCCCGCTGAAGACGCACTGGAGAAGCTTTCGACACAAGGAAGCTCTGCGAGCCTCGACGGCGGCGCCAGCGCGCTCGACGTCTACATCGCTGCGTGGGCGGGCGTCGAACGGAAGGCTCCGTGGGCCACCGCGATGATCAAACGCGCGCTCGGCGATCGCGCGCGAATGGAGGACGCAGCCACGGTGATCAAGCACGATGGGCCTGGGGTCGCCGCGTTCACCTCGGAGCTCGACGTCGCGCTCAAGAACGGTTGCCACGTCGTGTGTGGGTCTGCGCTCGCGAGCGCGCCCGGGCCCGATGTCCCCCACCTCATCGAGCTACGGCTCGCAGACGCCGGCACCCGCGAAGCCATGTGCAACGGGCTCGGCACGGACGCCTCGACCAAAGAGGCGCGCGCCGTTTTCATGCGCGTCCCCGATTCGTCGCGTGACGCACCCACCTGCCCTGCCGCAGCCGCGCGCATGGCCACACACGACGACGACGTGCTCGCTTGGCTCGCAAAAACGGCCGAGTCCGGGCTCTTGCGCGGTGTCGGTACGAGCGACTGGCTCGCGTGCGATCGCGTCGCGAAGCTCTGGACGATGGCGCTCGGATCGCGTGAGCACGCCGTCTTTGGTGCTCTCGCCGTGCCGCTTGGTGCGGCCATCAAGCGTTGCGCAAAAGCGCTCGACCCGATGCTCTCGGGCGCGCTCGTTTCGGACGCCGCCTCGCAGACGCTCGCCGTGACGGCGATCGATCCGCACGATCCGAGCGTGATGGATCTCGCGGCGTCATGCGCGGCGCTCCCGAACGTCGCGCGAAGCACGACAAGCCCGCCGATGAAAGCACGCGCGCAAGAAGCGCTCGCGCGCTGCAAGCACTGAGTGTGTCGAGCCTCCCGCTCTCCGCGAGCCTCTACTTGCTCTGCAGCAAGTACGCGACGAGCAGCGCGAAGAGGACGAGCGACTCGATCAGCGCGAGCGCGATCAGCATCGGCGTCTGAATCTTCGACGAAGCATTCGGGTTGCGCGCGATGCCCTCGAGCGCCGCCGAGGCCGCACGGCCCTGGCCGAGACCGCCGCCGAGAACCGCAAGGCCCATGGCGATGCCTGCACCGATGTAGGCGCCCATTCCGGCGTCGCCCTTCGCTCCCGTGGGGTCTGCCGCGGCGGCTGCCGTAGCGACCGGCTGGGCAAAGGCAACGAGGGGAATCAAAAAGCTGGCTACGAACGCGGTCGCGCCTGCAATCTTCTTCAGCATCGGACGAGTCTCCTTCATCACGCGTGCGGCTTTTAGTGTCTTTTCTTTATGAAAGCTAGTGGGATTCCGCGGCGTGAGCGTCGCCGTGGTCTTCGTGCTCGGTGGCGAGCGCGATGTAAATCGCGGCTAGCAAACAGAAGACGAGCGTTTGCACGAGGGCGACCAGCGTTCCGAGCATCATGATCGGCACCGGGACGAACACCATGACGAGGCCCATGAAGAGGCCGAGCAGCATGTGGTCGACCGCCATGTTGATCATGAGACGAATCGACAGCGTGAGCGGCCGAATGCACGTCGACAGGAGCTCGATGCAGAAGATGAGGATGTTGATGGGGATCGCGAGCGGGTGAATCCACGGGCCCGCGAGGTGGCGGAGGTAGCCGAAGCCGTTCTCCTTGAAGCCGTAGTAGTTGAACACCACGAACACGAGGAGTGCGCAGCCTGCGGTGATGTTCCACGTAGACGTGGGCGGCAAAAAGCCCGGGATGAGCCCCATGAGGTTCGAGAAGAAAATGAAAACGGCGCACGTGCCGACGAGGCCGAAGTAACGCTTGGCGCGGCTCGCGCCCATCATGTCCTTCATCAGGTTGTAGAAATAACCGACGAAGATTTCCCAGAACGTGCGGAGCGTGAGCTCTTCGTCGGGGATGATGGATTTGTCGTAGTCGATGACCTTCGGGCGCGCGCGGTAGGCGAGGAAGATCGAGAGGCACACGACGAAGAACGACGCGACCAGCGGCTCGAGGCTGTGAATGCCCACGGGCTTGCCCGCGATGCTGTGGCCGAAGACGCCCTCCATGTTGTGCTCGAGGGCGTGATGCCCGAAGTATTTCTCGAGCATGAGCGTGAAGATGGAGGTGTGCTCAGGCATTGGAAGAGTCGCCGTTTTTGCAGACGAGGGCGAAGATGGCAACTCCTATCGGTAGGGCCGCATAGCCGAGCGCCAAGGGCCCGGCCGTGACCGTGCCGCGAGCCAAAAGCAGCCACACGAGACCAAAGAGGCCAAGCATTTTGGGCGCCAAAAACAGGCCCGAAGCCGCGCTCGAGCGCGTCCCGGCCGCGTGAAGTACGAGCACGCGGACGACGCCGCGAAGCGCCCACAAATTCAGGAGCGCGATTCCGGCTCCAACTGCAACCGACGTTGCCGCGCGCGAGCCCGAGGCGACCCACGCTCCACCCGACACTGCGAACCCCACGCCGGCGATTGCGCCGAAGAGCGCGAGCTCACTTCTTGTCATCTTCGGGCGCGTCGGCTTCTTTTTTGTAGGCCTCGACCTTGGCGTCCGTGTCGACTTTGACGCTCATGCGTTTGTCGTCGGCTTCGGAGTCGACCTGCATTTGCTTCGCCATCTTGAAGAGAGAGCGAAAGCCCGTGTAGACGCCGATGAGCGTGCCCACGATGGTGCCGTAGCCGTGGCCGCCGAGCACGTGGCGATCGACCCAGCGCCCGAGCAAGAACCCGACGACGATCGAGAGGACGAGCTCGAGCCCGATGTTGCCGTACTTGTACGTGGCCTTCCAATTCGATTGCATTAGTTCAAAGCCCAGTCACCGGCGCCCGGCACATGGATGGTTGCCGATCGCCACGCGGTGGCAAGACCCGTTCGGTTCAAATGACATCCGCTTAGCCGAACATTTTTCTGATTTTTTCGTCGCGGTCGAGCACGAGGCGCTCGAGGATCGGGCGAATGCGCAGCGCCGCGAGCGCGCGATGCGAGATGCGATTTTTTTCCGCGGCCTCGAGCTCCGCGAGCGTGCGATCGCCGCCGGTCGGGACGAAGAGCGGGTCGTAACCGAAACCGCCTGCGCCGCGCGGCGAGCGCATCACCGCGCCTTCGCACCGTCCTTCGGAGAGGTGCGGCTCGAACGCGCCATAGGGATCGACGAGCGCGAGCACGCAGCGAAATCGGGCTGGAAACAAGCTGTCCCCGCCCAATCCGTCGCCGAGCTCTTCGAGACGCGCGATGAGCGCGGCGTTGTTCTCCGCGTCGGTCGCACGCTCGCCCGCGAACCGCGCGGAGCGAACACCGGGCGCGCCCCCGAGTGCGTCGACCTCGAGCCCGGAGTCGTCTGCGATGGTGAGCGTCATCGTCGCCGTGGCGACGGCCTTCGCTTTCTTCACGGCGTTGTCTTCGAACGTCGCGCCATCCTCGACGATGGTGAGCTTGTCGGGCCCGGCGCCCACGTCTTCGAGCGTGCGTAGCTCGATCGGCAACCCCGCGAGAAGCTCACGCAGCTCCTCGAGCTTGCCGCGATTGCTCGTCGCCACCACGAGCGCATGCACGATCTTGCCGGTCACGCCGGGCAGACTACCTTACAGGCGAGCTCCGAGCACATGATCACGTTTCCCGAAGCCCGCACGCGACTCGAGTCGTTCCTTGTCGAGGCGCCCCGCGGATCAACGGCGGGCTCGTCGTGAAGAGCTCGGAGATTGCGCTCTTCCGCCAATGGCGAGGGCTCACACCGTGAACGTGGCAGCGACGGAATTCACCATGGCGTTGATGCGCCGGACGCGATCACCCTGTGTCGCAGACCACCGCGTGGTCGCGAGTCACGAGCTCGCTCATGTGATGTGCGCTGTATGCGGCCGCCTCGACGACCTCGAGCTGGCATCGTTCGAGGTTGGGGGCCTCGGTCAGCCCCGCTGGCCGGTCGATGTACGGGTCGACCTTGCAGTGATCGTTGAGCAACTCCCGCACGTTTTGGACGGTATCGTGAAACGACGCGACGTCGAGCTCGAGCTCGACGAACAAGGCATCGAGCGGTTCGTCGCGTTCGAGCAATGTGCACGCGAAGACCGAGTCCGGCTCGTGTGTCGCAGCGCAACCACGTGGGTCCCATGCCCCAACGAATGCGAACAAGATCGCGGTGCCGTCAGATATATGCTTTCCGAGCTCGCTCTCACATTCGCGACCCTGGCAACCGAAGCGTGTCCCGGCCCAACTTCGCACATCGCCTTCACAAGATGGCTAACTAAATGAAATACCAGGACAGAGAGCGTGGACCGTATTGGGATTCGGTACTGCGAACAACGACGTAAAACGCATGGGGTTGGTGGAACATTCAAGAGACTGCAGACACCATTGGCGATGGACCGCTAGATGTTTTAGGAAGCGCGCTCACTTCCGTGATTGGGCAGTATCACAGTGCGTTCAATCGGCGACCTACGAAAACGGAGTGGAGGCTTTGCTGGGTGCCGCTCTCGGTGCTGAAGCGCCCGAGCGCGCCCACTTGATCACGACGTTATCATTCGTGTCAGTCTTACGACGAGGCAAGCGCTTGCGTAGGACGTTTGGCTGCGAGTGCGCATCAATCGTCTCCTATCAAGGAAGGCGCTTTCCGGCGTGACAATGAGACGGATTTGATCAGCAGCGTATCCAAGTCGATGGTCGTGTTCGTCTTGCTGGGGTGTGGGGGGTGTGGTGCACGCACAGAACTAGGTGTGGTGAACCGCCCCCATGACGCAAGCGTCGACGATAGCCCGCGCGACTCCACGGCGGATCGCCAAGAGACCACGGACACGTCGAGCGAGCCTGTCAATTGCTCCTTGGACTACGGGGAAGTCTCGTCCTGTGATGGGCCTGGCGCGCCATGGATCTTGCGATGCCCAAGCACCGAGGTTTGCGCGCTTACCTTCACCGGCTATGGTCCAGATGGTGGTGCAGTCAAGCTGTGGGGCTGTTGTACGCAAGACCTACTGTCCTGCATTTTTGCCGACCCAAACGTCGGAAACGGATGCCCGTGTCCTGTGTCATGCGGCGATGAATAGGTCATGCTGAGGCGCTGCGCGCTACTCGCCAACGTGGTGACGGTGATTGCATGCCACGCTGGCGAGGTGAGCTCGTTGACTCGGGTCCTCAAGATAGCGACGCGATGTCCATGAGTGACGCGCCGCAAATCGAGTGCGGTGCTGTGCGATCGGGGCCAGCTCTGCCTTTGTAAGCGTCCGACGATGGACGGCTTGAGCGGTGTCGGGATCCGTGGCGATGTTGCGCGCGATGAAGCGCAAGCGGCGTAATCGAGCGTTCTGGGAAGAAGTCATCGCGATGATCGAGCGCGGCGACGCGAGCGCCGATCAG